>CAWHWX010000017.1:0-45000 GCA_963833125.1 Candidatus Bathyarchaeota archaeon | reverse complement strand
AATACATTTCATTCTCCTTCTCAATCATGCTGAACAAACAAGCATATTTCCGTTTGAGGGCCACCGCGATCTCGATCCTGGATCATTTCACCTTTTTGCCGCCTGTGCCTGGCGCAACCCTGATTCAAGTCCGTTTCCCTCCGCATCTCTACTGCGACGCAATCTGGAAAACAATAGCCGCCGAGCTCTCTCTTACGCTCGGCTTCTCCGCCTCGACGCGGCGCGAAAAGCCATCCCCATGCGCCGCACGGCCCACAGGGCGTTCTGATGTGGCGCGATTCTTCCCCTGCGGCTCACATCTCCGATTGTTAGCTGATGTTGTGGTAATCCACTGTCGGGCACTTCGCTCACTCAATAAACAACGCGCCTGTCCCAAAGTGTAATTGAGCGCGGCGCACTCCTCGCCGAGCCCATCGCACATTGAGACTCCCTGGGCTGAATTCTCCATTAATCATAAAGGATCGAAACGCTTGGCCTGCATTCAGGGTCGTTAGTAGGCTGCCCTGCTCACGATAAATCTGCTGTTTTAGAAGTGAAATAGCGTAGATAAGTTGCTCTGGACGCGGTGAATACCCGCCGCAAACCTCTGCGGGCGATGGTAGTCTTGGCAATTTTCTTCCAGTGAATCCGCCACGCTGGTCAGAAATCCGCCTAATGATTGGGAGAACCTTGCGCGCCACGAACTCCGGGCGGTGACTTTAGGCATGCCCGATTCGGTCTTTGCCGCTTCTCCGTTAAATAAAATCAGTTGCTTAATCTGCATTCAGGGTCTTCAGCAGGCTGCGGGGCTCGCGCTGTATCTTCTCCTGTAGAAGCGTAATGGCGTAGATAAGTTGCTCGGGACGAGGCGGGCACCCGGGACATACACGTCGACCGGAATGACCTGGTTGACGCCCTGCACCAGTGCGTAGTTATTGAACACGCCGCCCGAGGTGGCGCAGGCGCCCATCGAGATGACCCATTTGGGCTCGGGCATCTGGTCGTAGAGCCGGCGGATGAACGGGCGCCATCTTCTGCGATACGCGGCCGGCGATCACCATCAGGTCGGACTGCCGCGGCGAGGGCCGGAAAACCTCGGCGCCGAAGCGCGCAATGTCGAAGCGCGAAGCGCCCATCGACATCATCTCGATGGCGCAGCAGGCCAGACCGAAGGTCATGGGCCATAGCGAGTTCTTCCGACCCAGTTGACCGCGAAATCCAGCGTGGTCAGGAAGACGCCCTCCGGCTCTTCGTAGCCGTAGTTCGACTTCCTCGACTTGGTGCGGTTTTTCGCGCTGCTTTCCATGCTGCCGAACAGATAGTGATCGCGCTCAACGGAAGCCGCCATATATCCAATATACGCCTGCGGGATTTGGCATGATCCTGGGCGCGCCACTGCGGTTTGCCCTGCAGGCAGAAACTTGTGTCATATCCAAGGTCCTTAAGAGAAGCGTAAGTATGTCCGCAAACTGCGATTCGACTATGGCTTCTGGATTGGTCGAAACGCACGTGTGCGCCCTTCGCGTTCTCTGATTTGTGCAATTCGCTGGCCTTCCATGGCCATGCGTGGAACACTCACGGCTTTTCTTCGCGCCTGGCGCGGAAACCATCGATCTCGGAGCGGAAGATCTCATGTCCTCTGGTTCTTGCAAGTTATTGTGCTTACCCGCCCTCCTGCCCTGCCATCCTTGGCCCACGCCGTCGCTCCTAACCTGCTGGCGCGCCCTTGCAGCGCCCGCTACCCAGGCCCAGATACAGCCCTGCAGCAGGCCGTCCACAATGCGCGGTCCGCCGGCGACAACGCCTGGATGCTGATAGTCCGCGGCTCTGGTGCTGCTGATGACCGGACCGGGGCTGACGCTCTTCTACGGCGGCCTGGTGCGGCGCAAGAACATTCTCGGCACCATGATGCAGAGCTTCGCCATGATGGGCCTCATCACGGTGCTGTGGGCGATCGCCGGCTACTCGCTGGCCTTCGGCCATGGCAATGCTTTATCGGGGGATTCGATCACCTCTTCCTGCACGGCGTCTGCTCTCGCCCGACCCGGACTACGCCCCAACCATTCCCGAGCAGACGTTCATGATCTACCAGCTCATGTTCGCCATCATCACGCCTGCGCTGATTACCGGAGCGTTTGCCGAGCGCGTCAAGTTCAGCTCCATGGCCGTCTTTCTATCCCTGTGGTCTTTGCTGGTTTATTGCCCCATGGCGCACATGATCTGGGGGGCGGGAGGACTGCTGAATGTCAGCACCAGCGGCGTGCGCTGGCCGGTCCTCGACTTCGCGGGAGGCACCGTGGTTCACATTACCAGCGGGGTTTCCGCCCTCTGACCGCCTCTACCTGGGCAAACGAATCGGCTATCCCAACACGGACATGCCGCCGCACTCGATGGTGCTGAGCTTTATCGGCGCATGCCTGTTGTGGGTTGGTTGGTTCGGGTTCAATGCCGGCAGCGCTTTGTCGGCTGGCCCCTGGCCACCAGTGCCTTCATCAACACCCAGTTTGCCGCGGCGGCTGCGGCCCTCACTGGACTCTGGCTGAGTGGGTTCACAACGGCAAGCCGACTGCGCTCGGCGCGATCTCCGGCGCTGTGGCCGGGCTGGCTACGATTACACAGGCCTCCGGATTCGTGCAACCGATGTCGGCGCTCGGGATCGGCCCGTCGCCGGGCTGGTTTGCTCCTTCATGGTCCTGAAGATCAAGAAAACCTTCGGCTACGACGATTCGCTCGACGCCTTTGGCGTCCATGGGATGGGCGGCACGGTGGGCGCGGTGCTGACCGGCGTTCTGGCGTCGGGTGCAATCAACGCGGTCTTCGGCAAGGACGCCGCCGGGCAACCGCGGCCTACCGGCGCCATCGGTGGAAATTGGCATCAGATTCTGAACCAGGGAGTTGGCGCGGGGATCGGTTGGCTGATTGCTATCGCCGGCACGCTGATCCTGCTTTTCGCGGTCGACAAGGCGATGGGACTGAGACTTTCCACGGCCGATGAAACCTCCGGCCTGGACCTTTCGCAGCATGGCGAGGAAGGCTACGAGTTGAACGCTTGATTTGAAGCCGGCCGCGCCCACGCGGCGCGGGTCAGGCCAAGTCGCATAAGCTGAGGAACGAGGAATCCGCAAATGGTAAAGATTGAAGCTGTGATTCAACCTACGAAGCTGGACGCGGTTAAGGACGCCCTGCTCGAAGCCGGAATTGAAGGGATGACGATTCTCGAAGCCCGTGGTCATGGCCGCCAGAAGGGGCACACCGAGTTTTACCGCGGGCGCGAGTACACCATCGACCTGCTGCCCAAGATCAAGCTCGAAATCGTCGTCACCGAGGCGTTGAAGGAGAAGGTTGTCGCCGCCATTTTAGGCGCTGCCCGCACTGGGCACATCGGCGACGGCAAGATATTCATCAGCCGCGTCGACGAAGCGATCCGCATCCGCAACGACGAGCGCGGAGAAGCTGCTCTTAGGCGCCTGCGCCCGGGTAAGCCGGGAACGTTTTCTTCTTGCCGGAATGAGCATCCCAATGGCCGCGGCCATTGGGATGTGGCCCCGCGCAAGCGGAGGGGGGTTTCCGCGGAAGTCAGGCGCGTACATTATCGAGAAGGCAGTTTCGAGTCGGCAATTCGCGCTAGGTTGTATCGACATATAGGGATATGTGGCGTTGCGTTGCGAAACCCCGCTCAGACGAGGCGGAGGACGACGGCTGTGGCGGGTCCACCGCCTAGGACGACAACGAAGTATGAGCGGGGTTTCGCCGCAACCCGAGGGCTGGGCCCGATTTTCCCGGTTTCGTTGTCGTTCGTCGCTAGCAGACACCCGGTATCCACCCCATGAACTGAGTTCATGGGGGCCCGGTATGCGTCGCTCCTCTCTCCTGGAACCCGAAAAAATCGGCCCCCAGCGCCGCACAACCCTATATGTCGATGCAACCTAGCACAGGAGCGATAAAGATGCCAGGGGCTTATTGTATCCTTATAAAAATCATGCAAGGGTTTAGGTATCATTGCACTCTAACGGGCGGTTGCCTGTCGCGCTCGGTCTTTTCAAAATCCCTATTCCGGTAGCGAATAGGGCCCCGCATAGGCCTGCGTTACCAGTGCATCCCGATTGACTTTAAGCGGAACGGCGGCCGCTATTTCGCCGTATCGCATGGCGCTCGAACGTCCATGCACGATGGGAGTAGAAAAACTATGTGCCGTGGAGCAATGAAGCTGCTCTTCTTTTCTCCGTTGCTGGCGATTCCTGCCGTGGCTCTGGCTCAGCCTGCCGCCTCGGATACGCAAGCGCAAATTGCCGCCCTGCAGGAGGCCGTGCGGAACGCACAGGCTGCCAGCGCCAGCGCGCAATCGGCGGGCGACAACGCGTGGATGCTGACCTCTGCCGCGCTGGTTCTGCTGATGACCGGCCCCGGCCTGGCGCTGTTCTACGGCGGCCTGGTGCGCAGAAAGAACATCCTCGGCACCATGATGCAGAGCTTCGCCATGATGGGCCTGGTCACCATCATCTGGGCCATCTGCGGCTACTCGCTGGCCTTCGGGCACGGCAACGTGTTCATCGGCGGCTTCGAGCACCTGTTCCTGCGCGGCGTCTCGCTCTCGCCCAACCCCGACTACGCCGCCACCATTCCCGAGCAGACCTACATGATCTACCAGCTCATGTTCGCCATCATCACGCCGGCGCTGATCTCCGGCGCGTTTGCCGAGCGCATGAAGTTCAGCGCCATGGCCGTCTTTCTTTCGCTCTGGTCGCTCTTCGTCTACTGCCCCATGGCGCACATGGTCTGGGGCGTGGGCGGCCTGCTCAACGCGACCGGCGGCCACATTCCCTCGCTCGATTTCGCCGGCGGAACGGTGGTGCACATCACCTGCGGCGTCTCGGCGCTGGTCTGCGCGCTCTACCTGGGCAAGCGCCTCGGCTATCCGCAAACTGCCATGCCTCCGCACTCGCTGGTGCTCAGCTTCATCGGCGCGTGCCTGCTGTGGGTGGGCTGGTTCGGGTTCAACGCCGGCAGCGCGCTGGGCGCAAGCCCGCTGGCCACCAGCGCCTTTATCAACACCCACTTTGCCACGGCCGCCGCCGCCCTGGGCTGGACCATCTTTGAGTGGTTTCACAACGGCAAGCCCACGGCCCTGGGCGCAATCTCAGGAGCGGTGGCCGGCCTGGTGGCCATCACGCCGGCTTCGGGCTTCGTGCAGCCCATGTCCGCGCTGCTCATCGGCCTTGCGGCCGGGTTCTTCTGCTCGTTCATGGTGTTCACAGGTCAAGTGCCGCTTCGGTTACGACGACTCGCTCGACGCCTTTGGCGTGCACGGCGCGGGCGGAACGCTGGGCGCGATCCTCACCGGCGTCTTTGCCGCCTGTGTCATCAATCCCGATCTATGGCAAGGGCGTGCCTACGGGCGGCATCGACGGCCACTGGGGCCAGATTCTGAACCAGCTTGCGGCGTCGGCATCTCCTGGGGATTTCGATTGTGGGCACTCTGGTTCTGCTGTTTGTGGTGGATAAAATCATGGGCCTGCGCGTGACTCCCGAGCAGGAAGCTGCCGGTCTCGATCTTTCGCAGCACGGCGAAGAAGGTTACGATTTCAACGCTAGCCTGTTTCAGTCCTCAGCGAATTCCATTCAGCGTCCAACTTCGATGATGCCTCGGCTCAGCGTTTTAACTCGAGCCTGCAGCGAAGCTGAGAAGACTTTCGCTGCCGAGCGGTAACAGGCGGCAACGCCAGCGCGCCCCGCCTGTTACGCTATCGAACGAGGCATTTTTCGTATGCTCAAGATCGAAGCTGTTCTCCAGCCCTCAAAGCTGGACGCCGTCAAGGATGCGCTGCTTGAGGCAGGCATTGAAGGCATGACCATTCTCGAAGCCCGCGGCCACGGCCGCCAGAAGGGCCACACCGAGTTCTATCGGGGCCGCGAATATACCGTCGACCTTTTGCCCAAGGTGAAGATCGAGATGGTGGTTCACGACGAGCTGAAGGAAAAGGCCATCGCGGCCATTGTGGGCGCCGCCCGCACCGGCCGCATCGGCGACGGCAAAATCTTCGTCACCAGGATCGACGAAGCCATCCGCATCCGCAACGACGAGCGCGGCGAAAACGCGCTGTAAGCGGTGCGCCGCGCGCGCCCTTGCGCCGCCCTGTTCTTGTTGCTCGAGCATAGAGTGTTTCAGTGTGTTGTTGCGTTGCGACAGCCATCAGAGGAACCGCACCCATGATTCCCCGATTCCCCTTGGTCCTGGGCGTAATATTTAGCGCCGCATCCTGCCTCGCCGGGCAGTTGCGGCGTCGTCAGCCGGGTCCCGGGCTCCCGCGGCTGCAAACCGCTCATCTCCGTCGACCACGCGCCCAGCTCCGGCGTGATGGGCGATGGCGTCATTGATGGCCGCGGCGGCGAAAAAATGCTTGGGTCGCAGTTTTCTTGGTGGGATCTGGCCGGGCAGGCCCGCGCGGGCGGGGCCCAGCAGGTTCCGCGGCTGATCGTTGCCAACGGCTCCAACAACTTCACGCTTTACCGCATCACGATCAGGAACGCTCCCGGCGCAAACGTCGTTTTCAACCACGGCGACGGACTCAATGTCTGGGGCCTCAAAATCGATGTGTCGCGCCCGCTTCCTTCGAACACCCCTGCTATCGACGCTGGCGACGGAGCCAAAACCGTCTCCATTACACGGAGTTCCATCCAGGTCGGCGGCGAGTCCGTTCCCATTCACTGATCGCCCGTCCATGCCAATCAAGCCTCCTGCGCGAAAAGTTCGTACCTTTTCCGCAGTAGCGCTGGCTGGGCGGCTGGCCGAGCTTAGAATGGTGGCGCAGAAATTTGGCACCTCAGGCGCGAAGGGTTAACGCCCTGACTTTGGGGCAGAAAACAACGGTGGCATGTCAACGATCTTATAGCCGGGAGGGATCTGGAAGAGCGCGGGATCCGGCTCGCCCCGACGCAGGTTCTCAATTCTGGCCATATACTTCTCTCTCAGGCCTGAAATATTTATGGCTCCCGTCAATTTTAGTGCGTCTGAGTTCCAATATTCGAAATCCTTTGTAAGCCAGGGTCGATCCTCCGCGTTCTGGGTGACCCGTCTGCCCGAGAATGCAACGCCCCCGATGACGCTCGTTCCGGCCTCCTCCGAGGTGGTCTTCCACTTGTGTGCGGGCTCAGTTTCATCCAGAGCGTCAGCGGAAAACAGTTTACTATCAGTCGAAATCGGAAATGCGATCCGATACGCGATCCTCTCACCCTCCAAGAGGATTAAGCCTGAACCGTTCGTAGGGTCCATCACTGTGCTTGAGGTGCTAATGGTGTGACCCGACCGTCTTGAACTTCAGAGTCTGTCCGAATCCGTCCTGCAGCGTCGCGGTAGGTCTTGCTGTGAATCACAGACTCAACCGAGTATGAACCGTTGGGGAGCTCGTGTGAACGCTCTTCAATCTGGTCGAACCGCTATCGGGATCCGGGCGTGGAAGCGCAAACAGCCTTGCGCCCGTTGCGGGCCCGGTATCTCCGTTCTGTACCGACGTCTGGCCTTGTGCCAAAATAACTCCTAGCACGAGCAGAACGGATGCGCTACCCATTCCTGCCCTCCTGCTTCTTCAAAGAAATACATCCTGAGCACCCTCGTCCACCTTGAGGAGCCGAGCCACGGTGGTTCGGGCGGGGCACCCGAAGCGATTATATAGAAAAGGGACACGAAGCTAGTTGCAAACCCCTGGACCGTCCGCCTCAATCCCAATTGCAAATTGAGACGAGCACGAGCCGTCCACGACAAGAGTCTCGCTTTGCATATACTAGGGCACCCGGGAGAAAATTGAATACCCTGAACGTACGTGCACCTCGGCGTCCCGCTTGAGCAAGCCAAGTTGGCCCAATGGCAATTGTCGTCTATATCCACAATCGGGGCGGGCCCCAGAACGTTGTCGCGATACCGAATTTTGGGTCGTTTACGATGCTTAGGTTAAAGCCGCAGTTGTAATGAAGTTCGCTGACCCCGTAGGCTTTGCCAGCGCCGGTGTCGTTGTAGTCCGTGAACGCCTGATCCACGCTCACCGAAATCATCGGGCTGGCCCAGGTTCCTTGCGACGCTTCCGGAAACTGTCCCATCCGGCATCGTCACCTCCAGCCACGCGGTGGGCATGACCTGACCCGCGACGCCGTCTAGGTTGTAGGCTACTGCCCAGGCCTCAAGATTTCCGTCCGAGTCAATGTGACATCCGTGTATCCCCAAAGCGCGGCGTGAGGCTCGGTCTTGAGGCAAGCTCCGGTCCAGTCCGGCGGCGGCGGCGGCGGGGGCTCTATGTAGCAGGTGTCGAACTCGTCCGGCTCGCAGTCGCATAGGGACAGAAACTAGCAGCAATCGACGTCATCCCCCGTGTCGGGTCGATGCACTCGGCCTGTGCGTGGGCGACCTGACAACTCAGGGACGCACCCATCACACGGAACGCGAAGTATCCAACGACGGCCAGAAATGCCCGGAGCTTCATGAATCCCTCCAGATTACTGCGTGGCTGAACTCCAGGTACTGATCTGCGATTTGGAAACGATTCGCTCGATATACTGGCGGATTGCGACATGGCCCACCCTGCTTACGTGCAGGGTGATGTCCTGGGCAGCGATGTTGATCAGTTTTTCTCGGCTTTGTTGAAGGTCGATGAGACCCTGATGGTTACCGCCTCCCTCCGATATCGCATAAGTGACCTTATCGTCGATCGCCTTCTCTTGCACTCTGAAGGTCTCTACGGCCTGCTCAAGGGCTGCAGCGTCCTCAGTGGACAACCCCATGGAATTGAGCTCAATTGACCGAGCGCGTTCTTGTAAATGCGGTGCGTCAGCCGGGTCCGATTTCGAGAATCTTGAGAAGATGTAAAACGCCTGCCTCCGGGGAAACTGATCCGGGTGTTCGCTCCCCTTTATGATCGTGTCGGGGGGCGGTTGCGAGGTCTGTTGCGTGCGGGCCAATGGGGCCCCGAGCAGCGCTAAAGCGCAAGCTAGAAGCGCTTCCACATTCCATCTGCGCCTTGAGGACCCTGCGAGGTCGCACAAGTAAAGCATTTGTATCCTCCGTTCAATGAGCGTCCGCCTGTGCTGCCGGGCCTGCTCTTTTGACCGCAGCGCCTGCGATTGCCTCGTCAACACGGGCTATCAAATTTCTTGAGGATAAAGCGCCGACGATCAACTTGCCGACCACGCCCTTGTCGGTGACTGCTCCAACGAGAAATTCCTGTAGGCCTACTGAACCTTGACCATTGGGGGTTGGTAATAGTAGACCTGAGGTGGCGACGCCACACTGTAGGCAACCGGGGGTGGTTGGTATAGGTAGGTCTGTGGGGGTGGCTGATATGCCGCTGCTTGCGGCGGTGGTTGATAGTAGACTTCGGGTGGCTGTGGGATGGCGCATGGTGCCGGTACATAGCAGGTGGCCGCTATCGGAGGTCTCGGAACCGCAATATATGACATGGGTTATCGGAGAACCACCTGAACCATCCGGAATAAACTCTTCTCCACTGAGACAACGCCATGTTATTAATCAACGCAATATGGCCGAATGCTGGATGAAAATTTCGCAGAAGAGTGTAAAAATCAAGGCAGACTGTCGTTTTCAGATAGAAACTGCTTCTCATCCAGCTAAATAGAGCCTATTGAGGTCGAACATTTTTCGGCACTTTGACACCAGAGTTTCCCCCGCGGTTGTTTGCTCGACTGGAATCTCTCCGCGCTTCGTTGAATTGTTCCCCAAGGAATTTGCTACGTTGGTAGCGGGGGGTGGATGTTCGGGCCGTTTTGTGCCTTTCGAACCACCGCTTGAGGAGCCGTTAAGCTCAATCTCAGGGTTTCTCGCCAGGATATGAGCCGTCCGCAAGCGTTCTGCGGGTTAAACCTGGCTACCCCACCCCGCTAGTAGTCTTTGAACCGACAGGGTTGACCGCTACGGCGCTAGATAAGTTCGTTGCTCGGTCGGAAAACCGTTTCCAGTGGCCACGACAAGGGGCGGTCCTAATCTCGCCGTGAGTCATGCCACCCGGATCCCAGTACCTTATGGAAACTTTTGAAGTACCGCATAGTTTCGTTTGTAATTATTCCTCCGTAGAAGGAAATTTCCCAACACTTTAAAGCCCGACCGCTTCGCGAAACGCCTCATCTCGGCTAACGAAAAGAACCGCACATAAGAGTAGTCCACGTAAACCTCAGCAATATCTCTGCGTTGCGCGGCTTTGTATCTCGAAGCTTCATTGGGTATGCTCGGTCTGGAAGAAGTATGATAGATAATGTAGGCGTCTCTCGAACATAATACGCTGGAGATCATTTGTCCCACGGAAACTCTGACGATCAGTCGATTCTTCTGCCTCCATGAATCAACGATTGGTTTACCAACATCCCCCCAAACTATTTGCGACCGCCTCTCGAAATCCAGAATCAGCAGGCCACGGGGCCGAAGCATGGCGTTTGCGTTGTCAAGAAACCGTTTGACCTCATGATCTCGTACAGGAATCGACCAGTTCAGGCAGAGAGCCGCGTCCACCCTTTCACGGGGTTGATAATGATAGTAGCTGTCAATGACAAAACTCGTCCGAGTTCTCTCTTTTTCAGCTCTTTTCCTTGCGAACTCAATATTCTGTTTTGAAATATCGACCCCAGTTACGTTGAAGCCGATCTTTGTCAGAGCTCTAACGTGATACCCCGTCCCGCAACCCAAGTCAACTACAGATTCTGATTTGTGCTTCTGTAGGACTGAACTGATTAGCCTCATCTCGTTACGCCAATCACGGCTCTCAATGAGTTCGTAATACTGAACTAACTGGCTGTAGAGGGGACGGTCCATTGGTTCAAACCCGCGAACATAGATCTAATATAGATTATTCCTCTCGGCAGCTCGATGGAAAGCCATGTCAAACAACGCTCGCAGAGTGTGTTTCGAGAAATCCAAATACATCGTATATGAACCCTACCGCGGACTACACCTGGCATATCATGCGAAGAAGTTCTGTTTCTCGGCCAAGTCGAAGTATCAGAAGATAGACATTATCGATAATGATGCTTATGGCAGGATGTTGTTTCTCGATCATAACCTGCAACACACCGCGTATGATGCGCAAGTCTTCAACGAAGCCCTCTGCGGCCCTGCGAAGCGAAATGGAGTTGTTCGAGTGATTGTGCTCGGAGGTGGTAGCGGGCAAACGCTACTTTCACTTCTCCAGTCTCCAACTATTGCACATGTCACACTCGTTGAAATAGATCAACTGCTCATCGGATCATGCAGAAAACACATTGGCCGGGTGAATCGAGCTTTCAAAGATCCCCGAGTCAAAACCGTCATCGACGACGCCTTTCGGTATTTGCAATCCACAACGGATGAGTACGATGCAGCAATCGTCGACCTTACAGAAAGACCTCTTGGAATCAAGAACGAATCCACTACGCTAAGACAGCTTTATTCTGACGTTAAAGCGAAATGCAAAGGCCGTTGTAGTCAGTATCTTGGATCGTCTGTACCGCTTGCAAGCAGCGGGTTGGGGCGAGACCTCGCTTATAGGTTCGGCAAGGAAAGGCTATCGAAAGTAAGATGCGAGAATGTTTTCATTCCTTCATTTGGCGCGCCGCACACATTCATGCATGCAGGCTATGAGAAATGAAGGACCTGCACTGAAAGATGGCGAAAAGTAAGGCATCCTCATATGAATTTGTCGCAGGGATCAGTAATTGAAACGCTATTACCTCTCAGGTCCCGCCTGCCGCGGAGATTGCGCTCGCTAGTGCGCCGGATGTTTGTTCACCCGTGAAGCTCGTCGAAACCGAACCGTCTTTTCCGATGATGTAGAAGGTAGGGGTCGAATTAACGCCGTACTCGCTGAATATCGTCCCTGAAGAATCGTAAACGTAAATCCAGCCAGTTCCGTACTTGCCGATGAAGCCTGCGGCATCATTTGCAGTCGCTCCGTTCCAAGGCCCAGCAACAGTCAGAAACACGACGTTTCCCTTGCCATACTGGGTATACAGGCCATCCATAATTGGAGCCATATTTTGACAATGCGGGCACCAAGGTTCCATGAACTCCAAAAGCACAACCTTTCCGCGAAATGACGATAGCGACACGCTTTGACCCGTTAGACCGTTAGGGCCAACAACGGGCAACGTGAAATCTGGGGCTAGACCGGATTGGGATACTGAAGTTGTGACGGAATTTGTAAGTGTGCTTGAAGTTGCTGGAGATCCAGGGTTCAGGGCCGAGTATACCGCCCAAACTGCGATCACAATAATGATCGGAATTGCAATCTTCTCAGCTTTGCTCAACCCGTGTCTTTTCTTGGCCACGGTTTCCTTTCCATCTTTGGTCTTGTTGCTCTTGGATGCCAAAGGTTCCTCTCCTATCGATTACGCTGCAATGAGAGCTAATGCTTAAGCTTTCGCTCTAACTGCGCCTGCTCTGAACCTCGGATGACGAACTTGTTGTGGGTTTCAACAGCCATCGCCGGGGAGTTACAACGCTCACGTTGCGTTCGCGTTGCCTTTCCTGTCGGAGCGGTACATGATTATGAAGAGTGCGAAGAGGATCAGGCCGAGGATATGGGCTAGTTCGCAGTCCGAGCAGATCGCATGTATTACTGCGATCATTATGTAATCCAGATACATGATCGTCGGCACGCATAGCGCTGCTATGAGTAGGCCAGCTCGTGACGCTCCTTGTACTCCGTATGCCCTAATGCCGGCGATTACTGCCAGTAAACTAAACCATCCCACTGCGAGCAGGTGGATAGGCGTACCATAGAAGTATGAAGAGGCCGACGCGAAAACCGACAGCGCATTGCGAGCCCAGAACGCAGTACAGTACCGTGTTGGCGGAAATGTACCACTGGAGCAATTTCCAACTCCACGCAGCACCAACTACCCCGACTAGTATAGCTACGAGTGCAGTTAATCTCAACGAGCAACCCTCAATATCTACCGGCACGGTGCGTCTGCAAATTTGTCACTAATAAGTCGAACCTTCAGAACAGGAAGTGCAGGCTTTATCAACTTACGTTTCAATAACTCAATCGTTCTCAACCGACTTCGTAATTCATTTGGGCCGTGCGGAGTTAGATGACTCGCGGGTATAGCTTCGCCGCTATGAGGACCAAGATCACAGTCGATGCCATTAGTGCTGCTATGTCTACTAGGGTTCCGTAGACGCTAACGCCTCCAATCACCATGAGGGACCGCAGCCCATCAACCTCATACGTCAAGGGGTTGCCCCATGCAATCGCTTGCAACCAAACCGGCATAATGGAGATTGGATAAATTGCGTTGCTCGCGAAGAAGAGCGGCATTGTGAGTAGCTGGCCCACACCCATGAAACGCTCCCGGGTCCGGACTAGGCACGCGATGATTAAGGAGAAAGTGGAGAACAAGGCGGAGCCTAGAATCACGACTAACAACACGCCCAGCACAGAGACTACAGACCAGTTGATGTGGACTCCTATCAGTACCGCCAACCCGTAAATTATTAGAGCCTGGGATAGCCCTCGTTCACTAGCAGAGAGAGCCTTTCCGAACACTAGTGCAGTGCGAGGTGCCGGACTCGCTAGCATCTTTTGGAGGATTCCTAGGTCACGTTCCCAGATGATAGCTATACCATAGAAGATGGCGATGAAGAGAACGCTTTGGGCTAAGATGCCGGGCGTAATGAAGTCCAGGTACGAGATCTTCCCGGTTGGAATAGCTCGGAGTTGGGCGAGCACCTCGCCGAAGATCAGGAGCCAAAGCGCTGGTTGGACTGCACGTGTCAAGAGCTCTGTGAAGTCATGATGAAGTTTGCGCGCTTCAAGCTCGGCGATTGTGAATGTGTCAGTCGTGAAGTTGAAAGCCGCCGTGAGTACATTTCCGATTCCCAGCGAGGGAAGCTTATGCAAGCCTGCTTGCCACCCTCCTTGTTCTCGAGACTTCGCGGAAGTTCCCTCCGCTATCCACCTCGTACCCTGAGTAATGTACGAAAACATCATCCAGTGTCGCGCCTTCACCAACTGTCGCCTTGAGCTCAGTGGGTGTCCCGATCGCGGCGATTCTTCCCAGGTGCATAATTGCCACTCTGTCGCACAGTTCGTCCGCCTCATCCATGTAATGAGTTGTCAGCAGAATTGTGGTTCCGAAGTCCGCACGAAGGCGTTGGATGTGGTCCCAGACAGCTTTCCTCGCAACGGGATCAAGTCCGACCGTTGGCTCGTCCAGGAAGAGTACTCTTGGTCTGTGCAGCATGGATTCGGCGATCTCTAACCGTCGAATCATTCCTCCAGAATATTCCCGAACCATTCTACCAGATACTTCCGCGAGCCCCATGAAAGATAACGCGTCATGAATGCGTGTCTCGCGCTCCCCGCGAGGGATATGGTATAGCTTTGCGAAGATCAGCAGATTCTCGTAACCTGTAAGAGAACCGTCCGCGGAAAGCAGTTGCGGAACATACCCTATCACTCGCCTAACCTGGGCCGCGTGACCAACCACATCATAGCCAGCCACCCAAGCGTCTCCAAACGTTGGCGCCAGAAGAGTGGTTAGCATTTTGATTACAGTCGTCTTGCCGGCACCGTTTGGTCCCACAAGACCGAACATCTCACCGGGTAAGATGGACATGTTCACTTGATCGACTGCAACGAGCTGTCCGAAACGCTTAGTCAATGACTTGGTCTCAAGGATTGATTTCGCTTCCACTTTGGGCGCGTTGACCTGACTTGTTTGAACCCTTGACATCAATCAGCCTCCTCAGAGAATACCCGTCTGAGAATATCCATTGCTTTCACAACGGTGACCCTCTGTGCCTCAGGTATTGGCTTAAGCCGCTCTGTCAGGTATGCCAGAGTCCCCTCGCGGGCCGAACGCAATACCCCGTCTCCACGTTCGGTTAGCGTTAGGGTCATACGCCTTCGGTCAACTTCATGGACCCTGCGCATTACGTAGCCGCGCGTTACAAGCCCGTCCACGAGTGTCGACATTGACGGCAAGGTCAACCCGATGTGATCGGCCACTTCAGAAATAGACGCACCTCGATGGCGGTTTATGAATCCGAGTGTTCGGAATTGCGGCACAGACAGCGAGGATCCGCTGTGCTTCCTGAGCTCTGTTCTGAGTCTGCGCATAGCCAATGGTACGACCTCAAGAATTTCACGAGCGCATTCGTCGCGTGGCGCTTCCATTCGCTGCATATTACTTCGCATATCTAATAGTTTGAAATACTAAGTATTTACATGTTTTGTTTGAGTCAAAAGGCAGAGGCGCTAGTTTTTTTCATTTTGTAGTCTTTCCATAATAGACACCCGCTCGGATCGAGCAATGGACTCAAACGCGAAAGTTATCCATCCGCGAACAATGACCTTAAGTCTTCAACGCATATCCCTGAACTATTGAGTGCTACTGCCCATGTCCTTTGGATTTCGTTTCGTTTACACCGGAATTCGAGTGAAAAACATGGAAGAATCTGTCAAGTTCTACACTGGCGTACTAGGCATGATCATCGCGGAACCTCTTCAGAAGACGTCTCCAACCAAAGGCAGTGTTATTACGCTTAAGAGCACAAACTCGGAGCAACTTCTTGAACTCAACCATTACGAAGAAGAGAGCCCATTCAATTCGCCTTACGTTGAGGGCGAAAACCTCGACCACCTGGCCTTCGATGTTCAGGATCTGGAAGCCACGGTGAAAGAACTCAAACGACAAGGCGTCGAAGTTGTCGTCGAACCATATGCGATCGGATATGCGATCGGATGGAAAGAAGCGTACGTGAAAGATCCAAATGGAATCTGGATAGAACTCTTACAACGAAAATAGGGGCACGAATTAACACCAATCCGATGTTTGCCAAAACTCGCGCGACGAGCAAGGATCGGTTATCAAGGTAGGTTTGGTGGGGCGGGAGGGAATGTCATGACTTTTCAGTCATTTTGAACCCTCGATCACCGGTGTTCCCGCCGTTCATTTTCATGGTCCCGAGACCGGTTTTAAGGCGATTCGATATGGTCGCTATCTTAGACCAAGATGTCCCCACGAGGGGTTGACTCGCGGTCTGGACCACCGCCCCTGAACCCACTACGAAACGCTCACTAAGTTAAATGCTTCACAGTCGAATTTTCGTCTTGACCGCCACGTTCTCGACGGCGGTACCACGTTTCTTCTGCAGGAATGTCAAATACTCGAATGCGATCAAAGCGGAATTGCGAACGTCTTCATCCTCATCTTCGATAGCCCTCTTCAACTGCGGAACAACTTCATCATCCCCGATCGAACTCAAAGCCACAGCAGATTCGTGCCTGACAATTGGGCTCTTATCGTGAAGCATCGCGTCTACTAAAGCAGGTACCGCAGAACGATAACCTAACTGGCCCATCGTGAAAGCAGCTTCATGCCTAGTCAATGGGCTTTCGTCTTCCTTCAGAACCTTACACAGGGGAAGGACCATCTCCTCATTTCCGATATGCTCAAGCATACAGACGGAATGCACTCGTAGGAGAAGAGGGTAATCTCTCGATTGTTCAAGAAAGGTCTTGAAGAATTGGAGGTCTTTTCTTTCGAATGCTTCTTCCAGTTTCCGCAAGACATCATAATCGTCTTTTTCCATCCCTAGATGTTTCAAGGCCGTAACAGCTCTGTTGATTATGTCGCCCTCATGCTTGGAATATAAAATAAAGATTCTGAGCTGACACTAACAGGTGGGAATGTAGGGAACTACAGTTTTTTAAACATAGGAATACGGTAGTGTATCATTCGGCTTTCTTGGAGGGTAAGAGGATTGCTTCGATCATCGGAGAGGGTCGGCGCTGGAATCTTTGACGCAGCATCAGCCCCAGTCAGACTACAAATTTTACGACTACTCTCCACGAAGGGCTCGCTACAATATACGGAATTAATGTTCCAGCTAAAATTGGACCCAGTTCGAGACGCGGGAAAATTCGTGTACCACTTGAGAAGCCTGACGGATACAGGATTGGTTATGCTCGACAAGAAAACGAAACGGTACGGAATCACGGAACTAGGGTCGATGATGGTCTCGTTTGCACGTGACTTGGATGAGTATGTTAACGTAAAACGCGGGAAACTGTACGTCAGAACATCCAGGCTTGCGATAGAGGAATTCCACCGCAACAAGATCGCAAGATCTCTTGTAATCGAAGCTGGAGTTCCGCAAGAGATGGCAGATGAAATTGCTGCCGAAGCAGAAGATAGGTTGGTCAGACTCAAGACGCTATATTTGACCGCGCCACTAATACGCGAGTTCGTCAATGCGATTCTTATCGAAAAGAAGCTGGAGGAGTATCGTCACAAGCTAACTAGGCTGGGCATGCCGGTTCACGATGTCGCTCAGCTCATCAAGAACGCCGGCGAAAAAGGACTAGACGCGGATTACGTTAACCATGTTTCATCGAAGTCTGTTCTCTCGGAATATGTCCTGCTGAACTGCCTGCCACACAAGCTAGCGGACGCGCATATTTCAGGCGCAATCCACATCGCGAACCTCGAAAGCTGGATTCTCACACCCAACGAGGTCATCCATGACCTGAGGTATTTCCTGAAACATCCCCCATCCGGGGCACCGATTCCAGAAACGCTGGAAACGGCTCTCGGTTTAGTTAACCAAGTGTTGGGGGTAGTAGGTACCGAAGCCTCAGGAGAACAAACGTTTGACTTCTTTAACGTCTTCCTTGCACCCTTCGCGCATGGAATGAAAACTGAAAATGTCACAAGAACGCTATACTCTTTCTTCACCTCGATCCTCAGAGAGACGCCCCCTCGCAATTCACATGGCGGTATCTCATTCGGCGTAGAGCTTACGATTCCACACTTTCTCGGACAAGAGGAAGCGATAGGCCCCAGCGGCAAGGTTTCGGGTAATTATAGCGACTTTTCCGAAGAAGCACTTCTCATCGCAGAATCGACGATCGAAGCATTTCAAAGGATATCGGCTGGGAAACCGCCCGTCTCCCCCCACCTACTAGTAAAGGTGAGGCCAAAAGCATTACACAACGATAGAACTCGAAAGATCTTGGAAAGGGCACACGAATTGGCGGCTCAAAGGAGCATCCCCTTTTTCGCCCTTCTTGGGGATGAAGAAAAGAGCAGTTACTCGGCCACGGGTCTAAGGTTAGGAGACGATTGGACAGGACAATGGGACGCTGACTGCTTGAGAACTGGAAGCATGGATACGATATTCATCAATCTACCACGAATTGCACACGAGGCAAAGAAGAATGACGAAAGACTGCTCGCCCTTCTAAGAGAAACCGTCGCTCTAACGGTTGAAGGTTTCAAGGCCAAGAAGAAATTCATCAATGAACGACTCAAACAACCTCTACTCCCAATCCTCTCCGGCAACAGTACATCTGGTCCCTATTTCTATGAAAAGAACGCTTCCTACAATCTCGCATTCGTCGGCCTCAGCGAAGCTGTTGAAGCTCACACTGGTGAGAGAATCGACCGAACCGGTGGGGACTTCGGAATGAAATTGCTTCAGGATGCTTCAAGACAATTGAAGCCTTTGTCCCAAGAAGGCGAAATGCGACTGGCGATTTCGCAACGCCCCGCGGATGAGGCGGTGGAAAGGCTAGCAGAATTGGATGTTCAACAGTTTGGACGATCAGTAATAGCACCCGATAGCGGGAGGGGCCCCGTCTATTACACGGACCTGCCAACTTTGCCGCTTTCAATGAAAGTGCCTCTCGAGAGCCGAATCGCAGTCGAAGCCAAGTTTCAATCAGCGACGCCAGGGGGGCATCTGAACGTGATCTGCGTCTCGGGGGACTCTCTGCCCATGAACCTATTGAACCTCACAGAGAAAGCACTTGGCGGGGGTTGCAAATTCCTCACCTATTCTTCAAACTACTCTACATGCAGCATCTGCGGCCGAACAGAGATTGGAATCAGCCCTAAGTGCAATCAGTGCGGCTCTGATAAGATGACGTATCTTGGAAGACCCTCCTACGGCCTACTTCCCTTCAGCCTATGGCCCGAGGCCAAAAGGAAGAGTGTCAATGACCGAGTCGTTTACACGGTAAGCAGTTCGAGTGTGGCAGCTTAACTGATGTAGCGTTGGCTGCTTCTTTCTAGGTCTGGAATCACTTCAAAATCGGGGGCCGCGTTCGGACTCTCCTCTGGCGCGGTACTAGGTAGAATCGCGCTTGGGCCCTTCGAAGCAATTTGGGTTGCGGGGTGCTCCGGTCCAAAGGTGTCTAATGAAACGTCGTACACGAGCTTCCTTACTTCACGTTCTTCCGTATAACCAAGAGAATGCAAATATTCGTGAAGCAGAATTGAATAGACGTACGAGTTTATTTCGCGTAGAGACCGGGCGCTGTGCGTTATCATATCCAAAGTTGTCCGGTTCATAACAATTCCATTCGTCCCCATCGTATGGAATGCACCGATGTGATTTGGTAACTTCGCAAGGTAAAGCATTAGTCCGGCCCTGCGTCTTCCCAAGGAGTGCTCTGCCGATTTCTTCACCAACTCGAAAACGTCGACGAAGTCTTGGCATTGGTCCAAACGTTCCGTGTTTGTACTCATTTCAACTCCCTCGTTTACTCTTCGTCTCTAGCGGACTTCTGCAGCAAGTCCCGTACCTTCTCAACAAACGCGAGATATTCGCCTAGGATTGTTTTACCCATCGGAGTTAAGTCGTAGAGGTCGTCTGAAAGTTGGATGATAAGTTTGTGCGTTCTTAGCAACGGGACGTTCTCGTAAATGAGCTTCGGGTTTATCTCTTCTCGGAAATTCTTCTTCCCCTGTGGGTGCTCCAGTAATGGAAGGAGCATCTTAACGCGGGTTTCGTTGCAGAGCAGGTCCATAAGTTCCAATGCTTGCCGGAACGCCTTCTCTAATCCTCTGTCGCGCCAATTCAGGTGCTCTATGGTTAGCCTACCATCCTCTACTGCTCGTGGAAACTTAGCATCTATACTCTCTGAGTTGACTCTGAAGGGGTAGACGACAACAGTCTTGGAGTTCTCAGCCCCATCAATCACTTCAAGCTCCTTGAGAAGCGCATCGTCTGGGGGTTTAGTTTCACAGAAGACTGCGGTTAGAGTCTCACCTTCGACCCCGGCTAGATCCGTGGTCAGTTTCTGGGAATGTTTCTCTGGGTCGAAAAGCACTGGATCGATAAAAGTCTCAACGTCTCCTCGCTGGGATAAAATTCGAGCTGCGTGGAATTTCTCCAGTAGATGGAGTTCGCTCTCGTCTTCTTGGGTATGGAAGTCTTCGCGGAACGCTGTATAATTTACGACGTGCATGGGAAGGACGTGTCGTTTTTTGGAGGAGGCTTGGACTTCTAATCGCATTTCTTTTCCTACGTGGATATTTCATGCGTTGGCAATATAAGCGTTACCTTAGGTAACAAAGTGCTAGCTAGCTCAATGCTCCTAGAACCAAGCCAATTAGACTCATACGGACGAGAAGCCCATACCAGACCTGTTTGAAGTATTTAGAATGCCGAGTATTGTCAACGGTGTACTCGATTTCATCAACACGTGGCAACGGATGCATTACGATCATCTCAGGCTTGGCTTGTGATAGATCGCTCGCAACTAGTCTGTAAGACCCGCGAACCTTCTCGTAGTCCTCTAAAGATCCAAACCGTTCCTTCTGGATCCTCGTCATGTACAATACGTCGACTTTTGGCAGTACCTCCTTGAGTTCCTCAAACTCTTGAACTTTGATACGACCAGTCACGTCTTCCATCACTTCCTTTCTCATTCTAAGAAGAGTGGGCGAGACAAGGTAGAGGTTGATGTCGTAGAGTGAAAGCGCATAAGCTAATGAGTGAACTGTTCGTCCATACCTGAGATCCCCTGCTAAGGCGACATTCAACCCGTCGATCTTTCCAAGCTCCCTTCGGATCGTGTACAGGTCCAGCATAGCCTGCGTGGGATGTTCTTCCGCACCGGTTCCCGCGTTGATGACTGGGACGGAAGCGAATTCAGCGGCAAGCCGGGCCGCGCCTTCAAGTGGGTGACGGATCACTAAGACGTCTGCGTAGCTCTCAACAACTCGAACCGTGTCTGCTAAGTTCTCGCCCTTTTGAACAGACGCAGATTTCGGTTCAGCGAAACCAAGGCAGTCTCCACCAAATCTGTACATTGCTGATTCGAAGCTCAACTTCGTGCGAGTACTCGGTTCGAAGAAGAGGGTCGCCATAATCTTCCCGTCGAGCGCGTGCGAACTCTTCTTCGCTAGGGGCTCAACCGAATCGGTCATCTTAAGAACGTAATCGATTTCTTCTCGAGAAAAATCCTTGATCGAAACTATGTCCCTTGCTGCAAATTCCATCTTGGCGCGCCCGTCCCTCTTTCGCTCACACGGTTAAATAACTGTTGGAACCATACAAAATTGAAGAAAGTTGCAGACGCGACAGGAGCTATACGTAAAGAAAATCGAAAACGGCACAGTTATCGACCACATAACTCCTGGGTTCGCGCTTGACGTTTTGAAGATTCTAGGGATCAATGGTAAGAACGGTGAGGTCGTCAGTGCGGCGATCAATGTTGAAAGCAAACATTTGCATCACAAAGACATTGTCAAGATTCAGGACAGGGAGCTCAAGCCTGGTGAGGTGGATAAGATCGCTTTGATCGCACCAAGCGCAACCATCAACATAATACGGAATTACGAAGTGACTTCGAAGAAAGTGGTTGAACTGCCTTCGACCATAAGAGGAACCATCAAGTGCGACAACCCCTCATGTATCTCGAATTCCCACGAGCCAGTCGAACCGGAGTTTGGTGTTGATAGACGGGAGCCGATTCGGTTACGATGCCATTACTGTGGGCATGTTATGGAGAGGGAGGATGTCCTTAAGCAATTTTAGGGACACATCACACCTGCCGAGCGCGAATTACAATGGGGAAAATTGCCCTCATCTCTGACAGAGCCACATCCACTTACTTCAAGGTAACAGGCATCAGCAGCACTTTTGCAGTGAAGACCCGCGAAGACGCTGAAAAGGCCTTCCGAAAGGTGCATTCAGATGAAAACATCTCCCTCGTCATGGTAACCGAACCTGTCTTCGAGTGGCTGCTGCCCACAATTGAGAGGACGAAGAAAGAATTCCCTCTTGTTGTATCTATACCCGCCAAAGGCGGGTCAAAGCCTCAAGCGGACGTTTTAGCTCAATTAATCAAGAGAACAGTTGGAATCGATCTCAAGGTCAAATGATAGCGCGCATAGGTTCACTCGTAACCTCTTCATCGACCCCAACGGCCCAAATTACTAGCTTAATTCCTTGCGCCTCCCGAGACAGGTGCGGTGCCACTTTATGGCCATAGTCAAAACGATTGGTCTAACCAAAAGATACGGTTCGAGCGTGGCAGTGGACAATCTTAACCTCGAGGTAATGGAGGGTGAAATTCTTGGAATCCTTGGCCCAAACGGGGCCGGAAAAAGCTCGACCCTACTTATGCTTTCAACCATCATCAAACCAACAGAAGGAACCGCTGAAGTTGGCGGGTTTGATGTAAGAAAGAACCCGTACGAGGTACGTGAGTTGGTTGGCATTGCTTTTCAAGAACCTAAACTCTTCTGGGTAAACAATCCATGGGAAATTCTAACCTGGCATGCGAAAGTTTGCGGAGTTAAGAACGGGAAGCAAGAATCAGAAAAAATGCTCAGGAAACTAGACCTTTGGGATGCTCGAAAGAAACGAGCAAATGAACTGTCGGGCGGTATGAAGAAGCGCGTAGAAATCGCCAAACTGATGATACAGCGGCCAAAGATCGCAATAGTAGACGAACCCACAGCCCAGATTGACGTCGCTGGAAAACATCTGATCTGGGAAATGATTCGCACGCTTCGAGACGAAGGATCCACCATACTATTGGCAACAAATGAGCTCAACGAAGCAGACCGCCTCTCCGACAGAGTCGCAATAATGTATCATGGAAAACTGCGTGTACTAGACACTCCGAGAAACCTTAAGGACAGCATCCCGGGCGGCGACGTTATCGACATACGCGCGGAAACACCCATCGACGTTAAGACAATCGCAGAGCTAAAGGAGATGGCCGGCGTGGTAGACCTCACCACCGAGAAACCAACCCATTTGCGAATCTACCTGAACAGAGCAGAGAAGATACTTCCAAAAATAATGGACCGACTTAACGAGTTGGCTGTTGTTGTAAACTCAGTGAACATGAAAGAGCCTTCCTTGGACGACGTGTTCCTGCATTACACGGGTGCTGCCCTCGACGAATCCAAAGTTAGTGAATAGAGACAGTGACCAAGATTCTACTGGTGATTGAACGAGACCTTCGCCTGCTCATGCACCAGTACAGCATTCTCATGATGAGATGGTTTTACGTAGTCGTTCAAATTGGCATATTCGGCCTCGCGATCTCACGATTGGTCGTTGTGATGGACAATTACTACTACTATTACGCGATGGGCGTAATCGTCATGACGATGTATTCTGTTGCGATATTCACAGGCTACGAAATCTATGATGAGGCTGATGAAGGGTATACAGAGTACCTGTTAGCGTTGCCTCTAACTCGACGTGAGTTAGTGCTTGGAAGATCGCTGGCTGGGGGGCTTAGAAGCTTCATCTTCATGGCCCCTGTAACCGCAGGGTTCATGATTTTGATCGGGGTCACGAGTCCTCTTCGGGTTGCGGCAGCGCTCATAGCGCTATACGGCTTTGCTTTCGGCGTTTCTGGGTTGAGCATCACGCTTGCCGTTGGGCTTCGCTCGGGGGATAGCTTCGACATTGTCATGGGCGCTTTGGACGCATTCATTGTTAGGCTGAGTTCCGCACTCTATCCTATCGCTTTCATGCCGGGTCCCATCGCGACTCTCTCGAAGTTCAACCCCCTCACGTACGCATCAGACCTCTTCAGATGGTCTCTCGACTTCAACATGCAATATCTCTCGAACCCGTTAACGGCAGTTGTCGTAGTGATAATTTTTCTTGCGACATTCAATTTTCTCGGAGTTGCAATCTACGAGCGAAACCTTGAGGGCGGGGCGTGGAAGTGAGAATATGCTAGGGAGCATGACGGCAGTAATCGAGCATGACTTGCGGGTGTTCTTGAAGTACCGGTTCACTCTCGCAGGTCTGATCAGCATCAACCTCGCAGACCTTCTCATTATGGCCGTCGTCTTCACAAACATGGTATCATTCAATTACTTCCGCTTCCTAGCCCCTGGCATAGTGGCGATGGGACTATTCGCCGCAGCATTCGTAATAGGAAGAGAAGTAAACAACGAAACGCGACGCGGCTACAATCAATACCTATTGAGCCTCCCTCTCCGCCGCTCAGAACTCGTCATCGGCCGATTGGTTGCAGGCGGGTTGAGGGGTTTGCTTTACGCTTCACCGTTGCTTGTCCTAGCTATGGTGATTTTGCGGTTTCCCACATATGCTCAACTCGTTCTGATGTTGTCGGCAATGTACCTCTTGGGGATGGGAGTGTCGGGATTGGCCATCAGCCTAGCGGTCGCGCTTCGAAGTTTCGAACGATTCACGACTGCACGGAGTCTCCTTTACCTGATTCTCGTCTTCTGCAGCACAGTCTTCTACCCACTAACTGCCCTCAAGCAAATAGTCCCAGCGCCTATGGTCGTTTTGGCACAATGGAACCCCTTAAGCAGGGTGTCAGACCTGATCAGGGGATATTTGATCGGTACTCCGGCCGTGACCGCTCAAGGATGGTACGAACTCTTGACGTTTAGCGGGGTTTTCATCTTCGTCGGAGCCGGGTTGTACGGCATTGCTATCGAACGTTCAGTTAGGTAGGACCGCTTCTCAACCTAGAAATTTCGATATACCACGGAGGAAGTACGGTAGGTATTTTGGTAGCCCGGGGGAGAAATTCGGGCAATTCATTTGCCTTTCGAACTCCCGTCGGAGGGTCCAAAGCCCTCTATGCTTTTGTGGGTGAACTGTCCACTACACCACCGGGCTACGGATTCTGGAAATCTGCGTGAACTATGTAACCTTTTGTTCGGCTATATCATCAAGTTATGAAAGCTGTCCCACCAAATGAAAGATCTCAAATGAACGCCCTCAAACCGATCGGATCTGAACCCGCCCTACTGCTGAGACATAAGACTGAGAAGGTGGTTGTTCTTGGGGACCTTCATATTGGGTGGGAGGTCACACTCGCACAACAAGGCATCCACATCCCTTCCCAAACCGGCAAAATGCTTCAAAGGCTGTTGGCAATTATAGACGCCGTTAAACCTACGCGTCTTTTGATGCTGGGCGACGTTAAACATAGTGTAACAGGTGCGGAACTCGAGGAGTGGCGCGATGTCCCAGAATTCTTCGAAGCACTACTGAAACGGGTGCCGGTTATCCAGATCATATTAGGGAATCATGACGGTAACCTTGAACCACTCACCCCATCAAAAGTCGAGTTGATTCCGTCGACTGGTCTCGCATTGTGGAAACGATTTGGATTGTTCCACGGCCACGCATGGCCGACACCTGAGATTATCGGATGCGAGACCCTGATCCTTGGCCACCTGCACCCTGCGGTGACCTTGCGCGACGCGTTAGGTTACAGGCTGACGCGCCCGGCTTGGGTTATGGCCCCGTGTGATTCGAGGAAGCTTCTCAGTGGAGTACTGAAGGCCGCGGGGGATCGGGTGAAGGGAGACGCGGAGGAGGTTCTCGCAGAAAAGTATCACGTTAAACCTGCGGCAACCAAGTGCATATTCGTTCCACCATTCAATGATTTCTTGGGTGGGCGTCCTGTTAACTCGCGGAGAATCGAGGAAACTCATGCGGGAGAGGGATTGGGCCCAATTCTTAGGTCAGGTGCGGTGGACATCGACGATGCCGAAGTCCACCTGCTCGATGGGACGTACTTGGGGCACGTGAAACAATTGAAAGCGTTCGGGTGATCTGACCTAGGCGTGAGTGCCAGCGTCACACGTCTGGCAGTACCAGCGTCGATGATTTGCCGAATAGTATAGATCTCGTCCACAAGTGGGGCACTGTGGCATTCTAGGGCCTACGGCCTGAGGCTCAGGCATTGGTGGCTGGGTTGGGCCCATTGGTGGCATCATTGGTGGCATCATCGGGCCACCCATTGCCATAGGTCCCATAGGTCCGGGTGGGCCAGGTAGGATTGGTGGGCCGGCGGCCATGGGTGTGGGCGGTGCTGGTCCAATTCCCATCCCCGGAAGGGCTTCTCCAAGAACAGCAACTGGGCCATATTTCGCGATTACTTCTCCTAATCTACCATATGCCATTAGGAAGAAGAATGCTGGGAGTAGTAGGAGTACTGCTGGGTAGAAGATTGTTGGGCTGACGAGTATTGCGAATACTGGTATGATGAATAGAACAGCCCAGAATAGTGTTCCTCCGCGGGCTCTTGCGTAGCGACCTCTGCTGATCGCGCGAACCGTTTGGAAGTAGATCAGAAGCAGAAAGATAATTCCAATTAGCAAACCTCCCGCACCAACCGCAAGATACACGAACCATGACGCGGGCAACCCGACTCCCGGGAAGGTGAGCAGTATCAGAATTGGGCCTATCAATGGGACGGCGGCCAAGTAAGCTGGTAAGGCGGGGGGCAGGATGACTGGGAAGGGGAGATACGGTGAAGCGAGAACCCCGAAGGCTCCGATCGTCAAAACTATGATGAACCAGGGGACCGTCATTAGCAATACGAGTATGTATCCGATAACCGCGTAGTCGTGTGCCCCATTAACTTCTGCAGGGCTAATGAGTACAGGTTTGCCGCCTGGTCTCTCTACGATTACTGGCGCTGGGATACCGGGGATTAAGGCAGGTTCCATTATGAATCCTCAATAGACATTAATCGTCGGCCTAAGAATCACATAACGATTGCCGCACAACCAGTAGGCTCAAACTCGCCAAGAAATGGACCTACAGTTCCTTAAGGTTGAGTTATGCAAGCATTTGTGAGTCAAAACTCGTTGACACCGAGATGTCGATTTATACAGGTCTGGTCAAGATGAAACTCCCACGAAAATTAAGTCCGCTCACACAACGTTTATCACGCGTCCGACGGTTCGCAATCAGTGAAGGCGAATACAATGGAATATGTTTACTTCCTATCTCCGGTAATGATGCCGGCTGAATGCCAAATACAACCCACCACACTCTATTACCCGGTTAAACCCGCACTGTACAGATTCCCGATACCCGTCATGTACTCAGAACCGCCCATCCCAGTTCTGTAAGTGTCCGATACTCCGAAAGCGTCAGTTCAAGGCCAGACTTGCGTCTGGTCCGTCTCTTTTCTCTCTAAGAACCTAACCTAAAGCTCTCAGAAGGCTCCTCAAATCGGGAACGACATATGTCGGATTAATCTCTGAAGGCTTCGCATCCGAATACCGGTTTATCCAGGCAGTAGCAACCCCGATACTACTTGCGGGCCTGATGTCGTGGTATAAGCTCTGTGCTACGTGAAGAGTGCCATTCTTCGTAGCTTTGTACTCGTCGAAGAACCTATTCCAATGCCCAAGAGCAGGCTTGTATGAGCCAACATCCTCGGCGGTAACGTATCCGTCAACCTCCAACCGATTCTGATTAATTGTGTCTCGCAGTAAGTCTCTGTCAATGTTAGATAGAATGATACGTTTGTATCCTCTCTCGCCCATTCGTCTAAGAGATTCTAACGTATCGCCAAATGGCTCCCATGAGGGAACGCTCGCCGCGAACTCTCTAGCCTCCTCTTTCGTTATCGAGATTCTGAAATGACCCGCTGACTTCATCGCGGTATCTGTCAAAATATCCCTGTAGGACTTGTATTTTCCCTCCTCCTCGGCCTCGAATCTCAAGTAGATTGGGTATACGCTGACACCCTGAGCCAGCCCGTTTTTCCGGAGTAGGTCGCCTAGGTGAGATTCTATTCCATTCCTCCAATCGATCAGAGTTCCGTAGCAATCAAAGGTAAGATGGGTGAACTTCATAGCTAACACCTGCGTGCGCATCGTTCGCGGATAACGAGCGCCTTAAGTTAGGTTATTCAAGCGCAGCCCCGCATTTGGCGCAGAACTCATCAGACTTCCGATTTTCGGCTCCGCATTGTTGACAATACCTGACGGTTCTGGATGCCATCTTGGGTCCGCCAGACTGATTCGCCGCACCTTTTACAAACAGAAATAGTATAGCGGCCGCGACGACGGCCAGGATTAGCAACGCGATCAGTCCAAATTCTAAGTCGCTGAGGCCCGCTGCCGCATATGGTGGAATGGTCTGATAGTTGGTTTGTGTTGAGAAACCGGTAAATTCGGTTGTGTAGGTGGATGTGCTCTGGCTGTTTATGGTTACTTGGTAGCTGTATGTTGCTGATTGAGCGTAGACGAATGTAGCTGTTGGGGTTGGGTATGGCGTGCAGGCATTTGATGTTGGGTCACAAATTGGGTCGCCTGGATACCAGGCAGTCGTTGTCGAGTAGCCAGCTAAAACGGTTGACGCCGACATTTGCGGGTAACCAGTAGCGTATTGAGTCGTGTAGGTTGCAAAGTTTGGTATGGGTTGAGTACTCATATTCGAGGTTACAATTGACGGGTATGTAACCGAGAGAAGGGCAATAATAACTACCACAACCACGATGACGGGGACAATTATGTTACGTCGAGACAAACCTAACCAACCCAACCCTAGCGCAACTGAATTTAATCTTTCTTCGGAAGGATAAACTAAGTGTGGTAGGAATTCGCGAGGAAGTTGGCATTGTCAGATGATGTTGCGGTGATTCTGCCCGCGCTGAATGAAGTTGAATGTGTGAAACAGGTTGTCGAGGGTTTTCTTCGCGAAGGGATTCGTGTTGTGGTCGTGGATAACGGAAGCACCGACGGCACAGCGCAAGCGGCCGAGAACGCGGGGGCGGAGGTAGTTCATGAGGATAGGCGTGGCTATGGTAACGCTTGTCTTGCGGGACTCTCCTATCTCAACGCTCGACCTCCTTCAATCGTAGCTATTGCTGACTGCGACGGATCTCAGGATTCGGCAGAAATACGAAAAATAACCGCGCCCGTTGAGGCTGGAAGCGCAGATTTGGTACTCGGAAGACGTGTACCGGTTGAACCGGGTGCGTTGGCTATCCATCAAAGGGTCGGAAACGGAGTTGTAAGTTTCATGCTGAGTCGATTATATGGCGTCAACCTCAGAGACATTTCACCGTACCGTGCAGTTCGTTGGTCTTTCCTCAGAAACCTAGCACTCTCGGAAAGAACTTACGGTTTCCCTATAGAAATGGTAGTTCTCGCAATACGAGAGGGCGGCCGGCGTGGAGGAAGTTGATGTAATTCAACGTCGTCGGGCCGGCGGACAATCCAAAGTTACAGGGTCAATAACTGCTTCCTTGCAGGCAGGCGCAACGATGATTACTGTCCTCCTTGCTTTGCGGTTCAGGAGGAAGAAAAAATAGCCGACGGAGCGGTTCTGGTTTTTGCACGTAGGCCTGAGCTCGGATGTGTAAAGACTCGCCTTGAGGCTCGCATCGGCAAGCAGCTGGCGCTTTCTCTCTACCGGGCATTCCTCACCGACACGCTCTCAGCTGCGCGCCAATCCGGGGCAAATACCGTATTAGCCCACACCCCCGGCCCTCATTTTCCGGAACAACTACTCGCCGACATCTGCTTCGCACAACGCGGTAACTCGTTTGCGGAACGTTTCGACGCGGCTTTGGAGGACGCGGCGAATCGATTACCGAAGGAAACGCCTCTAGTCATCGTCGGAACAGATGCACCGCACTTATCCCCCAAATTCCTACGAAAAACCCTCGACCTCCTAAAGGAGCACGGGGCAGTGGTCGGCCCAAATGTCAACGGCGGATTCTATCTTCTCGGCTTCTCGTCGCACCCTGTACCCGTGTCGAAAGTATTTTCTCTCCCGAGCTCTGAAGAAACCCAGGAACTTATTCGTTTGCTACAAAGTGCTCGCCTTAGTTACAAATTCCTAGAGCCTCAATTCGATGTGGATATGCCAGAAGACCTCATGAAGCTCATCACTCTCATCAATGGGCTGGAGGATTCAGGTGCGGATTGGATTCCGGAGAAAACACGTAACGTGCTACGCGAGATGGGAATAGCCTCTTTGATTATGCAAACGGAGCAGCAAAACAACCCTAAAGTCTAGGTCGGGCAGAGTCGATTGTCGGTTCTCGGTCACGAGGAAGAGAATGGCCGGTTCTCCACCCTGAGAATAACGCGTATCACACATCAATCACTGAACCGAAGGCCATTGAGTTCTGTTCTCCTCATTGCCATTGCTTCTCGACTGTTCGTCTTCGCTGTCGCGGCCGCTTCTAACCACATCTTCGGAGTCACCCCATTATGCAACTCTTTCGGCTGCTGGACCCTCCCCCTTCCTTTCTTCAACCTCTTTTCACGATGGGACAGCGGCTTTTACGCAGATATCGCACTATACGGTTATACCACCTCGATCACAGCCAGGTGGGAATTCTTTCCATTTTATCCTATCCTCATCGGAACCACCGGGCGTCTACTCTCGATTACTTCTCTCATACCTCTCAAGTTGGCGGTTTATGTTGCAGGATTCGCCGTGAGCAACCTTGCCTTCCTAGGCTCCGTCTACTACCTTTACAGGTTGTCTGAACGAGTGTTTGGCAGCGTGAGAATCGCTTCCGATTCAGCGCTCTTCCTAGCCATCTATCCAGCTGGCGTCTTCCTCTCTGCCGTCTACTCTGAATCCCTGTTCCTCTTACTGACCCTTAGTTCGTTGTATTACTGGTATCTAGGAAGAACTTACACGAGCGGGATTTTGGGCTTCCTTGCCGCTTTGACCAGACCCGTAGGCATCTTTCTCGTAATCCCCTACCTGTACGAGACACTGGTCAACTCGTCGCGACGAAAATCTCTACCCATGTACTTGCCGATCGTTTGCATCCTGTTGGGCTACCTAAGCTTCATGGTTTATAGCCAAATCATGACGGGAACTCCCTACGCCAACTTCATTGCCGAACGCGCTTTTTTTGGAGTGAGTTACAATCCGCATGATTTGCTAGTCTTGGCTATACGCGAGATACGCGACCATCCGATGACCATCCCGTTCCTAGTGCTGGGCATAGGTGGAGTAGTCGGGGCTGTTTCAACGGCGAGGAATGAAGCGGAAAAGGCAATCGGCGTTTACGCAATCTGTCTGCTCATCCTATACCTGTTTACTCCCCCAATAATATCCTTCGCACGTTATTCGATTACGTTGGTGCCGATTTACTGGAGTCTGTCGAAATTGTCGCAATTGTCCGGAGTGAGGGTTTTGATCTGTGCTGTTTTCCTCGTCCTGTTGACCATAGGCACGGCTCTTTTTGTAAATTGGTACGCCTTCTACTGAATTGTTATCCAGCAGAACTGTTCCGCAAAGCAAGCATTCGTGATGGTTTTCGTAATGGACTTCGGCTATTTTTAGGGGGAGAATCTGGTCAAAGAATATTAGGCTACTTTCGACTTTCTCTGCTTCGGGCGGGAATGTGAATTGACGGGCAAATTCTTAATCAACCGTAAGACAACCACTCATGTAACAATCATTCTCCTCCTAGTCACAATCCTAAGCGGAGTCGGTACCTATCTTCTGACACCCGCATACTCGACACCGCACATCAGGAATGGCATACAAATTCAACAGACTTCAACCACTTCTGGTTTGGCGACGAGCTTACTGGCGGGATCGCCACCGACGCTCGGATCACCAACCGCATCGGTGACAATTGTGGACTTCGGAGACTACCAATGTCCAACATGCGACGCCTGGTTCAACTCACAAGAATCCTCAGTGATCCAGAATCTTGTTAATACGGGGAAGGCTAAACTGGTATGGAGAGATTTCGTCATCTACGGAGCTGACTCGATCTCTGCGTCGGAGGCAGCGTACGCCGCAGGTGAACAAGGGAAGTTTTGGCAGTTCCATGATCTCCTATTCAAAAGTCAGCAGACTGCAAACAACGGTTGGGCTAGCAGACAAAACTTAGTGGCGTTGGCTGCACAGTTAGGATTGGACATGACCCAATTCAACCAATCGTTCAATAGCGGAAAATTCGACTCACTCATCAACGCAAACCATAGCTTGGGAGTACAAGCAGGAGTAACTGAAACACCCACATTCTTCGTCGTCGGATCAAACGGAAACATCGTAACCATCGCGGGCGATCAGCCGGAAGTAGTATTTGAGCAGGCAGTCACTCAAGTAGGCGGTTCGCCCACCCCCGAATACCCAAGCTCCGCCACGATTCTAATCGTTGGTTTGGCAACAGCATTAGTCATTATGACAATCCGCAACAGAAAGGAAGCAAATAGTTAGGCTCCCCGAACATGCCCTCTCCAATACTAGACACCTTCCATGACGCCAGATACGTTCTCGTAGGCGCGATCATCATGGTTTGCTACGGAGTAATGCTGCTCTTCTTTGATTCATTCCTCTTCTTCGCGCCCTACTTCATCTTTTACGTACAAGCGTCAGCGTATCCCAGCCTCCTACTTGATATTGCGTTGACGATCTTGACGGCGATAGTGCTTACTGTTTCAATAAGACAAATTTCCCTTCAAAGACAAGGTGGAAAAGCTTCAAAGACGGGAACGGTTGGGATAATTGCCGCTCTCCTCGCTGGGGCTTGTCCCTGCTACTACTTAGTTCCCCTCTTAGCCGTCGCTGGCACTCTCGGAGGCGCGCTGGGAGCAGTGGGAATCCTGCTCAACGCTTACCAGATCCCAATCAAAGTGGCCGCAGTGTTGATTCTTGTCGCGGCAACGTACCAGCTTAACAAATCGGGCGTATGTAAGATCAGACCGCCGCCGCAAAAAGCCGCGCAGAAACAATCCTCCAACTAACCTTGAAACAAAAGCAATATTTTCCGGCGCTTTAACAGAAAGGAATTATTGGAAACATACAAAGCAAAAGTCTGGCACGATTTGGGCAAAGCCTTTTCATGTCTACAAGCAAATCAGGCATGAGCATTCATGATTCAAGCGGTCGAATCTGCTACTAAGATTGCAACTGAAATCATAGCACCTAATGCCCAGAATAATGATGCGGAGGGGAGATTCCCAACTGAGGCCATCTTCGCATTGGGTGAAGCAGGGCTTCTTGGGCTTACCGTTCCCAAAGATTTGGGAGGCCTCGGCCTCGGACCTAGGGCCTTTGCTGATGCAACCGCAGCCATCGCTGAAGCAGACGCATCGACGGCGCTAATTTACACGATGCACATGTCAGGCACCGCCTGCATCCTCAATGCGCCGAATCATGCGAAATTCGAACCCGTTCTTCGACAAATTGCTGTGGGAAAACATCTTACGACGTTAGCGTTCAGTGAGAAAGGTTCACGCAGCCATTTTTGGGCACCGGTTTCGCAAGCGAAGTTGGACGGGGAAAACTTTCGAATCACCGCCTACAAGTCTTGGGTCACCAGTGCTAGCCACGCCGATAGCTACGTCGTCACGACCCGCTCACATCTCGCCAAGACGCCGTTGGATTCCACCTTGTACTTTATGGACTCGAAGAGTCCCGGAGTGCGAGTTGCATCAAGATGGAATGGTATGGGATTGAGGGCGAACGACTCAGCCGCTGTCGAACTGAACAATTGCCTCGTCCCCGCTGATCGCTCTCTGACGGAAGAGGGCGCCGGTTTCAAGGCGAAAGTTGAGATCGTTCTTCCCTTGTTCAATTTGGGATGTGCAGCTGCATCTTTGGGAATCTGTCGGGCTGCGGTGAAGGCGACCTCGAACCATCTCAAGAATTCGAAGTTCGAACACATGGGTGGAGTTTCACTTGGCGAAGCGTTACCTGTTCTTAGAGCCAGGTTGGGATCGATGCAAATGGAGACCGACGGCTTGGCGGCGCGAATATCGGATTACGTTTCGAAATTGGAAAATTCCGAAAGCGACCCGACGCTCCAAGTGCTAGAGTCGAAAGCAGCGTCGAACCAGGTTGCCATCAATGTCACCGCCAATGCCATGCTTACTTGCGGCGGCGCCGCCTTTTCAGGGCAGACAGGCATTGACCGACTCTTCCGTGACGCACAGGCCGGGCAAGTGATGGCCCCCACAGTTGACGTCACGTTGGACCTCATCGCAAAAGCCCTACTTGGACTCCCCCTGTTCTGAGGAAGTCAACCGAACGTGAACGATCGGATCTGGCTCGGTGCCGTAGCGTACGATCCGAAAGTCGTGACCATATGGGAAGGAATGCGGCGCTATTTCAAAGAGGAAGCGCGTTTACCTGTTGACGTCGTTCTGTTCCAAAGCTACGAGAGACAGGTGGAGATGCTTCTCTCTGGCAAGATCGACATCGCCTGGAATACGAATCTTGCTTACGTGAAATCAGAATTCCTCAGCAAAGGTCAATGCTCAAAGATTGCGATGCGCGACACCGACTGTAACTGGACCACGAAAATCATCACACTAAGAGGCGGCGACCTTTCGACGCCCAAGGACTTGAGGGGCAAGAAGCTGGCGTTGGGGAGCCGCGACAGCGCCCACGCAGCTATCCTCCCCACATACTTCCTCGAAAAGGAAGGTTTGACAGCGAGCCTTGACTACGAGGCGTTAAGATTTGATACCGACATGGGTAAACATGGCGATACGGGAACAAGCGAAGTTGACGTATTAAGAGCGGTGATGGATGGCACCGCCGATGCCGGAGCAGTGGGCAACCCATTCTTGGAAAGAGTTCAACGAGAAAAACTCGTCCCCGAACACACCCTGAAGGAAATCTGGCAGTCACCGCCATTTACCCATTGTATGTTCACTGGACGCGTGGGCCTTAGTCCAGAAATCCAGCAACATTTCGCAAACGCACTGTTCGCAATGAAATTCGAGAACGAGAAACATCGGCCGATACTTGAAATGGAAGGCCTGCGACGTTGGCTAAAGCCTGAAGACGGGTACGACTCTCTTCGCGAGGCAGCCGCGAAACAAGGTATGCTCAGCTTAAGCAGCGACTAGAGTCTGGTACATAGAACCATGTTAACCGCGAAAGTTGAACTCGTCGGATTCAACCGAAGCCTAGGGGATGGATTGCTAATTCAGATTACGAAAGCGTTGCGCGAAATGCGTGACGGCGAGCTCCTCGCACTGACGAGTGACTCCCCCAGTCTCAAAGCGGAGTTGGAGCAGTGGTCAAAACTTACTGGTCATTCGATTGTCGAGATCACGAAAATCCCAGAAGGGACGAGTAGGTATGTAATTCGGAAAGGATACCCCCCGCGGTACGAGGATACTCATGTGTTGGGGGAGCGTTTGTGGATTTACACCAACTTCGACTGCAACCTCTCATGTGACTATTGCTGCGTCCGTTCAAGCCCCCTCACCCCCAGGTGCGCTCTTGGGATCGATGAAATCACTCGCCTCATTTCAGAAGCGGTCGAGCTTGAGTTCAAGCACGTGTTCATGACCGGTGGAGAGCCATTCATTCTTCCAAATATCACCCAAATCATAAACGCAAGCTCGAGCTTCCTTCCCACCACTGTTCTCACCAATGGAATGCTGTTCGTAGGCCCGCGCTTGAGAGCGTTGGAAACCCTCCCTCGCGACGGCGTCACGCTACAGATAAGCCTCGACAGCCCCACCCCCGAAGTGCACGACCTCCATCGTGGCCTAGGGAGTTGGGCAAAGGCTCGGGCTGGAATCGTTACAGCGAGGAAACTCGGATTCCGCGTCCGAGTTGCGGCAAGCGCATCAACGCAGCAGCAACTATCCACGATGAACGAATTCTTGGAGAACCAAGGTATTCCACCGGAGGACAGAGTATTGAGGCAGATCGCGCTACGGGGAAACGCTAAGACGGGACTCGCAATGGCTCGCCCAGAACTAATCCCGGAGCTCACGGTGACTAGCCAAGGGGTCTATTGGCACCCAGTCGGAGCAACAGACGACGACTTTTTGATTTCAAAACAAATATCTCCCCTATCGGCCGCGCTCGACCAGGCACGTCATATGCTGGCAGAAGATGGGGCATTACGGAACCGCCTCGCACAAATTTTCAACTGTGCATAGCCCAGCCAGCGGAATCCTGCGGGCTCTAAGAACTGCGCTTTTCTCTCTGATATCTTGACCGCTCACATCACGATTAGGTCAGGCTGCAAATCTAGCGGAGACCGGATTTCTCATCGACTATCAACAAGTGCCGTACAAATCGAGAGTAACTGGGTTGACGCGAGTCGCCTACCATACGAGACTCTTATTGAATTTCTTGGCGAGAAATGCGTCCAGCCCCAGAGATCGACCGCTCCTGCTCAGAGCCACTAGAGCAAGGACGACGATCATGATGATGTAAGTCCACGGCCACTCCTTACCAAAGGTGAGAAGGAATATGTTAACTTGGAGAAAGACACCTACTAATCCGCCGAGAACCGTGCACAGTCCCAGAAGCAGGGAGAGGCCGACGAGCAGCTCGGCTATGAATTGTAGTTTTGTGACTGTCTCCCAGTTTGGAAGAAGCATCTTCTGCGCGAAGTCAACGAACCATGGTAATGGGTTGCCATTCAAATTTGCTGAGACGTAGTCTACAAACCCCCGTCCATAGAGACCTTTGGTAATATTTTCGCTGACCGTTTCTAAGTATAAAATTCCCATCAGAACGCGGAGGGAAGTCAGATAAACGCCAGAGGTTTTTCGATCAAGCCCCCAACCCGTTCCTGTCTGCTTTAGTCGATCTGCACCGGTAGCTTTTGCGAACATGGAGACATTTCCTCCTGCTATGAGATTTGCTCGAAGCTATAATATGTTGACCAGACTCGTTCCCAGAAGATACCCCAATCAGATTGGGCGGTATCTTGATTCTAAAATTCGCGGATTTGTGGAGTTTTTCCACTTATGTCTATAGTGGGGGGATGGGTTGGTTTGGGGTGTGAGGTGAAGTTGGATCCATGAGAACCATCAAGGTTCCTGTGGTTGAGTACCCAGCAATGGCCTACCCATACTACCCCTACCCGTACACGTACGCCTGGCCTTGGCCATACGCCTACGGCTATTACTACTAAACCAATAGCCCAGTAGACCACCAAAAGCTGAACCCTCACCCACCCTCTTTCTTAATTTCCACTATTCAAACGATGACCAGTGAACGATGACCGCTGGTGATAACCGGGATACGAACGACGAACGAGGTTGGTGGACCGGGCGGGATTTGGACCCGCGACCTTCCGGACTTTCGATTTAGTTGACTTGCAAACCGGACGTTCTTCGGCCCTTCGTTGATTTAGGTATACCAGGCTGAACTACCGGCCCACACGGCCGTAACCCCAACCGCGAACGTTTAACCCTTCGGTCCCTCTTCGCTTAAGTGCGGACGGCAACGATCATTGGGCTAGTGCTCAAAAATATGGTGCGGGCAAAAACGCTTCTTAGGGTTCTTCCTTACGTGGCAGGCATTTTGTTTGTTGGGATATTTCTTATTGGGATAGAGATTTCATCCGAGACGGCTGCACTAGCGGACGCGCAACAAGCGTTCTATGTAGACACGGTCGATGTTCAGGTGTTTTGGTTCCAAGGAAAAGCATGCGTGATCCTCCCGCCCGATGGCGCGATTGGAAACTGCATCAACGTTCCTCTGGTAAGTGTAATGGTGGCCTTAACGGTTCTAATGGCGGCGGTTATCGTTGTCTATGGGCTCATCCGCAAAAGAGTAAACTTGCTACAGAAAAAGAGGGTCCGCCTATCGGAAATTGTTCGACGTGATCCAGAGCCAGAATAATTCTGAGCATTAAGCGTCATGTCTGCATAGGTTAGAATAAATCCATCTTACGATACCAGTTCGAAAATCAGGATGCCTGAGACAATTGACGAAAGAGTTCACTCTTCCAGAAGTGGAGATCCCCCGAACCGTACCAATCGCGATGCACAACTTTGCAGATTTCTTCAAGGGTTTCGAGAGATTACCTGCCGTTCGATCGATTTTCGGCAACGAAACCGAGAACGTGCTGGGCCAGTTGAAGGTGGAATTCTTCAGTTCTAAATTTGGCTACATGGGTGTTAGCGATGAGGACGGGCATCTGATCGTGAGTGCGTACTATCTAAGGGAAGGGGAAACGGTGAGCAAGTACCTTGACGTTATCCACGAGCTGGTACATGTGAAACAGTTTAGGGACGGGAAGGCGCTCTTTGACGAAAATTACGAGTACCACAACCGACCTACCGAACTTGAGGCGTACAAACTCGCTGTAGAAGAAGCTCGAAGGGTAGGTATGTCGGACAGAGAACTGTTCGAGTACTTGAAGGTAGATTGGATGAGCGAGGATGAAGTCCGGAAGCTTGCTAAGAATTTAGGCATCAAGGTCACGCCGAAACGAGCCCAAGAACGAGTGCGATAAATCCGCCGACAAAGATTACGGGATCGGAAAATTGACATACTACTCCGTCTGAATTTCCACGAGCCTTCCCACTCTGATTTGCAATCGTTCAGCATGCGACTATCATGATCCCAGTCCAACCCTCCGCAGACCAAACGGCAGCCATTCTGATCGCTGCAGCTCTGCGGTAGAAGTAAGCGACGTAAGCAACTCCATGGGGATCCGTGCCGACAGCGGCGAAACATGACAGGAACGGAGGAGGATTCTTACGGAAAGCTTGAACCGGAAGAGCTGAACTAGCTGCTATGGCGATGAGTAATAAGAAACCGAAAACGATAGTTCGTCTAACCACAAGCTCACCCCCATTCTTATTCTGAATCAGGCATCGAAGATTATTGGCTCCGCCGCAATTAAAGCAAACGTCATCGTCGTACCCAAATCTTCTCGGTGTGACCAGACGAAGGGGTAACCGAGTTCGTTTGCTACAACCGTTCGAAGGTTAGATTTGTAACGTTCTTGGCATCTTGAAGCTTCTTCAGACAACCCTCACATATCCTCTTCGTCATTTCAACATCCACTAGACTTTCTTCATCGAAGACTGCCGCTGATGTGGATTGAAGGTATTGCGCCTTGAACTTCGCTTTTCTCGTAGCTGGTTCTCTCTCACACATCTCACATCGGCCAGGACCTGCTCTCCGCTGCATTTGATCGATCAACGCAATCACTTTGACGTTTTGAGGTCTCTAAGTCTTTAGAGAGATTGGACTATTGAATTTGAAGCTTGGTCGCCCATAAAGTCAATGACCCTACGGCCAGGGGGATCAACCAGTTGACCAGACCCTCAACGGACCTCTAACCGCAATCCATTTCTCGTTGGTTAGGTTGTTCTGAAACTCCGTTCGTAACGTTGGGTGTGACTGCGACAATTCGTGGCTTTGCCAAGAAGAGGTGAAGACGATTTCCGATATCCGAGACATCGGCTCTTTTGAACGCGTTTCTTACGATCATAGCGGCGATCTTCGTTGCCGAGTTAACGGATAAGGATGCTCTTCTGCTTCTCTCTCTTGCGACCAGAATGAAGCCGTGGATTGTATTTGCTGCTGGTTCGGTCGCTTTTGCGATAACCAGTGCGATCATCGTTACGGTGGGCTATTTTCTGGTCAGTTTCGTCCCAGTTTCTATAATTAGCGTGGCGGGTGGAGTGGTGATGATTGCCTACGGTGTTTGGAGTTTTTTTGAAGCGAACAAAGAGGAAGAGGAACTCGCGAAAGTGGAGAGGAGGTTTTCGCTGAGAGCCTCTACCGGTTTGTGGTTTGTTTTCCTAAACGCGGTCCCAATGCTCATATTACTTGACCTTGCAGGTGATGCGACTGAAGTGTTGACGATACTGTTCGTAGCCCGCTTTCAAAATACGCTCCTAGTCTTCACAGGAGCAGTCATCGCTCTCGTGTCCGCCACAGCGGTAGAAACGATGATCGGAAATCGGTTAAGCAAGATACTTTCACCCAGGAGAATCCGAATCTTCTCACTCTTCGTGTTTCTCATTATTGGCACCACTGCTATCTTGACCGCGGTATTCCACGTCTGACGCGCCATGCCGGCCCGGTGATTACACTTCATGTGTGGAGACATAGACCCTTACTCCCCACCTCATGTCTTCCTGTACATATTCCGTTAGGAGTACAGGTGGCAGGCAACATAATGTCCTGGTTCATACTCCAGTAGCGGCGGCACTTCAGCTGAACACTTGCCGAAAACGCGAGGGCACCTTGGGTGGAAGACGCAACCGGTGGGCGGGTTTATGGCGCTGGGAATCTCCCCCTGTATTATCATCCTGGTCTTCGCCGCTTCGGGATCAGGGACTGGGACGGAGGAGAAGAGCGCTTGGGTGTAGGGGTGCATCGGGTTCCTGAAGATGCGTTCCCTGTCGGCGCGTTTCCACAATCTTGCCCAGGTACATTATTCCTATGCGGTCAGCGAAATACTTCGCGATTGCGATGTCGTGAGTGATGATGAGCAGGGTGAGATTCAGCTCCCTCTTGAGATCCAGGAGGAGCTTCAGAATCTGGGCCCTAATGGAGACGTCGAGCATGGCCACCGGCTCGTCAGCCACCACGAACTTCGGGTTAAGGATCAACGCTCGGGCAATCACCACCCTCTGTCTCTGGCCTCCACTCAGCTCATGGGGGAACCTGGAGTAGATCTCCTCCGGGGGGTCGAAACCCACGCGGCTCATCATCTTGAAGGCCCTCTCCCTCCGCTCCACCTCAGTTCCGATACTGTGAAACTTCAACGGCTCCGCTATGGCGTCCCCGATTCTGACCCTAGGATTGAGCGCCGCCACCGGGTCCTGGTAGACCATTTGCGATGTCCGCCTGAACTTCTTGAGCGCTTCACCGCTCAGCCCAGTTATGGCCTGGCCGTCGAAGAGAATGTTCCCTGCCGTAGGAACGTATACCCGAAGGCTGAGCTTGCCGAGAGTCGTCTTCCCGCTGCCGCTTTCGCCTACGAGGACAAAGACCTCCCCCTCCTCGATGCCGAGGGAGACGCCGTCCACTGCCCTGACGTACTCCGGCTCAGCCCCGACCAGCCCCTCGAGGAAACTCCTCCTTACGGGGAAGTGCATCTTAACGTCCTGGAAGAGAAGCAGAGGGCCGCTCATTTTCGACCGCCGTCGTACAGGTGGCAGGCCACCCAGTGGCCTGGTTCGATATCTCGTAGGGTCGGCCTTTCTCTCCTGCATCGCTCGAAGACGAAGGGGCATCGCGCCGCGAACTTGCACCCCGATATTGGATAAGAGAGGTCCGGGGGCGAACCTGGAATCCACTCCAAAGAGGTGATCTCCGAAGCAATGTTCGGAACCAGCTTCAGGAGCAACTGCGTGTAGGGGAAGAGCGGCTTCTTGAAGATGGCCTTCGTCTCTGCGAGCTCGTAGATCTCACCGCCGTACATTATTGCTATCTTATCTGCCACTTCTGCGACAACCCCCAAATTATGCGTGATCAAAATCATGGACAGCTTGAGGGAGGACTTTAGCTGGCGTAGCAGGTCGAGAATCTGAGCCTCTATCACCACATCCAGGGAGGTGGTGGGCTCGTCGGCAATCAGGAGCTTGGGATCGAGGATAAGGCTGAGACCGATCATAATCCTCTGCTTCATGCCTCCGCTAAGCTGGTGGGGGTAGTCGGCCAGCCTGTCCGGAGAGATCCCAAGTTCGCCCAAGATCTTCCCGGCCTTCTCCAAGGCCTCGCCTCGCATGGCGCTGGGGTTGTGCGCCCTAATGGCCTCGACGAAGTGCTCCCCTATCTTCTTCACCGGGTTCAGAGAAGTCATAGGGTCCTGGAAGATCATCGAGACCACCTTCCCCCTCGTCCGCCTCAGCCGCTCGTTGTCGAGGGACAGTATGTCCTCTCCCTCGAGGAGTATCCTGCCGTCGGTAACCCTCCCCGGCGGAGGCACGAGGTTCAGGAGCGCAAGGCCGAGGGTTGACTTACCGCATGCAGACTCTCCGACGATACCCAAAGTCTCCTGCTCCTCGAGCTCGAAGTCCACCCCCTGGACGGCCTTCAGTTCTCCCTTCATGGTCTTGTAGCTGACGTTCAGTCCTTGGACTTTGAGTAGCGTCATCTCACCTCCTCAACCTCGGGTTCAGGACTTCGCTCAATCCTTCCCCGATGAATGTGAACCCGCCTGCGAGGAGGACGACCAGCAAGCCTGGAAAGAGCACGGTCCACCAAGCGCCGGCCAGCATGGATTGGTATCCGTAGTAGATGTCGAAACCCCAGTCCGGAAGTGCCGCGTTCACTCCGAGGCCGATGTACGTGAGACCCGCCTCGGTGATGACGGCGTCAGCGACATTGATTGACGCGATCACAGCCACGGAAGCGAGCACGTTCGGGAAAATCTGCCTGAACAGGACGTTCAGGGTTCCGCCGCCCTCCACCTTGACCGCCTCCACGAACGGCATCTCCTTCAGGGTCAAGACCTGACTCCTGACGACCCTGAAGTAGGTAGGGATGTACACCACGGCTATGGCTATCGCGAGATTCACGACACCGCGGCCGAGGACAGCAGCTATGGCTATTGCCAGGACGAGGCCCGGAAAGGCGTAGAGAGAGTCCATCAGTAGCGAGAGGGGACCGTCAATCAGTCTCCTGGAGTAGCCTGCGAGCAGGCCGAGGGGAACGCCTATGAGGAAGCAGATGGCAACCGCGAGGCCGGCTACCTCCATCATGGTCGAACCTCCGGCAATCATCCTGCTGAAAATGTCCTGGCCGAGGCGGTTGGTGCCCATGGGAAAACTCAGCGACGGAGCTGCGTCGGCAGGGCCGACGGAGAGTTGAATCGGGCTGTGAGGTGTGATGAATGGGGAGAGTATAGTCATCGCCATCAAGATGATTACGATGACGGCTCCGATGACCACCATCATTCCGCCTGTCCCGAATTTGGGCAGCGTGAAGAAGAAGTTGATTGCAGGTCTAATCCGCGAATCCGATTCTTTCTTCATGAAATCACCTAGTATCTTATCCTCGGGTCGAGATAGGCGTACAGGATGTCGACCACTAGGCTCACCAGCGCAACCAGAATTCCGAAGAAGACCACGGCGCCCTGAATTGCAATGTAGTCCCGGTCAGTGATGGCCGTGACTATATAGGTCCCTATTCCATTCCAGGCGAAAGTCGTCTCGGTCAATATGGCCCCTCCCAGCAGGCCGGCGAACTCAAGGCCCATGATCGTCAGCACAGGAAGCAAGCCATTTCTGAGGCCGTAGCTGTAGAGGACGGTCCTCTCTTTGAGCCCCCTCGCTCTGGCTGCGGTGACGTACTCCTGGCCGAGCGCTTCCAGCATGTTGCTTCGGGTTATCCTCAGGAAGACGGCAGAGATGTAAAGCCCGAGGGCAGTGCACGGAAGTATCAAGTGCCGCACTGCGTCGACGAACTCGCCCAAGTTTCCTGCCAAAAGAGAATCAATGGTGTACAGCCCCGTCTGGATGTGCACGCCGAAGACGGTCCCGCCGATCGGGATTAAAAGGGAATACCTTCCGCCCGAGGGAAGAATGTGAAAAGCAACCGCGAACACGCCGATGAAGATCAGACCCAGGAAGAAGACCGGAATGGAGTAGACGACAGCGCCGAAGGTCCTGATTATCTTGTCCTCCAGCGAACCGTATTTCCTCGAAGACCTGACGCCCAGGACCACGCCCACCAGCACCGCCACAATCATAGAACCAATCGAGAGCTCCAGAGTGGCCGGGAAAGCCGAGAGGACCTGCGGGGTGACCGGCTCTTCGTTCGAGAAGGCGATGCCCAAATTCCCATGAAACAGACCGATGATGTAGTTGTAGTACTGGACGTAGATGGGGACGTCCAGGCCGAGCGAATGCCTGACCGCGGCCAAGGCGGTGGGATTGACCTGCTTTCCGAAGTGGAGGAGAACCGGATCCCCTGGAAGCACCCGCACGATGAGAAAAACTATCGTTACTAGAAGGAACACAGTCGGAATTGTGAGGAGGGCACGCGTGACGATGTAACTCTTTAAGCTCAATTGCTCATCCCAAAAATAGGGAGAGGGGGAAGCTCTGCAGTAGAGTTCCCCGCTATGTTATGTTGTCTCTGTTGTCTCGTAGATTGTTGATAGCCTGAAGATCAGGGTAACGTCCAAGTAGACGCCGCCCACCGAAGTCTTAGCCACCGCACCGCAGCAGTTGGAGCCGCCTTGGTACAATGGAACCATCGGGACATCGTGAGCCTGCAGTGTCTGAATTTGGCCGTAGATCGACGCGCGTTGGAAGGCGTGGCTGAGAGTGACTGGGTCAACAGGGAATCCATGGCTGTACTGTTATAGCCGTCATTGAGCCACGAAGCGCCCGTTGAGGATAGGAATGGTGTGGTGTAGTCGAAGGGGTCGATGAAGTCAGGGTACCAGCCGTAAATGAACGTGCCCATGCTGCCCGCTCTTACGTTCGAGTGCATTGTGGGCCAGTCAACCCCGTTGAGGGTGACAGTAATCACACCGCTCGCCTCTAAGTCCTTCTTCAGGACAAGGGCTTGGTCTGAACTCTGAGGATAGTGCCCGGTGGTCTCGTACCACAGGTCGACCGTTAGCTTGTTGTTGGCATTGTAGCCCGACTTCGCCAAAAGCTGCTGAGCGAGAGCGTAGTTGGGGCCGGCGCCATATGCCGTTTCGAAGGCATCTGTGTGGTACCCCATGCCAAAAGGTATTTGCGAGTAGAGAGGTGTGGCTGTGCCAGCGAAGACGGTGTCGATAAGGTCGGTTCTGTTGATGGCTGCGGCTATACCCTGCCTAACGTTGATGTCATTGAACGGAGCCTTGTTCTCGTTGATGACGAGATACTGGATGAAGGCACCGGGGCTGAAGTTTACGTTAAGCCCGGGGGTTGTCATCAAGCTCCGGATGTCGGTCGTGGTGAACTGCCTGTAGGCAAGGTCAACGTCGCCTGACCTGATGGCGGCTGCCAGCGAGGTGGCGTCGGGGTAGAATCTGATTATTATCGTATGGGTCTTCGGGTAGGCTGGATAGTTCCAATAGTTGGGATTGGCAGTCAGAACCATCTCCGTGTCCTTGGTGCCCGATCTGGTCCACGTCGTCAGAGTGCAGGGGCCGAGGCCGTTGGGGTTGCTAGCTGCTGCGTTGTTGGCTGTGAAGTTGACTATTCCAGTCATAGCGTTGCAGGGGTTGCATGTCCCCTGCGGCACCTTGTTCGGGTTCACTGGATACATCTAATGCCGAAGGTCATCATGTTTAGGAATCCTGAGAACAGGTGCCTTCAGGTGGAAGACCACCGTAT
>CAWHWX010000016.1:0-519621 GCA_963833125.1 Candidatus Bathyarchaeota archaeon | reverse complement strand
GTAGAATCCACTGGATCCTGTTGGTGTGCAGTCTTGGCTTGGAGCCCCGTTTTCACCGGAGCCCTTGAAGCCATTGTAGCTGTTGAAGGTTTCACCGTTTGCGGCCACGAAAGAGTACGAGTATTGATCGTACGATGCGCATCCGCTGCTGTAGTAGTACTCGCTGTCGTATCCGAGCCCTGTAACGTTGTGCGCATACACATGCCCGTCTGCGCCGACTAGATTACCCCAAAGGTAACCTGCGACGGTGTGGATTGGGCTGGTTGTTATGGTGTTTGGTGTGTCGTGGAAGTACACTGTCTTGTTGACCCAGCTGCTTAAGCGTAGGTCAAGAGGCAATGTAACGTCTCCCGCCCACTCATTGGGTGTTACGTCAAAGTAGTACTCCTGGAAGGTAGAACCGTCCAGGGCTGTCTGAACGTAACGGAAGGTCCAAGCACGTACATAGTACCTGCCTGCTGTAAGTCCGTTGATCCAAGTAGAGTAAACCTGCGGCACCTCGCCGGACAGGTCCGCTGGAGCACCGTACTCACCCTTCAAACCGAACTCAAAGTGGAATGGAGTTGTTGTACCTCCACTAACGAACCACTTCTGTGGTGGACCGACACCTTGCGGGTCGGAGGTTAGGATTGTGTTACCAAAGAAGCTGCTCATCGAAACGTCTCTGGTGTAACCGTTGACGTTTGGTTGTGCTACGACGTTTGCATCTGTGCTGTACTCATGCCATGGAAACGCATTGCGCTTCCGTCGCGTGGGTCACCGCACAACCCAGCTGCTCGTCTACCGTAGTAGAGCTCTTGGCCTCCTGCTACGCATGGTAGCGGGGACCATGAGACTGGTGGACCAGCGCTTGGGTCGACTTGGTTGCTGAGTGTTGCGTTACTGTAAAGTTCAATTTTGATGTACTGTCCTGATGTGGAGTTTCCTGGCCAGGGTTCGTCACCGAATTGGTGCTTCGTGAACACGTTACCGTGAATCACGGGCCCTGGTTGCAGGTAGCAGTCGAAGTGTAACGATTGGCCTTTGAGGACGCTTACTGTTCCGCTCGTACAGAGCGTTGTTGGAAAACCAGCCGCCGAGGCGTAAATATTGTAAACACCCGGCGCAAGCCCTTCCAACTCGTAGTGTCCATGATCCGTAGCGTTCAAGAAAGCTTGAGCGCCTATGCAGCCGGAACCTACTCCGTTGTTGCATAGGTCTAGTCTTTGCTGTCCAGTGTATGGGTCAATGCGTGTAGTCATAGTAGCCCACACTGTGCCAGCCTCACCGATCGGTTGACCGTAGAGACTTGCGTTGTAACCGCCATACCGGAGAGTTCCGGTGATGATGGCTGGATCAGTCTCACCCTTAACGAGCACGACTGGCCAGTTTTGTGGCGGAACCCAAGTGAACGAATTCTCAGTATCAAATCCGGGACCGTTGCCCAGTGTTGGACCGACGCCATATCGATTGTTACTGCTGTATAGGGCCATTTTGAAGAAGTATTGTCCCGCGATGGATGGTGCGGTTACGCCGTTGATTCTGGCGTAGTACCATTCACCTGCGCTCGTGAAGTTGATGAATTGGTGGTTGTAGTATGTGGTGCCTGCATTGTTAGCGTCAACTGTGGCATCTACTGTTATTGCAACTAGAGTCCAGTTTGGCGCATATCGGTCGTCTGGGGCGAGCTTCGCAACAAGGTACCTGTCGTAACTGTTCGTTAGGGTCGAGACGATTTGTGAACTGTCGAAGGTTGCCGCACCGGGTACGGTGAATTCAGGCGGAATCAGGATAAACCATGTATCCCAACCCCCGGTGTTTGACATAGGCGTCTGAATTTCATGCTGAGGTGCTGCTGCGCAGCCGGTGGTCCATTGTGCGGGTAAACAGGTGGCGTTTAGTGCGAAGACTAAGTCACCGGTCGAGTTTGTTAGTACTGCTCCGAATGGGGCGTACGTGTCCCCTTGAAGCTGATACCACGAGTTGCTCGGTGCACCCGGCGGATTACCGTTCGGGTAAGGTGACTGATAACCAGGCGAACAATTACTATTCGCTTGGTTCGGGATGCCCTGGTACGCACATTGACCGCTGCCAGGCCAAACATAACCAATAGGTCCAGCCACGTGCGGATCAAAGTTGTTAACGGCGAATGGGCTTGATCCCGTTAGATTGCCCAAAGTGAAGTGCGCTTGTGTTGGAACAATAATTGCGAATGTGCTAATTAGGAAAATAGCGATTGTTAGCGTTGCAGTTAATTTCTTATGCAAATTTTTATTTCTCCTTTAATTTGTTATGCGCAAACGTTACGCATACAATTTCGGCAGTCCGTCTTGAACGCATATAAGGGAGACAGTTGGAATCCGATACATTCACGGAAATGTCCATTTCGGCCATGGAAATGGATGAAAATCTATTCAACCATGGAATTTTCGGGCTGAAAATCGCTCAAACTCTCGAATTACCTTCATTTCGGATGAATCATGGATAACCCTAATTTGGCACGTCGGTATACCACGAACAGGCCAATGCGATGCGCCTACGCATCATCATTCTCACATCACTCATTCTCCTGCCACTCCTGCTCGTTCCCCGGGCGCAAGCGCAAACCAACGCCCAATACGTAATTCTCTACGCCCACGGCTACGGTAGGTCAGCGATTCTCACCGCGCTCCCACAATCGAACGCCCAGAAAGCTGCCGACCTAACGAACGGACTAGATTTCAAGCTCAGCCCCGTCCTTGGACAAGACTTGCAAATTCAAGGAGCGTTAACGTTCAACCTGTACCTTCGCGCTAGCGGCCCCTTTGAGGGCACGGTGGGGGTGCAATTGGCAGAAGTCACGCCCGGCGGGTTACAAACGCTCGTACCTGGCGCTAAGGTGGATACGCTGATTTACTTGAATATGGCGACGATCCCCGTAACCCTCGGTGTAGGACCTGCGATCGAATACAACTTTCACGCGGGATCAACGATACTGCTCCACATCGGCATTGTTCAAACCGCAGGAACGGGCAAGCCCCTTCTGGTGTGGGATGATGCAAGTGCTGCCACGAGCGTAAAAATTCCGACACTCGATCCAGCCAACGCCGAGATCAAATACTTCGGCGAAAGAAGTTTTGGTGAAATCTTCGAAGCAGGATCCAACGGGACTCGGGCGATTCACGTCAATGCAACCCTCACCGACACGATAGGCATCTATCGATTCAGCTCAGCCATACTTCGACTCACGGCAGAAAATGGAAGTAGCGTCGAAGTACCCATGAACCCGAGGAACGCAACAGACTATTCGACAACCTACACGGTAGCTTCGAGTTTCGGTCAAGGGCAATGGCAGGTGAGTTTACTTTTGGTTGACTCGAGTGGTAACGGCTACTCGTTCACTCAACCCTTTTGGGTTACCCGGTTTTATCCCGTCTCGATTATTGTCTTGGCCTCCGACGGTTCAAGTCTTCCGAACGCTACGCTAGCTGTAGGTTTTGATGCGGAGTCGTTCTGGAGTTCGGTAACGAACGCAACTGGTTGGGGAACGTTATCTCTACCCTCCACGCAAGTTGTCGGCCCCCTAAACCTGACGGTCTCATGGCTCGGAACCCAATCATTATTCCCTCTCGAAGTCCCCGGCCCTAAGACGCTGACAATCCAACTGACAGTATATTCAACGAGCATCCGAGTCACATTACTCAACATTCCTCTTCCCTTAGCCAACGTAAGCCTATACCAAATCGGCAAAGTGCAACAGATGTCTACGGGCATCGATGGGACGGCGAAATTCAGGAACATTCCCGCTGGTGACTATGTCGTCCGCGTCGACTACCTCCTCAACACATACCAAACCTCACTTCACATAGACCAGAATGAAACGATCGTTGTCCCCGTTCCGTTCCCTCATCGAACGATTACGACGGTAGCCTTGATTGCCATTATTGCGTTGGCGTCCGTGGTTTTGGTCCGGAGAAAACGCGGCAAGCTATACCCAACAAACTTCAACTACTTCGGAGAATTGACGCATGGTGGCTTACCTGAGGCGTGCTTCGTTGTAATCGCTGGGAATTCTGGTTCCGGCAAAACGGTTCTTCTGAACTGCTTCGCCGCAGAACACCTCGCTTCGGGCACCTCGGTCTACATCACCAACACCGAATACCCTGATAAAATTCGCGACAGCATGATTAGGCTAGGAGTAGGAAACGCCTCTGATGTGAAAGACTCGAAGCGCTTGATTTTCATCGACGCTTACTCAGCCGTTGGTGGAGGCGCTTCGACGGAGGAATTCTCAGTGAATTCACACACGGATTTAACAAACTTGGGATTGAGCATTTCCAAATGCCTCCAAGTCGCTGGCAACAGAGCCGATGTCTACCTGGACTCGCTGAACCCCCTGATCACAGCACTCCGGATTGATTACGTCATCAACTTCCTTCAAACAGTAGCCGCACGGGTCAAAGCGAACAACGGAAGGCTCTGCATAACCGTTGGCGCAGGCATTGAAGCACGTGACATGACGAAGCTCGAAGAGTCAGCCGACTGCGTGATCGAAACTCAACTCCACGAATCCGGCGCGGGACAACGAAGACGACTGAGAATAAAGAAACTGAGGGGCAAACCCTACAACGACCGTTGGGCACAATTTCGCGTTGAGGAAGACAAAGGCATCATCTTCCTCACGCGCTAAAATCAATCAGCCCGCCCGAAGTAGCGAATTGAAGTAAAACCCGCGAATATGTTGGGAAAGTTTAGCAGGGGCCGGAGCGAGGCCAGCATAAAATTACTCGTTTCTCAGCTCGCGGTAAGTCGAATTTGATTCCCTTTGTCGATAGGGCTTTCGCCTAATCGCTAGGACAAGCAACCCGAAGAGCAATCCAATCACTATTCCTTCTAGCGGAAAGCCAGGTATAGCGGGGATGCTTAGTTGAGTTGTGTATGATGCGACATATGTTCCCGGGGCGTTTACAGCTAATGGGCTTTGAATGATGCCTCCGGTGGAGTTTCTCCAACCCGTGAATTTGTATGCCTCGATTCCGTTTACAATGGTTTGGTTTAGTGTTGGGTTGATTGAGGTTCCTTTCTGGATCCAAGCTTGATAGTTTGAATTCGCGGGTAGAGTGTATGAGGTATTATCGAGGTTCAGTTTCAGGATTGTGGCGTTCGGTAATCCGCTCACGGATAACGTGACCAAATACTGTGTGTTCCATTGTGCGGTTATGGTTTTCGGCGAGTCTATGCGTAGGGTTGCGTTGTTTGATGGACTGGCATAGTCCCCGATCCACCCGTTGAATATTTGGCGGGTTGCGTTCGTATAAGTGATTTCAGATGGAACGCTGATCGAGACTTGTGTTCCTGCATCATACCACCCTGCCCCGGACGCTGCGCCGTATTGGGATTGGAGTGTGAGCAGATATTGTGTTTTCCACGCAGCGAGTAACCTAGTTGGTGAATTCACCGTAATTTGCGTAGTGGGGTTATTTCCGAGCTTAGTGGAGTTCCAGCCGTCGAATATCATGCGCGTACCATTTGCGTATTGAACGGTTGATTGAACTCCTACCGTGACTACGGATCCGGCGTTATACCAACCGTCGCCGCTCGGGGAGCCGGTTGGTGAGATTATGGTTACGTAGTATTGCTTGATCCAGTTCGCTTGCAGCGTCACTGGTTTACTCATCGTGACCGTCAGTGCAGTTGAGTTCGACATGAAATCCCCACTCCACGAAGAGAACATGAATCTGGAAGCGTCCAGCGTTACGTTTGATGGGTTGTTGGCGGATACGGATACTGTTACGTTTGGCTTGTACCACGCACTCGGCGTTGTGGTTCCACCGTTTTGGTTTATGGCGAGTAGGTATTGTGTCGTGTAAAGTGCCTGTAGAACGGCACCCGAGGTTACATTGATTTGTCTTGGGTTGTTAGTGCTGCCATCTGACCATCCGGTGAAACTTTGTCTAACACCCTGCGAAGTGTTCACCGCAGGTTGAATCTGAACAGTTATTGTTCCGTTAGGGACGCTGGTTTGGAATTGGCTTGAGGTTATGTTGTACTTTGCTCCATTGATTAGCACCCAAACGGTTCCGGTCGTGGTAACGTTGAGTGGGACGTTAATTGTGAGTGTCGGCCCGACGCTAAGCGTGAATGTGGCAACGTTGTTAGCGGGTTTGTGTTGTTGATTGTGTTGTCTGGGTCTATGGTTATTTTGAATGTGTGGCTTCCGGCTACGGAAACCCAGGTCAAAGTAGTTGGTGTCGTGGCGCCCGCACCTATAGAGACTTGTAGAGTCGTGTAGGACTTTGCGTCGAGGTCTACGGCGACTGGAACATTATTCGCCGCCTCCGTACCCTGATTCGAGATCTGTAGGGTGATGGTGACTGTTGTGTTGGGGACAGTTATTACTTGGGGTTGGGCTGAAACGCTTACAATCGCTAAGTCGATGAAGGTTTGGTTCTGTGGCTGCTGAATCGGTGGAGGTTGCCCGCCGCCTCTGTTCACGCTGACTTGGTAGGAATTACCTGTCGTGCCCGTGACAGTGATAGACAAACCGTTTGTCGTGTCGGTAAATGTTTGCCCGACACTCCAAGTCGCCTCATTTAGGTCGGACACGCTGGGATGACCATTAATGATTCTTACCTTGCCGATCAATTGCGTACTGTCTACTGATAGGATTAGCACACCCGTCGCAGGGAGACCGGAGTCGTAACCGGTCGCCGACCTGACTTCAATTAAATAATATTTGCTCGGGGGGGAACTGGGACCCAACGGAACTTCGACAACGTGAACATTACTACTCGAAACCTCGGTAGGGTCAATTGTGAATTTTGAGGTTACTCCGGCATTTGCGGTCGCGATCATCGACCCACTCATGAACCCTAGTTGAACTTTAGACCAAGCGTCCATATGGGATGGGCTTGAGCCTGGCGGGTTGCCATTCCAAAGCCCTTGTCCATCAACGACCATGGGCCTAGGATCGTCTGGCCTGTGTTCGTATTGTAGAGATCTGGCAGGCCTAATTGATGTCCGAACTCGTGGCAAAAGACGCCCATCGGTACAGCCCCACCGGCTTCCTTCTCTGGGACGATATTGAACTTCGTTAACGTTATACTAGTCGAACAAGCGGCGGGAGATGGCCGCACCCATACTCCGCCCAGATACGTAACCGACCAGACGTCGTTCTTTACGCCGCTGGATTCCTCGCCGTTTCCTGAATGCACGAAAATGAAATAGTCGTAGTTGGCGAAGTTAACACTAGTACACGCGATATTGTAGGCATCCTGCGCTATCTGCCAAGATGCATCTTGACCGTCGCATCCGGCATCGTCGATGCCGAGGCAGTCCGCTCCATAGTGAGCTTCCGGGTATGGAAGCTTGTACCATCCAAAACGTCTCCGGTGATCGTGACTTTTCCGTACGAGTCTTCTTGGTAGTAGGAGGCGACCGAAGGTGTTGGTCCGAAGTACTCCGACTTTAGCGTAGCAGTGCTAACTGAATAATTAATGTCAGTGAAGTAAGCCGCGATAATTGCGAGGTGCAAGACACCTGAAGTTGGAGCCGGCCTAAAGACGTAACCGGGGGTGGGCGTAGGGAGAGGCATACTTCGCGTCACGTTTGACGACCCTGACAGCGTTGACATCGCTGGTTCGTAGACCGCCATTGGATGTGCGCTTGGGGCGGCGGCCACATGCGAGACATTAGGTACGAAGACGAGGGCGAAGAGAATGAGTGCGAGCACGATAACTTTCCGTAAGATGCCTGATGCCATAGTCTCGCCGACCGAAGAGATGACGGCGGGATCTCGGAGAATTCATAAAGTGTTTAGCTGCACGGAGAAGTGCAGGCGCGATGAAGCCGAATTTACTCGATTAACAGTAATCCAGCAACGTTACTAGCTCGGAAGAGAATTCTGAAATCTGTTAGTTGCTTAACGCTGGTGAATTTCGCCAATGTGGAACGTGATCACGAGCGGAAACAGAAGCATCGTAGTTAGCATTAACAGAAGTTGGAGGGTGGCCACGAGGCTTTGGAATGCAGCGACGTTAGAACTCAACAGTATTAGGGCTAGTGAGATTGCCCAAATAATTGCGAGAGGCGTGAGTGTCCGAGGTTCGGGTGACGTTTCGTCTTTGCTGATCTGTAAAACAGGGCGACAGTGCTAACTGGGAGAACGTAGATTAAACCAACGAACAGGCTTCCCAGTAGGTATGCCGCGATTGGGGATCCGCCTGGGACGATGAAGGCCGCTAGCAAATACCCGAAGTCTGCTAGGGTTGCAGTAAGACTTATCATTGGTGCTATCTCGGAAATGCTCTTGACAAGCATTAAACCATTACTGAGAAATATTGAATCAATATCCGCGTTAACCGCCATCGTTGTTGGAACTTCGATTTGAGGAACTTTTCAACCCAATGGCCGGCGCACTGCTCGGTGATGCGGAGTACATCAACCAAATAGTGATTGGTTGGGTTACGACCAGGATTCCCGCAAATGTTTGGTTGTCGGCGAAGCTCGGAGAATGAGTAGTTTCCAGTCGGAGCTTGAACGTGCTGATTTTGAACTGTGATAGCCAATTGCTGATAGGCATCAACCCATTCGGTGACTGGTGCCGGGCCGGTGAGAGTTATGGGTTGATTTCCAACGAGAACATTGGCGCTGGCGTTTGCTGGTAAACCGGGTGCGCTGATGGTCATGGCGTACTGTGTTTTCCATTCAGCAGTCACTTGCTTTGCCGAATCCATGATGAACCATCCCTGAGGTATTGTGGAATTCGAATCTCCTGTCCACTGCAAGAAGACGGGTCTGGTCCCGTTTCCATAGTCAACGGTGCGGTTTACCGCGAAAGTGGTGTTTGTCCCTTCTGGGTACCAACCCGAACCCTGTGGGTCACCATAGGGGCTGTTGACGGCGACGAAATCTTGATTGTTGTATTTTGCGGTAATATCCAGGGTTGAATTCATGACTACTCGGAGCGGGTTTGAGTTTCCGAATTTGCCCCAACTCGAGAATGTCAATTTCGTGTTATCGGATCCTGAAATTTCTGTCGGAACTTCCAAAGTCATGGTTCCGCCGGGTACTGATGTAGAGAGAATCCCTTTCTGGTTGGTTTGAAATGGGAATCCGTCTACGGTCACATTCAAGTTCGGAACTCCAGTTCTTACCGTGAGTTGGTTTACGAAGTCGCCTAGCTTCCACCTTGCGTTTACTGTTGTTCCGTTTAGTCTGAGGTAATCATTCAATCGAAGCTGATGTTCAATTATAATGTGTGATGCGTCGCTGTTCTGCATGTAGAGAATCGCAAAATAATAGTTGCCTACGCCATCGGCAAGAAGAGACCAAACCTCATTGTAATCATTGGCGCCGGTGTAGTATTGGTTGTAGAGTGGGTAGATGGATAGCGCCGTTGTCCCGTTCAACCACTCACCGTATTTTGAAGTGAGATACAGCTGCGGACCTAGAGCAGACAGACCGTTCGTGACTTTTGCGACCGCAGGAATTTGTAATTTCGGAAGTACGACGGAACCTGCGGAAACGGTTCGATTATAGACATGTTGTATTCCTTGAAATGTCCAAACCTGAATGTTGTTGGAGGCATAATCGTACCAGCGAAGGATGAACGGTTCGCTGGAAGAGTTGGTTAGGTAGAGGAAACCTATTCGGAAGTTAGTCGCAGTAACATTGACTAGGAAGAATATGTAGATCTTGCTGGTCGACCATTGTGTAGCTACATATCCCCAAGGCATTAGCCCCATCGATAGGTAATTGTTTACCGATAAAGTGCCACCGTTGGGTGAAATGCGGAGCGTGTACCCTTCGCTCGTTCCTCCCGCATAGAAGTCCAGCATCTGGTTTTGCCCTGAAACCCCGGTTTCCGGGACCGTAAGGAAAGTCTGTGCACTGGACGTATGGTAGGATGCTGAAAAGCATCATAGCTGCGAGTAGCAAACCGAACCAGAATTTTGTAACCCTAACGACCATATCGATTGCCTGGAGTCATTCCCGAACTCGCTCAGGCAATGAAACGCATGTACCTTACCCACTTCTCTCGTTAAATGTCCAAGGCGCAAATGGCATCCTAATTGCCATAACCATGTGCAGCTATCCTCAGCTGATGGAAACTGTTACACAACCTTTATTGGAACTTCTAACCCTAATCTAGTGACGTGCTATGAAGCCCATACGGTACTTTGTCCTAGCAACTCTTACGATCGGAATTTTGCTTCTCGGCACGAAAATTGTCAGTGCACATCCGCAAGTGCAACAAGTCTGGGGTGCGGGTGGCGGAGAAATAACCGGCGCGGTTTATGGCTTAACCTGGGATGATCAACTCTCGCCCATAGCTTGGGCTACCGTGAACGCAAACAACGGACGGACTACATTCGTAGCCTACAGCAGTGGAGGCGGCGATTATCAAATGTACGTTCCTCAGGGAACCTATAACGTCACGGTTGTCCAGCCAGGCTATGTACCGTACAGTAGTGTTGTAGCTGTTGCTCCTGGATCAGCAAGCACGATAAACTTCTATCTCGAAGAATCGCATGTTCCAGTACCCGAGTTCCCATCAGGAATGACATCAACGATTGCCGTCCTAGCATTAGCCGCAGTCCTCGTTGCTGCGAAACGGACCAAGCGCAAGAAGTAAACCCCCTCCTTCCGACTCAGCCTTTTCATGAAGAGTATGCCACTTTCACGCCGATTTCGTCGAATCAAAAGGCGGAAACTTGATTGATCCTCGAAACACAATTCGCATGCGCACGACTCACCGCTGGGAATGTCACACCCCCCCTTCCCTACATCAAGTTCCAGTAACATTGATAATGTCCAAGCCTCGAGATGATGAGTATGAAACTCAATGCTCTCCGGAAGAGTGAGGTTTACGGGATCCTACGATTTCTTGGGATCACTTCCGCGATAGCTCTCTCGCTCTACTACATTCCCAACTACTGGTTCCTGGAAAACATTACGGCCCAGCACTCCGCCATGGTGATGAACATGATTGGGATGAAGGCTACAGTTTGGTATCAGGGAAGCGAGGTTTACGTAAATCAGTTTGATGTCCAGAGAATGTGCACGGGGGTACAAGTAATCACCGTCTTTCTCGGAATTATTGTAGCCCTTCCCCGGACTGCGTTGAAGAAAAAAATTCTTGCATTCGGAATTATCGCTGTCAGCGTCTACCTCGCGAACATTGGGAGGATAGTTTTGGAGATTTGGTTACTTTACAGCGGAACCCTGCCTTGGTCGCTCGCCCATTATCCAACTGGCCTAATCCTTGGAGTCTTTGCAGTCGCATTCCTAGTTGTGGTCGCCGATCATTTTATGCCAGCCATCGGTGATATGGCACTCTCGGCGCTTGATGGATTCCGCAAACCAACAACGACAAAGTAGCTCGCCGTCCCTTAATCGAAGGTTATGGCTCGATGAATCCGTCATAGCAGGTCCATTCATGCACCTACCTGATTGACAAGAGCGTGCGTGTTCAATTCATATAATATTCCAAGCCGGTCTATCGTTTAGGTCACGTAGCCATCTAGAATCAGTGGAGTAAGTGTGATGATAAAGTCCAAATCGATCATTTTCATCGCACTTGTCGCTTTGATCCTAGGCCCCATCGTCGCATCTGTTTCAGCCGCACCCAATATTGGAATGCTACGCGTTGCGAGTTTTCAATGTCCGCGCCAAGTTGCTCCAGGAGCATCTTTTCCTGTGAGTCTGGACATTGAATATGCGATTCAGGGTTTACCGGACAGCGCTACAATTCGTGGGGTGATCTACCCTGGGAATGATAACTCGACCAGCCCTTTGTGGCAGAGTGACCCCGCGATAGTTTCGAATGGTGGTGATCAGGTTTGGAATGTCAGCCTAACGGCGCCTTCGACTGAAGGGCTCTTGAGCCTCACCGCATATGCGCTCTTTCTCGACAATGGAACTTGGAGAACTTTCAACGACGCGGTAAGCGGGCTGGCGGTTAGCCGGACGACAATTAAGATTGCTAAGTCCGCGAATCTAAACATCATCATCGGCGCACCTGATGTCAGCGTAACCATTGACAGTACAACCGTCCAAACGTCAGCTAGCGGTAATGCTAACATTGAATTGGCGGTTGATAGCAGCCCACTAGTCGGGGTCCCGCCTATTGTTGAATTTCAGAACTCAACCCGAATCGTTTTCGTACAATGGAGTGACGGTGTTACCGAACCGCAACGTCACGTACTAATCGACGGTGACGTTGCCCTGAGCGTTGACTACAAAACGCAATATCTGTTGACAATAAACTCTGGCTCTACGTCTCAAGCATGGTACGATAAGGGGTCAAACGCAACTCTAACGGCACCGTCGTCAGGCGCTGGTCAATGGCCCCTCAATCTTTTCGGCGTCACGCAAAGTTTCACAAGTTGGGGAGGTGACGTTCAATCCTCATTGCCACTGTTAAACGTAACAATGGATTCACCAAAGACAATTACCGCAAAATTCGCGGTCAACTATCTGCCCCTCGCGATCCCAGTGATATTTGGTGTTGGAATCGGCCTTACGGTAATCGGCGTAGTCTTGCTTCGACGCAAATCCAGCACCACCGTAACTCCAGTAGAGGAACCCGTTCAAGAAGCAGTCCAAGAAACGACTCCCACCTGCCCCAATTGCGGGATGGTGACAGAACCAGATTGGGTGCACTGCATTAAATGCGGAACCAAACTAAGGAACATGAAACCTGCTGAAAACCGAGACTGATAGGGGAAGAGACAACTCCAACTCACATAACCTCGCCCGTTCAAGAACCAGACCGGGTCATCATCGATCTAACGTCTTGTGACTCGCTGAATGTTTTCTGAGTGCCCATTCTGTCGCCTTGCTAATTGCCTCGCCAGAATTTCGTGCTACAATGAAGGTTGATTCGACACTCTCGGCGAGACCCGGCGCAATCGGAATAGCTTCAAACTTGTTCCGAAAGCCACCTCGTTCAAGTTCGTCCGCAAAGTTTCGCAAGTGTTCTTCTACTCCGTCTCCAGGCAGCAAAGGAATAACGAGGTTGGCGCCTAGCTCCTCCGAGTTCCGAAGAAGCTCGAGAGCTGTCTGAGTCTTACCAAGACTCACCGCATCAAAACCTGCAGACCTCAACGCGGCCGCCAATGCCAATGATGGTAATGCGCCCGCTCTGAAACCTACAGGTCCTACGGTGACTTTCACTCCGAACTTCGCCTGCGATTTAGCGAGCCAATCTTCTAGGACTTGGAGAGAGGCACTTACTGCGCTTTCGACTCCTGCAAGTTTTCCGTGGTCATATTGACCGACCTCGTGCAGATCCATTACGATGTTCGTCGCCTCAATTATGGCGTCTAACAGTTCGCTGTTTGCGTTTCCCCTGCCTAACGCCGGTAAGTGTTCTGCCTCGCTTCGTCCAGTTTACCCGCCAATATAGCGCTGGTGAGTTGCTGGAGGCTCTGTTCTTTCTCTGTCAAGGTCACCTTGCTGTCCCATCTCGCTGAGATTAGCGCTTCGGTCCGCCATGGTAATGGGGCGGTTTACCCTAGTCGTGATTGAACTCCGAAGCGAGACACTGGGATGCGTTTCATCCCATCGTCAACCGGGGAAACGCCGTAAATGAAACTCAATAGCTTTGACACTGAAACCACTGGGACCCCCTCGACTATGCGAGCCCTGGCATCGCTTAACGCTAGTATGACGGGCATGATGCTGCGTCTTTCGGTTTGATCAACTCGAAGTACGCTCAAGCAGATCCGGCCGGTTAGCTAATGAAACGACTCGTTCGATCTGTGCCCGCGCTGCGTCCCGCATCTGTTTCGTCGATAAGCCTCTTAGCCAGTGTTTGCAATCCACCGCGAACGTTAAGGTATCATTCCAGGCGAGTATGTCGATCTCTCGCCTCCCAGCTCTAGATTTGAAGACGAAATGCTTCACAGTGTGAAAACCGTTCGCAGAAAACGTACGTTCGGTGAAATCTTCGAACTCCTGCCAACCCAATAGCCGCGAAATCTTCTTCGGATCACCCCCGTTGTGAATCAACTCTTCGGCGAGCATCATCCGTTGTCGACTATCCATGCTCACCAGTCCGTTTGAGACCGACACCATTCCATTCTCTCGTAGCGTGTTGAGCTTCGCATCTAGACTCGCTTGTTGAGTAGCTCCTAAGTCCGCAACATTGACTGAACGCCTTTCACTCGTTAACTCCAGCAGCTTAAGCTGCAGGTTCAGCGGCATAGCGAATCCTATTCGGATCCCTGGCTCACAATATTACGAATGAGAGTGCAAGTATCACTAGAGCTAAAGCAAACAAAACTTTTCTCGAATTGGAGAGCGGAGAAAGATCGTCCAACGGCTCGAGACCTTCGAACGGGCGTCGGCTTATGAACATGAACACTAGGAGCAGAATAGCGAATGGCCAGTAACCTGCAAGCAACAAGATCCCGAAGGCAACAACCGCCGTGGCCTTATGTCCTTGAGGTCCAAGCGCAGCTCTAGTGATGTGTCCGCCGTCCAGTTGCCAGACGGGCAGAAGATTGAGGAAAGTTATCAACGCACCAACTTCCGCTGCAAAAACAACTTGAGTCAACACTAGTACTTGGCCAGCAGGGACTGAGCGTAAACCAGCTTGTGTCAACAGGTCGAGAAAGAATGGCTCGTTTGGCCAGGAATTGTATTGTAACAGTTTAGCTCCAAGGAGCTGGGTCGCCTGTTGGCTAGTAATTATTGGTGAGGTCATAATGGCTACGATCGCAACAAAGAGTATGACCACGAACCCTGTGATGGGCCCGCTGAAGCCTAAGTCAAATAATTGATCCCGATTGGTAGGTGGGCCACGGAGGGAGATCATTGCGCCAAATGTCCCTATTGGCGGTGGTCCGGGGACGAAGTATGGGAGGGTGGCGTCCATCTTGTGATGGCGAACAGCGAGAACGTGTCCGAATTCGTGAAGTCCAATTATGCCCAGAATCCCGGCCGCCAAAGCTACAGCCTGACTGGTCGCGCTAAAACCGGAAAACATGACAGAGGCGAGTCGAGGGTCTACCCCGAATATGTTCAGGTAGCTCGCCACCGACACCGTAACTAATGTCGCGAGGAAGAGCAGTAGATTGATCCTTCTTCTTGGTTTGCCCAAAATGGGTTTTGGAAATACGGATATAACGAGCTTGTCGGCGACCCGTCTTACCTTAGCCATCAGACCGTGGTTAGCTAGGTCGTGTAACAATTCACGGAACTTGACCTTCACCGGCTCGGTTGCAACCACGAAGGTCGGGAGGCCATTTACGTCCACGTAAGCGTCCAGGACAGTAAACCGGTATTCAAGCATGCTACGGATAGAGCCGAAGTCTATCCCAAACGGTGGCGCTGCCGGGGCAAAAGTTGGCGTCGGGTCGGCAGTCACGCTGCTATCCTTCTGTTTTTCGAGGCTAAGCCGGTAGACCTCTTTTAAACATATTCACGATTATAGTCACCTCGCGGTGTAGGTAATATCAAATAGTCGTCGCTTGCATGAAATCGGCGAGTAACCCATTGCTGATTCAGAGAAACTACACGCTTCGCGGTTTTGGTCCCGGCGACCTCGATGCGGTCATGAACATAAACAAAGTTTGCCTTCCGGAAAATTACGCACCCTACTTCTTCCTAGATACATTCAACACCTTACCTGATGCGTTCATAGTCGCTGAATCTCAAGCACGAGTCGTCGGCTACATAATGTGCCGTCTCGAACACGGTTTCTCGGATCTAAGGCACCTTCGCTTTGCTAGGAAAGGCCACATAGTTTCTGTTGCGGTCATGCCTGAGTATCGCAACCTGGGAATGGGTTACTCTCTCGTACAACAGGCTCTTACAGCCATGTCCATCCGTCACGTTGACGAGTGTTACCTCGAAGTGCGCGTGGGGAACTACCCTGCCATTAACCTATACAAGAAAATGGGGTTCGACGTTTCCCGTACCATTCCAAGGTACTACTTCGACGGCTCAGATGCGTATGTCATGTCAAAATCCTTCGTTGGTCCGGCATGACTAGGACGCAATTGGTTCCGGATGAATCGTTACGATCGCGTTGTCGAACTTTTCCCTAAGACTCTCTTCGATCTTAGAAACCATCTCATGAACCTCTGAGATTGGTTCGTTGGCTCGGAATAAGCAGTGGACGTTTATGTGCAGCTTGCCTTCCGCTCGGTATGTTGCTATTGCACTTATTTTCAGAACTTCTGGATAGTGTTTGATTACAGACCTTACGGTATCGGAAACATGTTTGTCCTCTACGATTTGCCCTTCTCCAATTTCTGGGAGCATAGGTTCTAGGTGGACGGTGACCTGGCGAATTCTAGGAATCGATTTCTCGATCCCCTGTTCAACGGAACGTGCGATCTCGTGCGCCTTATCTAAGGGGAGGGAAGGGTCCACTTGAACGTGCAACGTTACATAAATCCCGTCTTCAACGGCAGTGACGGATAGGTTGTGCACGCCCCTTGCACCCTCGACTTGATTCGTGGCATTACGCACAAGTAACTCCATTGGGAGGCCCCATTCGAGAGGCTCCACATGTATCATTATCGTGGCCTTTCCAAGTAACTTTGTGAGCCTTGCCTCTATTCTCGAGGCTATTGTATCCGCGTCAGTAACTTTCGCATCCGGTGAAATTGCGCAAACCGCGTCCACATAGGTTTGTTCACCAACGCGTCTAACTCGTAGTGATTTGCATTTCAACACGTCGTCAGTGCTCTTGATCTCTCGCAGAATTGACTGTACTAGTTTTCCGGAGACTGCGTCGCTGAGGTCGAGCATCGAGCTGTAAATCAGTTTCAGGCTGAGATAGCCCAGGAGACCAGCAAGAACGAAAGATACGGCGGTGTCCCCAACAGTGTAGCCAAGGCTCGTTAGTCCTAACGCGACGAATACCAGAGATGTCGAGAAGAAGTCGGAGGCTGCGTGATACAGGTCAGCCTTAATGGAAAGACTTCCAGTTTTCAACGCTGCGGTGAGAATTATCATCCGAACGATCTCGATACTCATTGTGTATGAGGCCGCCGCATACCCCAGTAGTCCTGGTTGGGCATGGTTCCCAACGCTGAGTCGTAGCAATGCAAGGGCTGTAATTCCGATCGCGAATAACAAGAGAGTGATCCCCCCGACTAGAGCCCCCAGCGACTCTATCTTGCCGTGACCGTACGTGTGGTCTTCATCAGCTGGTTTGAGCGAGAGGCTGGTTGCGACAAACAGGATGAGTGTCGATATGGCATCGAAAAAGGCGTGCCCGGCGTCGCTTAACAGCGACAGGCTCCCCGTTGTGATTCCGGCGAGCCCTTCTACAATGATTACCGAGACGATGGCGACGAGTGAGACTTGCAGAGCTCGGGTCTTACTAATTCTTAGCATCGCCTGACGCGGTTGCGTCGATTGTAAGGCCGTTTATGGGTTTATCGGAAAGAATCCCACGCCATCGCAATCCAGTACTCCATCTGCGGAGTCTAGAAGTCGGGAAAAACTCACTTAGTTCAGTGAACGTCCCGCGGTGACTCACCATCGTGAGAGCCTGCGGACAGTTTTGGCAGCATGAATAGCCCAATGAAAAGTATACTAACTACGAAACTCGTGTACAGCCAAGACGCAGGCTGATCCCAGCTAACATTTGCTGGATACCGGACCAAAGCGACCAACTCCAGCAGGCTGAAGCCCAAGTAGCTGACGACTCCCGCCCTGATTCTTGAGTAATCGTTCTCCGCAACAGCTTGGGCCGCGAAGACTCCAAGGCCAACCAGCCATGCCCCAATTGCCTGGCTCGTTAACGGGGTGAGTTTCCAAGGCCATAACGGGTCGAAGGTGGCGGGGACTATGAACAGGCCTAAGCCAGCAATGAGCATGATCGTCGCTTGAATCGTCAAAACGACCAGAAGAAATTTGGAGAGAACCGCGGAACGTGGGCGATCTTCGCCCTTTGTTCTCAGTTGCCGAAACCAGACCGCAACCATTGCAGGAGGGACAATAGCGTAGATTGCGAGCCAAAACCAAGCCGCGAATCGTGCGATTAGAAATGAGGAGCTGAAATGAAACCGGTCGGCGTGCATTATCGTCGCGACTAAGGTTAGGGTTGTGAATGTGAAAACTGCGGGAACGGCTATCCGAGCTCTGGTCCACTCCCGCTCCCTCGCAGCCAGAGCCTCAAGAAGAAAACTCGCGAAGTATCCTCCACCGAGGAATGCCGCCGTTAAGGGAGGCTGGATCGTCCAGGCAAAGTATAGGTCGGTCTGTTCTGTCAGGATGAAGAGTTGGAAGCCGGCTAAAAATACAAGTGCACCAGCAACAAGCAGAAGTCTCCGCATTGCAACCGAAGTGGGCCTGAACATGTCTCATCAGTTGGTTGAATGCTAGGATCCTTTCCTAGGTTGATCTTGCGGGGTCGCCTGCAGGAAGTACATCCGTCGCCCAATCAGAACGCTTCCATTCCGGAACCGGAGTCTTACGCCCCTTTTTCGGAACGAACTTGGATCGTTCTATGAGTTTGTATTGGTGGATGTAGCGTGGGCAGTTGGGGAAGACGTGGGTCGCGCGGATTCGCACGATGAACTGCGCCTCTGGGTACTCACCCATTAGCGGATCGTGTGAGTTGATAGTGGCTTGTCCGTTTACTCTGAGCCTATCTCCTTCTTCGAGGTCAATGAATAGGAGGCCCACGTGTGGATTCTGGAGTACGTTACCCATCGAAAGGTACATTCCATTTCCATCGTAGTTGGGGAAGGCGAGCGTATGTTCATCCACAACCCGCACAAAACCCGGCGCCCCACCTTTGTACGAGCAGCTAGGGTGCCCCATATTATCTGCGGTGGCAATGAAAAACATGTCTCTGCTTTCGATTAGCTCTTTGTATTGAGTTAACTTATCGCTGACTAGAACTTTTTGAATCCTGTCCGCCATTCGCCTAGTGTCAAACTGATCCTGAAGTCTCCGACTTCCTTCATGGTACAAGTTGGATAACTCAACTGGAATGTGCTCGTGCGCACTTAAGTTAATTTACTCGGCGCCTCTTCTCTCAAGACTATTTGACCCTGTAGCTAATGCCTAATCCATCTCCGAGTGGAATGAGTAGGCTTGAAAGTCGTGAGTCGTTGAAGATTCGTTTCGTATACTCAATTATTCCTTCAGCCCCTTCCTTGCGTACACCTTGTAAGAAGGTCGCGCCGCTCCACAATAGATTGTCGGCCAGAATAATACTGCCAGCCGAGGTTAGCTTCATCGCTTGTCGCAAGTATTGTGGATATTCGTCCTTGTCCGCGTCGATGAAGATTACGTCGTACGGTCCTTTCAGTTTTCGAAGGATTTCCAGGGCTTCGCCCTGGTGAATCTTTATTCTCCGCTTGAGCCCGGCTCTTTGGATGACTTCTTGCAATTCGCTAGCAACTTGCGGGTCGGCTTCTATAGTTTCCAATATTCCCTTTCGACCCATACCTTTCATGAACCATAACGCGCTGTACCCTGCGCCTGATCCAATTTCCAAGATTCGTCTAGGGGACTTGATTCTGGCCATGAGTTCTAGGAATCGGCCTCTGGTCGGGTCAATCGGCACCACGCCGTGATCCCTAAGTTCATTCGACCTGCCCCGAACCCAGACCTGCAACTCATCCCCCGAACCCACCAAACTGCTAACATAATTTGTGATATCCCCATACTGCAAATCAATCACCTAACAACAATCATTGTAGTAGCCGCAATTCCAACACTTCGACCTAGTCTTACTACCCGAGATGAAGTCAAGCGATCCGCCACAATTCGGGCACTTCGTAGGAGACATGGGACGGTCGGGCAAGGCGGTTTCGATAAACTGCAATAAGAATCTCACTTAAGGGACATTAGCGAAGTATTATCTCTACGAGAAAGCGTACTAATAACCTCAGAGTGAGCGGTTTGCCCAAGATATGCTCAGTGTGTGGTTCCGAAAACAGGGATGCGGCGAATTATTGCTTAATGTGCGGTAACTCTGTGGTTGTTCCACCAATCCAACCTCCCAGCACAAGCTTCTGCAACTTCCATCCGCAAACTATCGCCCAAGTTTATTGTTCGGAATGTGGAGTCCCAATATGCTTGACCTGCGCTAGGTACGGCGTCCAATCTGTATACTGCCTTACCTGTCATCAACGCCGGTTCCATTCAACATTGACGCCTATTGTTGTTGGACCTAGGCCATGGATTACTTATCCAATGATCCCAACGATCCGCCAACAGCGCGGTTATTTCCGATAACCGAATTACGAGAACCCGAGAAATGAATTTGGTTTAACGCTTAGCGGAAGCAGCCGTCATGTTGTGATGGTCGCTTCGGCCCCAGTTTAGGGCACTTGTTGCATCCCAATCGCGGATAGTATCGTTTCAGTTGTCCGATTTCGGATCATTCGAGTTAGTTCGAATGATTCGTGAGTCTTCTGCGGAACATGGCCACTATTGCTATGCCTAGCAGTAGGCCGGAGAGGATCGCTTCAATTGGGAACCCGGGTACTGCTGGGGCTGTTGAAGGGCCAACTCCAAACGTGGCGGAGGCAGAGTCGCCGGTTGATCCAATCGCAGTAACCGTGTAATATCCGGACACTACGTCTGCCACAACAAATGAACCAGTTAGTGTTCCCCCTGTGATTGAGCAAGTCGAGTAGCCTACTGCGGAACCCGATAGTGAACAGGATGTGTCGCTTGTCGAGAAGCCGGTTCCTGATACTTGGATTGTCGTGCCTGAGACGCTAGAGATCGCGTTTAGTACAATTCCCGGAGCTCGGTGTGCCCGTAACGGTCAACACCTCTTGAGCGAAGTCTCCCTGACTTGGTGCACATGGGTTGTTACCCGAGCAACCGGTGACCTCTATTGTGTACTGACCAGGCGAAACGTTACCCACAATGAAACTGCCGTGAATATTTTCCGTCCCTGCAGTCACAGCGCAACCAGGATTTACTACGACGTTCGGGTTTGAGGGACTTGTGATGGAACAAGCTTGGTCGGAAAGCGCGAATCCTGTCCCACTGACTGAGATATCAGTGCCTGGAACTCCGTTCCCGGGGTTGAGGGTGATTAGAGGGCCAGACCGTAACTGTAAACACTTGCTGGGCAAAATCACCCACGCTAGGTGCGCATCCGTTGTTGCCACTGCATGCTGTAACTTCGATCACGTAGTCGCCGGGTGAAACGTTCCCGACTATGAAGGTTCCACTACCCTCGCCGTTGTTGACAACGCATGCGGAAAGTGTCACAACGTTGCCTGACGTACTTGAAACTGAGCAGCTGGTGTCATTCGTAGGAACATTCTCCGAGCTTATGGTGAAGCTCACTTCAGTACCAACAGGGCCGGAGGTTGGATTGAGGGAGATCGACAGGCCATTGACCTGGAATGAAGTTTGGGCAGAATCACTCTTTGAATTTCCGGTCACGGTAATGATGTAATTGCCCGCGGGAGTGTATTGCTTAACAGTGAATGTGAGAGTCCCTGAGCCACCACTCAACGAGCAGGATGTGGGATCGGATACAGGTCCACCTGAAATAGTGCAGCTCGTGTCGCTTGAATCGAAGCTGGAAAGCGTGGCAGTTACCAACGTTCCGGGAATTCCGTTAGAAGGATCGAAGCTAACCGATGGAGATGCGTGAACATTGCTTACAGCTCCTGCTGAAACCAAAATGATCATTCCTAAGACCAAGAGCGCAATGAGGCACCGTCTGGTTCGCAAATACAATCATTCATACAGCAGAAAACATTGAAGATAAACCTAACCAGGAAAGTACTCAGATACGTGTCACTTTTCTAACCAATTACGTCTAATTGTTAGCAGCGCATTGCTTTGACGAATCAGCATCTATGGTGAACGGGAAACCTAAAACGTTTCAGATTTGACTGACGGATGTCCTTTCTTGCTTCCTAGATACATAAAACGCGACTATCCCCGCTAGTACGGTGGGCAGATAGACAAGTGATATTTCGAACTCCAACGAGAGGAACGCGCTGTTCATCAAACGCATTAGCAGCATCCAGACTGAAACTAGTATGAGGATTATGAACGCGTAGGACCAAGTCTTCTTGTCTTCCGCTTGTGACGCCGAATCTGTCAGTCTCCGGTTTAGTATCCGGCTTCTTCTCTCTCGCCTTCAAGAAGCGTGGTGAGCGGGATGTTCATGCTCGTACCGTCAGGCAACGATCTTCGTATACTGATTGGAAGGGCCTCTTCCTGAAGTTCAAGCTCGGCAAGTTCGATCGGCGACTTTAACGATTCGGGAACGTCGAGCAATACGGGGGCGCCCATCGAAATTTGCAGGGCTCTCGCACCCACGACCCTAGCTCGTTCGAAACGTGTAAGTTTCTTGGGGCCGATCAGTTGGACCGATGCTCTTCTAGGACTCGCCTTCTCCTTCTTCTTTACCACTTTCTGGCCCCTTTGGTGCTCCGCTTTCCTTCGATTTAGACGCCGCGATGACGTCGTCGATCTTCAAGATCATGCACGCCGCTTCGCTGGCGGATTTCAGAGCCTGCACCTTTACCGCAAGGGGCTCATAAACTTCGAGTTTCGCCAAATCCGCAACCTTCCCCCCGATCGGATCGATGCCTACCCACTTAGCCTTTGATTGGTGTTTCGCCCTTACAGCCATCAGCGAATCAATCGGATCCATCCCCCCATTCTCTGCCAGCGACAGCGGTATAATCTCGAGCGCGTCAGCGAATGCTTGAACGGCTAACTGTTCCTTGCCCGAGAGTTTCTGGCTGTAGGCCCTGACCATTCGCGAAACCTCAGCCTCAGTAGATCCTCCACCTGCAACGACGAAAGGCTCAACGACGACATCCCGAACAACGCATAACGCATCGTGAATTGCACGTTCAGCTTCATCCACTACGCGTTCTGTGCCTCCGCGCACGAGGATGCTGACCGCCTTCGGGTTCTTGCAACCCTCAACGAAAGTCATCTTGTCATCAGAAACCTTTCTCTCCTCAACGAGGCCGGCTTGCCCTAAGTCGGATGGTTTCAGCCCTTCGAGCTGACTTAGTATCCGTCCTCCAGTCGCTTTGACCAGTTTCTCCATGTCAGACTGTTTTACACGTCGAACGGCGAGGATACCTTTCTTCGCCATGAAATGTTGGGCCACGTCATCAATGCCCTTCTCGCAAACAGCAACATTGGCGCCGCTATCAGCGATCTTGTTCACCATATCCCGCAAGATCTTCTCTTCCTCATCCAGGAAACCCTTCATCTGGTCCGGGTTCTGGATGTTCAGTTTCGCATCAAACTCAGGCTTCTCAACCTCTAGTGGACAGTTGATGAGAGCAATCTTTGCCTTCTCGACTCGTTTTGGCATGCCTGGGTGTACGACCTCCTTGTCGAGGAGTACCCCTTGAATCAGAACGGTATCGGTTAACGCGGCGCCAGGCTTCTTCTCAACTTTGATATCCTCGACGTCCGCCTTGTACCCCGTTCTCGATTTCTCGGCAACTTCCATAACCGCACGTACCGCCATGTCTGCGATGAAGTCTTTGTAGTCGGAGAGGAGTTTGCTCGCTAGGGCGGTCTTCGCGACTTTCTTCAGCATTCCTTTATCGTTCGGGTTTACTTTGATTGCGAGTTTGCGAAGGTATTCTAGCGCCTTTCCGGTCGCTATCTGATAACCGTCAACGACCACGGTCGGGTGAACGTCTTTGTCGATCAGAGCTAGGGCTTTCGTCAAGAGTTCCCCTGCCAGAACAACCGCCGTAGTTGTCCCGTCGCCAACCTCATCGTCCTGAGTCTTGGCGACCTCAACCAACATCTTAGCCGCGGGGTGCTGAACTTCCATCTCATCAAGAATCGTGGCACCATCATTACTGATCGTCACATCCCCAAAACCATCCACCAACATCTTATCCATACCCTTGGGTCCCAGGGAGGATCGAATGGATTCCGCGACGACTAATGCCGCGGTAATGTTTGAGTGTGTGGCGTCACGGCCCTCAGACCTAGACGTCCCCTCTTTCAGAATAATCGTCTGCTGACCACCAATATTCCTAGACAGCTCTCAAAGCCTCCGCTATGAACAACTAAACCCAGCAAGGAAACTGATTTCATATAAATTTTACTAAAAGTAACAAATTCATAGAAACAGAAGGCAATTTCGGTAACGGCAGCTTCTCGTCGGTTGGATGTGCTCTTTTACCTTGGTCGACTTTTTTCTGTTAAGGCCGTTTTTTGCTACCTGAGACAATAAGCTACTTACAAATTTCGAGTCGAGGTGCTAGAGGATCAGGGGTCGAGGGCGATGCCAGTTTCAATCCAACCGGATCCAGAGTTGGAAGGCGCAGGAGAAGTTGTGGGCGAACAAGCTTCGGCCATCGCGTACCGAGCACACGAAAACCCCGTCCCAGAATGCACAGTGGAAAGAGCAAAGCCAACTTCCAGCGTAACTGTTCGTGACGCACTCGTTCCGATCACTCCAAGAAGAAAACCTCCGCGGAGACTTCTCAACAGTTCACATCCGACGGCCTTCGAGAAGTTCACCCTGCACCATCCATTTCATTCTCCACGATTTTCATCTAGAAACACTTTTAGATGAACACCCTCTAGAGAGCGAACTTAGTTCAAAGTCGATTTTTTGTGCGGGACATTATTCGAATTAATCAGCCGATGATTGGGAAGGAGGAGATTGATGCTGCGACCGAGGTTTTGAAGAGTGGAATTCTTACTGAGAAGAGTGGGATGGGACCCAGGGTTCTGGAGTTTGAGAAGGACTATGCGAAGTATGTAGGGGCTAAGCATGCTGTTGCCGTGAACACTGGAACTGCGGCGTTACACTGTGCGCTGCTGGTTGCTGGGGTTAAGGCTGGGGATGAGGTCATCATTCCCTCGTTTACTTTCCACGCAACTGCCGAAGTTGTACTAATGACCGGTGCCGAACCTGTTTTCGCCGACATTGACCCTGACACTTACACGGTTACTGCCGAAACGGTGGAGGCCGCGATGACTCGGAACACTAAGGCGATTATGCCGGTTCACATCTACGGCCTTCCAGCCGACCTTGATCCCATGAAGAAGGTGGCGAGGGAGCGCGGAGTGGCGTTGATTGAGGATGCTGCGCAGGCTCATGGAGCTGAGTATAAAGGAGCACGCATTGGGTCGATTGGAGATATGTCGTGCTTTAGTTTCTACGCGGGTAAGAACATGACGACGGGGGAAGGGGGGATGGTTACTACGAATGATGATGATTACTCGGAAAGGTTGCGAATGCTCAGGTCGCATGGTGAACAGCGGCCTTACTGGCCGGTTTCCATTGGGAACAATTACCGTATGACTGAATTGTTGGCAGCCATCGGCTCAGCTCAGCTGAAAAAACTACCTTCATTCCTAGAACGGCGTAGGAATAATGCGCAGTTCCTCAGCGAAAAGGTTGGCATGCTGGGTAAAGTGGTTTCTCCGAAAGAACCTGAAGGGCGCAAGCACGCATGGTACCTCTTTACGCTCCGACTTCGAGGCGCGAAATGCGGGGAAGCGAAACAAAGTGATTGAGAAAATGAGGTCTAGGAACATTGAAGCCGCGGTCTACTACGAGTCGCCCTTACATCTGCTCCCACTATACCGCGAACGCTCAACATCCCACCGACCCTTACCGGAAACGGAGAAGGCATGTAGGCAGGTCTTCTCCCTACCAGTGCACCCTAAGCTCGGGGAGCAGGAGTTGGACTACGTCTTCGATACGTTGAAGCGTGTGTTAACGTGATTTCTGTGCTACTAGGATTGGGAGCGCCCGTAGAATTTCTTCCAGAGTAGGTTTCGTGGTTTCTCGAATCTCGTACCGGACACGCACTGCTGGCTTAGGAAGCTTCATTATTCGTCGTAAGTCGATTGGGGTTCCCATAACTAGCAAATCGCAATCAATTGCTGCAATCGTTTGCTCCAGCTCCCGAACCTGTTTCTCTCCATACCCCATCGCGGGCAACACTTGGCCGAGGTGCGGGTACTTTTCATAGGTGCGTTTGATCGAACCGACAGCGTACGGCTTCGGATCCACGAGTTCTTTGGCGCCGAACTTTCGGGCTGCAATCGCCCCGACCCCCTCCTTCATCCCACCATGCGTAACCGTTGGCCCGTCCTCGATCGCAACAACCCGCTTACCACGAATCAGCTTCTCATCGTCCACCTTAATCTCAGAAGCCGCTTCAACAATCTTCGCTTCTGGTCTCGCCAGTTTCACGTTCTTGCGAACGATCTCAACGTTCTCGGGAGAGGCGCTGTCAACCTTGTTTATCACGACAACATCCGCCATCCTGAGGTTGGCTTCGCCGGGGTAGTATAGAAGCTCGTGACCGGGTCGAAGTGGGTCAACGACGACGATCTGCAGGTCCGGCTTGTAGAAGGGGATATCATTGTTTCCGCCGTCCCACAGAATGACATCCGCCTCCTTTTCGGCCTCGTGTAGAATTTGCTCGTAATCCACTCCGGCGTAGACGACGTTGCCTATGTCGATGTGCGGCTCGTATTCTTCCCGCTCTTCAATCGTACACTCATATCGCTTCAAGTCATCATACGTGGCGAACCGCTCGCAGACCTCGTCCGACAGTATTCCGTAAGGCATCGGGTGACGGATAACCACCACACGTCCAAAATTCTTCTTCAGCGATCTGGAGACGGATCGAGAAACCGTGCTCTTACCAACTCCAGTCCGCACACCGCAAACGGAGATCATGGGCAGCTTCGATTTGAGCATCGTCGTTTTCGGGCCCATCAAACGAAAGTCCGCGCCGCAGGCCAGCACGAGCGAGGCCTTGTGCATCACATCGTCATAGGCTAGATCACTGTATGCTAGGATGACGAGGTCAACGTTCTTTTCCTTGATAATTTTGGCGAGATCCGTTTCTGGTAGAATTGGCACTCCTTTGGGGTAGAGTTGTCCCGACAGTTTAGGAGGGTAAGTGCGGCCTTCGATTCCAGGAATTTGGGTTGCGGTAAAGGCCACGACTTCATACTCTTGGTTGGTCCGGAAGTAGACGTTGAAGTTGTGAAAGTCTCTTCCCGCTGCACCCATTATGACAGTGCGAACTCGATTGGTCAATTCTTAACACGTCGTTTGGGCTAGAGGCGTAGGATAGTTATTCTTTGCGTCAGAAAACTATCGATGCCAGTGATTCAGAAGCGAGCTGACGTCTACGCACGGCTTTTAACACCCCAGTGGACCAACAAATGGTGGAAGTAGGAACATTTGTCCAGCGAACCAGCAGTGCAACCATCGGAAACGAAACCCACCGAACCAGACGTAACGCGTTACAAGGTTCGGTTGATAGCGGAGCCTTATGGTGAAGCTGAGGGTGAACTGGTCCGGTTTCAGAGCCCCATGACTGTTGACAACCTCGCAAACGCATTGCCTTTCGAAGGTAGGGCTGCTAGGTGGAGGGAGGAGATTTACTTCGAAACCCCGGTCAAAATGGGAACTGAGAAGGCGAAGGATAGGGTTGAGGTTGGGGCGATGGCTTATTGGCCAATGGGATCTGCACTATGCGTCTTTTACGGTCCAACCATCCCGTACAGTCCAGTCAATATTGTAGGGAAGATTACGTCGAACCTTGAATTGTTCCGCTCCTTGAAAAGCGGAACGAAGATACGTGTAGAGAAAGTTTAGGCAGCGGCGAGCTTGTAGATCTTAATTCGCGCGTTCCCGCCTACAGGCTTCACTAACCTGCGGCGTTCCAGCTCTTCCAGTATGTCTCTGGCGACGCTTAGTCTAACGTTGAATTGGGTAGCGATTGCGTATGGTGTTAAGGCGCCGAGTTTTGAAATATCGCCGCTGAATTTCGGATCATCGAAATTCGGGAGACCTATGCCCCCTGGGCCTTTCTTCTCAGCAACCGTCTTACCTTTGCTTTTCTTTGCAGGTTCAGGTTTTTTCCCGTCGTCTTGCTGGCCCTGCTGTTTTTCCATTTGTGCTAGGCTTTTCTTTTTAGCGCCGCCCATAAGAAATCACCCTACCGCCTACATACCAGCCGAATAAAAGCCTTGGTCTTGGAGTAGACATATTCCAAGGAATGTCGTTCCCTTGCCTTCTCCTGTTCTCGCACCGTTCGAGTGAGGCCGCGCTCAGCCAACGCCGAATGGTATTCTACTGGTTGCAGGAGTGCTACTCAGCTTGCACGGGGATGTCTGAATTCCATTGCTGCCTTCGCTGGGTTCTGGAGAATTGTAGATCGAACGGCCTACGATTAGGTACGTGGCGCCGGCATCCAAGGCAGCGTTTGGATCTCCGCCTTGAGTGCCAACGCCGGGGCTGTATATGGGTAGGTTGGGCCCAGCGAGCTGCCTGACACGTGAAATCACCCGAGGCTGAGTTGCGCCCACGATAACGCCTTGAGCCTTCCACTTTACGGCTAGGTCGGTGAGAATCTCGAAGACTGGTTTCCCATGTCCATCCGGTTGTTGAGCCATTAGTGAGTAGAAGGTTTCGGCGCCTGGGTTGCTCATGTAGGTGAGCAACAGCACACCCTTCCCCCGCGACTGGGCTGCTTCGAAAACTGTGTCCAGGCCATTCTCCCATCCTGCCACAGGGCTGGCTATTATCGCATCGAAGCCCATGTCGAAGTAGGTGCGTGCGATAAACCCATTCGTATGCCCAACATCATTCAGCTTAGCATCCATTATGGTTGGCAGAGAGAAGTCGTTCGCGAGCTTGACTATGGAATCCGCCACCGTGGTCAACCCCAGCGCCATGCCAAGCTGTCGGTTAATCTTGACCCCACAAATCAACTCCCCGACACTCTGAAGCACGCCTCTGCTCCTCTCAAGGAGCCGCGAGGCGTCCGAGTCTTCCAAATCCAAAGCAAGAACAGTTCTCGTCCCATTCTTCTGCGCGGCCCTCAGAATTTTCTCTTCAAAAGACACTTCCAACGCCTCAACGTCATCGACGCTGGACGGTAAAAAGCTACCCATACCACGAGCACACTATCGCACGGCAAACCACCCACAATCTTCGTGCCATAGAAAACTAGGTGCCCCCATCCTTCACAGAAACACCTACGCCAACCGTATCTGCTACGGCTGGGCCGATTGAGGCGACCTATTTGGGAAATATCGGCATATCCTTTATGCCAATAATTTTCGCATAGAAATATTTCGCATCGCTCGTGTTATTCACATACTCAACTTTCTCGCCGGTGGGCTTTACTGCTATGTATTTTACGAAACCGTCCTTGAGTGCTTCGCTCAGCGAGACGTAGAAAAATACAGGTAATGCGTCTGCTTCATAGTAGTGTTCGAACGGTATGCAGGTTCCAAGAATATGATTTTTACCTCTAGTGAAATGCCAGAGTGGGAAGAGGGTTCCTTCTCGGAGTGAGAGGGGAAGCAGGATTCTTGCGATTGATTTTATGTCTTCAACTTCGGCGAGCATGGGCTCGGTTAAGCTTGGATATTTCCCATTCAAAGCTTCCTTGAATGCGTCGGGCGTCTTCTTCAACTCCACGAATGAAGCATACCGATATCTTGTATCTCCCGCATCCTCTGTGAACATCCACTCCTCACCCTTAACGCCATCACTTCGGTACGCAAGAAATGCTTTCGGTGGGGCCTCGGATTCGGTATACGCTAGAATTGGAATATCGCCCTCCCAATACATGTAGGCGGTAAATAACCCGAGAATATGTTTCCCTTCATGTTTGAAGTACCATAAGATCTGTGAACCTTCCGTCAAGCCCAAGGCTAACCTCGCAAACGATAGTACGTCATTGACTTGGACTGGGACTGGGGGTTTGACTGGCTCCACAACGAACACCGATTTCTCTAGACTCAACGACTTGGAATACTTAAGGTTGCGACGCCGGCCCCTTTCTCATACTGATTTGAGCGATGGACTGACCTTTCAATCGAGTTAGTCACGAACCGCAGTTTGGTATGCGAAATCAATTCGTCTATGAGATTCATCCCGTCTCTCAGTTCTACCGGAATAAATCCTCTTGCTCTGGTCGGATCAGATCGCGTGCGGATCCTTTGCCTGACGTGTAATCGCAACCCCTAACGATTGCCACGGGAACGCCGTCACTCTTCTTCATCACCAACTCGGCTGCCGATGCCAACTCATCTGCCAGAGCCATCTGCGTAACATTCAGGACGTACCCGAACATGTCCTTCTGCCCTCGGTAATCGACTATCGGCCTCAACCCGTCGACGCCAATCGCCACGTTCACCTGTCCAATCCTCCAGGCACGCCCGAAAGTATCAGAAATAATGACTCCCACGTCAGCGCCGGTGAGGTCTCGAATCTTCCGTCTTATCTCACGTGCCGACTTATCCCCATCGATGGGTAACACGGTTATTGTGTCGGGATCTTCAACGTTTGATTTATCCACGCCCGCGTTTGCGCAAACGAAACCATGTCGAGTTTCAACGATTAAGTGTGGACCGCGGGATCGAATAACTTTTGCACTCTCTCGCAGTATAACCTCCACGTGCCTTGGGTCCTTGTCACTAATTTTCGCGATCTCCTCCGCCTTCGGTGAGGGAGTTACGGATTTGAGGTGCACGACTCCTCCCTCAGCCTTGGAGATTATCTTCTGAGCAATCACTATGACGTCACCGCCGACAATCTCTACATGCTCCTCTCTTGCGGCTTTGACAATATGGTCGGCCACGTTGTCTCCTTCTTTGATCAGCGGCAGCTTGCGTAGTCCAATTATCTGAATCATGTTCCCTACCCTGAGAAGAAGGATTCGAGTTTCTTTACGCCAGCCAGATCTTCCCACTCAACACCCAATGAGTCCAGTACCTGTTCGAATGTGCCGCGGATGTATTCAATGTATTTTTCGCTATCAACTTCCTCCAACCTAGCTAATTGTACTGGTTTGACGCTGGGTTCTCCGCGAACCTTCACGAATGAAACTATGTCCCCCGGCTTCATCTCCGTTCCGGCCTTCTGCAGTTGCCTCGCCGCTTTGACGTGTTGGGGAGTGGTTTTCGTGTAATTCTCAGGCATCCGACTCATCATCATTGAGAACGCCAGGTCACCGAGCGCGTATTCTTTGTTTCGCAGTTTCACATAGCATTCTCGAACGATCTCTGTAATCCTCGCCTTTGCCGCATCAATGTCTTCAGGTGTTTTGACCTGGCTCAAAGTGGAGACCATTTGGTAGAAGGCGCTGTGCAAGAATTCGGGGATGTGCCTCTTCTTCCCAGTTAACCCCTTGATGTCCACGTTTCCGTCAGGCAATACTCCGAAGTAATTTTTCTTTCTAGAACTCAAAGCCAGGTATCGATAAGTCTTATCGATCTCAAGCTCCATTTTCAACTCGCTCGTTGACCAGTCGATCAACTTATTCAACGCGCCCACATCACCCGCCCCAAGAAAAATCGAGTCAGTGTCACCGTAGAACACTTCGAGGTTCAAGTCCTGTGCTTTCTGAAGCGCCCGCGTTATCACATGCCTACCAATCGCCGCCGTCGCCTCAGCAACAGGCGGACAATACAGAGCGAAGTTATCTGCTCCGAAGACCCCGTAGCTGGCGTTGAGTACAACTTTGGTTGCGTCTGAGACGACTTTGTACCAGCTCTTTACGGTGGGCGGCAGGGTGCGATCCTTGGATCTTACTTTATAGCGATTTACCCTTAGATCTCTTAGCGAGCCTATGAGCAAACTTTCCATACCTCGCTTTTTCTTGCACACCCAGTGTGGAGTTCCGGGGACGAGGTTTTTTCTGCAGTTCTCATCCTTATGTGGGCAGCGTACGGTTTCGTAGCCTAAGTTCCACACCTTAATTATGGAAGGGTATAGAGATGCGAAGTCCAATACAGCTACATTGAAGTGTACTCCAGGCTTCGGTTCGACGACTATAGCCCCTTTGTACTTCTTTCCCTTAATGACCGCCTCAGTCGCTGTCTGACCCTTGACCTCAAGGATCTCATCCCGCCTAGGGATTAGGTACCGGTGCCTTCGGTGGTAGCAGAACATGATGCTCCTTATCCACCCAGATACTCCCTGCCTTGATACATCGTCCAAGGTCATGTAGCTGATGCGCGAGAGCGCCGTCATCAGCTTCATCACGAGGTCGTCGTCGAAGGAGGTTAGTTGGAGGACGATCTCAGAGTCACGGTAACAATAGACGCCCAAGTCGCTGTACGGCGCTTTCGTGAAGAATCCTTTTCTTTCGATCTCTACCTTGGCTGTATTGATTAGCGCCTCACCGACGGCGTCAAGCGTATTCTCCCGGTACTTCTGTCCGAAAGCGTAGATTTGGATGGAACGGTTGAAGAAGAATTTGTATAGGTCCACGTGAACCCCGTATTTCAGAAATGCGACGTCACGGCCAAGCTCGATCGGTATTTCCTCGTTCTTGAAGCCCAACCTCTGCGCGCGATGGTAAAGGTATTTGAGGTCGAAATCGTCGCCGTTGAAGGTTACGATGATCGGGTAGTCGAGCAATGTAAGGAAAAGTGAGGTTAGAAGGTCTTCCTCTGTGTCGAAGAACTCCATACTCGCGTTCGGAGGGAGCTGCGCATTCCCATCCGCGATCCCCTTCTCGACGTAGAAGTAGGATTCTGTTGTTGCCGTCAGAACCGGCGAGGCTTGCGCATATGACTTTTTGTTCCGCAAGCTCGGGGTCGGGGACGCGGGTTTCAACCGCCTGCATTACCTCTATGTCAATAGCAGCTCTGCGATACTCCGGTACGGGACACTCAAGTAACCTCATCCACTCTCGTGCCAACTCCCGATATTCCACAGAATCGTCTCGAAATAGTTCCTCAATATCTTTCGACGCTTGTTCCGGCAGTCGATATTCAACCAACGATAGCTGATTGTTTTTGACTTCGTACATCATTCCAGGTTCGATGCCCTGATCGTAGATGTAGTTCTCGACGTACTTGATATCCGCCTCCCACGCCGTAATGACGTCCCGAATTGAACCAGTCGGTTTTCCACCGATCGTCAACGGATCCTTGGCTACAATCTTCGTTACTTTCGTGGTTTCACCCCGTAGGGCGTCGAACCTTTCTCCTTCTTCGAAGTGATCAAAACCAAAGTTTTGAGAGATATCGCGAATCTTTTGGAGTTCCGGGATAGTCTGCTTGCTGAAGCAGTAGGGTTTGTGGCCGGACTGGTCAAACCAAAAGTAGATTTTATGAGATTTAGGCTCGTAAAGGCGAAGGAAACATTTCCTCAAATCTCCATCATAACCAATGGAAACCAGGTATGAAGGGGGAATGGTTGATGGAGTTGAGGGGTTGAAGAGAAGAGCTTGCCGCTTAGGCACCGGTTTGGCAGTCTGCTTGAGGACAGGGGCCGGTTCCGTGAAAAAGCTTTCAAGCGTCCTCGCCGTTCGCCAAGCCTCCGACCAAGTCGCGTAGCACGCCAGCTTCCTACTAAATAAATGCGCAGTGCAAGTTCAGCCCAAGGTTTTGAATTATCCTTGACGAACGATTCTCTCGCCCTAACCATCGAAGCGCTTAGCTGGATGGCGTACACGGGAATCGGGGAGAGAAGCGCCCTACTCAAGGCATCCAGACAACTCGGACTCAACAACCTCAACGACCTTCGTCAAGCTCATCGCTTGATAATGGAAACAACTAGATTCCAAAATCGGCTCGACTGGTTAATCTCACAAAGCGTGCCCGAGGAAAGAACCAAACAAGCATCCCACGGAATACGGAGCCTATTTAGAATCATAGCCTACTCCAAATACGTGGACACGAAACGTGTACATCAATTGGAAGTCATTGTAGGCTGGGCAAGGCAGATATTTGGTTGGAGAGATCTCCAGCGCTATGAAGAGGACATAGCACGTTTAGTATCCAGAAGTGAACCGAACGGCTATCGAGGCCTTCCTGAATTCGAGAGAGTGGCCGTTGAAACTTGCAACCCAGCTTGGTATGTGAAGCGACTCATACAGATCTTTGGACGATCCATAGCTCTGAAAATCTTGACACGAAACCTACGCCCAGTCTCAACATTTGCGCACCTGAACCCACTAAGGAACAAGGATGAAAGCCTCGTCGCAAAACAGCTGAATGCGGTTAAGGTGAACGGAGTCGAGAATGCGTTTCTCTTGGAGAAGTCAAGTCAACCGAACAGGGCAAAACTCTCAGCCTCAGGCGAAATTGTCATTCAGGATTTAGCAAGTATAGTCGCAGGCCTAGTCGCCTCACCTAGAGCAGGGCAGTCCGTCCTAGACGTTTGCGCCTCACCAGGCAACAAGACAACTCACCTAGCAGCACAAATGGATAACCTAGGTGAAATTTATTCAATCGAATTATCGCCAAACAGGATGGCTCCATTGGAAGCAGGAGATTACTCGGAGCGGCTGTTCAATTGCTTCACCGATTATGGCGGACGCTGCCAGCCTTCCGATCAATGGTCAAGTTGACGTTGCGATGGTCGACCCACCGTGTTCGAACACTGGTGTATTCGCTCGTGATCCTGTCAGCAAGTGGCGGGTCACCTTGGGACGCATCGAAGAACTCTCTGTGAGGCAGAGCCTGATACTTCAAGCTGCATCTGAGCACGTATGTCCTGGGGGGACCCTTGTCTATTGTACTTGCAGCGTTCTCCCCGAGGAAAACGAGTTAATCGTTGAGACGTTTCTCAAGAAAAACCCCGATTTCAATTTGGTTCCCCAAACTCCTTTCATTGGGTCACCGGGTCTTCGAGGGCTAACTAAATGTCAGAGATTCTACTCACACCTGCACGATTGCAATGGATACTTCATAGTCGCGAATGGATAGGGCCAACTAGCCGGTTCTCGCTTTCTCGGCTTGCGCAATGACTTCGAAGATTATCCGAGCCGCCGCGACAGCTGTGGCCCCAGAGTCGTAGTTTGGGCAAACCTCAACCAGATCGAACCCTAGCATACGTTCGTCCGCCACAACCCTTGCCAATGACAATAGTTCGTCGGGTGCCAAGCCGTCGAACTCCGGGTTTGAGACGCCCGGCGCAAAGGCTGGGTCGAGAGCATCAGAATCAACAGTAAGGTACGTGTGGTCGAACTTTTTCGTAAAGGCCGCCACACGTTCTTCCGCTTTAGCCAAACCAGCCTCACGGATCTCCCACGGTGTCATCGTCTGAATCTTGTGCTGGTTGATGAAGTCGACTTCCTCCTTGCAAAGGGCGTGTACTCCGAGAACAAGTACACCCTCTGTGCCGACTTTTTCCGTAATCCTACGCAGCACTGTAGCGTGTGATATCTTACCGCCTCCGTACTCATCCCTTAGGTCGCCGTGCGCATCGAAACTAACCACACCAACGCGTTCTGGGAGGCTTCGAACCGCTCCTTGAGTGATTGTGTGTTCTCCGCCAATTATTACAGGAACTTTCTTTGAGGTCAGAATATCTCTCGTGACAAGCTCGAGTCGTGATAGAGTTTCGCTTGCATTGTCGACGATATGTAAGTCGCCTGCATCGTGAATTGATACTTGTTCAATGTCTATTCCGGTTCGGAGGCTGTAGGTCTCAATGTTCAAGGACGCATCGCGAATAGCATGTGGAGCAAAACGGGAGCCGGCTCTGTAGGTGCTCGTGTGGTCGTACGGCACACCGACCACCACGTAGCGCGATTCGTTAAGGGGTTTGGAGAATCCTGAAAAGTTATCAGTCTTCGAGGTGTGAAAACTAAGATTCTGCATTCAGTCACGCCTCTTTCTTGGAATGGTAAACCTTTATGGCACCTCTTCTGGCGTAATAAGGCCTCGCAACAGGAGCGGCGAAAGATTGACCGAAACATTCACTGAACGAACTGCAGGAATTTGGATTCCCATGGTATTCTATGCTGCTGGAGGGGTTTACATGCTCGCCTTTTGGGCGATGTTCAGCCTCTCCGCCTACCATCTGCTAGCCCTTGGAGTTGTTTCCTTAGTCATCGCGGCGGCTCTCTTCTCATTGTCCCGATGGGCTTACTGGCTTGGGCTCTTCACATTCCCATTGCTTGCGGCCGAATTCGTCTACGCACTCATGTTCTCCGTGAACCTCGTAGGCTGGTACCCGAACCCGACCGTTGCCGTGTTCAACGCGTCTATGGTAGTTTACTTGGTCTTCCTCTGCTTCTCGTTTCTGCTGCTCATCGACAGGAGAAATACCTTGAAGAGTGACAGAATCTTGGACAGACTGCGCGGATTAACCTCGGCTCCGGCTACGAGTCCGGAGACTCCCCAGACTTCGGCGGGTTAGCTTTCTTTCGTAACCGAAATTGAACCAAGCTTTGGGGTTCTATAGAAGTAAGAGGTTTTTGAGAACAGCCCCTCAATAACTGCCTTAGTGTTGCTCAGCAGCAAACCGTAGACGATCGCTCCCAAGTACCCCAAATGAAACACTCTCTTCATCCTTGAAATGCCGAATTGCGAGACTTCTGAAAGCGCCACAACTGAAGCAACGACCGGGGCGCTATAGATAACCAAGGAGAGAAGAAATGTGAACAGCGCGACTTGATAACGCCAGAAGCCCATCAACCAAAACGAAGGCGGAAAAATAGCATAGTACAACAAGGCCACGACGAGCCCCATGATGGTCAAGGGGCAGATGAAATAGGTGCCGAGATGCAAAAGAGCTTCGACCTTCTGAAAGAAACTCAATTCGTCGCTTCGCGCAATGTCCCCACCGTACTTCCTGAGACATTCCGAGAACCCTTTCGCCCATCTGAATTGTTGATGCCTTAAGTTATCGAAGCTCGGCGGAATCTCACCGGGACAGACGACGGATGGAACGTAGATGTAGCGCCAACCCTTCAAGTGCAGCCTAATCGAGAGGTCCAAATCCTCTGCCAATGTCTCTGGGCTCCATCCTCCTGCATCCTCAATAGCCTGCTTTCTGAAGACGCCACACGTCCCGCTGAAATGTGCCAACAGGTTCCCGACATATCTGGCCCTTTGATCGACAAAGGCGTAGACATCGATAGCGAGCGAGAGAGCTTTGGCGATCCAAGAGAACTGGCCGTCCAAGTAACTCCAACGAGATTGGACAAAGGCCACTCTATCGTTCACGTAGACGTAAGGGACCATTCTTTTAAGAAAATCATGGGGAGGAACATAATCTGCATCAAATAGGGCGATCAGTTCGCCTTTGCTTTTTGCGAGGGCAACCTGAAGCGCGCCGGCTTTGAACCCCACGCGATCGTCTCTATGAATGACCTTCACAAGGCCGGGATATTTGCTCTGGAAACCCTGTGCCACCTTAGTAGTGCCGTCAGTTGAATCATCAACAACCAAAATCTCGAAACGATCACGCGGGTAGTCTAATCCTACGCATGCCTCAAGCAGACGACCGACGACCCGTTCTTCGTTGAATATTGGCAGGTGAATTGAGACGTAAGGCCAGGAGTCCAATTGTGGCGGATTCGATATTTTTCTCCTTCCTCGGATCGATAGGAGGCTCAGGACCCAGACGTTGATTGCGTAAATAGAAATAAGACCGGTAACGGTCGCGACCAGAACAAGGACCAATTGTTGAATGCTGGAAAGGTTTCCTGGGAACGAAAACACTGCCGGGTCCTTCTAGTTAATTGCAAAACGAGCTAACTTGGCAGCGTGTATAAGGCTTTTCAACCCCGAGGCGCAGAGCAAGTCAGCTCACAAATGGACGGGTTCGGATACGAAACATAGTGACAAGGTAATGGCGTTCGCGGGGTTCTTGCTCCTAACACTCGCAGTAGTGATCATCGTATATTACGCAATCACCGTTCCCTCTGAGGGATCATTCGGAGAGAGGTATGTTACAGGGGTGATCTCTCCGCCCTACCCGTTGAATCAGCTTACAACATTTAAGCCCGTCACTTTGATGACTTACTTCGTCTTCTGCGGAACAGTTTTCGTCCTGCAAGGCAACAAGGATCGGATCAGCCGGGTTGGTACTCGCGGCGTGAGGGCTATACTGTTAACGGGCTCATTCGCTGCGGGGTACGAATTCCTTTGGAACATGTTCGCTTGGTTCACCACTTGGCTTAAGAACGGAGGATCACTTGATCTCACAGCCAACACCTTTCACGCCCATGTTTTTCCCCCAGTAAACTTCAATTTCGCAACGAAAGTATCCTTTCTAGTCTTCGCCTTGTGCCTTTACTGCTGGTATTTCTTACAAACGATACCCAAAACAGACGCCCAACATTGATTTCAAGGGTTGACTCGCCGTAAAATGGGATTGCGACGATTCAGTTTGATCTTGGATGGCGACCAGGAGTGTATGGGATAGGTTTCTGGATCGAAGCCTTGTTTACGTAGCATCTCGAGCACGACACGAGCGGCCGCTTTCCTTTCGACTTTACCTGAACCAATTGGAAGCCACATTCAGGGCAACGTTTCTCAAGAAGAGTTAGGGCGCCAAGCTGTGGAAGGGGGAGGGAGAAGGTACAGTTGGATTTCCATTTTCCAGAGCATCCTATGAAGCGTTTCTTGGTTCGCGGATTCTTTATGATCTTCAGTGCTGAGCTGCACCTTGGACAAGGGACGAAGAGCGTGATCGAGCCGAGCCACATCTCGCGGATTATTGATGTAAGTTCGTTTCCGATGTCTTCTTCCTTTCCTTTCAGCTTTTCCAGTATTGGTTTAAGGTAATCAACGGTATCAAGGACAACACGCTCCCGAAGCTCCTTCCCTTGTTCAATCTGTTCCATTTTCGCCTCAAGTTCCCGTGTAAACGTAACCTCGACTATTCTATTGCAATATTTCGTCAGTATCTCAGTCAACTGAAGAGCAAGTGGGGTCGCTACCATTCGTTGGTCTCGCAAGTATCCGCGTCGGTATAGGGTTTCAATTATCTCAGCCCTGGTGGCTTTCGTCCCTATTCCGGACTCTTCCATCTCTTTCAGGAGACTGCTGGGATTGTAGCGTGGTGGCGGCTGGGTGTATTTGGCTTCGAGTACGATTTCAACAATCTTCGCCAGGTCACCCTCCTTCAGACTTGGCATAGCCTGTTCCTCGACTTTGGCGTAAGGGCGGTAGAGTGGAATCCATCCCTTCTGGAGGATTCGAGATCCACGCATCAAGAACTTGCGTTGACCGACTTTGATTGTGGCCTTATCGCTTTGTTTTCTCGCCGTTTCGCCGAAGGTTGCTAGGAATCGTCTTACGATAAGATCGAAGAGCTTCTGTTCCTGCGGTGAGAGGTTCCGTTTCGGAACTGCCCCCGTCGGGTATACAGCTGGGTGGGCGGAATCCTCCTTCTTGCCTTCATGTGGGACGAGGCGCCCGGCTGATACAGCCCGAACGCTCGATTGATAATTTTGAATCCGGCCCAGGCCTTTCATGACCTCTTCAAATCCGATTGAGCGCGGGAGTTTCTGACTGGAGGTCCTAGGGTAGGAGATCAACTGGTCCAAGTAGAGACGTTCGGCTACGCTGAGAGCTAACCGCGGTGTATAGCCGAAGTGCCTGTAGGCCTCCGATTGTAACGTTGAAAGGTCGAATGGGGTTGGGGGAGGGAGCTCGTATGTGGTCGACTCAAGTTTCTCAACGGTCCCTGTCTTGCCCGAACATTCCTTTACGATACCTTCCCCGTCGGCTTTGACTCCAATGCGGTCGGCCTCATATGCCGCTTCAACGATTCGGCCGTTCACATCCACCTTAGTCCTAAGCGTCCAGAATGGCGTTGGCACGAACGTTTGGAGTTCTTTCTCCCTCTCAACAACAAATCGCAACGTCGGGCCTTGCACTCGGCCCGTGCTAAGCGTTAGGTACCGGTTACTTGCCTTTAGCGCAGATTGGGTCATAGCTCGGGATAGGTTGATGCCGAATAACCAGTCAACCTCATGACGACACATACCCGCGAAGGCAAGTGGAAAGTCTAGCTGGGGAAGCAGTTTCGCATACGCTTCCCTTAGTTCCTTCTCAGTTAGGGTTGAGAACTTCATACGACGAGCTTTCCTATCTGCACCGTTGCACGCATACTTCAGAACGGTGTAACCGATCAATGACCCTTCAACGTCATAATCGCACGCATTCACAAAATGGTCCGCTTCCTTCGCAACTTGTGTGATGGACTGGATCCACTTTTCCTGTCTCTGCTGCCCTCGTTCTGCCAAATGCTTCGGCTTCCACGAGCAATCCCAGACTGGATATTGGGATCTCAAACCACTTCCTTTCGCCGCAACCGTGTACAGATGGCCAAGCGCAGAACAGACTAGGATGCGCTCTCCGTTTTTCACTTCAAAGAAGGGAACACCGTTAACGTTGATCCTTCTTCCTTGGGTTCTACCGCTCAATGCTTCTGCGACGTGTAGCGCGGCATCCGGTTTCTCGGTAACAATAAGCGTAGTCTTCAACTATTGAGGCACCGCGTTCGCTTGACTGCGCAGTATCAGCCTCTTGACTGCCTCACCCGTTTCCTCAAGGTCTAGCAACCTCGAAAAATACTCCTCCTTGGAAATAGCTCCGCTGAATGCCCTAAACCAATTGGCGTATTCGGCTTCTAGGTTTGTCTTCGCGGCTTCGTGGACGCTGCAGTATTCTGAATGTTCATTCCGAGGTTTTTCGCAGACAGAACATTGATCGACCATTTTGCCAACCGTCAATTAACATCTGAGCTGGCGAAGGGCGGGTTCGCTGAGCGAAAGGGATTGGCTTTGCTGTCGCTCATCTGGGTTTTCTCAGGCGTCTCATCGGCCGCACAAACGCCCATGTACAGCAGATCATGGCCCCACATGCCAGAATTTGGATAATGGAATATTGCCACAATGGATCCAGCGACAACAGAGGCGTTTCAATGCTTAACAACCAGTTTCCAAAGCCCTGAAACTGAGTGATGCTCCGACTCATGGAGCTTATTCCATCCCAGTACCAGTTTGACCCTAGCAGGAATGGAACATATAGAAAGCAGGCAAAAACTGCGAGCGATAAGGTGATGACTCTAATCAAACGAAGGCGTGAAAGAGGATCTACCTCGGTGCCAACCCATCGAGGGAATATCCTCGTGAACGCATCGTACCAGGCCACTAATGATACTAGCAGGACTCCGAGAACCGGTAACCATTGTAGCTGAAAACCAACCCCACCGATCTTGAGCTCATTGGTCATGGAACTAAGTCCATGGGAGGTCATGTAGAAGACGAAGAGCAAATCAAGTAAGAGGACGATGACGGTTACGCCCACAATTGATGCAGTCTTGTTTGAGCGATTCGATGCCGAACTCTCCACTTCCTCTATCAGTTACGTCTTGACGAATTTGTTACCGTACGCACAGGGGCTATAAAGAATATCTGCCGCAACATTACAAGGGAATTAGCTTTGTCAGACCAAAGAACCGAAATCATAGGCCGCGGCACCTGGCTCGATATGGTCGCCCGCCGGGTGATAGAACACGAAGAGAAACTCGGCAGGAAAGTAATCGTACTCCGGACCGAAAGTGGTCTGGGAGCTTCAGGAATCCCACACATAGGTAGCTTAGGAGACGCCATCCGGGCCTATGGAGTAAAGATCGCTCTCGAAACCCAAGGCCGAAAGGCCGAATTCATCGCTTACTCAGATGATCTCGACGGGCTGAGAAAAATCCCAACTGGAATGCCCGACTCGCTCAAGAATTTTCTAGGCCAACCGGTTTCCGCAATTCCAGACCCATACAACTGCCACGAAAGCTACGCCGTTCACATTAATTCCCTACTCAGGGATGCGATGGACAAATGCGGAGTTGAATATGTTTTCCACTCCGCAACGGAAGACTACAGAAAAGGACTCCTCCTCGACCAGGTCAGAAAAATACTCACGTCAGCGGAGAAAGTAGGAGAGATAGTCAAGGAAGAAGTGGGTCAGGAAAAGTTCACGGCTGTGCTGCCTTACTTTCCGATTTGCGGCTCTTGCGGACGAATATACACAACAAAATCAACCTCGTTTGTCCAGAAATCCGACAAAGTACTCTACTCATGCGAAGGTACGGCCGAAATCAGAGGCCAACAACTCACTGGTTGCGGTTACAAGGGAGAGACGAATATCACGGATGGAAGGGGAAAGCTTCCGTGGAAAGGCGAGTTCGACGGCACGGTGGGCGGCGCTTGAAATAAATTTCGAAGCTTACGGAAAGGAACTCTCCGACTCGGTGCGGATCAACGACAGAATCTGTGAAGAGATACTCGGCTGTCCTCCACCCTACCATGTGCGTTACGAACTTTTCCTCGACAAAGGTGGGCAAAAGATCTCCAAATCGAAGTCAGCTGTTGACGTGCTCACTCCGCAGACATGGTTCAAGTACGCTCCACCCGCCTCTCTCAACCTTCTCATGTTCAAACGAATTACAGGTGCGAGAAACGTTGGAGTTGAGGACATCCCCACGTTCGTCAACGAACTAAACCGCTTGGAAGAAATCTACTTTGGATTACGCACGGTGAGCGATGAGAAGGAAGCTGCTAAACTCAAAGGGCTCTATGATTACGCCTACTTCCTCAAACCACCCCAAGCCGCAAGGGCTCACGTCCCATACAATTTGTTAGTGTACCTTGTGACCATTTCGCCAGCCGATAATCGAATCGATTATATCGAAAAAAAACTTCGCGAATACGGCTATCTCAAGAATGGAGTAACACCTGAGATCCAGCAGGAGCTAAATTATGCAACAAATTGGGCGAAAGATTTTCAAGAGATCCCGGAGACAAAAATTGAAATAAAAAACACAGAGAAACTCGCGATAGAGGACCTTATATCGATTGTACGAAGTGAAAGCGACGAGAGGATTCTACAAAACAGCATCTTCAACCTGGCGAAGAAGTACGCCATCGAACCTTCGAACTTCTTCAAACTCCTTTACACCATTCTATTAGGATCACCCCGCGGACCCCGATTAGGGCCCTACATCAAAGCCATGGGCAGCGAAAACGTGGCCCGGCAGTTTAGGTCGAGCGATCGGGACCGCCATGGCCTCTTAAGTTAGATTTCACCCGGAATCCAGGTACGGAGCTTTGTACGGTCCGTCTAAGAACCCATGAAACGAGGTTAATTTATCCGACAGTCGTTACTGTTTTGGTGCCCGCCCTTAATGCGAACCATTAAAGGAACAACCAAAGGGGCAACGGGCCCGTAGTCTAGTCTGGATCAGGACGGTGAGAGAGCTACAACTCTCCCGAAGGCCTGCGGAGCCGCAAATCCTGGGTTCAAATCCCAGCGGGCCCGCCACCTCACTCATTGAAACGAGTCATGCTGCTCGATCCCCCACGGAAAAGCTGAATGAAAAAAGCGGTTCTTGGTTCAGGTTCCGGTCGACTGGTTGCCAGGTAGGAAACGCCGTGGCTAATGCCCCACAGACAACCCTCAACGAGCTCAAGCACGCTCGAAACGACGACCGCTACAAGCCAAACACCGCTTTCACTAGAAAACATACCAGTAACTACCAATACGTCCTCTGGTCTTGGAGACCAATTCTACATTCTCATCGCTTTAGCGGTCGCAGCCGTTGTTTGTGCAGCTCTCATTGTTGGGTCTCGCAAGCGCGCCACTTGAACGAGCTGCCAGATATTTCGCATTGGCAAATAGTGATGCAATTCACCGCGTGATTTTTGGGTGCTCTAAATTCTAGCCTACCATTCCGAGTGTGTAGACGAGTAATATTTCGACATGTTGAAAATCATACGATCAATTTTATTGGCACACCACTCTTCCTTGTTGTGAGTATAGATGAACTCTTTCGATGGCCTTGAGGAAATCATGTCCCTTGGGGCATACCAAAAGGAACTGTCGAGGCTTCAGAGGCTAGCAAGGATCTTCCGGTAGAACGGTAAACGGCCGCACTCTGGGCAATCGCGGCACTGCGGGGTAGCTTCGGAACTAAATTCTAGAAAGGGTATGGGCGCCGAGAAAAAAACCGGCGATTATGTGCGTAGGTAGTTTTGACCGGCTTCCGTCCCAATTCGAAACGTTTCTCAGAATTCCTTCTCACCCTTATCTTGGGGATAGGGGAATGTCGTTCACGTCCCTGAACTTTCGGGGTTTGGGAGCGGACTTTGCCTGCCTTAGTTAACGAACCGTGAGTTGGTAACTCTCACACCTCCACTTATGATCAGCGAAAGGACGCCCCAGCGTATTTAGTCTTTATACTGCGTAGGGTTACCGAGAATTGGCTTCCTTTGATCGCTCTCAAGGATTTCTAGTCTTTTTTCTGCGATTTGTTGCGTCTTTTTGCGACCATTGGGCGAAGTCTTATATCGAATTTCGATATGTGCGCGGCCTGATGCGAATGGGTCGCTGTTCCGCTTTCATATGTACGAGTGCCGCGAATTGGACGTGCTCGGAATGTGGACGCCCTTACTGCTTCTTCCACACCACAACCCACGGACACGAGGTTTCCGAACGAGTCCTAACCGTCAGCTCATAGACCACGTCTAAAGCAGGTCAGTCTGCAACCAGGCTCGCCTTGTATCCGCTAGGCCACTGCTAGTGCGTCTTCGAAGAAGTAACGCGTTGCTCCTAGGGTTTGAATCTCTAGCGGGCGCACATTCACAACTAAAGGAAAGTTCGCTACAACATCACCGATCACCAAGCATCGGTGTGGTGGAAGATCCCGCACAACCATACGTATTGTATCTGCGTCCACTTTAGCTACTTTTGAAACGATCTCGAGATCGTGTTCGTTGCTGAAGTTGAATAGGAACACGTTGTCAGCCTGACGGTAGATACTGCTCTGAATCGTATCCGGTTGGTTTGTAACGAAAGTGGTGAATAGGCCCAAGTGCCGCATTCGTGTAACGACGTCATCCCAGTAAGTTTCCTTCAGGTACAAGTGGGCCTCCTCTGCGAACAAGAAGAGTGCGGCGGAGTTTTTGGGTGGATAGGAGTTCCGTGAATTTACTGATAAGCAACTCAACAACGATTCGTCGCAGGGCCGAGTACTGGTTCTTCATATTCACGATCAGGGCGCAGCCAGTGGAATGGTTTCTGAAGAGTTCTTCAAGGTTTAGGGCTGTGCGGTTGTCGTCGGTGAATATGCCGGAATCGTCGAGGGTGTTGAACCTGGCCTGGAGTGCGTCTTTGATACTTTCGTGGCAGTCGGCGTTGGCAATTGCTGCGCCGAGAGCCGCCATAGTAAGTTGATTCTGCCGTTCGAGGTCGCGCCAGATCCGGCTGAATATGCGGGCAGAGTTCTCGGGGAGCGCGAGCGCATAAATCAATGTCCCCAACAGGGTGCTAAGCCCAACTTCCCTTAGGCTGAACCTCAGGTTTAGGCCTGGGATCAAAGAAATTATCTTTGGTGATAAATGCATTTGGCGTCCGTCCGTAGAGCGTCCCAAGTTGACATATTCCCCGTTCACATCCAAAACGACCACCGGCGCGCCTTCCTGAACGAGGCTCGTCACGAGAAGCTTTGTAAGATGTGACTTGCCCGTCCCTTTCCTACCCGTGACTATGTTTAGCCGTCCGTCGAGGGCCGCTAGGTCTGAGTTGATATGAGGGAAACGGTGCGTTGACCCGATCTCAAACGCGTGCCTTGACGACAGATTCTCTAGGAATAGTTTCGCCGGCATTGCTTCCACATGAGAATGGTTCCTGGACGGCAACCAGGCAACATCTCTGCTTATGCGGCCGTTTTCGATTGCCCCTCTGATTTTTCCAACCAACAATCTCGTATCTTTCAGGACTCTGATCTGCGATGATACTTTGAAAGGGTCGACTTCATCGCCTGAGAGGGAACCTTCGGATATGCCGTCCCTGAGTAGATCTTCCAGGATACCGGGTATGTTTGCGTATTGAATGTCGATCACTTGTACGATTAGGGAACGTTGTTTGACTCTATCCGTTACGAGTAAGTAGTCCCCTTTGTCGACCTCCTCATCTGGGAAGCATAAGAGGTGCATGTCGTCAGCTTCTTTTTTGAGAATCTTCAATGAAGAGCCTCCCACGCGGTCCCGAACGGACCAAATAGTGAATGCCGTAGGGCAAGTTTAGGCATCATCTGGACTCCGAATTCAGCCTGAGCGAAAGCTTGCATGGCAAGTACATCCATGGCTGTGAAAGTCGATAGTACGTGAGCCATTCTGAGGGTTTCTGGATAACCTTGATCTACAATGTCTGTGCCAGAAAGCTGAGCAATCTCATTCACGGCGGCGTCGGCGGGAATTTGCCTGTCGATGTCGATTCTGAACGGAAAACCGAACCTGGCAAGTTTTGCCACAAAAACCCGACCCAAGAACTGCACTGGATATGGAGGAAACTGCTCCGTAATCTCAGTGTCAACATCCAGTAAACAAGGATCAGATTCATGCTCGAGCAGCGCAGTTAGTCCTTCATTTCTTATTCGCAGCTTAGTTTTCTTCGATATGGCGATTAGAGCGCTACCTGAACTGCGCGCGTTTTGCAAGATACGTTCGAGGTCTCTGGAAGGGTTGTCAGGCGTTCCAGCAGTGAGCGAGCCGTCGATGAGGAGGAAAGCGTTTCTAACGGAGGAACTTGCATTGTATTGAAGCCATCGCTCAAGCATGTTCCGAACTCGTTTCAGTAAACTGTCGATATTTGGCTCGCCTGAGAACGGCGGTAGGCCAAGGTTGGTGAAACTTTGAGAGACGAGAGGACTATTGTAACCAAGCGAAAAGACGAACGGGCCATACTTCACATAGCGATATTGATTTGCTTCAAGAACAACTACGGCTCCTCGCAACGCACATAGCACTCCGTCTGCGAGTTCACCGAGTTTGATGGATGATGTGTCAACCGCGATTACTGGCCGGTCTGTAGTAATAGAGTCAAGTTTGGCGATGTGCTCGCTATCGGCGGCTAGGTCCAACGTGAACCCGTCGGCTCCATCATATTGTGTGCTCCCGAAGTCCGGTGGAACAGCGGGTACAGTGTAGAGTTGATTTCCTCTGATCGCTTCCACTGAATCGCGGCAGAAGTCTAGGAAGTGCTTTGGAATTACGCTACCGGAGTCCTCCGGGCAGAGAAAGTTACTTATCTTCTGTTGCGTAGCTGTGGTTTGGTGGGTGTGGCGGCTCATTTCATTCCAGCCCCCGTTAGCGGGTCGATTCCCCAAATCCCCCGCGGCCGCCGCACCCTCTCTCTATGTGCGGCCATGAAACCTACACTTTCCTAGAACCTAGGCGTTACCTCCTCCGCGTAACTCCACTAGGGATCGCTCGAGTTCCATGAGGCCTTTGGAAGTGATTCGATACCTACCTCGGTCGGCACGATCAATTTGACTAGACCGTTGAAGCTGGACGAGGACGTTTCTAATCGTTTTCGGCGCCCTGCCTATTCCGGTCGAAATCTCCTCAATACTCAATGAATCTGATCCTCGTTTGCCCATCTTGCCCGCCAATTGGGCCATGAAGAGTATCACCGTGATCGCTTTCTCAGCTGGTAGGTTAATGCGAGTTAGAAGTAATTGCCCGGTCGAAGTCATCCTAGCGAAATCAGCGACTTTGTCAGCGAGTCCTGCAAGATCGGGAACATATACGAGTTTCTTCGCGAGATTGAATGTGGGGACGGCTTGGATGAGAAACTGCATCACTTGCGGTACGATCTCTTCGACCGACCCGTTGCCCTCGTAGTGCATGCCTTCCACGTCTATCTGCACCTTAACCTGCAAAGTTTCAGCTTGAGTCATGTCTTCACTTCCCCAAGCTGGATTTTAGTTTGGGAATAACCTGTTCGCGAAATAAGTGCAACCCGAGGGTTGTCACCCGGTACTCACCCTTGCCCTTTCTCTCCGCTAAACTTTCACCACAGAGTTCGCTGAGTCTGCCTGCCACGGTTCCTGCAGATTTCTTGGTTGCGACGATCAAATCAGCTGATTGCACGAGATCCTTGTCTGCCTTACCCAGCTTTTGCGCGATCGATGCCTTCGCTAAGTAGAGGAGGAGGAGTTCGCGGTCCGCCAGCTTATCGACTGGGACGGTGACGACGACCCCTTCGGGCGTCACCGCGAGAATCCCCTCACAGGCTTTTGCGAGTTCGTTGATGTCGACGGATAAGGACAGGTGGGACGCGAGTTCGAGTTGGGGAATAGCTTTGTTGAGGAATGATAGAACTTCATTTGCGACCTGGTCTGGTGGACCGGTAATTTTCTTCTCGAGAGTTCCGTATCTGATGATGACTTCTAGCGGCTGTGCTAGGCTTGTGAGTTCCTGTTGGCCTTCCGGCATTTACTTTCATTTCAGTTTCAATCCTACACAGTATAAAAGCTTTGAAGTGCACATTAACCCTGCTAGGTGTTACTCGATTTGCACGTTGCCGTTTGTGCGGGTTCGAGCAGGATTACGTCAGAATCGATAGTTCTGCTAGGTGTTACTTACGTTCGGTTCAGATGGAATCTGACGAGCAATAGCACGGAAATGCAATGTTTTAAAGCATAATGGTGTAGAGTTGGAGTGTAATTTGGACTATAATCAGTTGAAACGGGTTCTGTTACGAGTCTTGGCGGACAAGGGGCCGTTGGATAGCGATTCGCTTTTGCGGATTCTCATCTCTTCGGGAAAAGTACAGTCTGAGATTCATGCGATCCGTATGGCTTTGATGCGCTATTACCGACAAGGCTTGTTGAAGCGTGTCCGCAGCGGAGGGCAATTTACCTACTCGTTGACGGACAGGGGGATTCGGCGTCTTGAATGGCTTGATGGACAGGCTAAATCGAATTCAAACTAGACTTCGATGATGATCGCAAGGTATTCGATGGCGACGTCGGATCTTGTCGCGGTGAATTTGATTCCACCTAGTGAAGTCGCTTTCTACTGGGTGGAAATACCCTTAACCGGTTTTCCATGTGCCCCACTATAACGTGTTGAAAATGAACAAAACCACTCTGACAATTATCGGAGCTGCTCTCGTTGCGATTCTCAGCTTAGGATACGCAGGGTACACGATGTCAATCCCGCACGTGGCGACAGTAACCCAGCAACAGTACCTAACGAATACTCAAAACTTCTTCAGCACACAAACCCAAACCGTCACCGCCACCAACACCAATACAGTAACCAGCGCCGCAGCAGTCAATAATGCGATCAATTTGAACGGTAGAGAGCCTGGGTTCTATCAGACGTGTGGATACTACGGATGTTCGCCCGCACAAGGCTACACATACACACCATGCACCCCTGTCGGCGGCAATGGCAGCAACCAAGTAACCTGCTATGGCTACCTAGTCCAAAACGGAAACGGATGCACCCAACTTTCAGTTCAAACGACAGACCCGAACTATTGGAGGTCAGGCCTCCAATTCGTACACTACACGCTACAAAACTTGCCAGCATCATCCCCACCGATCGGAAGCTGGGTTGACGTAATCGGACAGCTATCGATCACAAGCACAAGCCTCGTCGTTGCCAATTCTGCTGCTTGCTCACCCAACACCCTCACCGTTAGTTCCATAACCCCGACATCACCTCCGCAGGGCGGTTAGAACGCTCCGGCATTCCTCACTGTAGATCCGACTGTGCGTTCTCGGGTTCCCACTCGAGGACGTTTCCCCCTTTATTCCCAGAGCCTAACAATCGGCGCCTGGGTTCTGCCTTTTGAGAATTATGAGTACACCGAGTCTTATTATCCCTTATTAGTACTCTTAGGATTATCCAGTACTATGCTGCTGCCGGTCTCAGCTTAGGGAGCACATCTTGACTTATCCATTGGAGTCCGGCCCCTGAAAGTGAGTACCTGCCTTGTTCGGCGATCAGCTTGCCCTCCTTTCTCAACTCGCTAACCCTCGCTCGCACAACGTTATCCTTGACCGCCTTCCAACTTGTTCCAAGAAGTTCGATTAGTTTGGCGTCTTCGATGGGTGCAGGATTACTTCCGTAAACAATGATTCCGATGGCTTCTTTCGCCGAGATTCTATCGAAGGGTATAGTGAAATGCAATTTACCTTCTGAAGTAGTTTCTAGAATTCCGGCAAGCTCCTCCCCTGGCACAAATGCCTGGCCCGATTGGTCACCTAAGGCTTGCACCCCCCCAGCCCCCACTGGCGGGGATCTCATTAGCTCCTCGAATTTCCCTTGCACATAGTCGAATTCTCCCTCGAGTTCGATTTCGAAATTCCCTCTACGAATCCTGAACCGCAACTTCCGTTCAGACAATTTGGCTCACTGTAACAGATTCAGAGGGTTATTTCACACTTGTGAGTACGTCATCCTATCCTTAACACAAGGCCGATTATTCACACAATTCAAGTCATGGATTGAAGGAATTTAACGAGGTTTCATTATCTGATCGAATGGGTTACTCACGGAATGCCTCCACGCTCTCTTTTGCCACAAACGCCAGAATCACGGCGGTGGCGGCATAATCGACCCAACTTATCCCAAAGAAGTAGTTAATGAGCAAGCCACACAGCAGCGCCAGTGCCATGAGGAAGCATGTAACAGATTCTACCGCATCAATTGAAAGAGGCGTACAGTTAGTTTCACGTCCTATCGTCTTCTTTTGAACCCATAGAATAGGCATGATTACCACGGCTCCAACAGCCACACCTATACCCAAAAGCGAGGATTCAGGCCTTAGACCCGTAACGTAAGAGTAGACAGCACCGGCGCCAATTATCGGAATCAGCGCAACCAGAAGTAGTTTTGTAATTTTCTCAGTCAGTTCAAGATTACTCGGGTTGGCAGAGTTGCTCTTCAGGTGCGCTACAACCATTAATCCAGAAATCATTTCGACGAGACTATCGCTTCCAAAAGCGATCAGAGCAAGACTACCTGATAGCAACCCGATACCTATCGAACCAATTACTTCAACAGTCATCCATCCGAGACTGACATACTCCACCATTAACCCTTGATGAATTCTCCCCCGCCGCCAGACCAAGTGGGTTTCCGGACAACAGCATGAAACATGATTGCCACACTCTTCAGGAGCCTGACAATTCTCGCACGAGAACTCCTCACACTTGCATATTGAGCAGGCTGGAAGCATAGGCCATCGTAGAATCACTGGCGCATTATAGTTTTGCGGCATCAACAATCGTAGAAAAGAACAGCACTCAAATCAGCTAGAATAGTTTGTTTTTATCGAGCATCACGTCTGAGTCGGAATATTTACGCCCGAACATTCTCCTGATGGTTAAGAATCGTGGCGACCTCCCGTGGATTTGCTTCTGGTAGATTTCCATGAGCCCATCGAACACATCGCTGAGCGTCTGCGTCTCCTCGTGGGAGGTTACGAGTGGGTTGAGAAATGCGAGGACTGTGAAACTCTGGGCTTTGCGTTTGGCAAGAAAATCGGAAAACCATTTTCTGGCTGTCACTCCCTGATGAAGAAGGAACATGTGAGAATATGTGAGAAGATCAACTACGAGCAATCTATTGAGCGACGTCGGCTGTGAGTGGATCTGCATAATCCTTGCAAATGCTGCATCCAAGTCGCTTAAGCTGTCTATGCTGGGGACCTTGTACACGTTCGCGGGAGGGGCTGAAACTATGGCGGCTTGTGGACTAACGATATAGAAATTCTCTTTGTACGTGCTCGCCATGTCCTGAATTTTGGTTGGATCGCTGGACAAATAAACGGTCGGCATCCCGGCAGATATTGCGGAGCGGATGATCTTCCGCAATAGTAGGTCTCTTTCCTCGCAGCGCGGAGAGAGCAGAAGGACCGCAGCACGCTGTGGCAAACCTGCCGCCAAGAGCCTGTCCAAGTCGCTAACCCTAACTGGGGGTTCACGTGGAGCAGGTTGAGGGGCTGGTTGAGGAGCAGTTTGAGGAGCCAATGGCACGGCTCTTGGAGAAGACTTCTCTTCTACCGTAACTGTGCTCTGCGACGTTTTTCTCGGGGTCTTTCTTTTCATATAGAGTACAAAGGACCCTAGAAGTAGGATGAAGACAACCAAAACAGTTGCTCCTACAGTCCCGAATCTACCGAACGCTGATCCCGAACTGGATTGAGAGGTCGAAGACGAGCCGGATGTGGTGGAAGTCGGGAGAGTGATGGTGGTTGCCGTTGTGTTGGAAATGACTTGTTCTGCTGGAGACATTCATTACGCTGCTAGAGCTTGATGTACTGTTGATTAGAACCGTAGCCGCTGGAAAACTAAGCTCAACAGTTGCATAACCTGACGGAACACTTGCAGGACCATTGAAGATGAATACGAAGTAATAGGTTCCGCTGGTTGGGACAGGAAGAGAACGATAGGGATTGCCGTAGCCGATCGCATTCTCCTCATCAAGAAGAGGTCGTGCGCTTGACGGAAGATGGCAATTTTGAATTGAGTTTAATTCATCTTGAGAGATTATATAGAAATTGATTTGCGCGTCAGATCCATATTTTCCCACAATCTCGTCGTCCTTCGTTGCCTGGAAGGCTATTGAGCGAACTGTACAGTGACCGGAACCTGCGGGTTGGGTAATCGTCATCGTAGTCGTTGAGGTGGAAGATTGACTGTTCGCATATGGGACCGAGAGGATGGAGAGGCAGAAAGCCGCAACCAACAGCCCAACAACAAGTATTCGGAGTTTCATCCGAATGTCAAGACGAAATTGTCCTAGTACGCTAATAAGTATTAATTTCTATCGCGGAAGTTTACACGGCACTCTGGATACCAATTCTTCGGTTCAGCCTACGGTCAAAAGCGTCTGAGCAAAGTCTCCTTGATTCCCCGTAACCTGAATCACATATGACCCCGGCAGAACATTCCCGATAATAAAACCACCATACGCATCGCCGCTCCCAACTTGAATCACGCACGCAGCTGTATCTGGTAGGATCACGTTGGGTGATGAGGGGCTGGAGAGTTGGCAAGTCGTATCGATTGGGAGTAAGCCAGTGGCCTGAACTGAGACTCTCGATCCCGCCTGAAGGCCCGCTACGTGACTCATTCCCGATTGGCTAGCACCCTCACCCACTTGCACTATTGCTTGCGCGAAATCTCCGTCATTCCCGGTGACCTGAATCACGTAGGAACCCGGTAACACGTTTCCAATAGTGAATCCACCATATGGCGCACCTGTTCCCACTTGAACTACGCAGGCCGAGGAGAGGAAGACCTGGTTTGATGAAGGACTTGACACAGAACACGTCGTGTCAGTAGGCAGGAAGCCCATACCCGTAAATGAGACGTTATGACTCGAGCCGCCGCCAAACCAGATCACAGGTTCAGATTGAACCGGGATGAGCAGAGAGCTAGCTGAGGAGATTGTCAAGGTACAGATTAGAATCGCCCAAATTAGTCTCAATACTAACCCAGTGTGCCCATTGCCCATTGTTGTCGGATGAAGTTATTCATTGCGCTAGAGGGTTAAAGGCGAACAACAGGCTGACATACTATCGCTCATTTTCCCCGGTTCATGCTGCAGCGGAAAGTGCGATCAATACGTCAAGCATTTGGTTCAAGACGCCTGTCTGGGTGATCCTGCCTGTGATCTTTCCGTTCTCGACGACGAAGAGGCGCCGGACCTTCTTCTCCTCCATTAACAGCATTGCCTCACCAAGCGAAGCCTCAGGAGTTATGGTAACTAATGGGCTGGTCATAACTGATTCAACCGTGGTCCTTTCAGGCGGCAACCCTTTCGTAAGTGCGACGAATTATGTCGCGTTCCGTCACTACTCCAACGGGCACCCCGCTCCTTGTGACAACCACGGACCAGACGTCATTCGCTAAGATTTCCTTCACGGCTTCGGCCACGGATCTCGTCGCTTCCATTGTTACCACTTTGCCTTCAATGACATCTTTTACTCGCAGAGCAACGGGACACAAGATCATCACACATGCGCCCCGAGTCAGATAGGAGATAGAGTTTCCTACTAATTCTCAAAGTAGAACCTCGGTTGAACTTTACGGCGTTCGGATTCTCAGGTGAATACAGGCAGATCAAGCGCAAAAAACAACCTTCTTCAAATCTTGGTAAGATCTGAGATTTGCTACAAATCTTATTATTAGAGCCTGGTTCGACTACTTGTCGTAGTTGACCAACATTCGGTTCATGCGTGAGCGCTGGGCGATCGCCCTTTTGGTAGCCGTGTCCATCATGGCCCTTGCCACGGCTTCTCCGTACATGTCCCAACCCGTGTATGGTACAAGCGTGTTGCATGCGTTCGCACGAATCTCTCCCTTTCAAACAGTTAACGGTACAACCGCAACAGGGACGACAGCAAGTGGTACTACTGCAACGGGTACAACCGCCACGGGCATAACCGCTTCTGGTTCAACTGTTTCCACGGACCCGATAACTACCACGGCTACTGGCACGACCGCTACAGGTACGACAGCTACAGGCACTACTGCAACGGGTACAACTGCAACTGGCACTACGGCTACGGGTACAACCGCCTCAACAACCGCCACAGGTACGACTGCCACTGGGACGACTCAAACAGGCACAACCGCCACGGGCACTACAGCCACAGGCACTACCGCTACCGGTACAACAGCATCCACGACCACGACCATCCCGATCGTGAGCGTAACCGTTGACTCTTCTCCGCACGGGATGGGGTTGGTCACGGTGGATGGAAATCCAATTACGACTCCTACGGTATTCAACATGCAAAGCGGCTCAATGCACACCCTATCCGCAGTCGGCTCTTTGAACTGCGGGATTTCGTGCCAGTATGTATTTCAGTCGTGGTCAGACGGCGGAGGACAAACCCACACGATCACGGTTCCCAATTTTGCTGTGTCCTACTCAGCCACTTATCAGCAGCAGTATCTTCTAACAATCCAATCCAACGCTGGGGGCTCAGTTGCTCCGCCCACAGGATATCAGAATGCTAATGCCGTAATACCGATACTTGCCTCGCCTAACACCGGTTTCTCGTTCGTCTCGTGGACTGGTTCCGGTTCAGGCTCTTTTAGCGGCTCTTCAGCCTCAGCTACGGTCACTATGAACGCCCCGATCACGGAAACCGCAGGCTTTTGGTCCGACGAGCACGGTGCAGATAACTGTAGGATCGAATCCTTCAAGCAGCGGCGCAATACAGGTTGACGGCTCATCCATAACCACCCCGCAGATATATAGCTGGACTCCAGGAACAACCCACAACCTCTTTGCGACATACAACCCACCATGCAACTACAACTGTCAGGCGACGTTCCTCTTCTGGACCTCTCCAAGCCTCGGATCAGTGAACTCTCAATCCATAACCTACACCGTCCCGTCCTCGACGGAAACCGTCACTGCAGTGTACCAAATAACTCAACCACAAACAACGGTTTCCATAACCATAGCATCCTCTCCATCAGGATTGAACTATATCTACGTCGACGGAACCCAGATTACTACATCACAAACGTTCAACTGGCAGATGGGCAGCACGCACACGTTGTCCGCAAACCGCTACTGTGGCACCTCGGGATGCCAGACTCAGTTCAGCTACTGGCAGTCGCAAAGTGTCGGCACGACTAACTCGCCTTCCTTCACGTACACTGTCCCAAGGTACTCTGAAACAGTGACCGCTTACTACCAGGCATCACAGAACGTACCCATACAGTTGGTGGAACTGCCGCCCGGTAGCGGATTCTTGACAGTGGACGGGACCCCGGTCATCATCCCGCAGACATTTTACTGGACTGCGGGAAGCACGCACACTCTCTCAGCCCAGAACGGCAACGGACAATTCGTTAGCTGGGCTTCGCCGAGTATTGGTACAACGAACATGAACACGATCACATATGTCGTCCCCTCTTACGGTGAGACAGTGGCAGCATATTACAATGCTCCGGCGCCACAGATGCTGATACCCATCACAATAACCACAAGCGCCACGGGTCCAACAGTAGCCGTAGACGGCGTGCTAACCTCAACACCGCACACATTCTTCTGGACGGCAGGATCGCGGCACTCGGTCTCGGTAACAGGGGTAAACTGCCCGCTGGGTACATGCCCGTTCAACAGCTGGACTGCCCCGAGCATCGGCGCCGTTTACTCCACCTCGATAACTTACACTGTACCACCGGCTGCAGAAATCGTTACCGCCAACTTCACGCAAGCGACTCCAGTGCCGGAGTTCAACGGGGTTGCAGTAGTCCTCTTCTCAGCATTAGTATCATCCACGTATCTCTTGAGACGTGGACGCCGGCGATCCTAAACCTAGAGTAGTTTCGAGAAGGTCAGAATTGTTAACGAAGTTTATTATCTAAACGATAGATGCCTAGTTGCGCAACGCGTAACCATGCGGCCGTAGTCTAGTCTGGTCTAGGACATTGCGTTTTGCGCGTCCATTGGCCTTCCAAGCCAACGACCCGGGTCCGAATCCCGGCGGCCGCACCAACTTACTCACACACAGGAGAAAATTCTTTATTCCGAGTTACCGCTAACGTGATTCGCTGGCATTGATTCTCTTGCCTATGATTCCGAGGCGAGTCCTCAAAATTACCTCGTGCATTCTTGTTGTAGTAATTATTCTGTTGATTCCGACGTTTATTCCTCGGGCATATGCGCCATGCGATGTTCTCGGTTTGAGTAATTGCGCCTCCGGTCCCGTTTCACCAGGAGCAACGACGACCATCGGGGATCCCAGCGTAGGCGTGACGGCGACTGTCACCACAACCACGACGTCGACCGTTGTAACGGTTGGGACGTATAGTGCCAATCCAGGCGGGCCAACTCCGTTCAACACGCCCACCTTTTATGATGTACGCATGACTAGCATTACCGGCGTAACTCAAGTTGTTGTTACATTCTTCTACCCGTCAACGATCACCAACCCTAGCTTGTTCTGGTATAACTCTCTTGGAAATCAATGGGTGCCGATCTGCTGCGATCCAGTAATCGACACGACGGCCCACACGATTACTATCACTTTCGGCGCGACTAGCTCACCGACCGTCAGCCAGCTTGTAGGTACACCATTTGGAGTGGGTTCTGCTCAAGTCATTCCGGAATACCCATTTGGGCTTGCATTCTTAGCAATCTTCATGGTCGTGGGCTATGGGTTGATTCGACGCAAAGCTAAGCCTTGAAGAAAATCTAACGGCTTACTGTTAGTGCAGCGTTTTGTTGTCTTGAGTGTCTCAAAATGCGGCCGTCGGTCGTAAAGGGTGTGTGCACATCAAACACGCTTTTCTGGGGCGCGCACTAACAGGGGTAATCTAGAGCATGGGAGCGATCGTGTCGGTTGTGTCTTTGGATGGGACGATGGGAATGATTTCGAAGTCGACTAGATCTTGCCAGTGCAGGATCCACTGCTGGAAAAGCTTTGGATCTTCGCATTCCATTAGTTGGAAGAAACGATCAAAGTTTGCTTCAACCCAACTGTCAACATACTTCAGCCCTTCCGGAAGCATTCGACCCTGTTCCAGGGAGCGCACGTAGACGGCGCGAGCGTTCCTGTTCTTGAACCTTTCAATCACCATAAAGAGCATACCGCGTCACAACTCATCTGGCTCGTGTCGGCTAATCTGCCTTTTCTTCCGTTGTTGCGGTGACCGTTGCAAGTGAAGGCTTAATGCCGAGTTGATTCGCACTCCCAAATGATTCACTGTGGCTGACCAGAGGGCAAAGAGAAAGTACCGCCGCATATTCTTCGCGACAGACCTGCATTCCTCAGAAATTGTGTTCAGGAGGTTCCTGGGAGCCGCTGAGTTTTACGAAGCAGATGCGTTGATCATGGGCGGCGACGTGACAGGAAAGAACGTAGTCCCCTTCGTGAAAGGTGAGGATGGAAAGTATCGCTTCAACTTCCAAGGCCAAGAGTTCCATGGGATCCCCGAGAGTCAACTACCGCAATACGAGACCCGAATCATGAACTCTGGAATTTACCAGTACAGGGTGAACGAAGCCGAGTATGAAAGCGTGCGGTCTGACCCCGAGAAGGTTTCGACTATTTTCGAGAAACTAATGATTGAACGTTTGAGTAGTTGGGCGAGTTTAGCTAAGCAGCACCTTGAGCCGCTTGGAGTGAAGTGTTACTGGACGGGTGGGAATGACGACCAACAGAAGATATTGGACAGCGTTCCAGGTAATGAGTACTTCATGAATGTGGAGGAGAAAGTAATCAGGTTGGATGATGCCCATGAGATGATGAGCGTTGGCTGGAGCAACCCAACCCCCTGGAAGACACCTCGCGAATGCAGCGAGGAGGAGCTCACGACGAGGTTGGCAAAAGTGGCAAGCCAAGTGCAGGATATGTCGAATTGTGTTTTCAACATTCACCCACCCCCATTCGACTCTACATTGGACATTGCCGCCAAACTGGATGCGAGTTTTGACCCACCGAAAGCAGTCACTTCAGCGGGCAACGCTATTTGGATCCCTGTCGGAAGCACCGCAGGTGCGTGCACTGATTGAGAAGAGTCAGCCATTGCTAATGCTCTGTGGCCACATTCATGAGACTAAGAATGCGGCGAAGATTAAGCGTACGACCTGCATTAACCCAGGTTCTGAATATGGTTCAGGGATATTGCGCGGAGTAATTGTGAAGCCTTCAGAAAGATAAAGTGCTGAGCTATCAGCTTACGTCAGGATAGGAAGGGAGGGAAGTGCCTCAGATCGGTGGCACTTCTTTGAAGGCAAGCTCTAGGTCGATGCCTGACCGTTTAAGGTACCAGCGCCGAATAAAGTAGTAAGCGCTCCACGCTACGAAAATTCCAAGCATCACTATCTCTGATGTTACGTTTGCAAAGCCGAGTCCTGGGACTGTCAGGTAGTAGACCAACATCCATGCGCTGAATATGGCGGCAACGACCCCGCATATGGCTATAAGCGGGATTCCTGCAACTTTGTACTTTGCGATCGGAGAGATCTCATAGACCGCCTTCCTTGTCCATGGGAACACGGCGCCACCCAAGGATGTTCCGATATACATCACGGTAGCAACCATCGTGACCGCAAGTGTGTATGTGAGAAAGCCTGGGTAGAAGTTGTAAACGAAGCTCATCACACCTCCGCCCAAAATTAGGAAGATTACGTGGGCGGTGACTGGTGTGTGAGTTCGTTCGCTGACGTGGCTGACAAATTTTGGTAGGACGCCGTCAATCGACATGGCAACTGCCACCCTCGTCCAACCAATGATTACGTTGAATACGACTTGGAGGGCGTTGAGGAAGATTCCGATGATCATGAAGAAGACGAGAAATGGGTTGTCCGTTAAGACGGCTGCGAGGTTGCTGAACCATGGCGGGATGGGCATGCTGACTGTTCCAGTATAGAAGCTGCCATATGCTGCGGCTGCAAGCCAACCCTGGCCGACAGTATTAATGAAGGCATATGCGAGAATCATCATTAGTAATGTGCTGAAAAGGCAACCACCCAGGTTGATGAACAACTGGTTGTTGAGTTTCGACGCTCCTTGAATTTCTCCCGCTTGTTCTTGCGCGTAACCAACCCAGCCGAGACTAGTTAGCGCCACGGCCATGACGATGAAAGTGGAACTCCATGAAAAGCCGCTGACAGGCGCGAATCCGTTTGCTTGTGCCTGGGTCATGACGTAGCTGTAGTAGTTGGGTGTTCCCGGTGCGAGTATAGTCATGGCATGGTTGAAGCGCTCGATGAAAACGCTTGTGGGAGTGATTAGGAAGAAGGCGATCATTACGACGAAGCTGAGGAGGAAACCGTACCACATCACCCATTGGGCTTGAACGAACCATTTGAAGCTCTTGATTAGAACCGCGGCGGCAAAGGTTGACGCCACTACGGTGGTAATCCAGATCCCGAGCGGAGTGGTGAACCATATTCCCAGGTTCAATAGTTGGGTGTTGCCCATCGCCAAACCCAAACCTGTGAACAGAGGAGCGAGTCCCAAAATCGCCGTCAACCATCCTCCTAGAGCCTGCCACAGAAGGAAAAATGTAACTATCATTGTTGAAACAATCGCGAAACCAAGCCAAGGTTTCAAGGTACGGCTTTGAAACACGTAGTCACCGCCAGTTCGAGGCATCGCCGCCGCTAGGCCTGAGTACACGAGTGATAGGAAGGCGGTGAAGATGCCAGCGATTAATATTGCGAGGGGTACGTTCGCGTCAGGCCAAAGGCCAACCGAGAGATAGACCCACGGAAAGATGACGCCGATGTTCAAGACATTATACGCGAAAGCTGAGTAAGGCGACATCACTCTGACGAGGCCGGAAGATTTCCTTGCGAAAACCTCGGTAGTTTTCATGAATATTCATACAACTCTATGTGTTTATTAGATTTGGCATGGCCCGCCGCAACCTCTCAATCGACGAAAACTGTTCACGCACTAAGTGTCGTGATGGACCTAGGATTGCCGATTAAAAACGGTCTACGTGATTTCTGAACGGTTGATATACGTGAAGATATCTTCGAAGACATGATTCAGTTGAGCCGGCGGATTGCGATTCACATAGCCCTGATTGGATGGATCCTACTTCTCGCTCTTTCAGGTTCCACTGTGAAGGCGAACCTCTGTCAAACTGTTACAGTTTCATCCGCATATCTTCACCAAGCCTCACCCGGGCAACAGATTCAGTTTGTGACTACTGTTGCCGGTTCCTGTACGTCAGACGGAGAAGACTACTTTTCCGTGAGAGTGGACTTGGCAGACAGTGCGTCAAAGTCCATCCTTTCATCGAACAGTACTTCCATCGGTTATAATGCCAATAACTTCTCAGTAAGCGTGGAGAACTTCGCGACGGCACCGTTGAGTAACGGAACCTGGCCGGTAGACGTTGACACGTACATGAATCAAGCAGGTGCTGCAAGCGGAAAATATTTGCTAAATGCAACGACAGTCGCAATCCAGGTGGGGGATGCTCCTCTACCTGAGTTTCAACAAGGCCAAGCAGTCGTCACCATACTCGCCGTAATTGCAATACCATTGACCTTATGCCAACGGTTATCTCGAAAGAAAATCGGAAAGGCTTGAGATCAGGTCGTTTCACTTGGTGAGGTTCATTGATCTTAGTCACCCCATTGAGGATGGCATGAAGGCGTACCCTGGTTTTCCTGGTCCCAAGATTCAGGCGTTCATCACACGGGAGGATTCACGGTCCCGGTATGACGGGAAGGCTGAATTCTATATTGGGAGAGTCGATATGGTGGGTAACGTTGGGACTTACGTTGACTCTCCGTTTCATCGACACGCCAAGGGTCTCGACCTGAGCCGAATTCCTCTTGAAAGCATTGCAGGCGTAGCCGGCATTGTAATTGACGGACAACCATCTGCCAACCGTTCCATTAAGATCGATTGTGAAGAATCGGAATTGCGCGATAGAGCGGTTCTTCTACGGACGGGATGGGATGAGAGGTGGGGAACAGAGAGGTACTGGGAGCTTGGTCCGTTCCTGAGCGATGAATCCATCGATCTCTTGATTCGTTCAAAGGCTAAACTTGCCGGAGTTGACTTTTGGAACATTGACGACACCGAAAATAAGGCTCGGCCGGTTCACACTCGTCTTTTGGAAGCAAATATCGTAATCGTGGAACATTTGGCAAACCTTTCTGCGCTTCCGAGAACGGGCTTCAGATTCTACGCCGTCCCACCGCGAATTGTAAACGGTGCCTCGTTTCCAGTGCGGGCTTTCGCCGAGATTGGCGAATAGGATCGGACCTGGCAGTTAATCACCGCCAATTTCTCTTTGAGTTTTGGTTTGGAAATCGATATCGTAGTGGCATTCGGTCCAGTGATTTTTCTCCACCTCCACGAGAGGCGGTGGAATGTTCGCGCATCTATCGGTCGTATAGGAACAGCGGGTTCTGAACCTGCAGCCATTTGGTATGTTTACGGGGCTTGGCACATCGCCTTCGAGTGGTGCAAGTTGCTTCCTCTTCGTCGGGTCTGGGAGTGGGACGGATGAGAGCAGCGCCTTCGTGTAGGGATGCTTGGGATTTTCGAAAAGCCTCGAAGTGTCAGCCAGTTCGACGATTCTTCCGAGGTACATGACGCCTGTTCTCGCACACATCTGCCTGATTACGGCTAAGTTGTGTGAGATGAAGACGTAGGTTAGCCCCATGTCGTTCTGTATTTGCTTCAACAGCTTGAGAATTTGGGCTTGAACTGAAACGTCAAGGGATGAGGTGGGTTCGTCTAAGACTATGAATGATGGATTCACTGCAAGCGTAACGGCTATCGCAATCCTCTGCCTTTGTCCACCCGAAAACTCATGGGGAAACCTAGCCAAGTGGTCCGGGTTGAGGCCCACCAGCTCTATGAGCTCTTCAGCACGTTTGTTCGCGTCTCGTTTGGAGGATACCGTTCGATGAATCTTCATGGGCTCGGTCAGAGCTGAGCGGACGCTTTGTCTAGGGTCAAGAGAGGCGTATGGATCCTGGAAGACCATCTGCATCTTATGCCGAACCAATCTGAGATCCTTTCCCCGTAAACGTGATATGTTTTCTCCGTCGAAGGTTATCGATCCTTTAGAAGGTTCAGTCAATCGCATAATCGTTCTACCTAAGGTCGTCTTACCACACCCCGATTCTCCGACGAGCCCGAACGTCTCTCCTCGCTTCACGGCTAACGAGACGCCGTCGACTGCCTTCACAAAATTCTTCGTACGACTAAGCATGCCACTTCTAATCGGAAACCATTTGAACAGACCATCAGTCTGTAGGAAGTATTCATCCAACTAGCTCTCACCTCCATACAGAAAACATGAGACGTAGTGTCCGGGGCTTACTTCTAGCAAAGTCGGCTTCTTGAGGGGACATTTGTCGAACGCCTTCGGGCATCTTGGATGGAATCTGCATCCGCTTGGTGGAGAGAGGAGATTTGGCACGGAGCCCTGGATTGATTTCTGTTCAACGGCGGTGATATCCGCTCGCGGCACCGAGGCCAGAAGGCCTTGTGTGTAGGGGTGTAGGGGGTTTCTGAACAGTTCTTCTACGTCCGCCACTTCGACGACGTTACCGGCGTACATCACGGCAACTCTGTCGCAGACCTCTGCGACTACGGCGAGGTCATGAGTTATGAGTAGAACTGAAGTGTCTATCGTCTGTTTCAGTTGCGTTAGAAGCTGCAATGTTTGGGCTTGGACAGTGACGTCTAGTGCGGTCGTAATCTCGTCGGCGAGAAGAACTTTCGGTCGCCGTACGAGGGCCATGGCAATCATAGCCCTCTGCCTCATCCCACCCGATAACTCGAATGGGTACAACTGGAAGGCCTTCTCAGGTTCTGCGAGCCTAACTGACTTCAGAATTGAGATGGCATAGAGGCGAGTAAGTTTTTTGATTTCATCATTCCCTAGCCGGTCGGTCGCTGACGCGGCTCGCAGCCTATCCCTCTCATTCTTCAATTCTTCTGCAAGCCCGCTCGCAGAATCTAATTTTTCGAGTTCTTGAAGCCGGTCTCTGATGAGTTCTTGCACGAATAGCTCAGGTTTGCAGGCGATAATCTCTGTTATTTGTGACCCAATAGTGAGCACCGGGTTGAGGTACGTCATGGGGTCTTGAAAGACCATTGCGATATCCTTCAGCCTCATCAGCCGCAGATCTTCCTTCTTCATTTGGAGTAGGTTTATTCCATCGAGCAGGACCTCTCCGCTGACTATTTCCGCGTTTCGGAGGAAGTAACCCTACAATGGATAGGCTAGTCACAGACTTGCCGCAGCCACTTTCGCCGACCAATCCGAGAAGTTCCTTTCTTCTGAGGGATAGTTCGACTCCATCGAGTGCCTTCACATCTCCTGCGTAGGTGTGAAAGGTAACTTTCAGGTCTCTTACGGTGAGAATATCCTGCCCGGTGCCACTCTCGGATTTTTCTTTGATCATCTTCTCAATCTGGGGTCGAAGATGTCCCGTATTCCGTCGCCGAGCAGGTTGAAGCCGAGTGAAATTATCAAGATAGTTAGGCCGGGGAAGAGTATGAGCCAAGGGGCGGTGAAGAGATACTGGATTCCTTGGTTGGCCAAGTTGCCAAGCTCTGGAAGGAGGGGGCTTGGGGTAAGACCGATGAATGTCAACGCTGAAACTGTCAATATGACGGAACCAATGTCGAGCGTAGCTTGTACTAGCACTGGGTAGATTGAATTCGGCACAATGTGTCTGAAGAGGATTCTTGGTGCACCCGCTCCCATCGCACGGAGTCGTTCCACGTACGGCCTCTCTTTCTCGCTCAAGACCTGAGACCTCACCAGCCTCACATAGAATGGCCACCAAGTGATGAGCACCGCGAAGGTGAGCACCGGTAGCGATCTCCCAATTACCACGATCATCACGATCGCTAGGAGGATGCCGGGCACGGCGAGAAATACGTCTGTTATTCTCAGAATCACTTCATCAATTGCACCGCCAATGTATGCCGCTACACTACCGAATATTACGCCGATCACGACTGCTGACAGGACGACCTCTAGTGCAATCTGCAGATCGATAGGGATCGCAAGAATGATCATCTTCGAGAGGCTTCTGCCATACTGGTCTGTTCCGAGCGGGAAGACCGACCCTGAGCAGTCGAACACATTACCGATCTGCCAGTTGAATATCTGATTGTTCCAGCATAGGCGTAGATTGAGGTTCTCTTGAAGCCAAGAAGACGGATTGACGAGAAGCGGTGAAAGAAGCGCTAGGAGAATGGAGGTCACGGAAATGAAAAATCCAGCGAGCACGATCGGATTCTTTCTAAGAAGGTAAAGTGAATACTTGATGTCTGCGCGACCAAACTGGATCTGTTCTTCCGGACGTTGTTTTGTTTCCATCTGGAAACCGTCTCAGTATCTGATCCTCGGGTCGATTATCGAGTAGAGAACGTCCACGATGAGATTAGTTACGACTATGATAACTGCTGTTACGAGCACGTATAGCTCCAGGAAGTTGATGTCGAGCACGTCGGCAGCGGCAAGTGAAGCGTTGCCGACTCCAGGCCAAGAGAACACAATCTCGACAATAACCGCACCACCCAAGAGGTATGCTACGAGTAGGCCTGAAACTGTGACAGCGGGAAGGATTGCGTTGCGAAGCGCGTGTCTGTAGACAACGACGCTTTCTGTGAGGCCCTTGGATCTAGCTAGGAGAATGTAATCTTGTTTCAGAACTTCGACCATGCTTGACCGAACGATTCTGGTCAGTGCACCAATTGAGGTAATGGCGAGGGTAAGGGCAGGGAGGGTGAGGGCGACCATCGAATCCCAAAAGAAAGGCACGTTAAACGATAACAGTGCGTCTAGCATTGGAAGGCCAGAATATGCAGTTATTCGGCCTGGGTTTGCGAAGCAGATGCCACACGCTGTAGCTAGAGCTCCGGTTGCAGAGAGAAGCCCATTACCGTTCACCCGTACATACAATACGAACAGGATCTGAAGCATCGCACCAAACCAAAACTGTGGAACTGAATATCCACCGAGTGAGACTATCCTCGAAGCATGGTCCGGCAGTTGGTTGTTGTGGGTCGCTGAAACAATGCCGAGTGGAATCCCTATGACGATGGTAAGTATCGCTGCCGCAATTGCCAACTCGGCGGTGTAAGCGAACCGGGAAAAGAATACATGCCAAGTAGTTGCGGTGCCGGTTATCCCAGGAAGTAATGTGAAACCCCAGTTACCTGTCAGAACATTGGTCAGCCAACCGTAATATTGTCCCCAAAGTGGTACAATGCATCCGCTAGCCTCCGACGCGAAAGCTTCGTAGGAGGGGCAGGAGGCTGTTGCGACACCTAAAGCGCGAGCGAGGGATAACTTGCCTCCAGGCCCTATCCTAGGATTGATGTAGGGTGCAAGGGCCGTGGTCGGCGGTAAGAGGCCACGTGTCAGATAGAATATCAAAAGACTGAGAGCAAATAACACGAACACCATCAGGGCGAGGCGCCTGATGATGTACTCGTAAAGTTTCAACCGTTACTATTCCGAATCATTTTTCGGGAGCAAACAATCGGTTCGTCTAAGACCGAGAGGCAGTGATTTTCGGTCGATGTATCCTGGATTGAGCGGTAAAGTATAGGTCTTCGGTGACGTAGCCATCCGTTCAGTCGATTACTGATTTTCCTAGTAGAGCGCGGCGAAGTATTGCGGTTCCCCGGTCGTGTAGATGGCTGGGTTGAAGTAGAAGCCTTGAACGTTTGATGTCATGACCATGTAGATTGATGGATAGAATGTCCAGATGTCGGAGACCTGTTGGTTACCCAGAGCTGTCATCGAGTTAATTCCTTGAACGAGACCGGCCATATTCCCCTGGGAGTTTGCCTGTTGCGTCTCACTCCAGTATGCTCCCATCTGCTTTGAATTCCATCCTCCGGGAGCCGTGTAAATTCCTCCGGGGGACAGTATTGGTCCGAGGAAATCCAAAGCCCATGGATAATCGTCATACCAACCGTAACATGCTTCAGCCCACGCGTAGACTTGCCCGGAAAAGGCTTCGCTCGTCATCTGACCGCATGGCAGCGGTGTGACTTGCACCGATAGCCCCATGTTGTAGGTTAGGCTCACGTTGTTTACAGTTCCCGCGATTTGGTTGAGAATCGCCTCGTCCACCGTATCGCCCGTAGCATAGGTCAGTGGAATGTTTTGCGGAACCGGATTGTCACATCGACCGTTTGCGTTCAGAGTCGAACATCCAAAGGTATTGTCGAAAATCCCCGAGGGAGCCCTGGTTCCATTGGTGAATGTGAACTGCGTCAAGGGGTGCATCATTGCGTCTAGTAAGAGCGCCTGGACTTCGTCAGGGTTGTAGCTGTATCTGGTCTGCAGCATTGAAGCATTCGTACCGGTTGGTGGAATTCCTGGTGGTTCAAGATTGTTGGCCACTAGTCCCAAATTGTTGTTTACTTGCTGGTTGATCTGCGTTAAGTTGACTGAGTCTGCAATCGCCAACCTCATCCTCAGGTCGGCGAAGGGTTGAAACTTGTAATACAATCCAGTAAATGGGTTCGTGACGTTCGTGTCTAGAGGGATGAAGAGGGTGGCGTATTGACTATAGGGACCGTAGATTGTAACTCCGTTTATGGTTGATACGAGTTTGTTCTGCTGTAGCCAACTCGTTCTGTCTGCCACATCGTAAATGTTCGTAGGTGTCACGTCTATGACCATCGCTTGGCCTGCTGCGGCGGCGTTGCGGAGGTCAATTTCTCTCGTTGTCTGGTCGGGCACGTACTTGTACGTCACCGTTTGGATGTGTGCGTGGATATTCGAGTTTGGCCCGCCCCAATAGTTGGGGTTGCCGATCATGGTGATTACGTTCGCTGACGTGTCCACGCTCTGAATTGTATAGGGGCCTGTGCCTGCCATCGAGCCGTTCGCTGATGAATCAAGATATGTTGCTGCGCATCCTTTCAGCGTCGCGCCGGCGTTACAGGTTGCCTGGTAATCCATGAAGTATTGGTTCATCTGATCCGTGACGTTTCCGCTTAGCGTGGGGTAGGGTAACGAGTATCCATTGCTTGACTGACTCCAGAGCGCGATGTCATGTTGCATGACATAATCCGGAGCAACTATGTTCGACCAAAGGTTTGCAAGGAGATATGGTAACGCACCGTTCGGGGTCATAATATTAAGCGTAAGTGTCTGGGAGCCGGTTATCTGAACGAAATTCTCGGCCAACACTTTCTGTACGTACTGGTTCCCGTAGGTCTGACTGCATGCGCACAGTGTTGTGCTGAGCGTTGGATCAAGGAGTTGCTGCAGAATCCAAGACGCTTGAGTACCGTGTCCCACTGGGGCGCTTCCATCCATAACGAGAAGCCGGTTGTAGCTGAAGTAAACGGCTGTCGAATTCAGTTGCTCGCCATCAGCGAAACTAATGCCGTTCCGCAATGTAGCTGTAAGAGTCTTACCATCTGGCGAGATGGTGTAACTCTGGGCAAGCCACGGAACAACTTGCTGGCCGTTAGTGCCGTTAAACCAGAGGAGCGGTTCATAGACATTCTGCTCAACGGACGCACCGTAGATATCGTATGAAACCTGAGGATCCAGATATTGGATGGAGGACAAGGTTTCGTATGTGATTGATTGAACACCTGAAGTTCCCGAGGCTCCTGAACTCGTAGTCATCGTTGAAGATGGAGTCCTGTTAGCGGTTAGGTAGTAGGCGGCTACGCCTGCAACCACGATGATAACGATAACGACAACTCCCAACACAGCCTTACTAATAGAACGAGGAGACGAAGTGGTCAATCGAATCAGCTGCCGGGTAACGACTCGATCTTAATTTAAGACTTTCCAAAGAGGATTGCGAGCTGTGTTATCACATCGGATTTGGCACATCTCTGAAGTAGACTTCTGCTGGCGGTTTATAGTTTAGTGCCATGTGTGGTCGTTCGTAGTTTTAGTATTGGATGAATTTCCTTTCGTTACTCTCAATCGGTTAGAACACTCGGGTAATCGGCTTGAACCCGGGGACCGGCCGCGTCTTCGTCGCGAACATGGCCAATGCGATGCCCCAGACGCGGTCGTCATGCGTTCCGTCTGGGTGGCTGAATTGAATTTGGCCAGCCTTGGTGAGCTGGAATCGTTCGAGGTTCAACTCGTTGGCTAACTCGAGTTGGTAGGGGATCAGGAATCGTTTCTGCTGCATCATTATCTTGAGGTAGTTCATCACGTCCTGTTTGACCGGTGCGGAGAGGATTATGCCTTCTGCGTTAGGGAGCGATTTTCTCGCTTCTTCTAGGACGCTCTCTCCGACGCCCGTTTGGTCGATTAGGATTCTATGAACTGTATGCAGCTTACTGGTCACTACGCGAATGAATCCGATAACGCCTGCCTCACCAGTGTACTCCGTCTCTAGCGGGAAAACCTTCAGGCCCACCAGGCGGAAGATGTCCCCGTCTTTTCGGACGAGGGCCAAGACGCTATAGTCCTGTTTCTTGCCCAGGTCGAGGCCGGCCCAGTAGTCAGCGCGGGAGTTCACTGCCAAGTTCCGTCGCCCAGAAGCTTCGCAACTCTCCGCCGAACTCTCTGATTTCAAGCTCCGCGTCGGTGCAATCCGTGATTAGGGAGGTGGGGAGCCAGCAATCGTCGTCCTCGCCCCACTCCGCCTCCATCTCACGCCGCCAACGCCAAGGATCGTTCGCCATCTGCTTCCGTATCTTCTCCAAGATGCCCTTTCTCAGGGGGCCGTTCGGTTCAAGTGCCTGTTCCCACGTCACGTGATCGCGGCTGAAATCTTCAAACTCCTTATCCTTACAAATCTTATAGAAAACGTGATCGCGGGACCAGGGTGTCGAGTTGGCTATGAAGAACCCGTTCGTCGTGCTCAGCGTGAAGAGAACTGCATCATAGAGCTCCTTGTCATCCCGTACGAAGTTGAACTCGGTCGCAAGAATGCCGTGCAGTGTCGGGCCTCGTATCGTGTCGGGGTTGCAGGGATAAGCTTCAATGTTTGAGCCGTTACACAGCGACACCTTCGTTTTGAGTGGTTTCCGGCCGACTAGGACTTCGCGATAGGGGACACTCTTAGGTAGTTTCTGAATGAATGCGTTGATTTTCCGGATTACCAGTTTGCTCTGGCGAAAGCTTGGGCCCACAACCGCTAGTTGAACGCCGTCGTTCTTGACTGCGTACCAGAAAAGTTTGCTAGACGCCGAGTGGTCTTTTCCACTTTGGCGACACCATAGCTGCGCAATGAATTGGGCGGGATCATTGAGGAACTTGGCTTGGTAGTTGGTCGGTTCGAAGCCTAACGCTTCTTTGCAGAAGGCTATGGGGCCTTTCTCGGCGAATTCCTTGAGCCGTTGGAAGGCGCCGAGGCTTGCCTCTTCAGCTTCCCGCTTGTTTCGGAGTTTCCTTTGTTCCTCTCTGGCTTGTTGCAATCTGCGCTCTGAATTGCTCATTCGTCTCACGAACCTCGTCTAGCAGAACTTGGATGTCGCGACGGTCGTATCCCTGCAGAAGTGCCATGTCGGTCCGGACGGTGGTGTTAGCCAACCGCATTGCTTCCATACGTGCCTTTGAATTCCTAGCTGCCTCCTCACTCTCGCAGAGCTTGACAACCGTCTTCAGAATCGCGTCCACAGTCTCGTGAAGATCCAGCCGACCTTCCTGTGTATTTTTGCTGGCCTTCATCGGTTGTTTCGTTGGACCAGACGCTGGACCAGACGCTTCGATCGCTGGTAGTGTTAGGGCAGTGGCTTGGAGTTGCAACTTGCGGACTAGGGTGTCTAGGTGGCGGAGGAGGGCTGGGGTGCCTTCCTTTGCTTCGGCGGACTGCTTCACATACTCGACCAGCACGAACTTTGCCAACTCGTTGAGGGAAACTCCCCTCGACATGGCCCGGGCCTGCAAACCGGTTCGTATGAGGGGATCGAGGCGTAAACTGAGCCGAGCGTTACCTTGGTTTGGCACCGTTTGGCACCACCCCTCGAGGGGTGGCTCCACCCTCTTAATTGCGAACGGCAATAGCAACGCTACAGGTTAGAGAATGTAATAGGAAATTCAGCCTCGTGCGGGCGGTAGAAACAAGCACCCGACAAGGCTTCAGGTATGCAGTGGTGCGGAAAGGCAGGTGCACTTCTGCCAGAAAGCTGGCTTTGTCCGCCGTTTAATCCCCAATAGAACCCAAACAAATGCGACAAACACAGATGAAGTGTATCATCGAATAGCTTCGAACTAGCTTTTGGATTCTGGGTTATGATACTCAGGCTAGCGATGAATAATATTTGCATAATGCATTTTGTGCTAGGGGAGTGGCTCTGCGAATTTCTCGACCCAGATGGCAATGCGTTCGATCTAAAGCAACCCCTTCAACCAGAGAAATGTACGGCTCAGGTAGTTTTCGTGTGTCGGCACCACTAGACCCACGCACACACTTTTTGATCGAGCGACGACGGTCCGATTTTGAACGGCCGCACCAATAAATGCGCATATACACACGAAAAACCGAAACCAACGAAAACGATACCGAGCAAGGGTAAGCTACAGCGTAGCGTATCTTACCCATTGGTACAATCTGCCTGATGAGCTAACGAAGAATATTGCTGGAAGTAACTCATCAATCGAAAGCGCCTTATCGTAGAAAAATTCGTAATCACCGGTATGTCAAATGAATCTCTCCCTCGAATGATGTTTGGCGTTAACGTTAATCCTTACGTGGGAGAAGTGGAGAAGGCATTCGAGATTGCCAGAGCTGCTGAAAGCTTCGGCTTGGACATAATTGGTGTTCAAGACCATCCATATCACGCAGAATTCATGGACATGTGGACTCTCCTGGCCACTTTGGCAATTTCTATCAAGAGAATACGTTTCATGCCGACCGTGGCAGATATTCCTCTACGACCCCCCGCAATGCTCGCTAAAGCAGCAGCGACGCTCGACATACTCACCAAAGGTAGAGTAGAACTCGGAATAGGCGCTGGAGCAATCCCAGAACAGATCCAATCCTACGGCGGCGTATCTCGAACTCCAGGAGAACGGTTAGAGCCTTGGAAGAAGCGATCAAAGTGATGCGGCTAATCTGGGGAAGCGAAAACCACGAACCGGTTACGTTTAATGGGCAATTCTATAACCTGAAAGATGCTCATCCAGGTCCTCAACCCGATAATCCAATTCGCGTCTGGGTAGGGAATAATGCCGGACAACGCATGTTGGAGTTGACCGGTCGATTGGCCGATGGTTGGATATGTCCACTACAAAGCTACCTTCCAACAGACAAAATCATGAATGCCCAGACTGTCATTAACGAATCAGCCGTAGCGAACGGTAGGTCTCCAAGTTCAATCCGCAGACTCCGCCTCCTCACGTGCTCAGTATGGAATTGAGAAAATGAAGGCGAATGCTGACCCATTCGATTTCTACTTCATAGGTACGCTTGCGTCTCTGAAAGGAATTGTGGACTATATTCTTGAGGAATACAATTCCAAATACTCGGTCGGAATCGGCGAAAATGAGGATTTGAATGTGGGCAGCTTCAAAGATAGAGTGAAAGATGGCAGGAATCCGAAAGCGAAATCGTTCATAGATTCTTACATCGCTGAGAGAAAGAAGCTCTTGACAGACCCCAAATGCGAGAAGCTGCTAGGTCATCATCGTTCAAGGGACATTGCGATACATCGCAAGGATTTGCCAAAGAAGATGACCGTTAGCGTTCAGCTTACCACAGATGCATATCTTGTGGCAAGGGATGAAAAAGGCAATGTGATTTCTACTGCTCACTCACCCTCAACCCCTCAGCCTAAAAAGCTGGATTTTCCACCCCAAAGGCAATACTTTCTACAAGACTGGCCGAATGATGATATTCCCACACTTTGTGAGTACACTTTGAATGCTTTGAGAGGATTCGTTGAAACGCTAAGAAAGAACTATCCGTAAGGTGAGGTTTGCTGTAAGGTTGCGTTATTGCAGAGCATACAGGTTTAGCATGATGCTGCGTTGTGTGCGTTGCGGAACTGAGTGACTATCAGAGGTGTCAACTAGAGACGTTTTCATTACATTTATTTGGGCAGGTCCAAGGTGTCGGGCTTTTTTTCGAGTTCCATGTTTTCCCACATTTTATGCACTCATACCAATCGCTGTTGCCTATACGCTTGAGCCCAATTCGTCGCAGGGCGTTTTCCTCTTGTTTGAGGCGCCTCAGCTCTTGCTTTTGCTCACGAATGATTCTTGGGAATGTCAAATACTCCACCAACTCAAGCCTAGAAAAAAGGCGTCTTAAAATAACTATCCGACTTGTCGATTTCGCCGCCGTATTGTAGCTTTCATGTCGTTCAAGTTCTATAATTTATAATTCATCGCCGCTTCGTCGTCGTTCCTACCCTCGTTCGTATTAGCGTCGTCGTAGTTGTTCGTCGTGGTCGTCGTCGTACCTACCGTAACGCCGGCGGCGGCGGGGGCGGCGCACCATTAGACCCACACACACCACCGGACTATGTGACTGATAGGAGCAGATTGAATGCGATCCTTCACTATTCACTTTTTTTCCAATCTGTATAGCGCATAAACAGCTGCAGTCATCCCTAAGAAAAAGTATAGCACTGCTATTTCTATTGGCAAAGTTCCACCTATCATGTAAAACGGCGAATGATAATAATTCCACAATCGATTTCTAGTTCCATAAAGCTCCCACACTATATCCGCCACAAAACCAATAGCACCAAGTTCTAAGATTACAGGATTTCTAAGTTTAACAAGTCCAGCTATTCCGATGACACCAAACAGAACCATTAGAAGTGTACTCGTCCAGACATTTCTGCCTAATTGACTTGCTAGAAAAGTGTAAAAGATAATAACCGAGATCATAATTGAAATTATTCTGACACTATTTTTGAAGGCATCGGCTTTTCCGGCGGAGATAGTCCACTCGATAACATGCTGAACTTGATTTCGTTTTCCCATTATTCAATTCTCCTCAGTTGGTGGCATAGTTATTTCCTGCACTACATTCATGTCATATAAGAATTCCATCAATCACTATTGCGAACTAATGGCGTCTTATCGTCGCTTGAGTGGGACTTCTTCGTGTGTGTGGTACTAATGGTGCGCACACACACTTTTCAAACAACGACAGTCCGATTTTGAAAGGTCCACCAATAGATGTAGCTCCCTTCCAAATTTCTGATGGAAAACGCTGAAGACTAGCCGGAGATGTCTGCTGGATGTGATGCCGACAGACGCGATACTTATGCGGATGTTAAATAGTGGCGACGCTTGCAACTTTTGTTAGCAGAGAAAACTTGCCACATTCCTATCTCGTGAAGAAGGAAAGCTCCCACTACATGTGGAACAAAAACCATAAACCCGTCCTAGAGATCGATTCGGGCGACCGTGTTACCTTCCAGATTCATGAGGTTACGTCGTCCCAATTAACTCGGAAAAGCACGAGCAGTGAGATCAGCAAACTTGACGTGGCCAAGTTCTATCCTCTTACTGGACCAGTCCGCGTGAAGGGCGCTGGAAAAGGCGACGCGTTGATGGTTGACATATTGAAAGTCAATACTGCTGATTGGGGCTGGTCCGCAGTGATTCCCGGACTTGGAGCGCTCGATGGATTCAACGAACCCTTCCTGTGGACGTGGAAGATCAGTAAGAAAAGTTGGGTGGATTTCAAGAACGGGTTGAGAGTCCGGTATAGGCCGTTTTGCGGAGTGATGGGAGTGGCACCGGACCTCGACCAGCCCACGGAGGTCATGCCCCCTGGATTTCATGGCGGCAATATGGACATACGCCATCTGACCGCTGGAAGTAGACTCCTGCTCCCAGTTCAGGTGGACGGTGGCCTGTTTTCAGTCGGCGACGTTCACGCAGCTCAGGGGGATGGGGAGGTTTGCGTGACGGCCATCGAATGCCCCGGAGCAGTCACCGTGCGAATCAGTTTGATTAGGGGATCAAACCTTGAGGCCCCACACTATTTCACAGCGGCCGAGGGTCCCGTTGGGAGAAGTTACGTGACGACGGGCATAGCGACGGACTTGATGGATGCGTGCAGGCAAGCAATTAGCAGAATGATTTTCGAACTAACTGAAAGCGCCGGGATCAGTAGGGAGGAGGCGTACATATTCTGTAGCGTAGCCGGGGATCTAAGAATACACGAGATTGTGGATAAGCCCAACTGGGTCGTAGGCCTCATGATACCCCAGAACTGTTTTGGCCCAGTCTGGAAGAAGTTGGTCAATCGTAGAACCCACTGAGCCTCAGATGATAGGTACTATGAATTAGAACAGTGATGCGACCATGTTCTATTGCCTAGACTATTAGGTCAATTAGAAGTATGATAATTCGATCGCAATGAAGAAACGAATGATCGGCATAGGATTAGTTGGCATAGTTATCCTGGCGTCTTTTCTGTACTTCGTCGCGGTGCCGAGAATCAGCGTCACCGGGACAGGAACCGTAACAGCGTATCCCGACGAAGCGGACATAATGTTTTCAATTCGCACGCAAGACTCATCTGCAGCCAAAGCGGCGGCGGAGAACGGAGTTCAGGCGAATGCGGTCTTTGTTTCGCTTGCTGCTCTCGGAGTCAACAAGAGCGACATCAAGACACTCTCTTACTCACTCTCGCCAACATACGATGCATACAATTACAGTGAGGTCGTCGGTTACGTTGCCTTGAATTCAATGGAGGTAATCGTTACTGGAACTGAGAATTTACCGAACGTCGGAAGAATCATCGACCGCGGCAGTACAAGCGGGAGCAAATGAGATTGACGGAATTTCCTTCACGTTCAGCGACCCGAATTACAACACCTTGCAAGGCCAAGCGTATCATAAAGCGGTCCAGGACGCCAACTCACAAGCGTCAGCGATAGTTAGCGGATTAGGAGGGGTGATTCTCGGAGTCGCTTCTGTATCGACCAACTATGGCTACGGCATTGTCCCACAACCAATCATATACGGCAACACTAGTGGGACCAAACAGCCGACGCCGATAAACTCCGGACCACAACAAGTCACTGCAACAGTGAACATCACGTATCTCTACCTTTAACAAAAGGCAAAGAAACGACCTCCAGACCAGCCCCTCTACCAAGTGAGTTCAAGAGGATTTCATTTGCGCTACGAATATTGGGGGGGTTGTCTTGCCGTGTAAAAGTTGGTTGTTCAACCTACTGCAATAGTGCAGTGGGTGGTGTTTGCCCTTTCCATCTCTTGTGGCAACGAAAAGTCCTTACCGTCCAATCTGCAAGATCTGCTAATCGGTGGAAAATATGGTAGTGGTTGTCCGCGACAGAGGGCCTGTAGGCATCATTTTGCTAGTAATCACGCTTCTGAGCCTCATATCGCTAGTAGTCATAATTTTCTTGATTATGCAGGGTAGAGGAAACGTTATGGTGGTTGCGATACCAGGCTTCCCCCCAGAATCAGTACTGGCCGGCTTAGTGTTAGGGAGTTTCATTGTGGTGGGACGACGATTCGCCCGCCGGAAGAATGCAACTAGTTTCGACTCAGGAATCGTAAGTCGCTTAGCGTTATCGGCTACTTCTAGATCTCAGCTTTGAGGTCCAGTACGTGAGGCCGAGTCGTCGCTTTCTCCCTATCCAGCCTATGGGAGGCCCGGGAACATTCCGCCGAGTACTGTGATTCCAATCGCCGCTAGTACGAAGAGCACTATGATCAGTATGATCACAGCAAGTATTGCGATTACAATCGCCTTAATCCAGCCAACACCGAAGAAGTGCTTGATCAACAGTAGGATTATGACGATCTCGATTATTGTCGTAATCCATCCCCAACCCGCCGATGAAATAGCCAATAATATCGGTGAGTATGATCGCCCAGACAACCGTCAAAATGCCGTGCCAATATGACGCCCGAGGTGCGCCCAGTGCTTTTGCGGCAAGCCAGACGAAAATTCCGCCAATAATACCAGCAATTACTAGGTGAATAATCGTGCCGACTAATGTCCACTGAGGTTGCCTCAGAGTCGGATTAGTCCGTTTTAAATATAAAACTTTGGAGAATTCTTTCACTTATTCAGTGCCTTTTCAGGATCGTCTTCAGTTTCTCTAAGGGCATTGTGTTAATCACGTCGGCTCGGCTCAACCAGCCTCTTCGAGCCACACCAATTCCGAACCGAATATTCCTCAACTCATCTGTGTCATGAGCATCTGTGTTTATGGCGAGTTTGCACCTTGCTTTCAAAGCCAGTCTGGCGTTCGCGTCGTCTAAGTCGAGTCGATGGGGAGATGAATTTATTTCAAGATAGGTTCCGGTTCGTTTTGAAGCTTCGAAGATTTCATCGAAATCCATTTCACATGGATTCTTTTCGTTTATCTTTCTGCTCGTTGGATGGCCGATGATGTTAACGAGGCCGCTTTCCATTGTCGTGATTAGACGTTGAGTCATCTGCTTTTTCGTTTGTTTGAAAGTTCCGTGGATACTCCCAACGACTAGATCCAACTCTCGCAAGACAGATTCTTCACCTTTCAATTCGCCGTCGGGTGCAATATCCACTTCAGCCCCTTTGAGAACTGTAATTCCTTCTAACTTTTGGTTTACGTGGTCTATTTCCTTCATTTGCTCGTCGCAAGCGCAGTTCGTTGAGGCCGTTGACGATTGGCATTGTGCTGTAATGGTCGGTTATCGCGATGTATGAATAGCCCAAGGTTTTTGCGGCTTGAGCCATCTCCTCGATAGTCCTCTGCCCATCACTCCACTTGGTGTGCATTTGCAGATCTCCCTGTATCGCGTCGTAGGGAATCAGGTCGGGGAGTTCATGCTTCATCGCCGCGTCAACTTCTCCTCGGTCCTCCCTGAGTTCGGGTGGAATGTAATCCAGGCCGAGTTTCTTGTAGACTTCCTCCTCGGTGCGCCCCGCCACTGGATGCGTCGCCTTTGAACAAACCATATTCGCTGAGCTTGAGGCCCTGGGATATGGCGAGTTTTCGTAGCGCTATGTTATGATCCTTCGACCCTGTGAAGTACATCAATGCCGAGCCGAAGCTCTGTTGTTCTACGATGCGAAGATCGACCTGAAGGTTGCTTTGTAGGAGGATTGATGATTTGGTTTCTCCTTTTTCAAGAACTTTTCGAACGTCTGACATTTTGGTGAAGGTGTCAGACAATTGAGTCGGGTGAGGCGAAGTTGCGAGTATGTCGATGTCACCGATGGTTTCCTTCATTCTTCGCAAGGACCCTGCTGCTTCGACCTGGGTTGCTTCCCCTTTCTTGTTGCCGCGTAGGTGTTTGCATATTTCTTCAGCAACTGGGAGCGCGTCCCCAAGTAGTATGCGGGCTTTACTCTTCTTGGCGAGTTCGATGCTGCTGAGTATGTTCTCTTCAGTCTTCGGTCCCAACCGCTTGATCTCTCTGATTTTATGTTCTTTTGCTGCACGTTCGAGATCATCTAGCGACTTTATTCCCAGCCTCTTGAAAAGTACGGCCGCGGTCTTTGGCCCGATTCCTTCCACCGCCAGTATGCCTTCCAAATCCATTGGTGTCTTTGCCTTGAGTTCGTCACGGTACTTCAGTGAGCCAGTCTCGATTATCTCTCCGATTTTCTTGGCGATGGCTTCGCCGACACCAGGTAGCTCTTCGAGTTTGCCTTTCGCGTACACTTCTTCTATGGGTTCACCAAGCGATTCTATGGTTCGTGCGGCCCTGCGGTATGCACGTGGTTTGAACTCGACGCCCTGCATATCGAGCATGTCGGCGACTTCGTTAAGAATCTGAGCTACGAGCTGGTTCTTCATCTCCGCGATAACGCCTCGTTCGAATTGTGGTGAGAACACCGTTTTTTGTGTTCCGTCGGTAAAGGTGAGTTACTCTCCAAGAGGCAAGGCAGAAGTTAAGCGGCGTCTACATACCGTCCAAGTCAACCGTGGGGATGGGATGTGTATTCTGGCCCTGGAGACGTTAGAGGCGTAGTCAAGGCGAGAGGCCGGTATGCGTCTAAGAGAGATTTCGGATGCCTGCTAATCATAGGCGGTAGTGATGTCTATTCTGGCGCTCCAGCCTTAGCTGGAATGGCCGCCCTAAGAACCGGAGTAGGCTTAGCGATTATTGCAGCACCGAAACCCGTTGCTCCGACCATTCGTGGATATTCCCCCAACCTGATCGTACATTCACTGCACGGCGACGTAGTCAACTCTGAACAGATCGAGCAACTCTCTGGGTTACTTGCAGCCTCTGATGCCGTTGTGTTAGGTCCCGGAATCGGACGTCACCCCGAAACCATTCAAGCGATCCCGCTGATCGTCAAGGAGACTCGCAAGCTAGGCAAGTTACTCCTAATTGACGCCGACGCCATCCGAGCGCTCGCTGACGCAAAGGAATCGCTCAAAGGCGTTCTCATTACGCCTCAGCGGGTGAGTTCAAAGCAATCTCCGGTGTGGAAGCGCCTCAACTGTGGCGGGATAGGTTGCCTATTTGCAAGAATTTCGCCAAGGAACATGGTTGCGTGCTTCTCCTGAAAGGACACGACACTATTGTTACGGACGGAAGCCGAGCGAAGGTTAACCATACTGGGAATCCTGGAATGGCTACCGCCGGAGCTGGCGACGTTTTATCAGGAATAATCGGGGCTTTTCTCGCACAAGGTGTCGAACTATTCTCCGCAGCTGTAGCGGGAGCGTACATTCATGGCGCGGCGGGGGACATCGTTTACGAACAGAAGGGATTCCATATGGTCGCCTCCGACCTTATCGAGGCCCTTCCGAATGTTCTAAGAAAATATGATCGCTCAAGCAGATAGCATGCTTTTTCAGACATTCATGGCTTACCCAATGCGGCACTGTTTTCAGGAGGGAACGGCAGCTTACCATGACCAGAAATAGAATCAAAGGTTATACGCCCGCATCCTTATCCCCGAGAATATGGGTCTGACGATCTTTCACGTTGACGCCTTTACGGATACGGTGTTTGGCGGCAACCCAGCCGCCGTATGCATCCTGCAGGAACCGCGTAGTGAGGGTGGATGCAGAAGGTAGCTCAGGAAATGAACCTGTCCGAAACGGCATTCCTCCATAAGAGGGAGGACGGGTATGGTTTGCGATGGTTCACGCCGTTAGTCGAGGTTGACCTCTGTGGACACGCAACCCTTGCCAGTGCTCATATCCTCTGGGAGACTGGGCTGCTTGGTCTTGAGGATAAGGCCAGGTTTCACACGCATAGTGGCCTCCTAACCGCGAAACGGCGAGACGAATGGATCGAACTTGATTTCCCATCCCTGCCGGACAGACAAGTTAAGGTTCCCAAAGGGTTGTCAAAGGCACTTGGAGTCAAGCCCAGGTACATGGGAAGAAGCAGGTTCGATTCTATTGTCGAAGTCAGTTCAGAGAATTCTGTTCGCAGCATGAAACCCGACTTGACCCTGCTCTCCAAACTTCCCATCCGCGGGCTCATCGTAACCGCCAAAGCCAAAACAGAACCATACGACTTCGTCAGCCGCTTCTTCGCCCCCCGAGCAGGAATCAATGAAGACCCAGTAACCGGATCCGCCCACTCAGTCCTGGGACCGTTCTGGCAATCCAGGCTTCACAAGAGTGAACTCTTAGCCTACCAGGCTTCGAGGCGAGGCGGTGTAATCCGGGTTAGAGTGGGGGATAGAAGAGTTTTCATCGGCGGCAAGGCGGTAACAGTCTTCAAAGCCGAACTAAACTCTTAGCACGCAGATCTCGCGAACTTATTCCGCCTTGAGCGCTTCTTGGTAAACTTCATAGTCGGATTGGGAAAAACAGACGAAGAGAACGGTTTGAACGTGTGGCGTTTTATCGAGGCATTCGCGGACGGTGGCTACAGCGATTCTTGAGGCTCTCTCAATCGGGAATCCATAAGCGCCTGTGCTAATTGATGGGAAAGCGATTGTTCGAACCCCATTCTGCTCTGCGAGTTTCATAGAATTCAAGTAGCAGGCACGTAGTTGTTGATCTTCCTGATTCTCGCCCCCTCTCCAGATCGGGCCAACGGTATGAATGACAAATTTAGCGGGTAAATTGCCTCCCGTGGTTATTTTCGCTTGACCAGTTGGACAACCTCCCAGCTTACGGCATTCCTCAAGCAGTCTAGGACCCGCAGCTCGATGAATCGCTCCATCCACACCACCGCCACCGAGCAGACTTGTATTCGCAGCGTTCACAATTGCGTCTACCCTCTGCCCCGTGATGTCGCCAAGGATCAGTTGAATGGATGCGATCGCAGACTACCTCTCAACGGTACCAACCTGAACAGCCTTGCATCAAACTCTATCGATTCCATATCTCAACATTCTACGGAAGCGAAAACAGCTAATTATCATTGGCGCGCCAATCAGTGCTGGAGAATATGGGCTTGACTGGGAAAAACTTCGACGGTCCGACTCGCCGAACGAAGGTCAACATAATCGCTCTCTTGCGGTTTGTGCATGAACTAAGAGGCGACTTCTTCGAGACCGCCGCGAGTCTTGGTTGGAAGGAATTTACTCGAAATCGGGAAGTCAGCCTCAATTCGTTTCGAAATCTGTTTCTCCATCTCGCGTACGTCGAGGAACATCACATAACGAAATTCTGCCAGGGTATAGCGGAGCCGTGGCCCAACGATTCTGCCAAGTGTCAAAGCGGCGGTATAACGACATTGCCTCTGTCAGAGAGCGTCTGCGCACTATCACCGACCTGTCCGAGAACTACTTATCACGATGGGACAACGAGCAAGCGCTTCAGAAAGTCGTCCGTTGGGTTCGGCTCGGGCATCCTCTGAAGGTAACTCGCGAGGCAGCCCTAGCGCAGTGCACGACGGAGCACTTACTCCACCTTGGCGAAGTTGAGGCGATGTTGTGGCAGTTGAATGTCGAACCACCGACGACTCTGTGGATTGATCGAATGGTCCTGCGAGGCCGTCCACCTGCGCCCCCACCAATCCGAATCATGCGGCGGCTCGCTCGCGATCCGAATACTCTACTCTCGAAGACCTCGCGCATCAGCTCCAGACCGAAGAGGTGAATCCTTCCTACTTCTTCTCGGGCCGCTGCGTGTAGATTCCTAGACCGTATGACCTCAACAGGGCTGCAATTCTTTCGGTTGAGAGTGCAAAGAACAGTATCGATCCGAGCACTCCAATCGCGATTACGCTTCCAAGGAAGACCCCTAACCAGCTAATTTCTATCGGCATAGCGAGCAAGTAGCTCAAGTAGGACCCAACCACAAGCGTGACGATAACAATCTCCGCCCCAACCCCAACCAACGCCCAACGCCTTCCCCTACTGGCTACCAATCGCCAGGCAACGAATGTCGCTATGAAATTCGCTACGGAACCTCCGATCATATCGACCGGCCCAAGACCGCCGAATATGTTTGCCACGAAAGCACCTAGCGATAGTCCTAGAACGGCAGGCCAACCAAATAGCATAGCGAGAGGCAGCAGGGCATCTGCTACTCTAACTTGGAAGATTTGAAAACTGATCGGGGCAAGAAATACTACGCCTAGAGAATAAAGTGCGGCGAATACTGCGGTCAATGCGATATTGATTGAACTCTTAGCTTTCATCCATTTACCTCCCTACTCCGGGGTTTGTTTGGCGCAATCGGGTGGGAGGCCCCACTCACGCGCCCTAATTGCAATGGAGAATTCGGACTTGAGAATTAAGCCTTCCTAAGGCTCTAAGCTTCATCAAGTCGGGACGGAAAACAGAGAGGCCGGATCAGATTCGAATTTAGAATGAGAGGAAAGGAGCGGTTCGATTGCCGCTCCCGTGGGTTGTTTACGCTAGGTCAGCTGCCCTAGCTCTCTTAGCCAGCTTCTTGCTCAGACCGCGATGCGCTGTCGTGTCTTCGGGTTTCCGAGTACCCCGGCGACTACGGCGCCTATCGCGAATGAAGCAAGGGCTACAGCGAAGCTTCGCTTTGAATCTCCGTTCATGTTGCAACCTCCTCTAAATTTCTAAGAGAGATTAGTCACGGCGGTATATTAACGTACCATAAATGAAACATTAATATACCATCAAAAGTGTATGGACCGTCCATGGCAGTCAGCGTCGTTGGACACGAGGATAACACGCACCCAATGACGCCACACCCCCAAGCCAAACCCAAGTGGCGTCACCATCAAACGTGCTCCGCACCTCGTGTCCAACATCCGACTGCCGACCCCATCGAGGTGAAGACTTCTTGGTGAAATGTCTCAAATGCGGTGGCGAAGTAATTGGCCCGGCGAAAGAATGGGATATGCATCCAAAGGACGGACGTGGCCCCGCCCTACACATCAAACACTTCTCCTGCCCATCATGTGGAAAGAAATTCCGACTGGCGACAAAGCTGGCAGGCGCCTAATCCAACCAGATCCTTGGCGGACCCTTTTCTTGGGTCCGATCTTTTCCTCCGTCAACTGCCTTAGACTGGAGGAGTCTGTAACCGTTTTTTCTCTCGATGAAGCTCAGTCCATTTAATGAACTCTGGCGATGGAGCCTCTTCCTCATACAACTGTTCCCGCTGAGACTCTAGAAGCATGTTTGGGGTTTTGAGGTATTCAGCCGCCGTCATGACCTTATGCTCGGCGCTTGAGGCGGCATCATATACCGAGTTTGATTGCTCTCGCCATTTTTCGGAGCGGAGTATGTGATGTTCAAAGATTACGATCGGTATCTTGCTTGCAAGTCTAGAGGCGTTCTCGATGCCTGCCTGAATCGGAGCCTGAGCCACTCTCACCCCTTCTAGATACGTGGGTGGGCCTCCAAGCACTAGACAGTCTGGTTTCTCTTCGAGTATCAGTCTGGCCGTTTTCTTGGTCATTGGTCCTTGAACGTCGGACGCGTGCAGGAAAGTTTCCTCTCCTGACCTGACGCAAGTCATTAGGACCCATCCCAAGTCGGAACTCTCCTCTCCATGCGGCACAGGCTGCGAGAGTGTGACCTTGGTTGCTCCAAAGTCGAACGTTTTACCGTCAGCTATCTCGCACTTGCTGCCGATCCGTTTCACGAATCGTTGAAACATCCAGCCTCTCCTTCGCTGGTTGAAGTTGATTGCGTTACGAATATCTTTCGCGAGAACAGTTTTTTCTCGATAGATCTCTTCCGCTTCATCTGCACTCGATCCGAGCCATACGTTTTCTGTGTAGTTTGGTGTATGGTGATCATTGTGATAGTGTGAGATTACAATCGCATCTGCCTTCGCCGAGTAGTTTCGAATTCTTGCACGGCATTCATTTCGGCTTTGTACTCCCGTGGATGCGGTAACCTCCTAAGACGAGGCCCCAACGCTACGCCCGCGTCAATCAGCAGCCTAACGTCGGGCGTCTCAACAAAAGTACACATGGACCTGACGCCTAGGCTTTCGAAGCCCACTGGCGTAACATGAATAATGGGCATTTCTCCGCACTTTCAACTTTCGTGGTTGGCACGAGAGTGGGCTACGGCGAAATAAGCATGCAAGTCAGATACGCAAATTAGCACGTAAGAGGAAATGATCGGGGCGGGCGATGACGAGTCTGGCCCAATTGATCTTAATGTGAGATTGATCTTGAGTGCGCGAGCCCGCGATTACATTCTCGAGGATCCAGATCGCTTGGGTCAGAGACCGAAACGAAACTGGCCTGGATGGATCGACGCTTTTCCATTGTTGAATAAATCAAAAGGGAAGACCGAGAGGGGTAACCGTGGCTTACCTGCTTTCGGCAATTAGTCAACAATCTCAAACGAAATCTGAGAGGCTGGTTGGATTCGGTGCGAGTTTAATGTTCATGGGGTCGAAGGCTTGCGAGAGTGAGGCGTAGAGGCTGAGGGCGTAGTCGTCCACGTCGATCTCTTTCGGGTTTGCTTGTGAGGTAGGTTTGACGGTGAACTGTCTTCCCTGTAATCTGAACGGAAGCACCTTCACAAACCCAATCGTCTCCCTCGCTCGGGGCGTTTTCCTTGTCAGCAGCCATGCCGCCTGGTAGGGTTGCGCAAGTCTCTTCGATCGTAACTTCTCCGCTGGCTCCTCCCTAAGCTCAACCCGATACTCTAAGTCGGCCAGAGACACGGATCTGCTATGAAGCCTATTGATCGCTTCAGCAACTAAGTGGGGGAGCTGCTGTTTGACGGTTTCGAAGTCGTTAGGTGAGCGGCGCCCTTTGGCTAGTTGAGTTAGGCATTGTTGGAAGGTTTGTTGGAAGAATCGGGGTGAGTTGGATTTGGCGATGGCTAAGCCTTTGATTTCTGGTTCGCCGTTGGGTAGGATGCCGAAGTAGGCTTTGATGGTGCTGAGAACACAAACGGAATAGACGCGATCATAAGCCAACTGAAGCCTAAACTCACTACTGACTTGTTGAATGAGTTTCCCCGTCTTCTCCACGGTTGGGTTGTCTAGGAAGACGGAGTCGGTGTCACCATACTTCGGCCTGAGATCCATCATCTTCGCCAAATCCCAAGTTGACTGGAGCACATGCCTACCATAGGCGGTGATCGCCTCACCGAGGAGTGGGCTGGCTAAGCCATGAATCCTGATAGTCACGCCGTAGCTGGAGACTAGAAATAGTTTCAAAAGTCTGGATGCGGCCAACGCATTGCCATCAGCTTCGCCGGCTTTCTTGGTCTCTGGTTTGTAGATCTGTAGGCGCAAATCACGGATAGCGCCTACGAGAGCGGAGTAAATTCCACGTCGTTTCGTACAAACGTGCAACTGTGGTTGGCCGGGAACATGGTTGCTTTGACATTCTGGATGGGGGCATTGCATGGTCTCATATGAGAGGTTGAAGACGTCTATGCACCCTGGGTAGAGGGATTCGAAGTCGAGGACATGCATGTTGAAGTAAGTACCCGGCTCCGGCCCGATAGCTAGGGCGCCTGTTACCTGCTTTCTCGTGTCTCCGAGTTTGAGTTCTTCAGGGTTGGGGATGAGTATGTTATGGGAGCGGTAGTACGTGTTGAGCATTGAGCGGATCCAGTCTGAGACGGAATAGTTACGGTAGGTTCGGTTTAGCGGCAGGTTCGCGATGCGGCTGAGTAGGAAGGCGTTGAGGTAGTCTTCGTCCGAATCTACTTCAGCTGGGTGGGGGTCTTGCTGTGGAATTCTTGGTACGGGTTGGCTGATGTATGTGTACAGTTCCTTCAGAGATGCGTACTTGAGTGGATCCCTTCGCCGAATCGCTCCGAATAATGCTTCAAATCGGGAACTCGCCTCCTCGTCTAGTGACGGTTCCGGAACCCAACCATTGCTGGTGAGGCGGTGGAGAACACCGAATCGAAGCCCCTTATCGTACGCGTAGCTCATGACAGGGTCTACGTCCACCTCCCAGCCCTTGATGTCCTTTGCGGGTTTTCCTCTGAGGGTTACCTTCTCTAGTTCCATTTCATTTCCGGTAAAGAGATCTATCTTCTTGACCATCTCACCCTGCTGATGCCTGGTGAGGTAGTAGGGTTGAAAGTCTCTGTCAACCCATTCGATTGGCTTCAAGTCGGGTGAGGTGAATAGTCTGAGTTCGACTCCGTCTGCTTTGTGATACGCGCCGACCAGCCATGCGGTCTGACTCTCGGAGATCATTGGAGTAAGTCTACCTCAAGGTCCGATGGACGATCTGTTCTCTTTAGGATTGACTGCTCTCACGAAGGCGACGTGCAATGCACTCATGAATCCTGTGTTCTCCCTGCTAACTTGTCAGCGCAAGGGCCTTAGGTCCCCAACGAATGCCCTCTGCTTCTCCTTCTTCCGAAGCGTCACCACGTCGCTGGGCTCAGGTTTAGGAGGGACGGCTGTATGTTGTCGGTAGCCGGCTCGTTGCACCTTGATGAGTTCGTCGACGGTTATGAAGCCGGTCTCCTGCTGCTTGTACTGAATAGCCCTCAATTCGCCCATATCGAAGTCGGGCAATCGAATCTTTAATGAGATCACATTATTCGCTTCCGAGCTTAGGGTGAAGCCCAGCACGTCGTAATCCTCCGGAAGGTTAAGCAGCCGTTTCAAAATCATTATTCTCTGTGTTGGCTGAAGGGTCTCTTTGACCTCTTCCTCGTTATTACCGCACCAGTCGCATAACCATTCGATGCGTTTGATTAGGGTAGGAGGAACTTGAGGTATTTCCGGAGCGCTGGAGCGACAACTTGTCGCCGTCTGGTCTGTTATCTCATGGCATTGAGTGCAGGGTCGTTTGGCGCGGAGGGTGTAGTGGTTACCGCTGCGCGTTAAGGGCATAGAACTCCCTCATCTGAGGTTTACGCTGCTCGAGGAGGTTGTCTTCGATTCTAGGTACAAGTTCTCCGCTCTCCACCGAGTAGCTTTCATGGCACCACTCGCAGGTCAGGAAATCATCGAGTGGTCCTCCACAATGAGGACAACGCCGGTTCCGGACCGTGTCCACTTCCGCCTTCTGCATGGCGATGCGTTCGGCGACTGGGTTTCGTTCAATCTTCAGCTCCTTTAGCCTGCCCTCTCTGAATCGATACTCACGTTTGCATGAGTCGCAGCGGAAGCCGAACTCATCAACATCCAGACCCTGAAGTAACCGCTTACTTCGACTTATCCAAACTAGTGGCTTGCGGCAATCGAGACAATCGGTCGAATAATGGTCAATTTCCAAAACACTGCAACTCAGCGCTGCAAATGCAGTGGGTCGGCCCGTAAGGGCACAAGCTCATCGTTCTGTAGTTCAAACCAGAGGTTGCATTGGTCACAACGTTTCAAGGGATAGTTCTCTTGACCTAGAAGTTCAATTAGACAAAACGGACATTTCACACCAATCATCAAACTTGCCGTAAACAATGCTACCGGATAAGCTCAGAAGTCATCGCAGGGCGAGGAGTCAGTGATCGATGAAAATGATTCTAGCCTTCTTCAGTTAGTTGGACCACGATGGCCTCACACATGTAAAAGCGATTCCACTCCGGAAACTAGAAATTCCTAGAGTCGGAAGCTCTCCCAACCGACCTGAATGACCATCAGGTCGATGCCAAGCCCATTTCGCGTTTGACGGGTGGTCTAAATCGTACGCACAAAAAGAGATCGGAATGCCTTCGATCTACAGGGATAAGTATCTTTAAGTTTTACAATCCCGCGTAGCAGTATTTGTCGTCGCAAATGGCCAATTATGATTTAGAGAGATTAGGCCATGAGGAATTCGAACATCTGGCTCAAGCTCTTCTGAAAAAGATTATTGGCTTTGGCACAATTACGTTTGGAGACGGACCTGATGGTGGTCGAGAGGCAACTTTCCACGGAAAGGCGCCATATCCATCAATAGCCGATCAGTGGGACGGCACGTGGGTCTTCCAAGCCAAGTTTCACCAGATAAGTCGAATCGGACCTGATACTGCACGAAGGGAAATCATGAAGGATTTGAAAAATGAACTGGAAAAAATCGTGTTCAAATATAAGCGTCAATGTCAGAACTATATACTCATCACTAATGTACCCCTTTCGTCAGTAGCCGCTTTGGGAACTCACGACAAAATTTCTGAGGAGATTATTCCAGATTTTTCGGAGAAGATTCCACACATCCATGTGTGGGGCTATGATGATCTCGCTAGGTTCATAGATAATTATGCCGATGTTCGACGAGCTTACCTCCACCTGATTACTCCAGGTGATTTGATAGCAGAGCTGATGGACAGAGGAAAACCGAGCAAGAGTCAACTTGCTGAAACGGTTCTACTTTACGTTCGTGGATGCTTCGAAAATGAACAATATGCTCTACTGGACCAAGCCGGGGAAATCAATGAGAAACCACTGCAACTTCGACGAGTCTTCATCGACCTTTTCGTCCGAACACAAGGCGATAGGGATTATTCTCCGTTGGCGGAACGAAGACTATCTCTGGCAGAGAGAATTCACGAAAGAACAGTACTCACGACAGAATTGCTAATGAGGCGCAGCGTGCCTAGGGCCCTCCTAATAGGGGGTCCTGGACAAGGAAAGTCAACACTGGGACAATTTGTCGCGCAAATCCATAGAGCCTACCTCCTTGACAAGACATCTGACTTGGGGGAGAGCCAGGGGAGGTGGACACCTTTTGTCGTGCGAGTCCCATTTCGCGTAATTTTGAGAGACTTTGTACAATGGATTGTAGACTCCAAGGGACCATACACCATGGAGAGTTTTCTGGCAGGACTCATGCAGGAGCGGGCTGGTCGTCAGATTTCGGCCGACCAAGTTCAAGAGGTTCTGAAAGCTAATCCATCTTTGCTTGTCCTAGATGGTTTGGACGAGGTCACGGATAGGGCCTTGCGTGCCCGGATGCTCGGGCTCCTCATGGAGTTCTTGGGGCGCTGTGACGACGTTCTTAAGGCTGATCTTCAAGTCTTGGCGACTTCCCGTCCCACTGAATTCGGTGAGGAATTTGATCCATCACATTTCATGCATCTTAGTCTCGTTGATTTAGATAAGGAAAAAGTCGCAGAGTACACTGAAAAGTGGATTCGGGCACGGGGCCTTGACACTGCCAAAGGTAACTCCCTGCGTTTATCCATGCAAGATTGCCTAACCGATCAGCATTTTTCACAATTGATGACGACGATTCTGCAGGTAACAATTTTCATTCTGATTATTCTTAACGGGGGAACCCCGCCGCGGCAGAGGGAAGAACTTTTTGATGAATACTTAGAAATCATCTACAAAACGCGAGAGATCGAAATCCAAGACGATCATTCAGACTGAGAAGAGATTGCTCTTCGGCCTTCACTATTATTTGGGATACATACTCCAGAGCAAAGCAGCTGGAACCTCTGATCCGAGATCGCACATGAAAGAAGACGAGTTTGCTGTTGAAGTATTACGATATCTACGCCACAAGGATCCGTACTCAGACGTAAAGGTTCTCCAGAATAAGGCGTCACAAATGATTCAGGAGGCCAGAGAAAGACTGGTTCTCATCGTCGGTTTGGGCGAAGGGTTTTTCGGATTTGAGCTGCGATCTATTCAAGAATTCTTCGCTGCTGGATATCTTGCAGACGCTCGCGACGACAAGCAGCGGTTTGACAGGTTTACGGCGATAGCCCTCCTCCCGCATTGGCGAAATGTCGCTCTATTCTTTGCTGGACGAATTGGACGAAGTTTCTCGGAAGAATCTGCTCACATACTTGAGGCTTGCCGGGAAATTGATAGGCATAAACCAGACTTATTTATCAGACGTGGTGCTTGGCTGGCTCTAGAGATCGCGGCTGACCGATCATTTGGGCATGATCGGGTCCTTCAAAGAAGTGCCATCGAGTATGGGCTTACATTACTCGACGACGATTTGGATTTTGCCAAGACATATGACCTAATCAGAAAACTGCGTGAGCTCCCACCAGAGGATCTGGGATCACATGTGATACCTATACTCCGGCAACGACTTTACAGGATTCACCTCCCTGACGGATTCAATGTAATGGAAGTCTATCATGGAGTTTGCGATGACTTAACTCCGTTGAAGGAAGTAATTATCAAGAATATCCCAGAAACGACATCAGTCCTGAGTACCTTCTGGAGAGATCTCTCAGGTACACCCTTGACCCTCGGTTTGTGGCCCAAAGATTTGGAAAGATGTGCCTGAGTTTGTCACAAGATGAGACTCGTCAACTCTTCCTATTCCCATTCCTAAACCACCCTGAATATGTAACTAGGGTGTGGCGGGAGGTTGGACTATCAAAAGAAGTTGCACACGAGCTACTTGGCGATGCCATTGCAACGTTACCTCTCTCGTACACAAGGAACTATCCGAACGCTTGTTTCCCATTTCTTCCGATGCTATAGGTCAAATTGCGCAGGCGTGGGAGATAATTGGCTTCTTAGGATCGTCCGACTTTACCAGAGGCCCGACAGGTGGTGACATACACAATCAACTCGTGGAAGACGCCCAAAAAATAGTTCTTGATGCGTCAGCAGTTCTGGAGCTACGTGCGGCAGCTCTTGCGCTAGTAATAAAGGGAGGGGGCTTTCTCTATTTTTCTGAGGATGTACTATCTAAGATTCTGCCTGCATGGCTGACATCTCTAGATGCTATAGACGTGGAATTATTCGATCAAGTGCTTTATGCCACCAACGCCCCACCGCTTGAGACCATACTCGAGGTGAAAGAATCAATAGATCGGCATAAACTAAGAACCCACCTGCAGGGTGTTAGCCCCATTGACTTGCTAAAGATCCAAGCACTTAATCCACTAACGACCCAACAGGTTACTGAAGTCTTCGGCGCTGTCGTGCTCACGAAGAACGGGCGCTCAACTGGGACAACTACTGTGAGCCACGTGAAAGCAGGACAGCGAATACTCACCGGATATCACCACCAATTGGAAAATATCACTCTTCCTTGCGCATTTGTGGTTGCAGCTTTTGCAGCGTTGACTGGCGTCATCGCTTCCAATGTTTCGCAGCAATGGCGTGCCTTGGAAACACTGAAGCATTTGTGTTCATTGAGCTGGGCAGATGACGGAAATTCCGACCTAGTGCGTGAAATCTCCATCTTCTGTGATACTGTTCAAAAGAGGCTCGCCCACACGCCAAGGAAATTTGCGCTAATAGCTCTAATGACCAAGCTTGCACAAAATGACCAGAATAATTGGAATACATGTAAACTCTTAGAAATCTTCAATTTAATTCCGAAGAACATGGGCGACTATGCGTTCATGACCTCGGTTGCTCGTTCGCGCGCTGCGAACCACTCGTACGAAGATACGGTTGCGAAGCTTTTGGCCATTGCGACGAAGTCCAACGAAGCGTTATTTGGTTTTCTCAAGATACTGAGCCCTCTGGAATACCTGTTGCGACGCACACACCACGGACCTGTTAGGCTCGCCCTCGATAATCAAAAAGTCATGTCGATTCTTGGAAACGCTGAATATTCCCAGGATTTGCGTGAGGGTGCGCTTCTTCTACTGGCTCAGAGTTCCGTCAGTCTTCAGGCCATCAAGGATATTGTCAAGGTGGCGGCGACCACGCATGGGACACGAGTATGGACAGAACTACTGATGGAGAGGTTTCTAGAGCCGGATAGCCAACAAGGCGCAGATTTCCTGGAAACTGTTCTTTCGGGAGCCCAATCCGCCCCTTACTTGCGAGAAGCTTCGCTTGAAGAGTATCGGCGCATCATGGTCGGGGCGACACCTGACATTATGCAAAGAGAAAAGGAACTTGCCTTTCTTGAAAGTTCCTCTTAGCTAAATTAGATATTTGCGAAATTACGTGCCTTCGTAACTCAAAAACGTCCGCGATCTATCCGTAGGGGACGTGATTCAGATCGGCCCAACGCAATACTTGGTTCGGCAAAAGGGTTCCAGGCAATTAGAGACTCCCAAAGTCGGAAGCTCTCAACGAAGCTGAACGCTCCTGGGGTTTATCTGAACTTAATGAATAAAGCAACCGGCAAAACTCGAAGATATTGTGGGCATTAAAGTCGAAGGACAGAATAGTAGGCTAACACGCATACAGAACTCGGAGGCACTCCCAATTGGTGGATCTAAACGAACTAGAAGTGACTACGAAAGATGCCATTAAACGAATCAAAGATGACTTGCGCAAGGGAGACTACATTTCCGCGCTTTTGCTATCTGCAATCTATATGGACATTAGATCGAGAACATTGCTCACAAACAGGCTTCAACCTGACGAGGCCAAGTGGAAGAAGATACATTCGGAACTGGATGACATTCGAGGACCAAAGACCAGACTCAGCATTTGCGAGAATCTCAACTTAGTGTCTCATCAAGTAGCAAAGGATCTGAAAGACCTATGGGACACAAGGGGAGATGTCGCTCACACCTCACGAATATGGCGAAACCCTACTGAGGAAGACATTACGAAAATAGACCGTCTCTGCAAGGTCGCTCTGCAATTCTTTGAAGATACTGGGCATTAGCTCCTCACTAGACGAAGAAGTAGAACCCGAATGATGAAAGCAATTTAATGCTGGCATAAAGAAAAAGACCGCGGGTGTGATGAGTCAATTGACCACTGTACCACCAAAGTACTCTGTCTTTATAGCGTACGAAGATGCCACGGGGATTGATCTCGCGATTCATCTTAGGCATGCCCTAGTGAAGCGGAACATCAGCGCATTTGTTGCGAGCGAAGATATTCCAAAATCGATTAAGAATCTAAGCGATGAATGGAGAACGCAGATAAATGAAGCAATTGCCTCTTGCAATATCTTCATCCTAGTTCTCAGTGACGCTCAACTAACCACCGAAATGACGTGGGAGGTAGGTCTGGCTCTTGAGCGAAAGAAAACTGATGCTACTATGGCATTAATGATTTGCCGGTATCAAAAAATCCCGAGAACATCAGCGGATATTCTATCTAAGACTGGATTCGATACAGCCAACTTTCAACAAATCGATTTTGCGGACAAGGTCGATCTTGCCAGGAACGTGAATCTGGAAATAGATGACAGTGGATCACCAATGAAAACGGTAGAACATTCTGGAACTGCCTCGATAGATTTTGAACGGAAACTGAGTCAGATCTTAACCCCCCGGAGAGAGGAGATAGGCCCTAATGCTCAGATTCTAGTGGGCCCGATCACGAAAGTTGATGATTATTTGAAAGTAACCAAGGAGAATGCTGTGATGTTTACGTCTTTCACTCCATCGTTTTTGTTAATTGATTATACCAAGACTACCCCAAGACGAGATAGATATCAGTTCGAATCATACGAGAAACCGATTCATTTTGAGGTTTATGTCGACGGATATTTCCATTCGACTTTCCCGATACCGTTAGAGAACAACAACACTGTTTGGGTAGGGAACATAGTATTTCGCATTTGCAGCTTTCTGTTCTATACGGTTAGAGTCCTAAAGTTCAGGAATGTAACGGCTCAGCAAAGGATTCATATAGAGCTCAGTGGGTTCAAAAACATCGAAGTGCTTCCTTCTCGATCACCATTGAGATTAGGAAGGTGACTTCTTTCCCCCTGATAGAGGCAAAAGCATCTTCGAAAGCGATTTCGACCCTTCCGCTGACTGGAAGACAATTTTCGAGGTTGCATGTGCAATTTACCGCAGAAATACTTTTGGAGTTGGGAATACCGGATGTGTCTGAAGGAATGCGGAACGCCTTAAAGGCCCTAGTAATGGATGACGTGGATCTGAGAACAGAGCACCAGCTACCTTCGGAAAGAGTCCCAAGAGTTGATCTGAAAGCTATGTTGGTGTAGCAGGTGCGTACCTTCTGGGGAGGGTGGCCGGTAGAAACCCCAAATGTAGGGAGCTTGAACCTTTAGTTCAAATCCCTCTCCCGGCGCCATACCTTAAGTTCAGAATCCCTACATGAGGCATCAATCCACCAGCGGCGGAAAATAAGGAAACATATCACTTCGAGAGTCCGCATCTTGAGTGCGCGAGCCCGCAGTCTCCTGGGCCCTACGAGAAGGATCATTAGGTTAACGCTTAGATCAAACATAGGGTTCCATAACGCTCGACGGTCAACCGAACCAGAACCAATTCGTTAAGCTTGTTTGATAAACCAGAATCAACATTAGATCCAATTTGATTTGGGTCTCTTTTGGGAATGAGTTTGGTGAACCTATTTTACCTCCAGGCAAATCCTCTAGGAAGAGGTATCAATGTCTATGTTCACGGTGAAGCTTCTTGCACATGGTTCGGAATGCGCCGCGTGCGATGCAGCTCGCAAGTTTCTTTCAGACCATCTCGTGGCGTTTGAAGAGTTCGACATAGATCGGAACCGTTCCGCGCTTCAGGAACTAGTTGAACGTACAGGTTCGGCTACTCATGTACCAGTAGTAATCGTTGGCGAAGAGACCTTCATAGACTTCAATGAAGAAATTGCCACAAGAATACTTGAGCTACAAGGTCAAAACCGTGCTGAAACAAAAGCCGACTGAGCCCTCAGTCCTGTCTTCTTCGTCAGATATTCTAACACATGCATGAGCGTTAAGGTGTGAAGGTCGACAGTGTTGCGGGGGAGGTTAGTTAGTTTCGAGATAGGTTGCTCATGCAACCGACTGATTAGTGCTCGATTGTACACGAGTAGGGTTAGCGCAGTTGTTTCGCAGTTTGCGCTTCCCGAAGGTTGCCCCTGCCCCGTGGCCAGTGTAGTTATCCCACCCTCCTTGTTTTGCATGCTCCACAAGTGTGATTCTAGTTGATTGAAGTTCGGCAGGTTGACGCCTATTACTTGTGCGCCGTATAGTAGCAGAGCCACCTTCATGTTCGTACACCATTGAATGTCCGAGGGAGCATCACTGGCGGTCAGGGTACTCTGTGTTACTCCATGATCCACGAGGCAAGTGCCGTTCCATAAGCTCGCAGCCCAATTAACATCCTTTACAGCCGATTCCGTCTCGCCCAGGTAGTATTCGCTGAGGGCACGATACATGATCGCGTCTGCGAACGGAATCTTAGGATTCCCGATGGGGCCGTCATGAATCCTGTAAAGTACCACAAACGTGTCGGATTGATTGACAATTACGTCACGGGCGCTTCTGTCTGGGCCAACTGGGAATCCTATCACAGATTCGAACTTGTTGCTGAACGGCGGGTTGTAGCGATGTAGCGTAGCATTGATTTCATGTGCTAATTCGGGATCATATGGCAACAGAGCATACGCGGCGAACAGATTGTCCGAGTACAACCAAAAGACCTGAGAGTAATGCCAATGAAAGTTAGGGTACTCGGTTCGAGCAAGCCAATGCGTCTTCCCCGCGTCCTCAGATTCATAAATTAACCCAACCTTCGAATTGTAATGTGAAACCAAGTAACTGACAGCACGCTCGATCTCTGGCAAGTAAGATTGAGAAGATGGCGCCCACACCTGAGAAGAAGCACTCAAAATGAGTAACAGTATAAGTGCAAGCTTTCTGGCGTACGTTCCTTGCACCAATAATCTACTCCAAATCCCGTGGCTGAGGGTGACTGTGATCCATCGCTCCGTCAAGTTGCATGATGGAATGCTATACCGGGTAGAAGCTTGAGACGATTTTAGTCGCGGCTTGACTTGCCTGCATCAAGAGTGTTCGATGGCGGGTCTGCTTTGGGCTTACGAAAAGCCTTTGCCCAAATTGTACCAGATTTTCGCCCAATCAAGTGGCACCACTAAACAGTACGGCCACTATTTTCGATAATGTCATCGAAAGACTGTGGGTCAATTGAGCGATTACTTTTGTAAGATAGTGTGAGACGAAGGCCTAATTTTGCATACTCCCGATTTGTTCAACTTGTACGTCGCCACTACGAGAATCAGCATGGCACCCAACTTGATTGGAATTTGGAACGCGTTTAGAAGAATGCCCACTGCTCCTAGTGCTCCTCCAATCGTGCCAGCAACCGCTAAAAGGGGAATTAAGTAGTAACAGGGACACGCCCCCGCAAGTAGAGCTGCAAAGATTCCTAGCATTCCAGTCTTGGAAGCGCTTCCGCCCTGCCTTTGAAGAGAAATCTGTCTAATTGATACTGCAAGCACGATCGCCGTCAAGAAGGTCAACAACAAATCAAGCAGAAGGCTCGCATACGCCGATGTTGAGACGTAGAATGTGAAGTAAGGCACGAAGAAGAGAAATGAATCGAAGAAGAGGAGCATGGTTCCGTAGCCAACCATGATCACCAGGCTAAGCAGAACGTATCTGGCGTCTTTGAATGTGTCCAGGATCGGAGAGGCCATTTTACCCACTAGTCAGCGAGGCGACGGCCTGTTCAAACACTGATTCCGGTTGACCGCCCGCAATAGTTATCATCTTACCGTTTGGTCCGATGAGGAAGAATGTGGGTGTTTCAGTTACTCCCGCCTGAACTCCTAGGGCGTGATTTGCGTTGATGAGTGGGTCGTATTTTCCGCTGTTGAATGACTGGTCGAACTCTGTCATGTTCAATCCTAGTTGTTTCGCGAACGTCTCCATGTTTTGTCGGCTAGCCCATCCGCTGTTTGGAGTCTGTTGACTCTGGAAGAGGAGGTCATGGAACTGCCAGAACTTGCCCTGCTCTCCCGCTGCGTACGCTGCCTCTGACGCTGAAACTGAGTCAGGTCCATAGTAATCGAAATCCCGCCATACTAGCTTAGCCCTCCCGCTATCGACGAGGTTCTGAATCAACGAAGCTTCTTGCGAGTTGTACCATGCGCCGCAGGTTGGGCATTGGTAGTCGCCGAACTCCACTATTGTCACCGAGGCGTTGGGTGAACCCAATGTCGGCGGAGAACCTGCGAGTAGCGTGGACGCCAAATTAGACGAGTTTGATGCGCCGGATATTGAAGCGTCGGCCATACTTGACGAAGTTGGAAGGGTGACGGCTGTACTGGTTGATGCTGTCGACGCGGGCGGGATTAGGCGCCATCCTATTACTCCAAGAACAATCACTGCGAGAACGATTGCTGAAGCCACAATCATTTTACTTCTCTGTGGGCTTGTTCTCGTTTGATCCGGCAATCTACGTTTCCACTCCAGTCGTGACTATTCGGTCACCTAATAATCTTTGACCAGATTCTGTTCCGAAAACCACCTGAAAGTTCAGTTCTGTCACAAAGATTGAATGCGGTTGAAGCAATGCAACATACGCAATTCTAGTAGAAACTGTACCAGTTCACAAACAGCCCAGTTCCAACGGCGAGTAGGATCAGGAAAATGGCGTAAATTAAACCCTTCACCAAGGGCCACCGTGACAACTTCGCAAGTCCCCAGTACATTGGCACCAACGTAACCGAATAGCGCGGGAAAGAGATTATGGGAATAGGAGCGTATGAGGCAAGTAAACAGATCGCGTACAGACCCATCACCTTTTCAGGTCGGCTCTGCGCAGTGGCTAGAGAAGCAACTATTCCACCTATGCCAAGCGCTAGATATGGGACAATTATTGGATGGTCAAATATCTCGTTTCGAGCCAAAATCAGGATGGCAATTGCATCGGGCGTAACTTTCCAGAAGACGCGTGCAGCAGCAAAATTCGCGAAGAGCGTTCCGGTCATTAACTGACTATACGCCATGAAACTAAGATATCCCAGCAACACACTCACAACTGGCAAGTACATGCGTGCCGATCTCCGTTCGGTCGAGTCAACTAATACCTCATACAGGTAGGGGACAGCCAGAAAAATTCCAACTGGTCTCGTTAACGCTGCAAGAAACCCCAATACTCCCGCTTTGCCTATTCGCTTCACGTACCAATAGTAGAGAGAACTTAGCGTCAGGAATAGAAACAGCGATTCGGAATACGTGGCCGAGAAGAAAACGCCCGCGGGGTAGATGGCGAGTAAGATCGCCGACTTCGGAAGCCAGCCTTTTTTCTCCCAAAATTCGTTCCGAGAGTTTGTACAGGAAGATAACGGCGCCTAGGAATGCGAGGTTGCTTATGGCGAACCCTGCGATGTGAACCGCCAAATCTAATGGGATGGGAGAAATTAATGCCAATAGACGTCCGAAAGTTCCCATGAGGATAGGATAGAACGGAAAGAATTCCCACCTAGGCGAAATTTGAGTTCCGTACCCGGAGCGAGCAATGTCCGCGTAAAAGCCGCTGTCCCAGCGCGAAAATAGATTGAAGAAGGGAAGATCAATACTCCAGCAGCCGAATGAGGGACAGGTGGGATTGATTCCGAAAACATGGTTAGAAGCAACCGCTACTACAAAGACGAATAGTCGAGATAAGATCGCGACAACCATTACAGTCCTTAACGGCGTTCGAGCAACCAGGTGATGTATCATTGCTTCTGTTCTTTGGAACAAGTCAGATCCATACGCTCGTTCAAATTATCTGCTTTCGCATGTTACCGAAGGAAACTAATCTAATTCAATTCCCTACGGATTCTCTCGCCATGCCTACTGCCGTCTGAGCGTTCTCCAATTTGACCATCAAAGCGAGGATTCCCTCATTATGTAACACCTTTCGAGTATTCTTAGGGATCCAATCAGCGTGGGACGCTTGTAAGTTATTGATAAGGTGAATGAGCTTCATTAGGTCTTGTGGACAATCAACGTCAAACTGCTCTTGAACGAATATGGGTTCGATGCAAGCTTCGCGCAAGAGTCGAACAGCCTCTGAGTTTGCCGTGCTTGGTTCAGAAAATGCTTCAGACACTGGGATGGGTCGGGACGAGAATCCGAGAAGATAAAATCCGCCATCGGTGCTTGGCCCAATCACCGCATCATTCTGACTAAGGATGCCGAATGTTCTTCGAAGAAACTGGGGTGACAGATGCGGTGTATCTGCTCCGATTAATACCAGGGGCGTTTTCTTGGGTAGTTGATTAGCCGCGTCCTCTAAAGCTGCGTCGAATCTTTCTCCAAACGTGTTACCTCGCTGTTCAAGCGTAACATCGGCAAAGCTTTGCTCGGGAAAATCAGGGCCAGGCGTATGAGCCAATATTACTTGCGCCCGAGATTCACGCGCCGCGAGCAAGGTGTCGGTGAGGAATGCTCGATAGAGGGACAGCGTTTTAGGAGCCCCGATACAGGTCTCAAGGCGTGTCTTAACTCGGCCAAGTTCGGGTCTTCGCGCGAAGACAAGAACTGCTTTCCTCTTCAATTCGGCAGCTTCCTGAACCGCAGTCCTATCAGTAAAACTATCATGATCATCCCTGCTCGAAGAGAGGTTTTGAGTGACCCGGTAACTTTGCTCTGTCCTGTAGCTCGAACTCGATAACTTACATCAACTTCTTCAACGTCGGCCTCCTCTTCGCGCCGCAAGCGCAACGGTTTCGACGGGGAAGCCATAGGTCCTATCGGAAAGGCCTAGCTCGGAAAGGAAGGACCACCGGAGAGCGCGGTATGGTGGGACATCCCTAACAGCAAGTCCGTACAATGTTTGCAAAAGGATACATGAAATTGTGTTCCCGAGTTTTTGGTGGGTCGGTAGAGCTCCTTTTTCCACCCGGACGTGCTCGGCCGAGAACCACATCCGCAGCCCCCGACTCAATTGGTGCAATCAACCTTCGAATATCATGAGGATCGAGGGTTCCATCACAGTCTGCAAACACTACAATGCTAGGGGAGTGAGGAGTGAGGTAAGATAGACCGGCAAGACATGCGCTACCGTATCCTCGGGTCTTTTCGTATACGACTTCTGCCCCGGCTCGCGCAGCCGTCGGTCCCGTGCCATCTGTGCTTCCGTTATCGACAACGATAACGCGCATGCCCTCGCGAAGAAAACCCTCAACGACGGCTTCGACAGCTTGCGCTTCATTCAATGCAGGAAGAATTACAGCAACCTGGTGCCCAGTCACGAAAACACAACCTTCGGTGGGGCTCGCGCAGGTTCTTGCGCGAATCTTGAAACACCCTGTTCAAAGGAAACCCGGGGCTTAAAACCCAGCCGCTCTATTTTCGAAACATTCGCGAAGATATGACGTACGTCTCCTAAGCGGAATAACCCGGGGAATTCGGGTCGAATATCAGGAGCTAGGGATTTGGCTAATTCATGTGCGAAGTCAATGATTGCGTGCGGCAGTCCGGTTCCCACGTTGAATGCTTCAAAGGCAACATCCTCCTCGGGAGCGTCTGCCGCGATAAGGTTTGCTTGAACAATATCCTCAACATGGACGAAATCCCGAAGTTGCTTCCCGTCTTCGTAAATGATGGGGGAAAGATCTGAGAGGAGGCGGCTCTTGAAGATGGATGCCACGCCCGCGTAGGGTGTGTCGCGAGGCATCCGAGGTCCGTAAACGTTATGATATCGAAGAGCGACGACAGGAATATTGGATTCGCGACCAAGACTCATGCAAATTAGTTCTTGATTTAACTTAGTAATCGCATAGACGGTTCCAGGCCGAGGAGGCTGGCTTTCGGTTACCGGGCGTGGGTCAAGTTTCTCTCCACACTTGACGCAGAGTGGGTCCCATTTGAGATTCTCCAGGTCTTCGTGTCGGCGTACCCCATCTTGCACTTCGCCGCACGCGCTGCATACATAGCAACCTTCACCATAGATGGCCATTGTCGAAGCGAGAACAAAACGCGGGTGTTTGGAGTTTCCATTCTTAGCAATGGCGTCCATTAGCCGGATTGTACCGATCACATTTGTTGTAACATAGTCCTGTGCATCGGTCCCGCCTTTTCCGAATCCTACCATTGCAGCCTCATGAAACACCACGTCGACTTCATCTCCGACCGCATCACGCACTGAAGAGGGTGACAAGAGATCACCATGAATGAATCTGACGTTCTCAGAGAAGTTTGGGGGCTCGTCGCCGTGGACTCTCTGGTTGAGATTGTCGAGTACGCTAACCTGGTCCCCGCGTGCGACCAAGGCTTGCACAATGTGGGAACCGATGAAGCCCGCGCCCCCCGTAACAAGTGTATGCACCAGCTGTCACTCTCCTGTCGGTTGTAGTTCTCACGAATGATATCTATCGATTAGAGGTAAGAGAATTGACTCAAGCGCTCCAGGCTGAATATTTCCGGTTATGCCCAATTTATACCCAGAAGCTTCCCAATTTCGTCACAACCCCCAAAACCTGTTTCTCGTACTCTTCAACTGACACGAATGCGAGTCGCGCGGGGTAGATGAAGGATTTAATGTTACAGGCGATTAGAGAGAAACCAATCAAGGGTAACATTACCTTCTCGTCAGCCGCAGAGGGCTGTTGCTTTTCGTCTGCTTTATCGCTAAGCTCCAAGGGCGTTTACGTTTTCGATGTGCTTGGTGGTCTCCAAATCAACGCGAATATTCCACCGAGAACTCCAAGTATCAACCCTACTCCGAAGCCTGCCATCGCACTCCCGAGTATACTCAGGACCGAGAAGATCAAAATCAAGAGGCCCCACTTGAAGTGTTCGATCGGTTCGTTGTATAGCATTAGGGCACTGACTACGACGATTGTTCCGAACAGTACGCCTGCAACGCCGAATATTCTGCCGAACCCGTATCCCCCCATTATGCCGAACGCTGGACCGGAGTATCGGCCCATCATTCCCCCAAACCAACTATTCCCTCCGTATCCTCCGTAACCGCATAGTCGTTCATCATCCCGCCAAACCCGAATGGACCTATCATTGACATCATTGCTCCGCCGAGCAGAATGAAGATGCCTCCAATCAGTGAGAGGACGAACGCAACCGTTGGTCTCTCTTCTGCTGACAAGGCTTATCGCAGCGAAATCTGCCTCAGTAACTTAAGAATACTCGCACGAAGAATTTTGCACGATAGTTAGCCACTTATTCTTACATTCAACGCGTATTCCAGTTGCTTCAGCGGGAGTTCTCCCGTGGTAACGCCAGTCTCCGCCAGATACGGGTTTAGATTCTTGCTCAAGATTTCTTGATGCGGAGTAACTTTACGAGGATTGTTTCTTCATGTTTCAGAATCAGCAATGTAGCAAAGGAAACTAGAGAAAGGATAACTACGCCTGTAAGGAGGTAGTTGATTGGAACCAGAAACAGCATGCGGTTATCGCCAAACCCAATGATGCTCATAGAGGTAATTATTGCGATGCAGATATCGAAGAAGAGAGAGGCGTAAGCCAAGTAATCTAATGTTCTCCGAACCTGTTTGATTCGTTTCGTTCTTGGCAGCGAGGTCACCCGATTTTTCTTCCTCGCTACTTGCTCATAGACGATTGGCTGAGACGATGTTTTTCGATTGCCTTCGAAATGTCGGTGCGTGTGATTATGCCGATCATTGCCTCTGGGTTGTCGTTCGGAACGACTGGAAGTCTGCCTACGCCTCTGCTCATCATTCTCGTCAACGCCAAAAACAAGTCTTCTTCAGGTGACGCGACCAGCAACTGCACCGTCATAACATCATTAACGGTCTTTTCTGCGCGTTTTGAAGGCTCAAGCTTCAGTATGTCAGTCCTTGTAACCATCCCCACCAATTTGCCGTTCGATACCACAGGCAAGCCGCCTACAAGGTTCGCCTCCATCAAGTCTAAAGCTACTTGAACGCTGATGGCTGGCTTTATCGATACTACGTTCCTTGTCATAACGTCAGCGACCCTAATCCTCTTCAGGGCTAACGTCTCATACTCCTCAATGTGAGCAGGAGATTCTTCAACACTGTCCACCTGATTGTAGAATATGCTCAAATTTCCAGTGAGCAAGTATGCAACAACCACAGCGATCATTGATGGAGCGAGCAAACCATAGCCGCCAGTCATCTCTGCGATCATTACGATGACTGCTAAGGGTGACTTCGCGGCACCACCGAAGAAAGCCATCATCCCAACAATGGCGAAGTTAGATGGGTTCGTCACAGTTGCGGGAAAGGCTTGATGCGCATAGTAACCGAAAGCGGCACCAATCATCGTACCCGTAACAACACAGGGACCAAATAATCCTCCACTACCACCTGAACCCAATGTAAACGACATAGCAAAAATCTCAGCGAAAATAGCCAGTATCATTATCGTCGGGGGTAAAACTTGGTAGTTCTGGTTAAGCGCAAGCTGAGCCCAACCATAACCTACGCCCAAGACGGAAGGAACGAAAATGCCAATGACTCCTGCTAAAAGCCCGCCAATCGCAGGTTTGATGAAGAGGGGTATTCGAATCTTCTCAAAGATGTCATGAACCGTGAAGTAGACTTTGAAGAGCAAGTGCGCGAACGCAGCGCATACAACCCCTAGCACTCCATAGAGGAGCAGTGCCTCTGGATGTATGAATGCTACTGGGGTGACTCCGGTACTGAAGATTGGTTGCCATCCTGTCACGAAGCCTACGATCGTGTAGCTTACTGTTGAGGCTATGAATCCTGGAATCATGGCTTCAGCTTCAAAATCATGTTTGTAGAATATCTCACCACCCAGAATTGCCCCAGCTAGAGGAGCCTTGAAGATCGCAGCAATACCCGCTCCAAGTCCCGCTGCGAGGGCGATTCTCCTCTCACGCTCTGTAAGGTTGAATAACTTCGCAATTTGCGTGCCCAAACCAGCGCCTATCTGGGCTATCGGTCCTTCACGGCCGGAAGTACCCCCTGAACCTATCGTGATGGCTGAGGTGAGGAGTTTAACCAGTGGCACGCGAGTGCGAATCAGAGCGTGTCCTTTATGGAATTCGCCTATCGCAGCGTCAGTTCCAACACCCTTGGCTTCAGGAGCTAACTTCGCAACCAATATGCCACTTAGCAATCCCCCCAGAGCCTGTGGAGACTGGTATTAGCCATGGTCGGGCGATAATGATGGTGATCAGATGATTTTGTGTCTCGCCACCGGGTAGCGGCGGCGCATATCCCACTATTCCGACGAGGAATAGTTTCGTGAAGAAATCTATGCCTCGAATTAAGACTAATGCTCCGAGACCAGCGACGATGCCAGTGGCAATCGCTACGACAACCCACTTTCTCAGATAATGAAAGCCAGCACGAGCATCAAAATCGCCTAGCGCCCCCAATTCACAACCATCTTTCCTTAGAAATTGCAGCTTTTGGCATGCGTGGGCTATTTGGTATCTCTACCTTTACGGGTTGCGTTCTGAATCAAAGTCAACCACTTGTTCTCTCCCTCAACTTTGATTCCTGCCGCTTCTGCGGGGGTCTTTCCTTCTAAGTACATATGTGGGCGAATATAGTTGTGAAATAGTTGATAGCCCGCAACTATTGGGCTGTTTGATTTTTCGAGAGTGCGCATGACGCGTTCTCGGTCACGAATTTCCCCATTCATTCTTTCCATTTTGTTGTGGTGAACCGTTCCATCCATACGAATATCGCGAATGTGTTCCGTTCTTGTTTCTAGTCGGTTTGTGTAGAACTCTTTCTCGTAGGCTTCATGGAAGTTTGGTGCGCCGTCAGTAATTAGCGTCTTAGGTTGTTTGTCGGCAATCGCTCGTCGTTCGTGTTCGGGACTGCGGTTATTTTGTTCTATGCAGAGCTTGGGCTAATTCCTGTTTTATTATTCTAGTTGTGGGTTCTCCGTTTGTGTCTGGATGCCGAAGGCCGGCCAATTCGGAATGTCTGATGATCACTGCGAAATGGCGACGAGAGTCGTGATTCCTACCAAGATTGCAATGATACCAAGCCTTTGGTACAGGCCGATTCGTTCTTTCAAGAAGAGATGGGCGAGAATTACTGTTAGTACGGGCGATGAGTTTGCTATTGGCGTCACAATCGCGACTAAGCCGAAATGAAGCCCGAGATACCAAGCGAAGAAGGAGGTAACATCAATTATACCTAGCAGCCCAATATTTCGATAATTTGTTGCTGTCATGCCCCTCTTGGTTTCTCGGAAGGTCAACAATATTGCAAGCATGAAACCCATCATGAAGACACGGGTTAAGGAAAAGCTCATCAGAAAATGATCGCCGTTAGCAATCAATTTCTGGACTATTGTATTACCGCCTGCCAAAAGAGCTGCAAGTAAGGCTAATGCGATACCCAATCTGTTTGACGGATTGGCTGATCTTTCGAACGCTACGAGCAGAATCCCCGCGAGAACGCATACTATTAGCGAAAGCTGGAGAATTGATAATCTTTCTCCTAGGAGAGAAATAGAGAGGACCACCGCGACGACGTTTAGGCATGCAAAAATTGGCGCAGACTAGACTGGCCTTCTCAAGACTCAAGGCGACGTAATAACTGCACAGGGCGATTGCAGACAGTACACCAGATAGCAGAGTCAGATAAATGACAGAATTACTTGGAACTCCGAAGTCGAAGTATAACGACACTCCGAGAAACAGGACAGTACCTACTCCCTGTGAGATCAAGGCAGTTCTGAGCGCAGGCGCTTTGGAAAGTATGACTTTTGTGAAGAAGTCGGCTACGCCGAACCCCGCCATCGCAGATAAGGCCAACACGATGGAAACGGTTGAATTCATCCTGAGCCCCAAAGCCTGGTGGCATTAACACTCAGCAATATGAGCAGCTCGCTACGCAAAGTTATACCGAAATCAATGCGTTCTACATTAGCGCAACGCAAGGACCTTCGACGACTAACAATCAGAGTTCCGTCCTCAAACATGAAAGTTTCATATCCTGTTAGAACCTAAGCTTTCGTGGTTCCGTTAGCAATGAGCGAAGTCGCTGTCGCCACTATTAGTGGACTGACTCAGGAGGAAGCAGAGAAGTGTCTGAAGACGTACGGCCCTAACGTTGTAGTCGGTAGTAAGAAACGATCCCGAGTTTCGATGTTTCTGTCTTACTTCAAGAGCCCCCTAGTCATCATACTTGTGTTCGCGGGCAGCATCTCTGCTTTTCTCGGAGACCTTGTCAACGCCTCAATAATCTACTTCGTCGTCGGTATGAGCGTAGTCCTCGGTTTCTATCAGGAGTCTAAGGCTGAGAACGCTGCGGCCGCCCTGAGGGCAAGAATCCTCACAACTGCCACAGTGAACAGGGACGGAAAAAAGGTCGAGCTTCCAGTTTCCGATATTGTTCCAGGCGACTTGGTGTATTTGTCAGCTGGCGACATGGTCCCAGCCGACGGCACAGTTCTGTCAGTCAAGGATCTGTTCGTTGATCAATCTGCGCTGACTGGAGAATCATTCCCGGCTGAAAAAGACGCGGCTCCAGATAACAAAACGAAGCAAGACCTCGACCGTACCGACTTGGCGTTCATGGGCACGTCAGTTGTCAGCGGAACCGCAACGATGATGATAACCAAAACAGGCAGCACAACCGCCTACGGGGGAATCGCGAAGGAACTGATTGGCAAAGAACCTGAGACCGAGTTTGATAGAGGACTCAAAAAGTTCGGCTACCTCATCATGCAAGTTACCCTTCTCCTCGTAGTCTTCGTTTTCTTCATCAACGCTTTGTTCAAACGCGACATTCTAACATCCTTACTCTTCTCCGTGGCCCTGGCCGTTGGCCTTACGCCTGAACTTCTTCCGATGATCGTTACGATAAACCTCTCCAAGGGAGCCATGGAGATGGCCGCGAAAGGCGTGATAGTCAAGAAACTATCGGCCATACAAAACTTCGGAAGCATGGACACCCTCTGCACAGACAAAACTGGTACGCTAACCCAAAACGCCATAGACTTAACCTCACACCTCAACGTCAACGGCAAAGAAGACGACTAACATTCTGCTGATGGCACAGCTCAACAGCAGTCTTGAGGCCGGAGTGCGCACACCCTTAGACGACGCAATACTCAAGCACCAACAATTGGACCTAACAAAATACGCGCGGGTTGATGAAATACCGTTTGACTTTGTCCGACGAAGAGTCTCCGTAATTGTAAGCGACGGAAGCAAGACACTCTTGATCTCCAAGGGCGCCACCCTGGAAATGCTAAGCACATGCAGCCTATACCAAAACGAGAGCCAACAACTTCCGTTGACCGACGACATCAAGAACAAAATACGCACCCAATACGAAGAAATGAGTAAGCAAGGAAGACGCATACTCGCCGTAGCGACTAAACAAGTCGAAAAGACTCCATCCTACACGGTCAAAGACGAAACGGATATGGTCTTTGTCGGCCTGCTGACTTTCACCGACCCACCCAAGCCAACGGCAACAGCCTCACTGCAAATGTTGAAAGAATCGGGAATAACCCTGAAGATCCTGACGGGCGACAACGAGTTCGTGGCAAGACACCTCTGCGAGACGCTCAACATCAAAGTCGACGCCATAGTGACCGGGGACGACCTTAGGCAGACTAGCGATTCCGCGCTCCAAAGAATCGTCGAGACGACGAACATTTTTGCTCGCATCACACCCGACCAGAAGAACCGCATCATGATAGCTCTCCACAAGAACGGACACGTGGTTGGTTTCATGGGAGACGGGATAAACGACGCCCCCAGCATAAGAACCGCCGACGTGGGCATATCAGTCGATAACGCTGTAGATGTTGCTAAGGCTGCAGCGGACATCATCCTCCTGCAAAATGATCTGACCGTCCTAGCCCAGGGAGTTCAGGCAGGGAGGAAGACGATGGGAAACTCGATGAAGTACATCATGATGGGCACGAGTTCTAACTTCGGTAACATGTTCAGCGCAGCCGGCGCGAGCCTGTTCCTACCATTCCTCCCGATGCTACCCTCGCAGATTCTGCTTAACAACCTACTTTACGATATTTCTGAATTAGCTATTCCAACAGACAATGTCGACGCTGAATATCTGAAGGCACCGCGTCGATGGGACATGCATTTCGTGCGGCAATTCATGGCGTTCTTCGGACCTGTGAGCTCGATATTCGACTACCTGACCTTCGGGGTCATGCTATTTGTATTCCATGCCCCACCAGCACTTTTCCAAACAGCGTGGTTCCTCGAATCGATAAGTACCCAGTCGCTCATTATTTTCGTCATAAGAACAAGGCACGTCCCATTTTACAAAAGCCGTCCAAGCAAAGCATTGATCTTTAGCACTCTGGCCACCGTGATCGTTCCGATGCTGCTACCATTCACCCCAATAGGCGGATTACTCAGCCTCGTGATTCCCCCACTCACTTTCTACTTGGTCTTGGCAGTATTCATAATCACCTATCTCGCATTAGCTGAGGCGTTGAAGCACTTCTTCTACCGAAGAGTGAGCCCCGAAGCCTAGCAAAAAGAGAGTTTACGAGACAGTGACAACTATTTTCGTCGATATTTAGAAATCTCAAAGGCAGGTTTGGGAAATTTCAGGTTCATGTCTTCAAGTGTCTTTACAATTATGTGCGATACGGCAAAGTTCCGGAACAATTTATGGTTGGAAGGGATCAAATACCATGGGGCCCATTCGGTGCTGCAGAAGTTCAGCATATCCTCATAGGCGGCCATGTACCGTTTCCAGTATCTTCGTTCCTGAAAGTCTGTTGGGGAGAGTTCCCAACGCTTGGTAGGATCTTCGAGCCTCTGCTTGAAGCGTTTCAGCTGTTCTCCCGAGCTTATGTGAAGGTAGAACTTCAGAATCTTCACGTCATTCTCTACCAAGATCTTCTCGAAGCGGTTGATTTCCTTGTACCGTCTTGACCAGACAGACTCCGGAACCGTCTTGTGGACGCGAACTACAAGGACATCCTCGTAATATGAGCGATTGAAGATCCCTATCTCGCCGCGCTCCGGAACCGCTTTGTGAGTTCGCCAGAGGAAGTCATGCGCAGCCTCCTCAGGTGTTGGTTGTTTGAAGGATGTTACTCTGCATCCTTGCGGGTTGACGCCTGACATGACGTGCCGTATTGTTCCATCCTTTCCCCCGCTATCCAAAGCTTGAAGAACGATCAGGAGTGCGCATTTCTTTGAAGCATACAGCAAATATTGTAGCTTTTCTAGCCGTTGGAGATGCTTCTTCAACGCCGCCTGCGTCTGATCGTCGTTCTTGTAGCCTAGGGTATCGTCAGGATTGTGATCTCTTAGCCTGAACTTCTTCCCCGGCCGAACGAGAAGATCACGTTCGAGGCTCATAGCTCAATGCCTACAGGCTCTCAGCCAGATCATAACTTAGCCGAAGGTCCCGCTGATAGATCATGAATCAAGCAGGTAGTTTTCGCCCACACGCTCCACAGAATTCAGAGTAGTGTGGGTTTACGGTGCTGCAGTAGGAGCACGTAGATGTGGCAAGTGACTTACCGCAACCCCAGCAGTATTTGTTGGTAGTTGGGTTCCCCATCCCACATTTGTCACAGAACACTGTACCCGGGTTTTGCGGGAGACGGTGGCATAACAATTCAGCGCCTTTGGGTGGTACGTCCGATAATCTATAAGGGTGCTGCTACTCGGGAAAGAGCCAGAACTCGTTTCCGTCGGGGTCCTTGAACATCGCGTGGCTGCCCCACTCGGTCTTCTTTGGTTTCGTGGTGAATTCGACACCCTTGGCAGTTAACTCGTTGTACGTCTTGTCAAGGTCGTCAACGGAGAATGCGATGCCGGTATTTCCCTGTTCCAATTGCTTTGTCTCACAAAGATGTAGAACCACGTTAGATCCTTTTGGCGCTAGGGTGATCCAGTGTCCCTCGTTGTCTCTGATTTCTAAGCCGAGTTTTTCCTTGTACCATTCCGCCGATTTCTTCGCGTCCGAAACTACGACGGCCATATCCATAATAGACTTAATCATTAATCCGACCTGCGTTTACTAGCGTTCGATTGATTACTTAAATGATTATGTAGCATCTAGCGGTTGGTGCAAGATGACGTTCTTTCGGACTGGGAAAATCCCAACTGAAGTCCTAGTTCGCAGCGTGTTTCGCTACAAGGGAGCGAAGGATCGGTCGGTGATTCTTGGTTCGTCGGTTGGAGAGGATGCGGCGTTAGTATCGCTCGGAAAAGACGTTTTGGTTTTGACGACCGACCCAGTTACAGGCACGGCTTTTGATATTGGATGGCTCGCCGTTCACGTGAACGCCAACGACGTAGCTTGTAGGGGAGCGAAACCCAAGTGGTTCCTATGCGACCTGCTACTTCCTGAGAGATCGACCATAGCCCTCGTCGATACGATCATGAAACAAATCGACAAAGCGGCGAAAGGAATTGGCGTCTCCGTCGTGGGAGGCCACACAGAGGTTACGCCTGGCTTGAGGCGCCCGATCGTGATCGGGTATATGGTTGGTGTAGTCTCGAGAAAGAATTACGTCACATCACACACCGCACGCCCACAAGACCAGATCATTATGACGAAAACCATCGGGATCGAAGGTACCGCGGTTTTCGCCACTGACTTTGCCCATAAACTTCGCCGGAAAATCGGGCCTCGATCTCTGAGACGGGCTAAGGGTTTGAGGAACAAGATCAGCGTAGTGGACGACGCGTTGATAGCGGTGCGGGCTGGTGGAGTTAGGGCAATGCATGACCCCACCGAGGGAGGCTTGTTGCAGGGTGTCTGGGAGCTCGCAGAAGCGTCCCAGGTTGGGTTTTGTGATTCATGAATCACGCATTGCGATTCGCCAGGAAACGAAGGAGATATGCTCCGCTCTCCGGGTGGATCCGTTGCGTCTGATGAGTTCAGGTTGTCTCCTAATAGTGGCGGATAGGCGCAAAAGCAGTGGAATCCTACGCAGTCTGAGGCAGCGCGGCATTCCAGCGAGAATCATTGGGACCGTGACTCCGAGGAGCCGGGGTAGAAAGTTAGTAGGGGTCGGAGGGGCGGTTAGGGAGGTTGCGCCATCTGAACGCGATGAGCTTTACAGAGTGATTGAATCCTATCGAGCTGGATGAAGTGAATGGTCTGGAGGAAGTTTGGTAACGTTACCTCCTAGGTGAAATCCACGTAAGGTTCCGATGTTACTGTTCGGTGATGGTGGGAGGTGTTTACTTTCGTTTGGTGGGATTCGATCTTACTGTTTCTAGCCGTTTGCACACGGAACCATGTTTCGATTCGTGAAAAACAGGGGAACCAGTAAGAGCGAGACGCGGCACATTGATGGTGGGTGAAATGTGATGACAGAAGTGAAAATGCGCGGCCGTTACAATACGTGGGGGGTATTGGGGGGTTTTGTGTTTCTTGTTGGATGGGTGCTTTTTGTCTTAGGCCTGAGCACTTTTCTATGCGGCTCGCCTTGGTGGGGCCCTAACTGTTTTAACCTTGGGCTTCTAGTTGCCAGCGGTCTAGTGCTTTTCGGCGTAATATTCGTTGGCGGCGGCATGTTTCTTGTGGGTCGCAGTTCAGGCCACATCCCAAAGACCTAGAGCGTTTGATGACAAGCGTGAAATGCGATGACAGAAACTAAAGACAAATGGCGCTCTACATGCGCCAAGCTCGTAGTGCTTGAGTTTGTCTTGAGCATGATTTTTGTTCCGCTCGGATACATTTTAGGGAACGCCTATTTCCGCGGCGTAGGAGTCGGTTTGTTGATCTCTTGGGTGACGGGGGCCTTAGCCTATTTTGTCGTGCGGAGGAGGGCTTGAAAGATGAAAGGATTAACGAGCAAAGAACACCTGTTCGTGAGGGTATTGTCTGTAACCATTGTTCTGAATGCCGCTGTCTTCTACGCTATCTCACGCAACCTACAAACATTCACCTCTAATATCTTTGAAGCCGCCGCTTGGATAACCGTCACTACGCTTTTCGTTCTCACGGTAGTCCTGCTGTACTGGTGGAAGTATCAGCTAAGAACTGATAATCAGCGATTTTGGCTTTTTCCTCGGAAGATAGAGGACTCGAACTAGACGGAGTTACTTCTTGCGTTCTGAATTAGTGTCATCCATCCGTCTTTTCCTCTGATTTGGATTCCGCGGCTTCTGTGGGAGTCTTTCCACTTAGGGCTTCGTGTGATCAAACGTAGTTATGGTAAATGCGATAACCTGATAGTATCGGGGTATCGGGCCGCTTCAAGGTTCGCACTACCTTCTGCCGTTGACTTACTTCTCCGTTGAAGCGTTCCATGCGGTTGTTGTTGCGATCTCCTGCTAACCGAATGTGGCGAATATGTTCGGTTCTAGTGTCCTTGTTCTGCGTCCAAAACTCTTGCAAGTAAGCCTCATGGAAATTGGCCGCGTTACCCTTTCGCAGGAAACGTGAAGTTGTCGGTTGATAGAATATGCTTTGAAAATCGGGTTGATGTTAAGGTGAGAAAAGCAGCCACAAATAATGCGAGAGCTTCGCTGGGTTTTACATGTAGGCGTAGGAATCGGGTTCGCATGGTTAGCCTAACCATACTTCGTTCCATTTGTCAGAAAATTGCAACTGCTTAACCAGACGCAACCGACTAACCAGAATTATACAACTTGAGCTTACCTAACAATGCAAGGTTCTGTTAACTGGCAGGACTTGACTCAAAAAAGCAGTTAGTTTCGGGGTCTGCGTCTGATTAGGCCGTATGCGATTACGGTGAGGATTGCGAGTATCGGTAATCCTAGTGGGTATTCAGGGATGTTAAATGTAGAGCCAAAACCGATTGTGAAACAGACGCGACCAGAGTTGTCACCAAACTCGTCTCTTACGGTTACTGTGTAAGGTCCTGGGGATCGGCCTGAAATGCTCTGGGAGTATGTGCCACCGCTACCTGTCGTTCCACTAAACGAAGGTCCGTAACTTAGGGGAACGCAAGGATTCAGACTCTGAGCTGTGCCGAAATCCATTATCCAGTGTACTCCACTTCCATACCCCACGAACTGCCCAGAGATTGTGAAAGACGCATTTGCGGATGGACTTGGCGGGGTAATGGTCACGGTGATAGGTACAGTTGCTCTCGCTGATGGCAGAATCACGCAGGCAACAACGACGGCAAGTAGCACGACAACGATTACGTTTCTGCTCCAACCTTACGCTGACCCCACAACCCGAAACCATACTAGCTTTTCGTCGGATATTAAATTCGACGGCTCGCATTTTGAGTTATGGTCAGCCACTTACCTTTTTCGTGGTAACGTTACGTTGTCGGTTGATGAATGAAATTCTTAAGACTGTTACCGTTCGGTTGATGGTTGAAAAGTCGGCAACATGCCGTTGATTGGTTCTTACTTTTGTTTCGTCGCCGTTTTTCTTCTGATTACGCCGTATGCGATTATCATGAAGATTGCTAGTATCGCTAAGCCGACTGGGTATTCAGGTATGGAAGAGGCGGGGTCGATTGTGAAGTTCACGCAACCTGATGCGGGGACACCTGGATTTGTAATGTCCACCGCCTGGGCGCTATACGACCCCCGGATCATTATTGGGGATAACGCTCCTACTGAAGGCGCCCGTGATACCGTTAGCGGTTACGACAACAAAGCTGTTTGCAAACACCGAACACCCAGAACCTGAATACAGGAGTATATGTATTAGATCAGCAGACGCTGGGCGAGCGTACCAGAGTATGTAAGAGAGAAATATGTTGTTGAGGACAATACAGGGTTAGGCGAAACATTAAGCGTAATCGTTTGAGCGTATGCCGGTGAGACTAAGCTGGCTCCGATAATCGTGAGCACCAGAATCGAAAGGATCGAAACGGCAATGAACCTGAATCTTTGAACCATAAGCTCCCCAAGCCACTACACGTCGCCATGAAGTTAAGACTATTTAACGTAATGCGTCGAAAGCCGAGAACACCTTTGCGTGCCAGACCGATGTCGCAGTTGCGAACGATCAGCGAGTCGTGGGTTTCTTGAAGCGTTCTGAATCAGAGTCAACCACCTGTCTTTGCCCTTAACTTCTATCCCTGCTTTCTAGGCATGAGTGAAGATAACGTTACATTTATTTGGGCCTATCCAGATCTTGTCTGATCGTCCATGAGTGCGTACAGGTACTTTCATGTTTGCCCTTACTTTTTAGGAATAGTTCGTCGGCTCTCCATATGTCAGATACCTGCGGTGTGATCTTGTCTAGGTACTTCGTTGGTACTTCCACCAAAAGAGTAGATTTACTGTAAGAGCGAAGAGGGTAACGGCAGTTGCCAATACGGCAAATTCGGCGAATTGCCATGGTACAGTTACAACTTGGGGATTCAAGAAGAGATTGTAGTAAATTGCCGCATTTGCAAGGCTGACTACAAGTATTACCCGCATGAATAGATGCTGCTTGCTTGTCAAGCCTTTCAAATCTGGATTGCCTCTAACTTCACTGCTTTGATTCTTTGTATTTAGCGATTGCATTCTGAATCAATGTCAACAAATGGCCGTAGGTCAGCGGTGAATTTGGTGTCAGCTACCTCTTGAGCAATCCAAAACCGACAACGCCCCGTTGCCTTTCTTAGTGGTAACGTCAAGTTCTCAGCACCTACCTAGTTTCGGTGTGCTGAAAAAACCGTCATCTGAAGGCAGAATTTACTTAGTCTTGCGCCTAAGACTAAGAAGTTTAACGTAGCCCGTCAATCAGTTTCACCCTGCTCTCCTATTTTTATCGTCTTAGACAACAAACACCGTAAAATGGGAGTATTGTAAACCATGCCCAGAGTAGGGGCTCTCGTTCAATTGTCTTCCGACATCGTTAAAGAGACGTTAGAGAGACCGACAGTTTTCAAGGACGAAACCCCTCTTTCGTTGGAGTTCCTACCCCGCAACCTTCCTCACCCGCGACGATCAGATGCGTTTTCTAACGCAACTCTTCCGTTTTTCCCTTGACAGCCCGTTCTCCACAAGCCAACGAGTTCTGATCACGGGCGATGTGGGAACTGGGAAGACGGTTTTGGTCCAACGCTTCGGCACAGACCTAGTCAAGGCTGCGAGGGGGCGAAAGGTCAATCTCCATTATGTTCACGTCAACTGCCGCGAAGCGAAAGGCAGCCTCTTCATGATCATCAAACGGGTTCTGACGCAGTTCGAACCTGAATTTCCAAAACGCGGCTTCGCACCCGAAGAACTTCTCCACACTCTAATGGACATGCTTGACGACAAGAACATGCACCTCATACTGGCTCTAGATGAAGTTGAACACTTGATCAGGGTGGAGGAGTCAACCCCAATCTACAACCTGACCCGCATCCAAGAGGAACGGGTTGGAAAACCAATCCGCCTATCACTCATCTTCATACTCCGCGAACTCGAATACCTACAAAAACTGGATAGAAGCACTGTCGATACCCTGCAAAGGAACATCGTCAAACTTGACAAGTACAATTCCCGTCAACTAATCGATATACTCCAAGCCCGCGTCAGCTTAGCTTTCAAAGAAAACGCGGTAGCCGACGAAGCCCTAGAACTTGTCGCTGACGTAGGAGGGCAGAGTGGTGATGCTCGATACGCCATAGAACTTATCTGGCGAGCAGGAAAGTATGCGGATTCAGAACCTTCAAAGCGAGTTCTCACCGAACATGTCCGCAAAGCGGCGGGAAGCGTTTACCCCATGCTGCGCGGCGAATACATTGCCGCACTATCTTCCCACGAAAAATACATGCTACTAGCCTTAGCAAGGACCCTTGAGGAGTCGCAGGAAGCCTACGCCAACATCGGAACCGTTGAACGCGAATACAAAGCCGTCTGCGAGGAATACAACGATAAACCCAGAAAACACACGCAAATCTGGAAATACGCCCGCGGCTTAAGCGCCATAGGCGTCATAGCGGCTTCAAAATCAGGGGAAGGCGTCCGCGGCAAAACAACCCTACTCGGCCTACAGAACATACCCGCCTCCACAATGCGTGAACAATTAGAGGCTGCACTGGCAACCACGAGCAAAAAGCGGTCCCAACGAAAGTAAATACCCATTAATCTAGTTACGCGGCGGATCCAGTTCCGGCGCAACAGATAACTTACCTCTACGCGTTATCATCGTCTCAGAGGTAGTCTGTAATGCAACGGTTCTCGATGATAGACATCTCGCAGAAAGACATCATTTCGAGAGAAGCTTTCGCCGTTGGCGAAATCAGGTTGAAGCCGAGCACGATCAAGCGAATAAGGTCAGGGGGAATAGCGAAGGGTGATGCGGTAGCGGCGGCGGAAATCGCGGCGATTATGGCGGCTAAGGATACACCCCACCTACTGCCCTTTTGCCACTCGATACCATTAACGACCGTTCGCACGAAGCATTCGTTCCAAGGAAATACGTTGCGAGTTGAGTCTTACGTCAAAGGTCTAGCAAGGACTGGGGTGGAGATGGAGGCGCTTACTGCTGCTTCAACCTACCTGCTCACTATATGGGACATGGTCAAACAATACGAGAAGGACTCGAAAGGACAATACCCGAGCACCGTGATCACCAACTTGCGGGTCACGAAGAAAATTAAGCGATGAGAAATGAGCGAAACTTCAAAACTACACAAGCAATCATCGCCAGAAACAGCCACCGTTTACGTTATCACCTGTAGCACATCGAAATTCAAGCAGCTGAAGGCGAAACAGAACCCCGACGACGAGTCGGGCGACATCATTGAACAGCTCGCTGCCAATGCCGGCCATAAAATTGCGGGACGGCAACTAATTTCAGATTCTAAGCCTATGATCCGGAAGGCTACGAGAGGTGCGCTTTCGAACCGGGACGTTGACGTAGTGATCATCACCGGAGGCACTGGGCTCTCGTCTACGGATGTTACGTTCGAGGCCATTTCCCCGATGTTGGATCGGGAGATTCCAGGATTCGGTGAATTGTTCAGAAAGATCAGTTTTGACGAGATAGGCTCTGCGGCCATGATGAGTCGGGCGTTCGCGGGCACGATAAAGCGGAGAGCAATATTCTGCCTGCCCGGATCACCGAATGCTGTGCGGACCGCTATGGAGAAACTGATTCTCCCCGAGTTGGGTCACTTAATTGGACTAGCCAAAGGTCCCTGACGCTTCTTGCGGCCCCTGTCCTGCTTTACAGCTTTAGCTGCTTTCGGAGCCTTTGTAGGTGGCGCATTCTTCGCTACATACTTCTCGTAACTCTTCGGATCAGATACCGTTTCGTCGCACAGGCAGAACTTCAAGGATGTGACTGTATGAGTTGGACAGCTTTCAATGAACTCGCATTTGTCACATACAACTTGCAGTCCATCAACGAAACATTCCTGGATAGCTTCCCCTTCACCGCGAGCTACAACTTCCTCAGGTCGCACAAACTTGACGGGGCTGGACAGAATCCCAGCTAGCCTTTCCTCGACTGCGTCTAGATTGTCGAGGCGTCGGACTACAAACTTCCCACCGTTTCGGTCGTAGCTGATTCCCGCTCTCATGAGTTGGATGAATTTGTCCTTACCCATGTATGGCAGTTTGAAACCGGTTGGGTCAAGCAGTTCCTGCGGCCCAGTCGCTGCGGGTTGAACCTTCGACTCGGAGACTAGGAAGTCGATGTCGCGCTCCTCCAGTTCCAGCTGAAGCGCGATCTCTCTGCCCTGAGTCTCGTTGATCCGAAAGAGTTCCACGACGAATGGAACGAGATCCAGAAGTGCTTTGCGTTTCGAGAGGTGGCAGGCTCGGGCCAGTCGGCCACAAAGATGGTCTAGCGCCCAGAGTCGATATTGAAATCTGTCAACGGTCTTTGTTGAAACTCGTGGCGCCACTTGCAACGCGTGATCAGGATCTTCATCCGGTTTCTCCGTACCGACTGAAGCTAACTCGTTCAAAGCGACGGGTAGAAGGCTCCATTCGGGAACTTGGTCTCGGCGTGGAAGGTTGAATGGGGGAGGCATCATGCCTCGCGATCTCCTGGCGCCCACCCGTCCGTAGCCCATATCTGCCCTTGAAAGCGCGTCGTACGCTTTAGCCAACTTATCTGGTGATGTGTAGATGTAGGGAAGGATGTCGTGGATTAGTAGGAGAAGCTCGTCGCGGTAGAGGGGAATCTCAGTCTCGTTAAGGACACGCCGTGAGGCGGCCTAGACCTTTCCCGGCGAACATCCCGCGAACCGTACTCCTCTCATTGAGTTCTCTGGTTCGGGTTGAACGTAGAGTTTGGATTCCGCTTGTTGACATAGTCTGAGCATCATTGATCGCTGATCGAATGTCCCCGTAACTCTCGCCAGCGAGCTTTTTCACAACTTTCAGCGGCAGCGACTGCCCCTCCTTGGTGAGTATGTAGTTGAGTAACGAGACGAGGAGGCGTGGCCTGATTTCATACATGGGGAGGACGACGCAGACCTTCCTCAAGTCGTCAAATTTCTCGTCGTCAATGTTATTGGCGGTGAGTACGATGGGGAGGGGCGCGTCTTTAATTGCTGTTAGGACTGCGCCCAACCCGCCTCGGTCCTCACGACCGAAAACGCCATCCACCTCATCAAGGAGTATTAGGTTGCCTCGACTCCCGGTTGAGAAGACGTCGAGTGTCATTGAGGTGCTTGCGGGTGCCAACACTTTCTTAATCGTCTTCTCGGTCCGAACATCACTCGCATTCAGTTCCACAACCCGGAATCCAAAGTCACCGGCTGCGGCTCTAGCAAGAGTAGTCTTTCCTACGCCGGGCGGACCAACGAGCAGGCAGGCTTTAGTTGGTTTCTTCTTTAGTGTCCACTGCTTTAGCCACGTTTTGAATTTCTCAACTGAGTCCTCATTTCCGAGCAGCATAGCGGTGGTTTGTGGGCGGTATTTCTCCGTCCAGGCCACGTTCTGCTCCGTCTGAGCTTGCACGTTACTTTCTTCCGATTTCTACAACTTGAGCAAGCATGGCGCTCAGTTGGATGTCTTCGTTCGCTCCCTGCGTTAACCTGAAATCGCACTCTCCCAGGGCGCGCACAATCTCCACCTGCTTTTCTCCGGTTGCTTCGGGAATCCGGCTAATTTCCCGGTTTGCCGCACGAATAATCTCCCTTCCGCTCACTCCATACTTACCCATCAGCTCGTACATGGCGTCTCTAGCTTTGATGAAATCTCCCTTAATTGCCAGCGTCAGCATATTGCGTATGAGACTACTCTGTGCTTCGGGTTGAAACTTTTCCAAAGCTGAGAGGTCTAATCGTCCGCCCTTCGAGCTACTCGCGACAACTTGGAGATAGTTAACCGCCCGCCTGAGGTCTCCTTCTGAGAGTTCCAAAATTCTTCGGAGAACCTTCGTGTCTGCTTCTATTTTCTCCGACTTGCATATTCTGTCCAGGTAACTGGTGGCGTCAATCTCCTCAAGTTGCCTAAACCTGAAGACCGAGCATCTGCTCTGAATAGGTTCGATTATTCCGCTTTGGTAGTTGCAGATCAGTATGAAGCGGCATGTTCTGGATGCTGTTTCCATTATTCTCCTGAGAGCGGTCTGTGCGTCCTTCGTCATTTCGTCAGATTCGTCAAGAATTACGAGCCCAAATTGAACGCCGGAAGCTGTAGTTTGAATAATTTGCGAGAAACCTTTGATGCGCTCTCGAACCACGCCAATGCCGCGTTCGTCGGACGCGTTCAGTTCCAGCACAAGCCTCCTGAAGTTGTCACCCATCAACTGCCGTGCTATGCAAAGTCCAACACTGCTCTTCCCCGTGCCCGGCGGTCCCGCGAACAGTAGGTGGGGCATAGTCGCGGGTGACTTGAGAAGGGCTCTCAATCCCTCAACCGTTTCTTTTTGATTAACGACCTCGTCAAGGGTTCGCGGCCGGTATTTCTCGATCCACATAAGGCCCGTTTCACTCAACATTCAAAATCACGGTATGAATTTCCTTTGGACTTCCAGTGCGGCCCAGTTCGTTTGCGTCATTCAAAAGCCTTGGCCCCAGCTAAACATGAGCAAAGTAATCACACGGAAAACCACGATCAGTTTCATTGGCCTCTGTGGTCCAGTTTCTCCCTGCAGTGGCAATTTGTAGTATCCTATTCAAATTTCCTCGTTCGAACAACTTAAATTCAGAAACCTAAGCGAAGTGGAAAGTTGGTGGTTTATTCTTGTCGGAAGCCCTGATGTCCGTAGAGGATATTGACTTCGATTTCGAAAATTCACAAACCAGGATCGTATTAACGCGCGAAATTCCTGAAACTTCGCCTAGGCTATCCAGAATTCTGTCATCCAAAATGGGACAAGAAGTTGAAGTCCCATACTGGACGGCTAGAGAGCTTGTTCAATTAGGATATGCGAGGTTCCGCGAAGAAGACGTTCTCAATTACAATACTCTTTCCAAGATTCACTGGCGGGAGACAATTCCCGCTTCCAGGCAGCTGCCCGCACTTCAACCAAATTTCTACTGCCTACTCAGACGCCACGTAATCGAACTCAAAGAATCGAGCAAACAGGACCAAGTCAAGCTGCGTGAGCTGGAGAGAACAGAGAGCCTTGTCCGAGACATCGTCAATTGCAGAATCCGCAAAATAGTCTCACTTGCCGCATCTCCAACACCCTCCGAAGAACTGATCCAAGTGCTAACCTACGAAGAACGAATCCTATACTTGATTCTGAACAAGACGATCATGGATTGGAAGACTAAGCTTCTTGGAAGTGCGCTGAAGTCTTGACTTCTCAAAACCCGGAGGAACGCTTCCAAGACTTCCTCCGCTCTTTCACGGCGGAAGGCGAATACAAGTATAGAAAGCGCCTTGGTCATGTTGCCTTATCTGGCTCACGCTCACTCGTCGTCGATTTCGATGACCTGATCGCATACGATCCGGAACTTGCCCGCTCTATTCTCGACAAACCCGATGAATATCTCGAATATCTGGACCGAAGTGGTTGGGCACAGCTCAAGATCGAAGACCCAGAGTACTGCGGAAATCATAAAGAAACTCCGCGTCAGATGCAGGAAACTTCCCGAGAAACACTCCCTCCGCCTAATCGGATCTGAGAACATCGGGCGATTGCTATCCATAGATGGAATCATCGTCCGATCAACTTCCGTCAAACCATTACTACTCAAAGCCGCATTCCAATGCCGCAAATGCAACGCAATGAGCTACATCGAACAAGCCGGGGTGCTCATGCGCGGCCCAGGAGTCTGTGCTCATTGTAGATCTCGCAGTCTTTGAATTCCTCGAGAAACAGTCGACCTTCATGAACTCACAGGAAATCCGAATACAAGAAAGACCCGAAGACCTACCCCCCGGCCAGTTGCCCAGGGCAATGGACATCAAACTATCCGAGGATATGGTAGACATTGCACGCCCAGGCGACCGAGTCTCAATAACCGGCACTGCAAGGGCTCAGCAGGAATACGTGGGTCGCAAAGCCAGGCTGCGAACATTCGACCTCCAACTCGACGCGAACTACGTAGACATCGTCGGCAAAGAGGTTGAGGTCGTCGAGATAACTCCTGAAGATGAGAGAGTGATCCGGGAGCTGGCGAAAGACCCGTTCATCCACCGAAAACTCATCGCCTCGCTCGCCCCATCAATCTACGGCTACGGTGACATCAAAGAAGCCGTACTCTACCTGCTATTCGGAGGAGTTCCAAAGAGACTACCAGACGGAGTCTCGATTAGGAGTGAGATAAACGTCCTTCTCGTGGGAGATCCCGGAGTTGCCAAAAGCCAATTACTCCAATACGTTTCCCGCATAGCCCCACGAGGACTCTACACGAGCGGCCGAGGAACGACGGCAGCAGGACTCACCGCCGCTGTAGTGCGCGAAAAATCTGGGGGCATGGTACTAGAAGCAGGAGCCCTCGTACTCGCGGACAAAGGAATCGCTTGCATCGACGAGATGGACAAAATGAGGCCAGAGGACAGAGTAGCAATACACGAAGCTCTGGAACAACACACCGTCAGTGTGGCGAAGGGAGGAATTGTGGCTACATTGAATGCTCGAGCGGCAGTCCTAGCAGCCGCCAACCCGGCGTTGGGGAGGTATGATCCGTACAGGAACTTAACTGACAACATCAACCTTCCAGTGACCCTACTATCGCGCTTCGACCTTCTTTTCATCATGAAGGATGTTCCCGAGGTGGACGCTGATAGTCGAATGTCCGAACACATATTGACTCTTCACAGATTGAAGACGACGCCAGAGGAGCCACCGCTACTTCCCGAAATGCTGCGCAAATACATAGCCTACGCAAAACGCATAGAACCCGTCTTAACCGAGGATTCAGTGAATGCTATCCGGCAGTATTACCTGAAGATGCGCTCCCTATCCGGATCCAGCGAATCCCCCGTCGTGATAACTCCTAGACAACTGGAAGGGTTGGTGAGACTTGCTGAGGCTAGGGCGAAAAGCTTCTTGCGTGACCGCGTAGAAGCTGAGGATGCGCAGGCAATAATTCGTTTAATGACATTATCTCTCCAAGATGTGGGCATCGATACCACGACGGGAAAGATAGACATTGACGTAATCATGACGGGCAAACCAAAGAGCTTGCGCGATAAGATGCAAATCGTGCTAAGTACCTTCGCCGATTTGGAAAAGCAGCTTGGTATCGTTGAAGATTCAACCCTCTACCAAGCGCTCTCCCGCAAGGTGGACCTCACGGATGATGAATCGAGAAGACTCATTGACCAACTTGTTAAGGAGGGAATCCTTTATTCGCCGAAGCCCGGCCACCTGAAGCGAACGGCAGCCTGAGAGACGCTTAGAAACTTGCGAGTAGACGAACTCCCTATCCCAGACTCAGTAAAGGCGGTAGTCGCCAAAGCGGGATACGAAACCCTGTACCCGCCGCAAGAAGACGCGATTAAAGCGGGGGTTCTTGATGGAAAGAACCTCGTACTCGCAAGCCCAACAGCCTCAGGGAAAACTCTCGTGGCTGAACTTGCCGTTTTGAAATCAATACTGGAGCATGACGGGAAGGCACTATACCTCACCCCCCTTCGTGCGCTAGCAAGTGAAAAGTTCGAGGATTTTCAAAAGTACTCTGAAATTGAAAAATCACCCGGCCGTAAGGTTAGGGTCGCCATCACAAGTGGCGATTACGACAGCTCAGACCTCCACCTATCTAACTACGACGTAATCATATCAACCAACGAGAAGGCTGATTCACTCCTTCGACATCGATCCCCTTGGATCGCCGACGTGACCGTTGTTGTAGCCGACGAAATCCACCTGATCACAGAAGCGGATAGAGGCCCCACCTTAGAAGTGGTTCTGACACGGCTGCTCAAGATTAACCCGAAACTGCAAATCATCGCGCTAAGTGCAACCATAAAGAACGCAGCCGAGATCGGCGAATGGCTCCAAGCCGCTCAGATCACAACCGACTGGCGACCCGTTCCCCTCGCGAAGGAGTATTCTACAACGGACAAATCCAATTCAAGGACGGCTCCTCAAGAGCTATTCCGAATTCGGCAGCGAACCCAATATTCGAAACTGCACTTGACGTCATACGAGATGGAGGTCAGGTTCTAATTTTCGCTGAAACCAGGCGCACGGCTGTCGAGATGGGAAAGAAGGCGGCCGCGGTGTTACGGAGAAGCCTGGCTAAACCTGACCGCAGGGGCTTAGAAAACATCGCACAACGAATCCTGTCGACAGGCGAGAGAACACGGCTTGGCGAAACTCTCGCTGAGCAAGTTCTCAGCGGAGTAGCATTTCACCACGCCGGCTTGCCCGGCGCACATCGCAGGATCGTGGAAGAGTCATTCAAGAGTGGGCGGCTCAAGATCCTCTCAGCGACACCCACAGTTGCAGCCGGAGTGAATCTGCCCGCACGAACGGTAATCATCAGCAGCTATGAACGCTACGAACCCGGCTATGGACGGTACCCGATCTCCGTCCTGGAGTATAAGCAAATGTGTGGGAGGGCGGGTCGGCCGAGATACGATAAGTTCGGGGAGGCAATCCTCATTGCACGAACTGAGGATGAGCAGGATTACCTGCTGAAGAATTACCCGTTAGCCGAACCCGAGAGAATCTGGTCTAAGCTTGGAGCAGAGAAAGTTTTGAGGCCGCACGTATTGGCGACTATCGCTACGAGGTTTGCGACATCAGAGGATGGCCTGGAAAGGTTTTTCGCGAAAACCTTCTACGCATTCCAATATGACCCTAAGATGATCAAAGGGAAATTGGGAGAGATACTCTCATTCCTCCACAGAGAGCAGATGGTTGAGTTTGCGGGGGACGAGCTGAAGGCCACTAGGTTCGGCCGACGCGTCTCCGAACTCTATATCGACCCAGTTTCGGGGGTCATACTTCGCGATGGACTGTACACTCGGGCAAAACACGTCACCGACGTTAGCTTCCTCCACCTAATCTCTAGAACGCCTGACATTTCTCCCAAGCTGTATCCTCGACGCGGCGAAGACGAGATGCTGGACCTGTTCGCTAAGGAGCACCAAGACGAGTACATGTGCGAAGTACCGGAATATTACGGTGATACGAATGGAATCACTTACGAAGAATTTCTCGCCGAAATCAAATGCGCGAGAGTCATGTATGAATGGATCAACGAAACCTCCGAAGATGGAATACTAGAAGTTCACAGGGTCGAGCCCGGCGACATCCTCCGAATGGTGGATACTTCAAGATGGCTCTTGCATGCCACCTATCAATTGGCAGAACTGTTCGGCCATAAAGACCTGTTAAGCCAAGCCAACGAACTCCAAATTCGTTGCGCTAAAGGGGTGAAATCTGAACTTGTCCCATTGGTCGAACTCGACGGAGTAGGTCGGGTTCGGGCGAGGTCACTTTTCAACGCTGGCTATAGAAACCTGGCCGATTTGAAACATGCCTCTGTGACAGACCTGATGAACGTACCCTTGATTGGTCCGTCACTCGCCAAGAAAATTAAGGAACAGGTTGGCGGACTCATAAAGGCGGAAGAATGGGAAACGCTCAACGCAAAAGGCGCCGAAACAACCGAGCAAAGCTTGCTCACAGATTACAAGCGAGATGAAACACTTTAACCAGCTAAGCCGCGAGCACGACGCTCGGATATTGCCCTTTCAACCGATGAAGTCACAAGTTCCTTGGACATGCCCAAGTACGCCTTTGGATCCAGAGCCAAGTCTAGTTCAGCCGTAGTTAGATACTTAGTGACAACCGGATCATGTTTGAGGGTTTCGCCGAAACTCACATGCTTCTCTCGGCTTTCGAAAACCAGCTTCTGAAGTAGACTGTGCGCTTCCTGCCTCGGCATACCTTTGCTGACCAAAGAAGTTAGGACCGATTCTGACATCAAGGGATCTTTGAATTTCATGAGATTATCAAGCATACTCTTCTCGTTTACGTGAAGCCCACCTAGAACCCCAATCATAGAGTTCAGCATATGATCGAGGATAATGAAAGATTCGGGGATAATGAAACGCTCTGTTGCCGACTGCGAGAGATCACGCTCATGCCATGTTACAATGGATTCTAGCGCCGGGCCAACCAGGCTACGCTCCATTCTTGCCAAACTCGAGATATTCTCGCTACGCCATGGATTTCGCTTCTGAGGCATCGCCGAACTGCCAACTTGCTTCCCTTCAGCGAACGGCTCAGCCAACTCATCGATCTCTGGCCTTTGCAGATTTCTGATCTCAGTGGCGAACTTATCCAACGAACTGCCGACCATCGCGAAGATGCACACTAATTCCGCATACCGATCACGTTGCACGATTTGACTTGTCACGTCGGCTGCCCTTAGACCTAATTGCTTCATGACTGATTCCTGAATCTCGAAAGAGTGATTGCCTAGCCCAGCCATAGTGCCTATCGCCCCACTCATTTTCCCAACCAAAACACGTTCGCTACACTGATTCAATCGCTCGATATGTCGACCTACCTCGCGCAGCCAGACAGCGAATTTCAAACCAAGCGTCATGGGGAGAGCATGTTGGCCGTGGGTTCGGCCGATCGTGATAGTTTCGCGGATACCTGCGTGTAAGACCAATCAGCGTCTCTTCGAGGTTGTCCAGTTCCGCTTCACAAGGCTGAGGCCTTCCTTCATCTGCAATGCGAGGGCGGTATCGAGAATATCCGATGAAGTGGCTCCGAAATGCACGTAGGCGCCCCCTTTTCCTGAGGCCTCTGCTAATGCTTCGACCAACGCCATAGTTTCATGGTCAGTAACTTTCTCTATCTCACGAATCCTCTCCAGCTTCACGTACTTCGTGGAGGCATAGCGTTCGATTTCTTCAGCGGCCGATCGCGGAATATCTCCAACCTCGGCTCTCGCCCGTGCCAGGGCTGCCTCGACATCAAGCATTTTTTGAAATCTCGTCTCTTCTTCGAATACATGGCGCATCTCTACGCTCCCGTATCGACCCGTGTCGATTGGCAGTATCGGCAAAAGCAAAACCGTGAAGGATCTAGCAGTTGCATCAAATATAAAACTCGGCTTCCCAGCCGATCGTGCATTAAAGCCGGGAAACAGCCTCAAAAGCCGTTGAGATTATCCGGTTAGGGCTCTGCGTCTATTGAATCCCGTAATCACTTTCGTTTTCGGAGCCGAAATATCATCAGTGCAAGCAGTCCGACTATGGCTCCGATTAGTAGGGACTCCGGTGGAAAGCCTGGTATATTCGTTGAGGACGGAACTGTGGTTCCGGACGATACTGCCGTGGACGCTTCCGTCGTAGTCATCGTCGCGAGCAAAGGTTCAGTAATCGTAGATCCACCAGAGGAAAGATAGGCTACGATGGAGCCTCCCGCATTTCTTGCGTTAGAAGAATTGACGAGCACAATGACCCACGTTCCTGAACTGGGAAGAGCGGCGCTGAAGATGTATGACGTGGTTAGCAGTTGGCTTGCAATTGCATCAGTAGTGCTTCCGCAAGTTCCTTGTTTCGACCAATTCTGATAGGTTGTGCTTTGGACAAGGTAGAAGCTGACTGGAATATCTGAGGTGAAATTCCCGGAAACGTATTGCCCCATATTGCCCGTGAAGTTGAAGCTCCAAAATTCGCATTGTAGATTGGTTCCTGTCGTAGAGAGTACCGTGAAGGGGCCGTTGATGAGTTGCTGGGACTGCGTTAGGGATGTGGAGAAGCTGGTGCCCACGGTTGCCGTGGTGGTCATTACCTGCAAGGGGTGGCTAGCCGAAGCGAAGTAGTTTGCGTTACCGACAGTCGTCCATAATGACACGGCACATATGATCGCGATGAGTAATGCGAAACGATTTCGCAATAAGGGCACCTTGCTAAGCATCCTCGCATTTACTCATAAAACCATTTGCATACCGTTTAATTGCGATGTAAACGAGTGAATTGACGATGTAATTATCGTGAGCGGCTGATTTTGGGTGCGATCGTCGGCATTGCAACTGATGACAGCGTCAACCCTTACCCTTTCGTTGAGACAATGCTAAGCGCGCTCAAGCACCGGGGGAGCGAATGCAAGGCAATGACAATCGGCGGCGGGAAGGAATTCGCGATTGCAATAGGTTGTTCCACACACCCCGAAACCCAACTGGACATTGCCAATTCGCCGAAATCAATAGTCGCATTCAACGGTTCATTGTACGAGCGAAGTACCAATCGGGAAACGCCAGATTTGTCCTTCGCCAAACGGAGAGCTCTCCCCCCATCAAAGCTATCCGGCAGATCGAGAACGAGATCGGTGGATTCGCTAGCCTAGTCGCGCGAAGAAACCTGTTGCACGCGTTTAGGGACATTAACGGGTTGAAACCCCTATACTACGCACACCGCCATAATCTCACAGCATTTGCTTCTGAGAGGAAAGCTCTCTGGAGGATCGGCTTGAAAAACGCACAAGCGATTCACCCTGGCTCCGTATCCACATTGACAAAGAAGGGCATCACCGAGAAGCGTCTGGTTCAGCTTCCACCGCCCCATTGAGCGAAAGATGACCCTTGGCCAAGCGTCCGCGAAACTATCCCGCCTTCTAACCAAATCCGTTCGAAGGATTACTCACAACGCAGGAAAGGTCGGCGTAGGCTTTCTCAGGCGGGTTAGACAGTGCACTCACTGCCGCCATAGCGTTGAAAGAGGGAGTTGAGCTCGAAGGAGTAAGTGTGGGCTTGTCTGGGTCTTCAGAGCTTTCCACAGTCGAAAGGTTTGCTGAGGGGCTTGGGTTACCACTAACCGTGGAAACGTTCAGTTCGGATTCTCTTGAAGAGTATGTTCGCCGTGTGGTTTGGTTGATAGAGGAGTCGAACATGATGAAAGTGAGCGTTGCGGTTCCCTTGCATTGGGCGGCGAAGGTTGCTGCTCGCCGCGGCTGCAGCATTATGCTCTGCGGGCAAGGTAGCGACGAACTCTACGGGGGCTACTACAAGTACGCGAGAACTCTTGACACCAAAGGACGTCAAGCCCTTGCAAAGCAACTTTACCGTAGCGTTATCGAATCGCCCCAAGTAAATTACGAAAGAGATGACCAGGCAACCTCGCCTTTCCCATTAGAGTTGCGCACGCCTTTCGCCGACCCTGACCTCATCAGGTTCTCTCTTACGATTCCGTCGGAATTCAAGGTGCATACCGGCAATGATACGACGCGAAAATGGGTGTTGCGAAATGTCGCCAAGGCGGACGGTTTACCTGATGATATCGTTTGGCGTAGAAAGAAAGCAATTCAACACGGGACCGGCGTCGAAAACGCTATTCGTAAACTTGCCAAGAGTCACGGCCTCACGGCAGATCAATACCTATTGAAGACACAGGAAGAAGTAATGCGAATGGAATCGATGCCTTGAAACGATGCATACTATTCACAACCGAATCAGAAAACACGTAAACTACTGAAACCGTTATCCTAACGTATTTTGCAAGATCACGTACATGAGAGATAAAGGGACGTCACGATTATACTTGGCTTGGTTGCGTAATATCGAGTATTCGCAATCGACGTTGAATTCGAGGAAACAGGATTGCAACCTATTGCCCGCTGTCCACGATGCGGCTACACTCTCAAGTACGACGGCAGAGGTTACCGATGCGAATACTGTGGGTACCCGAGAACCCGCCAACCCCTTATGGCGTCTATACGAAATCTGGAGCGAAACATACGATTCAGGGCGGAAAGCCTGTTGGATAGCGGAAGAAGGGATCAATATCAAAGAATGAGTTTTCAATACCCATACGCGGCTCGACAGCAGGTTTGCAGTTCGTGCCGCCTCAGGATCCCCAACGGGATACAGGTATGCCCTTACTGCAGAACCCCTCAGCAAACCCCTCAACCTACCCCAGAAACCGCTAATCCTATTCCGCCTCAGACCGGCGACCAAGAAGTCCTAAACTACATTGCGGCGCATAACGGCACAATCTCCATATCGCAAGCCGCATCAGAGCTGTCGATTTCTCCGGAAAACCTTCGCTCGACAATAGAGCGGCTGAAGTCGGCAGGTTTCCTGAACCCGCCATGAGTAGCGCAACACGAGGGTTTGTTCACGTTCACGATAGCAGTTGACTTAGACGGAGTTCTGGCTAATACGATGTTTCCGGTCTGCAGAATGATCAACCAGCGCCACTCTACACATTTTGAAGTGTCGTCTTTCGTTCGCTGGAAGGCGTGGGAGATCGCGAAGATCACCAAGGAGGAGTTCTTCCAAACACTCGACACGGCTTGGTTTGAATGGTCAACTATTCCTCCAACCGAAGAAAGGCTAACCGAGAAAGGTTGGTCGGCTCAGTGAATTTGGTAAGGTGGACATTGTTACAGGCAGAAGTCTTCAGACGGTTGCTCCGGCTAAATCCTGGCTTAAGGAACAAGGGATACAATTCAGCTCTTTCGTCAGAACCAACAGCAGTAATGATAAAGCGATACTGAATTACAATATTTTCATCGACGACTCCCCTGAACTTATGTCGCAACTTTCATCGTGCGGGAAACAAGGAATACTGTATACACAGCCGTGGAATGCAAGAGTTTCCGCGAATGCCTCGAATATCCCGCGTTAACTCGTGGAATCAGATCCCGGAAATAGTTCAGCAAATAGTTATGGCTCAGGCTTAGTTCAACAATAGATGATTGCAATGCATGTGTACTCTGTGAAATATGGCTTCAAGCAGGCCTTCAAAATATCTGCGAAGGAGGCTTTCGATTGGTGCACGGACTATAAGCCCTACGACTTTAAACTCATGAACGAGACAGGCAAACGAAGAATCCAGAAGCTTACAAAAGACACGATCCTTCTAACAGAAACAACTCGCAGAAACAAGAAGTCAATAACCAAGACGAAACTAGTTCGACTCAACAAGCCCCAACTGTCTTGGACCAATGTCCACATATCCGGCCCCAACCGCCATTCCGAATTCCTTTACAAAATAGAACCCGTAGGAAAGAACCGCTCACGGCTCGATTTTACGGGGTTAATGATCTACTATTCGAGGAATGCCGTCACTAAAGGCAGGTTACGCAAGATAGCTCGAGACGAGAGGCGAGCAGATTCACAGGCCTGGCACTATCTGTCAAAGGCCATGTGGAAAGACGCACGTCCCGATCGTTGAACGTATATTTGATTATTCCAGCCGTCGAATTACGTGATAACCGAATTGCGTTTTCACGATGCCTGAGGTTTGTCCTTTCTGGAGAGTGAAGGCAGCCTGTTCAAACTCCTTAACCATACGTCCTCTAGAAAAAGTTCCGAGATCGCCGCCCCGTTTTCGTGATGGACAGAGGGAGACTTCGCCGGCGACATTCGCAAATTTCTCGCCTTTACCCAGCCTCTCAATCACGGCCTGAGCGTCCTTTTCAGATTTCACCAGAATGTGTGCGCAGTGTACCTCATTGGCCAATTACGATCACCGAATGCTTGAACCGAAAAGGTTGATGGTTCAGATAAGCATACTGGGCGACATGCGAGGGCTCAAGGGTTGTCTGATCACTGTATAGGTGGTTCACTTGAACGTGGAAAGGAAGTGAATGGTCTTGGACCAGGCGTCTTTAGCCGCTTCCGGCGTTATACCCTTCCCATCCAGGATTGTGAAACGCATGTCGTGCATTAGGGTACAAATAGAGGTCGACGCGTTTCTTGTATTTTGTTAAGGCCGGAAGAAGTTCTCGATACGCCCATGGAGTAACTCGTTCATCCTCCGAGGCTAGCATTAGCTGAATTGGTCCCGTAATTCCTTCAACGTCGTCCGCTTTGCTGGAGCATGCCGTAATAGTCAACGCAGAAAGCTAGGGGCAGCTTGCACGCTCCCAGAAGGGCAAAGCCTCCCCCCATGCAGAAACCCATCGACCCGACCTTGGCCTCTCCACCAAGACGCTCTTTGAGCACTCGACTGCCCGATCGGAGAGCGTCGACCACTTGTTCCTCTTTCAAGGAAGCCCGGACCTTGAACGCATCTTCAAGGCTGGAAGGATGTTGACCGCGGTAGAGGTCAACAGCAGCGGCCGATACTCCTTCCTCTGCCAACTTCGAAGCTACAGATTCAATATACTCGTCATGTCCGAATATTTCATGCACCAAGACTACTCCTACTCTTGAGCTAGCTTGATGTACCCAGAATTCCCAACCGTCCGACTGGACCTTTGCTGACACTAGACCAAATCCACCCCTCAGCAAGCCTAACCAGGATTTCAGGATTCCCCAAATGCGGAAGCCTCCATAAGATAGTCCATCATCGCTAAGTAACGATCGTGATGCGCGAATGGATAGAGATACAATACTAAGTCGCCTGAGGTCAATGGCGAACCAAGAAAATGTGGCGGGCATGGCGAGTTTCGGTATCAACCCGGAAAACAGGTATGGCCTCTCGATTCCTGATCTGAGACGAATCGCCAAAGAGTTGGGAACAAACCATACGCTCGCACTTCTGAGTAAGCAAGGTTGAGAGTGGCTGATTCCGCCCATTCGGATTGGGCTCGATCACCATTTGCGTTGCTTCAACTCTGTCAATCAGAAATCGCTCATCCGATTAGCCGTGTATCTCCCTATGCGTCTAAACACTTTATGAAAATTCTGACACCCGCATCTAACTTCGGACGGTGGGCTTTTGGTCTCGATAGGCAGACGATTGGCAGTTGCCCTAGTTCTTCTAGCACTGGCCTCGAACCTCCAAGTATTGCAATTCACCCAATCCACTAGGCCAACTCTCTCGGTCGCAAGTCAAGCGCCCTCCATTTCCGAATACCTTGGGCAGGTCGGACCCGCTAGCTATGCTCCCCGAATCACACCCGTTCTCGGTATCATTCGGGTCTTGGTTATCGCTGTGGCTTTCCCTGATGTTAAGCCAAGCATGAGTATCGATGGGATAAAGCAGGAATGGTTTGGAACCGTCCCTGCCTATTATCATGAAATCTCCTTAGGAAAGTTGACGATTCAAGGCGACGTTTTCGGTTGGTATACACTGCCACACCCTGAATCATATTACGGCAGAGATTGCAAAGGGATTAACGACCCTGATTGCAGTGGAACAAATCAATCGTGGAAGATTGTAAACGACACAGTACCGTTAGCTGAGAAGGACGTTAACTTCAGTAACTATGACTACTACGTCTTCATCCACTCCGGTTCTGGTCAAGAAACCAGCCTCAAGCAAAGCGACATCTGGTCAGTAACCTACTTTGACGAATCCATAGAAACCAAATCGAAGATGCTAACAAGATTCAGCATTGTCTCCGAACTGGAAGCGCAGCCAAATGTCCCAAACGGCGTTTGGTGCGTCGAGTTCGCTCATGACCTGGGAGTACCAGATCTTTACGATACGACGAATGGTCCGAATAATGGCAAAACGATCCTCGGTCCATGGGACCTTATGGATAAGGGCTCTTGGAACGGCGATCCACCTGGTTCGCTTCCTGCTCATATGACGGCCTGGGCAAAAATCCAACTTGGTTTCATTAGCGGCACGCTAGCTTGAAAGGGCCCCAGTTGGAGGATCCACGACACTGGTGGACCCGGTTGAGATCCCTACGAATAATGTTCACGCCATCAAAGTACCTATAGGCAATTCACAAAACTCAAGTCAGTATTATTTGGTTGAAGTCAGAAAACAAACCGGTTTCGACGCCGCCCTTCCCGGCTCCGGTGTTCTAATCACCTTTGTGAACGAAAACCTCACGGTTGGGAAGGTCCAGCTAATTAATGGTGATCCAGGCGTTGCTGATTTGACGAACGCAGTTTGGCAGTTAGACCAGACCTTCACTGACAGCCGCCACCACCTGACCATCACGGTATCAGGCCAAACGGGGACTTCCTACGAAGTTACGGTAACCAGAGGTGCTAATTCTGCTCCAACGGTACAACCCGCAGCAGGCAATTCTACAGCTCAGATCGTGATAGCGGGGACAAATTTGACGGTTGAACTCGCCACTACACTCCCCGCCCAGGAGCGTGGCCTCTCCGGATTGCCTTCACTTCCCAGAAACGAAGGAATGCTGTTCGTCTTCGACCACGAGGATTACTGGATGTTTTGGATGATTGACATGAAATTTCCGCTGGACATAATCTGGTTCAATTCAGCCAGACAAGTGGTCTATACTGAACCTGATCTGAAGCCATGCCCACCCGATGATTGCCCGGTCGTCATGCCAAATGTAAAGTCAATGTATGTTTTAGAGGTGAATGCTGGCTTCATCGCAGCCCATCACATCACCTTAGGAACTATCTTTTCCTTCTCAAAATCCTAGCACGTGTTCTACGGCGTGGTGTTCTCCATCCCAACTGCTCAACGCGTACTCCACGGCGCTGTGGTGCTTTCCATGTCAACCGTCTACCGCGGGTTTCACGGCGCTGAACAGCCCGTCTCCTAGTCGGAGGCTTTGCCTTTCTGAAGGAGGCGTTGTAAAACACAACTCCAACCACGATGAGAGCTACTACGTAAACTATGATTTGTAACAGAAATTGAGGGGGAAGGATTGTCAGGTTTTGCACGCCGAACTGAATAACGGCCCCTGACGGAACCTGTGCGTACAATTGCGTGGTAACTCTGTGCTCTCCAATTGGAAGCGATTGATTATCGAAGTTCAAATTGGCTCCGTAGAATCCGAACCCGAGAGATGACCCTTGAATCATTGCCTCGGGGGCTCCACTCGCATCGTAGATTTGTACAGCGAACGTTGCATTATCTAGCGGTTCGCCTTGGTTGGTGAGTGCTTGAGAACGAACCTGAGCCTGGCTTCCGCCAATTCGCGACCCGAAAATTTCTTGCCCTTGAACAGCGTAAAGGACAGCACGACTGCCACCTGAATTTGAGGGTTGACCGTAACTCAACTCTACCGCTGACCCTTGTACGAATTTTACTAAAGTAAACGGGCCTGAGGACTCTAGCGCTCCAGTCAGCAACAAAGCAAGAGGCCCGTTCGTAGTCGGCAGTAGGGTGGCTGGTAGGGCAAATGCGTTCGCGACCGCGTCTATGGCAAAAGGATTGGAATCAAGTAGGGATATTCTGATTGTTCGGCTGTCCACTTCACTGATACTCTTAATCTTACTCAGTGTGGAATAGAGTGGCGTAGATGGAACCACATTTCTGGTCATCCATCCGAGCGTTGCCGCTAAGTCATGGGCTGTTATGGGGCTGCCGTCTTGAAACTTTAACCCCTCACGGAGGACAATCGTTAATGTTGTAGAGTTGTCGCTCATTTCCCAATGATCAACCAATCCAGATTGCAGCGAACCGTCTGCATTATGCGTTAGCAATGGTTCAGTAATGAGCCTGAACGTCAGCAGGTCTGCGGGTGCCAGAACCGTTGCCGGGTTTAGATCAGTCAACCCTGCCACCTCACCTATCCTAACAAGACTTCCCTCCGTCATGTTCGTGAGTGTCGCAGCGATGCTGTCCTGTATGCTTCCCGTGATGGGAGATATTTGTGGAAAATTCTTCTGTGTGACGATGAGCATTTGCTTAGAGTAAACCGGAATGGCGGGCACATTTAGGCTAAGTTGTTCCTGGCATCTTGCGGCGGCTGCTTGAGCTGACCCAGAATCGGTTGCGGTCATTAACTGCTTTGCATATTCGTCAAAAGTTGAGTTGTCATAACCAACCAGATTTGTCGCGTATGGTACGGGATACACGTTGTTTACTCCGGCGAAGAGGTCGTACAGCCAAGTAGGTGAGGGTCCGGCCGATTGCGTATCGATATACATGTCGAAATAATATGTTACTTTCACTTGCGAGTTGAAGTCGAAGTCAGTTTCTGGAAAGCTAACGATTGGCAGGCCGATAGCTTGCATGTCATGGGCGAATAGGTTCGCAGCAGCAACTGCCTGCGTGTCGGTCAATTTGCTGAAGATGAACATAGTGCGCAATTGTTGGCCTGTAGAAGGATCCATTCTTACTCCACCGGACGATTGAACGAAGCCGATACTATCCAGCAATTGAGATGCTTTATCGGGGTTGTACGGGTATGAGTCGATAGATCCGTTCTGCCAACCTAGGTTCGCGTAGGCTGACGAGAAGAGCCCTGGAGTTAGAGTTTCCCCGTAACCATGAAGGACATCATTTAGCACACGCTCCCGGTCGAAACCGTAGAGCATGGCCTGCCGAAAGACTGAGTTGTTGAGTGGAGGGTTTCGTAGGTTCATGCCAATGTATGTGAACCCGAAGTTCCCTATTGGGACGACGTTTAGGTTGGGGTTGTTCTTCAGCTGCAACAGTGCGTCTGGTGACGGGTTATCGATGGGTGCCATATCCACCTGGCCGTTTGTGAGAGCCTGGACCAAAGCGGTGGTTGATGGATAGGATTGGATGACTACGCTGCGTGTTGTTGAGCGGGACGGGAGGTAGACTACTGCTTCTCCTACGAGGATTAAAATAATGACTACAGCGATGAAGAGAACTTGAGTCTTCTGTTTCACCTTAAGCCATCTCAACATTCAAGGTGTAGTTTTCTGGATAGCTCGGAAATGAGCCGCCGAAAAGTACGTTGTGTAATACCAGAAAGTAGATGCCTGGCTGTATGCTTGAAGCCACGATTTCCTGTGCCGGCCCGCCAGTGTCGGTATACCAGCGGAACTTTCCGCTACTAACGTAAATGCTCGAAGGATATTCGGAAGAAGCTACCAGAAACCCCGTGGGTCCCGTCAAATGTTCTTGAATGAGAGTCTGAGAGTCAGACCATGACAAATGAACCTTGAGCTCATTCGTTCCCGGCGGAACGATGATTGCGAAGGTTCGCCAGTCCCCCGCCTCATAACGCCACGACCAATCGAAAGCTCCGTACACCGCGAAATTAACGTAGGGCGTGTTCTCAGGAGGAGATGAGTGGCCATACGTTCCTCCGACGACAATTGGAACTACAACGGAGACTGGGATAACGGTTTCAGTTCCGTTATCGGATACCCCGATAAACCCACCGTACACACCGGGGCTCGTACCCGCTGGAACGGTCAGTGTTGCTGTGAGAGAATTCTGTGAGGTTGAAAGCTGCGTTATCCAGGTCCAAGGTGACCGCGTGTAGTATCGGTAGACTAATTCGAACGTTATGTTGGAGGCTGATCCTTGTTTCACGATTCTCACCGCTGGCACTCCGAGGAACTTTGTTAATGGTCGTCCAACTACGAGTTCAGAGGTCGTGCTGTAGGGTGCGCCGTTAGTGATTCTGCTAATATGTCCTGCAGAATCGAAATTCGTGTCGTAGATTTGCGCTAGTAGCAAGTTATTGGCGGTGTAACTTGTTGCGTTCACGAAATCTGAGAAATGGTATACGAGTGTGACTTTCATGAGGTCCGCGTTAGTTGGAATTGAGGACTTCGGTATCTGGACCCATGTAACCGTAGAATTCGCCGTGTGTCGCGATGTAGTTGAGGAGATGAGGGTGTATGAATATGCTTGCGCGGACGGTTGGACAGCGTTCTGAATGTCGAAAGTCGTGCTCACTGAAGCACCTGGCTGTACAATTCCAGCGTACCAGTTTGCCGAGACGCTACTCGCTGCTGGAATGGGGGTTTGTAGATTCACCGACCATGACTGGGCTAGGAGTTTCTTAACGGAATCCCAGGAAGCCGGTGAGTATAGGTAGAATCTGGTTGGGAGACGGCTGTCGTGCCCTTCTGCGGCTGCCGCGACGGCATCCCAGACGTTAACCCTCCCAGATCCCTGTGTAAACTGGTCGTATGACAGATCTGTAGCGGTACTTGCTAGAATGGCTTTTACAAGGTCGGGAGCGGGTGTCGCGCCTCCGTGGGTGTTTCGATACTCTTCTATCACCAATGCAACAGCTCCGGCGGTGACAGGTGTGGCCATACTTGTTCCGCCGAATATCGTGTAGGCACTGGTGCTGTTACCGTAACCTGTGAATGTTGTTTGATCAGTGAATCCGAATGCTCCTACGTCCACCACATCTGGTTTGGGTTCGCCGGTTGATGTTGGTCCCCGTGCGCTCCATGGAACAACTTCGTCATAGCTGCCTTGAATCTCATGCGCTATGTGAGTACCAGGCGCAGTTCGGTAGGCATAGCTCGTTGATGCGCCTACTGTTATGGGGAGTGTTGCAGCTCCCGGCGAGGCGGTTGTACCGTATCCGAATCCACCGTTCCCTGCCGCGATAAGCATTACGACGCCGGGGTAGGCAGGATCGAGATAATGGGGTATGGTGAATGCGTCGGCTAATTGACTTTCAAGATCGAGACCGAAAGTTGAACCTAGGTCAGCGATTGGGTCTGAGTCTCCCCAACTATTACTTATAATGTCGGCCCGGTGGTTTCCTGTGTATTTGAAACTGAAATCAGTTGCATTCCAGTCGAACCCAGCCGCGTAATACCATGCGAATGTCGTGTCTCCAAGCCAAAGAGCTTTTACCCCCATGATTTTGGCCGTGGGGGCGATTCCGGGTAACGTGAGCAGGGTTCCGTTTTGGTATATATCACGCTTCAGAATTCCACGCGAAGCAACATTAGAAGCAGTGCTCGTTCCATGACTTTCGAAATCGAAGTAAACGTTGATGAAATTCCCGTTCGGATCGATTGGAGGAAGTAATGCGTAATTCGTGCCGGTGTACCCGCCCAGATCGAGTCCGTAGGCGAGTATTCCGGCGCTGAATACTGGGACACCTGTATTGTTCGGGTCGAAGAAGATTAGGTCGTGGCCTGGCGAGGCGGTATGTGGCTGCTCATCGGCAAAGCCATGATCATTCCAGCTGGGTTGAGGAGACGGCCATGTCAGGTTCAGGTTGAGGGTTTGCGCGGCATTCGCGTTTTAGAGCTATCCCGGTAGTTTAGCAGGAAATTGTAATATGCCGTGGACATATCGACAAAGACTGTATCATAAACCCCAGCTTGATGAGCATCAATAACCACAACTGGGAACGCGAGGTCGACCGTGGACCCTGAAATTACATCCGAGAGTTCCTCAGTTAACAGGCCGAAATGGTAGTATCCGGACTTTGAGAGTACCGTTGGAGCCACGTAATTGTAGTGCAACCGCACCTTTCTCGATCTGCGGCTGACTTGGGTTAGTGCTGACGTAGCTGGGTGGGTTCCAAACGCTGACAGTCTTCCCGGCGGTTGCCAGTACGCCTCCGAACCTTGTCACGGTCAAGTTCGTGATAGCCAAGCTTTGCCCGTCAGGATCGAACGAGATCGCTTGGCCTAAATTGTTTCTTGCAACCGCGTTCTGGAGGTCAGGTATTGTGAAATCGGTTCCGGTATCCACGACTGCAACTGTGACGTTGTTTCCCGAGATGCCGAGCTGGTTAACCTGATCCGCGCCGATGATCTGCCTAACCTTGAACATGTCCGTGGCCAAATGTTGACTATAGACCTCTGGGTCAGGTTTCATTTGTTCGAAGCCTAGCTTCACGTCCGGAAAAATGTAGGACACTGCTGGCGACGAAGCTAGGTCTAGGAGCGAAGCAACGCTAGTAGTTCCATAAACAGCGAATGGGGAATGAGAAGGTCCAACCTCGAACTTAGCCGACATGTAACCTGCAACATCTCTTGCAGCATAACCGGAGTTAAGACCCACGAAGACAAAGACTGAATTTCCCTGAACGCGTAAACCTGGTTGCTGAACGCCCTCAAGCCGGTCTATGAGGGTCGGGTCAAGTTTAGCGAGCGCCCTTTCCGCGCCGACCATCTGAAAAGGTGCGATTAATCCGATGAAGAATATGGCAAGGACTAGCAATGCCAATGCTTTCGCGTGCAAACTGATCAGATTTGGGCGAAACGCTTCAAACCCTAATTTTACTCTATTGGTACTTTTGGCCAATCAACTGGCCAAGTTCAGTTGTGAAGCTAGTGACGTGTGTGCCGCAACAGAGCTGGTGCTACAATTGCTGAAATCATTATGACTACAAGAAAGACGGGTTCACCAAAGGTGATCTCTGGAACCGGTAGCGAGGTTTGGCTCTGAGAAGTCAGCGTTGGCTCTTGCGTCCATAACCAAGTCTTGGCGGACGTTGTGCGAGTGACATTGCTTCCTGCATCCGCCTCATACGCTCCGCCGCCCAGGTATTGTACGTTCGAATCCTGACAGGTTGTGTTACCATATGTGAGTTCAGCTGAACTGGGGGCGTGGTTGCCTGCATCGTTCATAGCATATGGGTAGGAGAAAATTGCACTTGCGGGTGGTGTGTCACAGGACGAAGCGATCGCATACTCATCCCATGTTGATGTGAGTGTGCCTAACTGCCCATAAGTTTGGGATACAAGGATTTTTCCGATATTCGATGTAGAATTTGCCGAATAATCGAATACACTCCCTTGCCATTGTTCACTCCCGTTTAGGTCCGCAATTCTCGCAATTTGGAGTCGGTAATCGTATCCAATATTCCAATTGTAGAATATGAAACAAGCATTACCAATACCAGTGTTTAGGAATCCAATGACATTGTCACACACGCCACTTGAGTTGTTAGGATTTCCCTGTACGGCATCGAATATTCCGAAGCTGACAAGCTTAGAGTCACCACCTACACCTAGGGTGATGTACCCGGTCTCGTTATTCGCGAATTGGAACTGATATCCCCAATATATTGCAGCGTTCGAAACTGGTGACCTGAGAACTTTCACATCCAAGCTCATCGAGTAACTGCCAGCGATAGGCCACGTCAGCAGAACGTCTGTGTCTGGGGCTTTCGTGTTGAAGTGGGCATAGGCCGGATGCCATGTTTGACTTATTAAGCAGGTTACAAGTAACACGACGGTACTGGCGAACACTAATCGTCTGCTCAACGAGTAGCTCATCGACGTCTAACGTCCTTTGGAGTGGCTTGCATCTTCATCTTCATCGCCTCTCCAGCCTGCCGATATTTCTGGGGTTTTGACGCAACGCATGCTAAAGCCTGTCAAGACAGGCAGCCGTTTTAGACATCCACCTTGGGTCCCACCGTTAACCACAGTATATGTGGCCAATTTTGCTATGTGGACAAATCAAGCGGTTCGATTACAGCTAGAAAATGGAGGTATAGGAATGGAAAAGGCCTGCCAAATACATCAGGTAGAAGCCCAGAAGGAAGAAGGCAAGGTAAAACACGGCACGATCCCCGCGTGCAAGATTGGGTATCAGCTTGTATTCGATATAGATGACGGCCGCGGCCCCGGACGCGAAGAAGACGGTTGAATCGATCGGCACCATGAGCGCCGCCGCCAACCCTAGAGTGGTAGGTACACCGGCCAACAGACCAAGGACGAGGATCCGCCCGAAACGGGCCTTCACTGCTGTCGCGAAGACCCCAATTACGAGTCCCTCTAGGAACTTGTGCATGAGGTATGCCACACCGGATGATAGCCCGCCAATGGCCGTAATCAGATTCGAGGATACCCCAGCTATCGCGTAGGAATAGCCAACCAAAGAACCAATTTCCACGCCCTCACCCAAAGAATGAAACCCAACACCCAACGCAACAATGAGAGCCGTCCCATAAGAGAGCATCATATCCCGTCTCTTTCCGCGTCCGGTATTCGTTGAGAGTCGATCCAACCAAAACAGAACGACCAAGGCAACCGCAAAGACTCCGGCCAGGAAAACGTGAATTAGTCCGCCACTGAAGCCTTGATTGACACCGAGCAAGGCCGAGTCGTTCATTATGTCGACAAAAGACCAGCACATAATGCCTGAGGCAAGCGCCATCAGATACCTTCAATCGGGAACTCGACTTCCCGGCAATTAGGAATGGACTGAAAATTCCCAGGTAAAGACAGATGAATGTAGCTAGAACAGCCTCAGCGGAGTTAACCAGTTCACCAGGCATACGAACACCACATAACTGTTAATCTTGGATCGATCGTCCCTTCTAATCTTGTAGGCTTCGAATTTTGTACCAAATGGCTTAACTAAGTTTAACCCTTACTCGCGATCCGTTCTCTCCTAAGATTAAGGTGGCCTTGATGAAAGCTAGGATTGGCATACCAGCGATAGTAATGTTCGTGTCTGTCATATTACTAGCCTCTGCGCCCTCGGCTTGGGCTCACACTCATCGAGTTCTAACGATAAACGGGCAGCAGATTGAATTTGTCGTTGGATGGGTCAATGAACCCGCGTATGCGAATGAAATAAACGCCGTTGATTTTTGGGCTCATTATATTAACGGAACATGCCCGCAAGGTACTGTCAGTACTTCATGCCCCGTTTATGGACTCGACCAAAGCCTACGGGTGACGGTTGTCTTAGGAGGACAGTCAACGACGCTTAGTTTCTCGCCCAACTTGTCGAACGATGTCCCTCCCTTATTCTTCGGCGAATATACAGCGGAAGTAGAACCCACGGTGCCAGGGACGATCTCGTTCATAATATTCGGAAACATCGGTGCGACAGCTGTAAACGAAACGTTCACATGCGGACCGACAACCTACGAATGCGTAGACCCAGCCTCGGAAATCCAATTCCCACAACACAAGTGCCTCCGGGAGCGATCTTCAAACGGCCCTGACCAATGCACAATCGCAAATCTCAACTCTACAGTCGCAAGTCACCCAGATGCAGGATAGCATTCAAACAGCCTATACTGTTTGCGGTAGTCGGTGTTGCGATCGGAGTAATTGGAGTCGTCTCGGGCTTAATTGCGATGAACCGAGGCCGCAAACGCCGACCAAACAGGAAATAGAGCAGACGGAAACTGATATGACGCGAGTGCTATGAGCAATCGCGCCTTAGTACTACTCACATTCGCAACGCTGTTATTGATAGCAGGATTCGTAACTCCTGCTTACGCTCACGCGAATCTAATTCGGTCAGATCCTCCTGCTAACAGCATCCTCCCTTCCTCGCCACATCAAGTAACTCTCTACTTTACCGAACAATTAGAGCCGAAACTCAGCGGAGCAGCGGTATATGATTCAACAGGTAAAGAAGTCGATACTGGCTACTCCGTCAGCCCCACGGACGCCACGATCCTCATTCTGAGTTTGCCAACGCTATCCTCTGGAGTATACACGGTCTCTTGGCACGCAATCTCAGCCGTGGACGGACATCACACGAGCGGATCGTTTTCATTCGGTATCGGAAACGTAACCATACCCGTTCAACAGAATAACAATAGCACCGCGTACACATTTCCCTCAGCTCTCGAAGTGGCCGAACGTTGGCTAAACGTTCTAATTGACGTAATGTTTCTAGGCGGAGGAATCTTCGCTCTCGTCGTTTGGATTCCTACGGTCAACGAGAGCTCGTAACGAGACCTCCGATGAATACGGCCGCAAGGTATCGTCGCGATTTTCACGGCTACTAACGCTCTCGGTGATCGTTGGAGTGGTGGCAACTTGGTTATTGTTGATTGTTGAAGCAATTGCAGCCGCCGCCTCGCCTTCGATAGTCAACGTTTTGACGACTGCCTATACCATTGTTTCATCAACTCAACTCGGCGAGTACTGGATATTCCGGTTAGCCGTTCGTTGTTGCAGCTCTCGCAGCCTCGATAATCATCATGCGAGCAAAGAACCCCTCGAAGAGAAGTTGGAGCTTAGTATTGGCGATAGGGTTGCTGCTGTCGCTTTCCACAAGCGTTTCGAGTCACAACGCGGCAGCCACAATCTATGACCCGGTAATCAACCTCCTCTCAGATTGGCTTCATTTAGTTGCCGTAGGAGCCTGGGTAGGAGGCTTAGCTTATTTTGCCGTAGCCATCGCCTCCATGAATAATCTAAACGAAGCCAAGCGAAAACTCGTAGCTGGCTTACTCAGGCGTTTCTCATCCGTAGCTGTAACTTGCGTCGGAGTCATCGGGATAACGGGGATCTATAATTTGGTTTTGGAGGTTGGAAGTTTAACCGCATTATTCGCCACCCCTTACGGAAGAATTATTCTCGTAAAAATAGCAATCTTCGCGCCGATGATTATACTGGGTGCTTCCAATCAATTCTTTCTCTACAACAAAATTACAGCGGGACCTGTCAAAGCAACGCGAGTCAATCAACGACGTTCCACGCATTGGCTGGGGAGATTCAAACTATCGATCCGATCAGAGTTAACTCTGGGCGTAATCTTGCTGCTCGTAGTAGGACTTCTAACGGCTAGCGCCCCTGTTGCGCAAACACCATCCCCTCCTCCGACGTACCAACCCCCTCCGTTCATTCTTCGAGGTTACTCAGACCAAGGCGTGAATGTGACTGTGAAGATTTTTCCATTCCAGGTAGGTGACAATCATTTTGAAATCGATTTCACGAATCCGCAAGGAACTTCGATTACAGATGTTCGATCAGTTTTCGTGAAATTCAAGTATTTGGACAGGAATATTGGCGTGTCGCAAGCCAATGCAACCGCCTCATCAAACGAGGGCATTTACTCGTTAGATGGCACGTACCTAAGCTTCTCAGGAAACTGGCAGGCGGAGGTTTGGGCGCAAAGATCGGGAGGATTTGATGTAGTCGTTCCGTTCCAATTTAACGTCCCACTCATCTCCTTAAGATTCTCCGAGCTACCCTTATCCAGTGACGCCAATCCCTACGGAATCATTGTCGATAAGAGCGGAATGATCTGGTTCGCGGAAAGCGGATCTGGGAACATAGCCCGCTACGACCCTACATCTGGAACTTTAAGCGAATTCTCTCTTCCTCAAGCAGGGTCGAGACCATTCTACCTTACAATTGATGATAACGGATCCGTGTGGGCTTCTGAAACCCAGTATAACCAGATAGTAAAGTTCGATCCCACAACTAACACTTTCAAGCAATACTCCATCCCCACCTCGGGCGCAGTACCAGGAGGGATTACCGCTGATAACAATGGGAACATTTGGTTCACTGAAGAAATCGGCGACAAGATCGGACGATTAAATCCATCGACAGGTAACATCACCGAATTCCAAATTCCAACGGCCGATGCCATACCGATCCAAACAACGGTAGATGCAAACGGGTCCGTGTGGTTTACAGAGTCAAAGGGTGGGAAAATCGGAAGTGGTCAACCCACAGAATGGTATGATTAGCGAATTTCAACCTGGGAATGGAACACTACTGGGCCCAACGGGCATTACGACCGCGCCGGACGGATCAATCTGGTTCACACAACACGCTGGAAACCGAATCACGCAATATGATCCAAAGAATCAATCCTTCTACTCATACACGATTCCCACCCCTCAGGCTTTTCCATTCGGGATAACCTACCACGCTAACACGATCTGGTTCGTGGAACATATCGCCAACGCCTTAGGCAGCCTGGACCTTTCAACACATACCTTCAGCAATTTTCCCGTCCCAAACAACATGTCTGACGTTCAACTCCTATCTGTTGACCAATCGGGAAATGTGTGGTTCACCCTCCCCGCAAGCAACGTCCTTGGCGTCTTGACCTCGACAACATCCGCTCTACAACTTGTATCGAACGCCAATAACTCTGATTTCGTCCAACTTGCGGTTATTGTTGCAGTAATTGTTGGGTCAGCGACTATTGCTGCCCTCGTACTCGGCCAGAGAAGAATGAAACGCAAAGCCCGCATCCGGTAACGCCCCGCCTAGAGACTCAGAGCACCAAATATCCCAACGGACATTTCATAGATCGCTACACTAGTCCCCAATCAAATCCCAGGATTGGAGGAACGATTCACTCAAACTATCCAGAGCGTTCTGATTGAATTTAGAGAGGATACGGTTCGCATTTCGAGGATCCCTAAGGTGCCAAAGGTCTGAATCTGGCAAGCCAACTGGAGAATTTACCAAGCCTTCTGATTCTAGGATCTTAAGATGCCAAAGGGTCGTGGACTTACCTAGACTCAATTTGACACATAGGTCGGAGACGTTCAACGCATGCTTTGCAACTAATAGCTGAATGATCCGCCGGCGGCTCGGGTTCAGGAGCACCGAAAGCATCCTCCGATCAGCCACATTGATGTTAGGAGGATAGTACCTACGATATCTCCCGCACTTCTCCGAATCGATCAGCCCTAGGGATTCCAATTTCTGAAGCTGATAGACTGTGTTGCCCAAACCGAGCCCGGTTCGACGTTGCGCCTCCCTCAAGTGTATGCCGGGAAGCAGCTTTACAACATCAAGTAGTCGTTGCGCTCGATATCCAACATGTACAGTCTTCACAGGCTTCGATCGTCCCCTAAGTGCACCATTCGCAATTTCTATGCTTTCTTTAGAACGCCGACGGCAAGAAATAGAACCGTCCCAAAACTAACTACGTGCAAAAGCTCGATACCAATGAAAGGCAAGGGCGCATTCACCACCGCGAAACCAAGCGATTCTAATGCCTCCATCACCTGCTGTACTCCAAGGAGGAGAAATGCAGCGCTCAGGAAAAGAATCTTAGGTCTACGATCTCTCAAGTATGAATTACATGAAACTACTGCGAGCAAAGCTGCAAGCGCGATGCCTACCACGTGAATCGCCATATGAATATCGAACTTTGCGACGAGTAGCCCCAGTGCAGCCAGAAGTACCGAAACCTTCCCGAAACCAATTAGGTGAACTTGCAATCGACTCTCCACGCTAGAATTTACGGCCGTTCAATTTAACAAGCTTTGCAAACGTTGGTTCTCCCGATGATTGTACCAATAGAAATTAATGGTGCAATTTATCGGACTTAGGATTGTTCTCCTGCGAGTTTCGATTCGATGTTAAATACAGGAAATAGCTGCTAAGGGATTATCCTGGGGTTGCACGTGAGAGGCCCTCGTAGAAATAGATCCAGAAAGAGAGTTAATCGACGAACGAGGCCCAAGCAAAGTCGGTTACGGAGTAGGCGGTTCGCTGCGATTGGTATAGCGCTAATCGTAACCGTATCCTTAGTTGCTGTTGGAGTACTCTTCTACAGCAATCTGATACCAAGTACTCCCACCGTAGTGGTGGTCATCATTCCTAACGGGGCGAGTGAGAACCTTCATTTGGGATTCGAACCATCTAAAATCACGATAGTGATTGGAGTCAACAATACCGTGGTTTGGAAGAACGAAGACTCGGACTGGCACACGGCTCACAGTAACATTCCCGAGTTCAACTCGGGGTTAATTCAAGCAGGCGACAGTTTCACACATACGTTTCTGCGAGCAGGGACGTACCCATATCACTGCGATCCGCATCCATGGATGACAGGAGTTGTTTTTGTGAAATCTGCAACAACGACCGGCATGATCGCGTACTGGCCGTACGAACAAGGGCAGATGGGGTTCACAAGCTTGGTTATGTGGTCGGTTAAGTACGCGATCTTGCGCGCGATCGCTTTGTCTTATGACTCCGCGATTTGCTTGGCCTGAGGCTTCGGACCATTATGAATACGCCGAAGAGGATAGCGACGGCACCACCGGTCGTCAGATAGTTGTCCAATTTGGATCGCAGCACAGTCGAAAGATACTCTACGTTGTAAGATTCGGGGTTGCTGAGCTGCTTGGTGTACAATGAGAATTGATCGTAACTCAGGTTTGGGGACGGTTGAGTTGCTTCAATCTGCACAGTGGCGGTGCAACTTGGACATAACGTAACAGGGTCCGAAACTCGTGGATGCGTATCAACTAAGTCTTCAATCACGACGACGACCGTCACATTCGACGATCCGTAATTATGAATGGTTATCGAGTCAAAATACACCCCATTCTCGTTTGCAATCCCGCTTTGATTCCATAAGATGGTAACCGGCGGGGCAGGTGTCGGCGTGATTGATACCGCCATCAAGATAACTCCTGCCAACACGAGCGCTACGCCCCACACCAGCTTCATACGAACTCTCATCTAGCAAACCCCGACTCTGAACCCTTGGCCACGATCACTCTTCTTGGAGCTACACTCATCATGGCGAATTAGTTAGAGATAATCAGGCGACCCACCATGAAAGCATGAACGGTACAAAAGATGTTACAATAGAATATGAACGTGCCTGGCACAGTGGCTGCGAAAACGATTTTGTAACGCGTCACCCGGCGCCAAGACCACGCCTTTGTCAAAATAACTCTGTATCGCAAAGCCATGGGCCTGAGAGGTATCATTGTTGCAGACGAGTATGTGAACCACATCCCCATGCTGAACTCGAATGACCGGCCACGGGTTCACCGGTGCCCCGTGGGCTATGCTATCGTTGAACCCAGAGATGTCCGCGATTATGAGAAAGTATCCTGGCGGCCGCACGCACGTCGACGACGTGACACTTACGACAGGCAGATTATCAGCCGAACCGGATGGAGGCGGAAAGGAAACAATTCCTGTTACAAAACTGAGGATTAAGATCGCGGCAACTGCGACGCCGCCTATAACTAATCTCCTGGAGTGCGACATCTGGGGATGGAGCCTTTAGAGTTGACAGATTCGAACTGGATCAGGATTCGAACACGTCTCAGCCACGAAGATAGGTTTACCGATCCCTATCGTCCTGGTGAGACTCATGTTTGAAGTAACGTCTGACCCATAGTGGGATGATTGTTGCATCTGAAGCCACACACATGGCAAGCATGGCTGCACCTGCTTCCACTTGTTGAGGCGCAGGGTAAGAACCGTAAATCGCTACGGGTGCCACCAGCAGGTAGGCCCCAAAGATCGCCATAGCCTTACACCCTAGAAGGTAGGTCAATAAACGCATTCCAAGGGTTAGGCGGGTAAAACCTACGTAAATCAGCACGCCAGCGAAAAACACTGAGACGTGCATGATCCAATGCAGTTGGAACTGAAGGAGAGCCTCGTCAAGAACCGCCGGTACATGCCAAAATACAATTATCAACGCCGCCGCGGCCAAACTTGGCACTCCCTTTGGATTGACTTTTCTGTTCAGTGAGCTAAGAAGGGAGGACGCAGAGGCTAGGTTACTCGACATCACTCTTCCTGCCGCAAGAAAGGTTCGCAGTGAAGCTGCCAGGGTGAATCCGGCAAAAAGAAGCAATATGTCGGAAAGCATGAGCAATACCTCCGGCGCTACATTCAACCCCGATGACAGCGCGAAGAAGAGGTAATCTATTGGTTCAATTGGCGTAAGCATTGTGATTATCAGTATTGAGCTCAAGATCAGAAGAACCATCCCGCGAGTCGTCGCCCATCGAACAACTACCCGGTCTGCTTCTAATCTTGCCACCACTGATCCTCTTCTAGTCTGAGCAGGAATCCATTGAAAAACGTAGTTGAACAGGCATAGTCACTAAATAAAGTGTTATTAACAAACGACAAAACCCTAATGTATAGTTATTAATAACTTGGATATGCTTAATAGCCAGTTTTGATTGGTGCGGTATCTTGGTTTGGAGTAGTGGACATGCAAAAGAATACCTATCTAATCGCTGGGGTTTTGGTTGTAATAATCTTAGCAGCAGCATTCGCAGGATTATATTTCACAAACCGACCACCATCAACCTCGAGTACTACGGCAGCACAGAGCCACTCATCAACCGTGCAAATAGTGGCTGCCGAAAATTTCTGGGGCAGTCTGATATCTCAGCTCGGCGGAACCCACGTACATGTGTTCAGCATCGTATCAGACCCCAACGCAGATCCCCATGAATACGAAAGCAACAGCGCAGATGCTCAAGCAGTTGCAAATGCAAGCTTGGTAATTGTCAACGGCGCCGGATATGACACTTGGGCCGAAAGGCTGATCGCTGCAGGCAATAATCCAAATCAAAAGGTTTTGAATGTCCAAGAACTCATCGGACAACCGGCTGCTGGAGTTAATCCTCACTTTTGGTATAGCCCTTACTATGTGAATGACACGGTAAATGCGATGTATTCAGATCTTCTTTCGATAGATCCGACCAATGCGGCGTACTACAACCAACAGTATGCTTCTTTGAATGCGTCGCTTGGAGAATACAATCGAGCGAATCGCCGAGATAAGGCAGCAGTTCGCAGGGACGAAAGTGGCATCTACAGAGAGCATCTTTGAGTACCTAGCAAACGCCACAGGTCTTGACCTCATTTCTCCTCCTCAATTTATGGAGGCCGTTGCCGAAGGAAACGACCCCTCTGCACAAAGCGTTGTCCAATTTGAGCAGCAGCTCCAGAACGGAAGTGTGAAAGTGCTAGTCTACAATGCACAAACAGTGACCCCGCTCACACAAAGCATCAAAGCGCTGGCCGCTCAGAAGGGAATCCCGATCGTCGCTGTAACGGAAACCATTCAACCACCTGACGTGCAATTCCAAATGTGGATGAACGCCGAATTACTCCAGCTTCAGAACGCGCTCAACCAACAAGCTCTTGGACAATAGTCGATCTTCAACTCGGAATGAAACTTTTGGAGCATATTGAATGGCCACATCAAGTCCGAAATCATCACGACTCCGGTACAGTCTAATGTCATAACAGCTCAAAACTTGGTCGCCGGCTACGAGGACAACATCGTTTGGCGAGACGCAAATTTCACTATCAATCGAGGAGAGTTTGTTGCTGTAATCGGACCTAATGGAGCTGGGAAGACAACTCTATTTCGTTTGCTCCTCGGATTGCAGCGTCCCACCAGTGGAACGATTAAGATATTTGACGCTGAACCAAAGCGTGGAAACCATCAAATCGGTTACGTGCCTCAGCGTCACCTGATAGACAGTGAAACCAACGTCGAATCCCTTGAATTAGTGCACTTGGCATTTTGCGGCCACCAATGGGGTTTCCACTTATCTGCAAAAGCCGGGCGAAAAGCCGCTCTCGTGGCATTGGAAGCGGTCGGAGCCACCGACCTGGCCCACCAATCATTGAATGCTTTGTCGGGAGGAGAACTTCAGAGAATATTTCTCGCGGAAGCATTAGTCAGCAACCCCAGCGTATTGTTGCTTGATGAGCCGTTGGCGAATCTCGATATCAGGCGTGAAAGAGATTTGCTTCAACTTGTCAACAACGTAGTTCGATCCCGTAATGTGACAGCCTTACTGATAGCTCACAACATCAACCCGCTTCTGCCGTTCCTAGACAAAGTGATATACATCGCAAACGGCAAGGTCGCCACAGGTAAACCGAAAGAAGTTCTGACTTCGGAGGTCCTTTCGGCGCTATACGGAGTTCAAATCGAGGTTCTCAATGATTCACGGGGCAATATTGCGATCATAGGAATTGAGGATCACCATCCTCTTCACCACGGTGATGAGTAATGACATTCAGTATCGATTTGATCGCCGCCCTTCAACAGATGTTTCAGTATCAGTTTATGCAGCACGCCTTCGAGGCCGGAACAGTAGTCGCAATCATCGCAGGCATCGTCGGCTACTTTGTGGTGCTGCGTCGATCTTCGTTTGCAGCGCACGCCCTTTCCCACATAGGTTTCGCAGGAGCCGCAGGAGCTGTATTGTTTGGCATCAGCCCCGTATATGGTCTGTTACTGTTCACAACCGTCGGTGGCTCAATGATGGCTGCCCTTAGTCCTCGCGCCGCACAACGTGACGTTCATATTGGGACAGTCCTCGCATTCATGCTTGGCATCGGCGTGTTATTCATCAGCCTCTATACCGGTTACGCGACCGAAGCGTACTCAATCCTGTTCGGAGAAATACTCGGCATAAGCAACAGCGATGTCCTTGTCACCCTAGTAGCCGCTTTGATAATATTAGCCGTAATCGCGGTTGTATATCGGCCGCTTCTATTCGCATCACTTGATGAAGATGTGGCCGAAGCAAAGGGTATACCAACGTTTCTGCTCGGCATAATTTTCATGATTCTCGTAGCGGTTGCGACATCGATTGCTGTTCAAGTAGTTGGAGTTCTTCTCATTTTCTCGTTAATGGTCACACCCGCAGCAATAGCTCAGCAACTAGCAAAACGACCACACCATGTCGTCATAATATCCGTAGCCATTGCTCTAATGGCAACCTGGCTAGGGCTCTTCATTGCGTTTTATGAACCGTATCCAGTGAGTTTCTTCATAACAAGCATAGTGTTTGTCCTTTACCTGCTTGTCAGATTCGTTTATCGAAGGATTAGACCTTTGAAAGTTAGTCAGCTTAGTCTTCAAAATGCTCCCTAATGCCGCCTGAAACAAAAGTCGCTTGTTGAAATGGGACAATTCGATGGGATCCTAGCTCTGAAGCCAAGTTAATAACATTCACGAGTCGAATGCTTGATTGTTGTTAATTGAGTGAGATCTATGGCAATAATCAGCCTTTCTTTTCCTGAGCAGATGATTAAGGAAATGGATCAGCTGCAGAAATCTCAAGGCTTTACTGGCAGATCGGAACTCGTCAGGGCAGCAATCCGGTTAATGTTGGAGGACAATAAGGAAAAGGACTCACTTGCGGGCACCGTGGCCGCGGTGGTAACTGTGACTCACAACCAAGAAAACGAAGAACCTATCACACGCCTGAAGCATGAGTTCGAAAGCATTGTGAAGACCCACATTCACAGCAAGATCAAACCTGGGAGCTGCCTAGAACTCTTTCTTCTTGAGGGCGAGGGGAAGAAGGTTGGCTCTATGACCAAAGCATTCCAGAAAGAACCCCAAATGAAAAGCGTGCAGTTAATCGTGCTTTAGTTTCTCTTAGAGCAGAATGAGTTCTCAGGATGAGAGGTTAACCCGCGACCCGACGTTACGATCTCGTCGATCCCGACCAATCTGAATCGTCAATGGAATGATAACGCTCAAAGAGACAAAGGCAGCCAAACCCACTATCAAGCCCGGCAGGATGGAACGAAAGGTCAGGAAAGGCACGGTGCCTTCCACATGAATGACTATGAGAATTATGACCATTAGCATTAACCAGACATGCATTTTCTTATGTCGGCCGAAGTTTCGCGACTTCCTTGCAGATTCCGTAAGGAGCCCGGATAAGTTCAAGATAAGTAGAATTGCGAACGCCAAGGCACCCAGCCAGAGTGCAAGGCTTGGTTCGAAGAGGCTAGGAAGAAACAGGAATCCATGTATGATTAGGAACACGGTAGCGACGATCGACATTGCAGAGTGCATGCCCCCCCATTTGAAGAGCGCCGTCCGGTATGGGGTATGGGCGTTACCATTCAATTCGTCGATAATTTTCGAATGTCTCTTCCGGACCCAAAATCCCTGGACGATAAGTATCAGAAATACCGTGATGGTGCTCCATCCGATGACACTCGCGTAACGCGACGCAAAAGTCTCAGGCTCTACGAGGAGGTATGTAAGTAGTAGAGCAACTGCGGATCCGAGGAATCCTTCCGCGGCCCAAAGTCTCATGTGCATTGCAATTAATTCCTCGTAATCATCGCCATTGCTTACTCATACTGTAGCGCGGCGATATTGAGGATTATATCATACATCCGGACCTGGATTGAAGCAGCATAAGTAGCTTGTAGCGGTATAGATTCACAGGTGATTGGCTTGTGGTGCTCTGAGGGCAGTTCTAATGGAAGTAGAGGCTGGATAAGAGTAGAATTATCAAGCCAAGTGAACCCGCGAGCATCCAGCCCCGGGTAATGCTCTCTCCCCACTTATCGTGTGTGTATACGTAAGTGACAATTGAGAATGACAATAGATTAGCTGCGAGAAATACGGCGAACGTGCCCTCGCTCAAACTCCCAAAAATATTTCCAATCCACAAATATCCAGTCGAGACAACTTGAAGCGCAAGAAGAAGCGCTACAACTCTTCTAATGGGAATCATTTGTTGACCCTCCGATTTTAAGCCAGCCGAATCTTCGCTTGAGCGAATTTCCGGACGACTCTATTCGATACATGAAAAATACCGTGGAGAAAACTACGATGGCCAAGAAGCCAGCTGATAAGCCAAGTTGAATAAAGCTTGATGCGCTCGCTCCATACAAGACTACGCGCACCATAGCGTTCAAGGAGGCGCCAATGGCTAGGGCTCCACCTGAAAGGAGAAGTACAAATGCCAGCGCAGTCCGGAACTTTCCTTTTGTTTTCGAACCTTTGTCCGAGTCTGATTTCGCACCTCTCCCTCCGGTAATAGAGTAGAGTGCGAACGATGAGGTACCAACCAAAAGCGCGATGGCCCCAAGTATCATGGCCGCTTCATCCGTTGGGATCACTTGCCCCGGAGATTCTAGACCCCAGTAAGCGAGCACGAAGATTTCTGCGATGAAGATTAAGCCTAACGTTACGAATACTGGCCTCTGAGCTATTCGCCTAGATGGACTTCGGTCTATGAAAGGAAGAGCAATTAACACCACAAAAAGGAGAGTGACCACCCCTAAGGCTACTGGCAAACCCGATCCTTCGAAGGCCGAGATCTTCAGAATCTGGTATATCCAGAGGAAGTACCAGTCTGGCTGTGCGGTGAACTGGGCCACGAGTTGAGGGGAGTACATTGGAGGTAGGCTCAATGGGAAGATTACGGAGATCAGAAGCATCGCGCTGCCGAACATGGCTGCAAGGCCGAGTAGGTAGATCGTGACGTCGGGGAATATTGGAAGACTACGGCTGGCTCTCTGTTCGATTGGAGAACCGGTGGTAGGTTCGGCTACTCCGTGAGCCTCAAGCATGTACATTTTCACTGTAAGAAGAATCAATAGGACAGCTGGCAGAACTACGACGTGCAAATCGTAGAATCTGAGAAGTTCCGTTGCGTCGCCGCCAGCTCCTACGATTACGAAGCTAAGGAAAGAAGAGATTGAGCCGGGGAGGGCATCGATGATGCCTACTCCAACATCAGTCGCAGACTTGGAGACAACGGTCCATGGCAGCAGATATCCGGTAAACCCGAAACCTAAGGTAACAAACCCCATCACCATGCCGACAATCCACATCAACTCCCTCGGTTTCTTGTAAACAGAGACAAAGTAGCCGCGCATCATGTGCATGAAGGCAAGCATGATCATAGCGTACGCGGTGTAAAGATGCACGGTTTGAAGGAATCTCCCATAATACACGCTTTGAAAAATGTATTGAGTGGAACTGAAAGCGTCGGTAGGGCTTGGCGTATAGTATAGCATCATCATGATCCCAGTGACGCCTTGAATCAAAAAGGCGACGACGGTTAGTGCGCCGAGCCAGTAGAATGGGTTCATGGAATACATCGGCGCGGGCCTGAGTAGAGGATAGGTTAAGCCTAGTCGCGCATCGAGCCAGGCAGCGAGCCGCGTCCATCGTCCGCTTGTTTCAGTCACTGTGGATTAACCTACTGGAATTCCACCTTGCAGGTCACCGGATACATCGTTTGAGCCGGTGTTATGACCGAAAATTGTTGGGGGTCCCATGCCAGTCGCGAAAATATTACCTGAAGTATCAACCTCCAATAACACCTGAGGTTGGGGCCTCGGTGACGGCCCCGCAATTACATTGGCCTTGTTCGTGAGATCAAATACGCTTCCGTGACAGCAGCAATATCCTACTGGGCGATCCGCCTTGTATGCGGGGTTACAGGCGGGCGAAGTGCCGGTCGCTTGGAATCCGTAAATGCATCCTAGGTGTTGACATATGTTGCTGAAAGCTACAATGTCTTCGTCTGGACCGACGCCTCCATCGGCCTTTGTCCCCAACTTAACCAGAATATTGGGTTCATTGTCGAGCGGATAGTTGAAAGCTACTGGCTGACCGATGGTTAGATCATTTAGTTGAGCAATCTTCACCCTTGGAAATTGCTTCGACCCTGACGACCCCGTTGTAGCTGCGGTGGAGGGACCGGGATTCGTAATGGACTTGAGGACTGCGGCGACTCCGCCAACTGCAAGTAACGTTGAAAATGCCATCGCAAATTTTAGAAAATTTCGCTTCGATTCCTTCTTTCTACCCGATCCAGAGTCTTCGGTACTCTTTCCGGCCATAGTCTACACCGTGCTTTCTCTCGGTTTCGGGCGCACAACAGTTCCGATGATTATCCCGACAAGTAGGAGCCCGATTCCGACGACGACCGCAAGAGTCGGTGAAATCCCGCTAGTTCCGCTAGGCGTAACGGTCAGAATGGGAGATGGCGGTGGTTGATCGCTGACCGTTAGCGTATACCATTGCGATACAGATTTTATGTGTGAAGATTCTCCCAGTGCCCCGTTCCAAACGGCAAAAGCGACGTAGTAGCTTGACCCTGTTGCAAGCTGCACCCTGTACTGAGACGCATCCGATATCGTGAAGCTTCGTGCCATTTCAACGGTCCATGTCTTGTTTGAGTCAGAGAAGTAGTTTCCAACATGTACGACATAGGGGTCGGCGTAGGGATCGAGGTTCGGTGTGGCAGCACCAAAGCTACCTCCAATCGTGTAGAACCCGGTCGTGTTCGTAAAGTCATCTTCCGCAAATGACTCATTATTGTGGGGGAAGATTGGGGACCCTGAGGGATCCGTGTAGCCTCCCGGAAACGAGGTGTCCTTGGCATTATTATCTGTCGGTACCGATTGCCAATGCCAGATGTCCGCGGCCCCACCAGTAATCGCGCCATTTGAACCCAGAACCATGACCGGCGATTGCTGTCGCGTTGAAGGGGTTTGCAAGAACCAGAGCATGGCGGCTCTATCTGGATAATAGTAGGTTGAGTTGTAGACCAATTGCGTCACATTCGCGGTAGTTGTTGGGTTGAGCGGAAGCAACGTGCCATTCGGAAGAGCGTAAATTTCCGTCGATGAGCCAAACGAGGGTCCGACTGAGTCATTCCACCTGAATAGAACATAGATCTTGAAACCGTCATTAGCAGATTTCACGAGGACATCCGTGGTATGCCCACCTCCGGGTGAAACGGATGCACTTAACGGCACATCAGTCCAACTTATTCCATTCCAAAAAGGCTCACTTCCAGGAGCAGTATAATTCGGGGCGGCACTCACCCGATAGGATGTCAAGTTTACGAAACTACCTTGAGCCTTTACAACTCCCGATCCGCCCCACCCAATCACAACGGCTACGCACAAGACTCCTAACAAAGCAAGGGCAACGATGGACTGTTTACTTCTTCGTCTCGTTCTAGTGGGCAACATGATTCCGACTATCCGCATATCATGTACATTTAAAGCAAATTCCTGAAAACCGGTCATTCATTCTGCTCACCTTAGTCGTAAATAACCATCCCCACACTGAAGCTTCCAAGTCAAACTTTCGATGTTGATGGCTTCCAAGTCAAAGCGAATATTCCACCGAGAACCCCAAGTATCAAGCCTACTCCGAAGCCTGCCATCGCACTCCCGAACACACTCAGTACCGAGAAGATTAGGATTAGTAGACCCCACTTCGAGCGTTCGCTTGGCTTATTGTAGAGCATGACTGCACTAACCAAGACCACTATCCCGAATACTATGCCCACGAGACCAAATATTCCGCCGAAGCCGTATCCTCCCATCATTCCGAACGCCGGACTGGACAAGTAGCGACCCATCATCCCACCATACCATCCATTCCCGCCGTATCCTCCATATCCTGAATAGCCGTTCATCATTCCTCCGTACCCTGAGTAGCCACTCATCATCCCGCCAAACCCGAAGCCCCCCATCATTGACATCATTCCTCCCCCAACCAGAATGAAGATGCCCCCAATCAGTGAGAGGACGAAAGCGACGGTAGGTTTCTCTTCTGCTGTCATCTTTTGATTTCTCCTTTGTCTACGTGAATTTGACTTCCTGTATGAAGTCACCATGCCAGGAATGATACCAAACCTGCCCCGTAATGCCGTTAACGCTCAGCATTCCAGCAATTCTTCCGTTAATTGTGAAATCAAAAGTGTAGTAACCGTAGAATTCTGTTCCCATCTCGACATTTGCGTTGGCGACGTTTGAGGTTAAGTATGTTTGCGCGATCTGCGCGGCCTCGTCCTGCGGGACTTGCATTGTAGAGGACCATTGGTTACCGTAGAAGCCCATCATTCCGTTGCTTACGGTACTGTATTTTGTGTTCCACATCATGTTTGGGCCAGGCTCAGGCATCATGACGCCGAGCCGAACATATCCGCCCATCATACTTCCACCGATCATACCATATGCAGGAGTCTGTTTCCAGATGAGCATCTCGAACGCACCTCGGCCAGTGTCCTTCTCATAGTACATCACGTAGAAGTTGTACTGAAATTCCATTATCTCCTTAACAGCCAAGTTAGAATTCCTGGTTAACGCGAGGTATTGCTGTGCGATCGTCTTTGCTTGCTCTAAGGTCATCTGAGTGTTTGAAGATGTTTGGAGTGGCTGAGACGACGGCCCTATCACAACTTGATTCCCGAACCCGTTGCTTTAGTGCGAGGTAAGCGTAGGCACAAACGCCGAGTAGGTCACTGCGACAATTAAACTTCCGAGACCTATCGCAACTAACAGGATTGCGAGGGCATTGCTCTTCTTCATGTTGACAGGTGATCCTTCTAAGCATCTGCCTCAATATACTGTTACTTGCCCTTCCATCCAGCCGGGTTCGGACATTGCCCCTTGCATTCCAGTGGCGCCGAAGCCGCAGGGTGTCAAACAGATCCACTGAAACGTCCCGGTCTGGTCAAGAGATAGGTACGCTACCTCCAAGTTACCTCCAACAACCGGAATATTGATTCCCAATTGGGGAATCGAGAATGTGTGTGCAAGCATTGCTCCGGGAACCGATGAAACATTTTGCCCCCAGTGCTCGCTAACGTCCATTCCGGAGGCGCTTGTGCCGTTGACTAAGTATACTGTGCCTCCGACTGTTCCAGTTACTTTGCCTTCCATGTCTGTACTGCCCGCCGTTGGCGTATCGTAAGAAACAATTGTTAGCTGGATCAGTGTGTGAGCGGGAAGGAATATGTGAGCTGCTGATTGTGTTCCATTAGGTCCAAGTATTTCGAACTCGGGTTGGGCCATTGAGGAATTCCACTCTGTGTCCATGATTTCAAGTAGGGTTAGCCTAAACGTGCCTGACTGCTGAGAAGATGAGGCAGCACTAGCTTGCGGGAGACTTGAGCCATAGCCATGATTCTGGGTTCCAAGATATACTCCGAGGGATCCGATTACACCCGCAGAGAGAATCAGGATAATACACTGTAACCCCTTCAAACTACATGGCTTCGACTTCGCGCTTTCCAAGCTACATGACCTGGAAGTAATTACAAGCCGACAAAACTTAACGGCTTTCTATCAATTACTAGTAATCTATATAGAACATGGCGCTTCCACTTAGGTCGATGATTTTCGGCCAATTATTACGATTGCGCCACCCATCAAAAATTCCTTGAGGTCGGCGCTCTGGAATTTGCTCTTTACCTGGACCAGGAGAGCGTGGTTTGTCGGCAAGGATTTGTACGTAGGCCCTATCATCCGCCAAGGGTTTCCCTTCATTTTGCCGAGAATCGTCGCTTGAGCGATAATTGGCATTAGGTATCTTATGTATAGGGTGCTGCCCGCTCTTTTCAGGAGATTCTCAGGTTTACCTATGTCCGCATCGGCGAAGATTCCATTTTGGGCACAGACCCGATAGTACTCGGCGATGGATTTGGAGAGGTGGAGGCTGTCACGCAGTGCGTAACAGGTTATGATAGCGTGGAATGTGTTGTCGCAGGAATGGAAGAAATTCAAACGAACCTCTCACAACCTGCAATCTGTTTGGATCAAGTGTATCTAAGTTAGCTTTAGCGGTCTTGAGCTGCTTCACCGATCCATCCAACCCTACGAGCAAACCCGGCTTAACCGATTCCACAATCAACCTTGACGTCGTTCCTGGCCCAATCCCGCCATCGAGAATTGAAACTCCCTCTGTCAGTTGTAGCCTTTGAATCGCGATCCTGCGGGTTACTTGCGCCTTACCAAACGAGATGAGATTGTTGACTTCGTCGTAGAGTGGGATAGATTCTTCGATGGCCCCTATGACTTTCCGCCAAGTTTCCTGGGACAGGCCATTAGAATCATTGTTATCGGAATCTACTCCCACCCGGAATTCACCGCTCAAACCATCAGAGCGCTCTGTTACTGGAAAGGACTGATAAAGCAAGTACTGCGCTTGGCCTGCGGCTCAAGTCACGCGCATAGAGCTCTGTAGATGAATTTCCAGTATGTAGAAAAGAGCTATTAGCACACTCGAAAGCTTCCTCGGATTCGAGGTATTTCGCAGGGTTGATTGATTCAGGAGACGTCGCGTGGGTCATCGCCGCTACTGCCCTCGTCATGATTATGACGCCAGCCTTAGGATTCTTTTACGGTGGCTTTGTTAGAAGAAAAAACCTCGTATCAACGATCGCTCAATGTTTTGCGATTTTCGCGGTCGTGAGTCTAATTTGGGCTTTCTGGGGATACAGCCTCGCGTTGGGCCCCTCGGTTAATGGTTTCATCGGTAGCCTAGCTGACGTATTCATGAACAATGTCGGCCCCGCCCCGAACCCCGGATACTCGAATACAATTCCCGAACTCCTCTACTTCGCTTTTCAATTGAAATTTGCTGCAATTACTCCTGCCCTAATCATTGGAGCTTTTGCAGAACGAATTCGGTTCAAGGCGTTAATGATCTACGTTATTCTTTGGACCACGTTCATCTACGCTCCCATAGCCCACTGGAACTGGGCAGTTGGAGGATTTCTGAGATCCATGGGCGTAATTGACTTCGCCGGAGGGCTTGTAGTTCACACGTCAGCTGGAATCTCAGCCCTAGCCGCTGCAATGGTCGTCGGAAGGAGACGAGGGCTCGAAAAGAAAAAGGAAATGAAACCCGCGAACATTCCCTACGTGATACTCGGCGCTTCAATACTATGGTTCGGTTGGTTCGGATTTAACGCGGGAGCGCGCTAGCTGCGAATGCTCTCGCTGTCAACGCCCTTGTCGTAACAAACTTGGCAGCAGCCGCAGCAGCAGTAAGTTGGATGACGGTAGACTGGTTGATGAAAGGCAAGCCGTCTGCGCTTGGAATGTGTGCAGGAGCAGTTTGCGGATTGGTGGCAATTACGCCTGCTTCAGGATATGTCGGACCGATGCCATCGATCATCATAGGCCTGGTGGCTGGAGCGCTATGCAATACCGTTGCCAGTTGGAGAGGTAGAACAAAAGTAGATGATTCGCTTGATGTCTTCGCCTGCCATGGCGCCGGAGGAATCTGGGGAACAATAGCAACAGGGCTCTTCGCGTCCACCCTAATCAACGCGGGCGGCCCTAACGGCTTATTCTACGGCAACCCAATGCAACTGTTGCTTCAATGCGAGGCCGTGGCCATCGTCGCAGCGTTCGCGTTCTGTGGCTCCTATGTGCTACTCAAAGTGATAGGACATTTCACCCCGCTCAGAGTCAGTGCACGGGAAGAGGATACGGGTCTAGACATCAGTGAGCATGGCGAGGAAGCCTACGCTTAGGTTCTAAGTTCAATACTTTCTCTTTTTGTATTCCTCAGAGAAACCGGAAAGTAGTAGTAGACGCCATAAGAAGCGTCTACGCACTAAACCGAGATTAAGACAAAACTGACTTTAGAAACTAGAGGATATGCATTCTGAGTTCCGTCAAGTCTTAGGAGTTTTTCTGAGGGCTAGGCCTAGCCATACGATGCCTATAATTACGATTACAAGGCCGAGTATGGTTACGTAGTTCGTTAAACCGAACCCAAATCCGCCGCCAAACTGGCGCCCTCCGCTAAAGCCCCCGGGAGGTCCTCCACCAGTGCCGTTGAAACCTCCAGGACGGAACATCGCCCTGAACATTAACGCTCTAACAGCACCAAAAATCACGGTTATCGCCATTACAGCGACGCCGACAACAGTGAGAAGGTATGCAGATTTTGTTTGACTCATGATTTTTCCAACTCAACTACATCTTGTAGTTGCCACAGTCCACAGACGAGTATATAACCAGTATGGGCGAATCATTCCCCACCAAACCCTACCCTTCCCATCTGGTAACCTTGTGAACTTGAGCCAAGTGAGGGAGAGACGCTGATTTTCATTGAAACCCGTTCAAGGAAAAATGCATGCCTTTGCGTCGAGGGAAGCATCTACGAGACTAGCAAAAACAATTCTTTGTACGGCGTAGATGGCAACGGTAGTATTTCTGGTATGCACTCCGAATGGTGCGAGCACCGGAAGTTGAATCGCGATCAAAGAGGATGTGAGTAGTCTACTGCTTTACAAAATATCTAATGCGCTATCGTGCCCGGTTGTAAGAAATTGCGAAGTTATCTGGGCAGTAAGTTAGAAGAGGCCGGGAAGTAAGTTCTGCTTCAGAATTCACGGCAATGCTTAATATGTTGCTGAGAGTGGAGGAAAAAAGAAACTCGGTGGAGTCCAGGATCGATGATTGAACTTGGCACGTCTTCTAGCTTTTGTAGACATTTTTTGCGAGTCGGCCACCTTGGACGACGTCGTCAAAGCGCTTAACCAATTTGCTAACGTAGAAGAAATCTACGAAGTAACCGGAGAGTTCGACATTGTCACGCTCGTTTCAGCGGCGGACATAGAGGAATTTCGTGATTTTCTCAAGAACAAGCTATTGAAGATAAAGGGCATAAAGAGCACGGTAACATCAATCGTATTGAACGCACACAAAGGCCACAAGAATGGCCATTCAGTCGTAAACCAACCGTCGCAACAGTAACGACTAACCCGCTTCATCGAGGCATGCCTTGCCAATCCGTACTAGGAAGAATATGCTTGGACGTAAGCAAATTTGATTGACCTCATTCAAGCCTCAACCATATTCCTAATTCTAGGCGCCGCTATCGCGTTAGGCCGACTCATCGCACCTTATGTTGCAAGAGTTTTTGCGCGTTCGCCCAGTCGACTTGACCGAATCCTAAACCCCATCGAAAACTCACTTTACAGACTTGCGGGCGTGAATCCGAATCGTTCGATGAACTGGAAAGAATACTTCCTTTCACTGTTGCTCCTCAATATAGTGCAAATGGCGCTTGCATTCTTCATATTCATGTTTCAAGACAAGCTTCCTCTAAACCCACAAGGATTTCCCGCCCTGAACTGGGATCTAGCGTTCATGCAGGTCATCTCCTTTGCCACAAATACGAACCTTCAACATTACAACGGCGAAGTCGCGCTTTCCTATCTTAGCCAAATGAGCGCAGTACAGTTTCTGCAATTCACTTCAGCTGCCTCCGGAATCTGTGCTGCCGTCGCGTTTGTGAGGGCTTTTGTCGTTGGCGCGAAAGACTTTGGCAACTTCTACGTCGACTTCGTTAGATCTCTAACACGAGTACTTTTCCCATTCTGCCTAATTGCGTCACTGATTCTCGTCTGGCTTGGCACTCCCCAAACTCTGAGCGGGTACACTACTGTCAAGACTGTGGAGGGCGCAACACAGATGATTCTTGTAGGGCCCGTCGCATCCCTGGTCTCTATAATGCAGATTGGGACAAACGGAGGCGGTTACTATGGCGCCAACTCTGCTTACCCCTTTCAAAACCCAAACCCTGCCACGGACGTGCTTCAGATTCTTCTAATGCTGCTCATGCCCACGGTTATGTGCTTCGTGTTTGGAGAAATGCTTGGAAAGAGGAAGGAAACCCGCCCGATACTATGGGGGGCTTACGGACTCTTCGTACTTGACCTTGCCATCGCCTTCGTACCGAATCCAGTATTCGGCCCGGGGATGGAAGCAAGGTTTGGAGGGTTCTTCTCGGTCTTTTGGACAGTAGTAACTACCGCGGTAACCACGGGTTCCGTAAACGCATCTCTTGCCGCAGTACACCCGCTTGTCATTCTCGCCGCTTTCATGGGCATGCTCATTCAGTCAACTCCTGGCGGAAAAGGAGTAGGATTGATGTACATGGTCATGTACGTGATTATCACCGTATTCATCGTTGGACTCATGTCAGGCAGAACCCCCGAATACCTCGGCATGAAGATTACAGGAAGAGACGTCCTGCTGGTGATGGTCACATTTCTCATTCATCCAATAATCATCCTAATACCCACCGTTCTGGCGTACGCGACTGGAGCCGCAAACGCGATAGGGGTCAGTGGAAATTCGCTGGGGTTTACTCAGATTCTCTATGAGTTCACTTCAGCCGCCGCTAACAACGGCTCTGACTTTCTTGGTGCCTCGGCAAACACACTTTTCTTCAACTTTTCAACCGCGGCGGTGATGTTTGCAGGCCGATTCGCTCCAATTGGTCTGCTGTTTGCGCTTGCCGGTTCGATGATCGGCAGGAAGAGGCACGCAGAGATCGGTCTGAAGACAGATACCATAATCTTCTCAATCGTGCTGATTGGGAGTGTTGTAATACTTGTCGCGTTGACATTCTTCCCATTTCTCGCACTCGGACCAATCCTTGCCTGGTTCCAAGGCCACATGAGTGGATACGGGTGAAGATGGTGGCTGAATATCAATGACATCTAATGATTACAAGACTGGTTCTTTGTTAAGCAGTTTATCCAGCAAGACATTAGTAGACTCCATTGTCCGCCTGAACCCGATTCACCTGATCTCGAACCCGGTCATGTTCATAGTAGAAATAACATTCTTCATCGTGACCGCGATGGCAATTTATCCCCAAGGATTTCTGCCCGTCGCGAATCCCAGCGAGACGATCTTCTACGTGGAAGTAGCCATCATCCTGCTAGTTACCGTTTGGTTCAGTACTCTTTCAGATTCGCTAGCAGAGACACAGGCGAAGAATACAGCAAGCAGTCTAAGGAAACTGGAGAAGGAAGTCATGGCCAAGAAAATTCAATCGGAGAGCAAAGAGCGTGTAATCGTTCTTACCGCTTCAACTAAACTGCGTAAGGGAGACCAAATCCTGCTCGAGAAAGGCGACATGATCCCAATAGACTCCGAAGTACTTGAAGGAATTGCAATGGTGGATGAATCCCTGCTCACAGGCGAGTCCACCCCCGTCAGGAAGGCTGCCACCGACCCGCTGATTGGTGGAGCTAAGCTAATCAGCGATACGCTCGTCGCAAGAGTGACGGTGAACCCCGAGGACAGCTACATCAACCAGATGATTCGGATGGTGGAAGCCTCCAAGAGGCCTAAAACTCCGAACGAGCAGGCAGTTGTGATAGTTCTGATTTCTCTGACGGCGATATTCACCATCATCATCTTCGCACTACTAGGAATAACCGTAGTATTGAGTTTAGGAGCGGACCTTTCAGTCCTAATCGCACTCTACGTATGCTTACTACCCACGACCATCGGAGCACTACTACCCGCCATAGGGCTTTCTGGCATGTCTAGGCTGTATGCTAGGAAGATTGTTGCAAAATCGGGTAGAGCCATCGAAACTGCCGGCGATACGGACACCATTCTTCTCGACAAGACGGGTACAATAACAGTCGGAAGCAGACAGGCCATAGAATTCATGCCTTTTGGAAATCACACAGAGACGGAGGTTGGAGAGGCAGCATTTCTCTCGTCTTGGCATGACGACACACCGGAAGGCCGAAGCATAATCAGGCTGGCCTACAACCATGGTTTGATACCGAAAGAGTTGAACGCCTTAGCGTTGTCCGAGACGTACGAGTTCTCTGCAACCACTAGAACAAGCGGTGTGAAGTTCACTATCGGCACTGGTTTCATGTTGCCGAAGGCTGGCAGTGGTGACGAACGGAGCAGATTCAGGCGCAAGTTCACCGACTCCTTGGACAGCTCTGTGGAAACCGGTGAGGTTGAGATCATCAAAGGAGCTCCAGACGCAATCAAGAAAATTGCTCAGAAATGCCCGGATGATTTCGATGAGACAATCAACAAGATTTCAGCCGAGGGGGACAGCCCGGTTGCGATTATTAGGAATCGCGAAATAATTGGGATAATTCGGTTACGGGACATTTTGAAGGAGGGGATAAAGGAGAAGATTCGGGATGTCAAGGCGATGGGCATTCGGCCGGTTATGATTACTGGAGACCACCCTCTCACTGCGAAAAGTATAGCATCCGAAGTCGGAATCGACGAATATGTTCCTCAAGCGAAACCCGAGGACAAGCACGGAATAGTTCTCAAAGAACAGGCTAACAGCAGGATCGTGGCCATGATAGGCGATGGGACAAATGATGCGCCCGCGTTGGCGGTTGCTGATGTGGGACTCGCCATGAACTCGGGAACACAAGCAGCTAAAGAAGCTGCAAACATGGTTGACTTAGAATCGAACCCATCGAAGATTATTGAGGTAGTGATGCTCGGAAAGCAGCTCTTGATGACACGAGGAGCGATAACAACGTTCAGTATAGCAAACGATGTGGCCAAGTATTTCGCAATAGTTCCTGTGATGTTCGCCGTTGTCCCGCAACTCGTCGCTTTAAACATCCTTGGGCTTGGGCTTCACACTGCAGTGCTCTCAGCGTTGATTTTCAACGCAATCATAATTCCCCTCCTAATTCCGCTAGCCATGAAGGGCGTTTCGTTCAAACCAACGGACACGATGACCCTCTTCTTGAAGAACACGATGATCTACGGCGTGGGTGGGGTCATAGTTCCTTTCGTCGGCATCAAACTCATAGACCTACTCATACTTGCAATTCACATCTAGGAGTGTTGAAGTTGAAAAAAGACATCTATCTGCCTCTAGTCAGTATGGCGATAATCTCACTCATATTGTGCGGGCTAGTGTTTCCTATCGTCGTAACCGGACTCGCACAGATCCTAATGCCCTATCAGGCGAACGGGGAGTTAGTGCAGTTGAATGGGCGAAATGTTGGCTCTATTCTGGTTGCAGAGAACTTCAACTCATCGATGTTCTTCCACCCTTGGAACGCCTCAGCATCCGGAGTTGACCCAGACATTACTCTCCAAGATGCTTACTCCCAAATACCAAGAATACAGGCAGCAACCGGCATTTCTTCAGATGCGCTGAGGCAGATCGTGGATTCAAATATTGAGAGAACGCTTTGGGTAACAGGCGACCCTTACGTCAACGTTCTCAAACTCAACCTTATTCTCATTCAACGATACCCTTCAATCTATAGTGCCTACAACTAGTACTCAACAAATATCGGGATGACCGGGTTGAGCCGAAAAGTCTCTCTTCGCCGACAGCTCAACACCTATGACACGACAAGCCTCGTGGTTGGGTCCGCAATCGGAGCGGACATATTCGTAATACCTGCCCTTATCGCCCGAATCATAGGGCCTATTTCAATCCTCATCTGGTTTGGGGGAGCGATTATCGCGATCGTCATCGCCCTTTGCTTTGCATACTGCGCAACCATTCTGCCCAAGGTCGGAGGCTCCTATGCTTATGCGACGAAAGTTGCAGGGCCATTCCCCGGCTTCATGGTAGGATGGGCACTTCTCCTCGCGGAATGGTTCACGCTCGCCGTCTTCCCGGTTGCCTTCGTTCAATATTTCTTAACGTTGATCCCGAATGTTCCTCCCTTGTATCAGGCATTACTGAAAGCAGCGTTCACGGTTACGATTATCCTAACAAATATCTACGGTGTCAAAACAGCGGGGCAATTCAACGACGTACTTACCATCGCCAAATTGGGGCCACTCTTCTTCCTAATCCTCCTAGGGATAGGAGTTATTGCCTTACGACCGAGCCTAGCCGTTTCCCATTTCCAACCGTTCTTTAACGGAAATATCTCTGGGGTAGGGCAAGCGCTGGTTTTGATTATCTGGGCTTATGCAGGTTTCGAACTCTCGACTCTTCCAGCCGACGAAATCGAGAATCCCAAAAAGACATTGCCTAGGGCCCTGTTTCTGGGCATGTTGATTGTTGCAGCATTCTACATAATTACTAACGTTGTCGTGATGGCGATCGTGGATCAGGCAACACTAGCCGCGTCCACTGCTCCTTTGAGCCTCGCCGCAGCCAAGGCGCTCAGCTTTTCGCCTACCCTGGCGATAATCGGTGGCTTGATTCTAACTTTTGGCGCGTTGGCATCGATTCTCGGCGTGGATGAGTCGGGAACGATCGGAACGTCTAGGCTGGCTTTCGCCATGTCATTGGACGGCATGTTACCGAGAGTGTTTAGCAAATTACACCCAACAACCAAAACCCCATACATTAGCATAATCGTTCTCTGTTCAACGGCGTTTATCGCGAGCCTAACAAACAGCCTATCCGCTCTCATCAACGCTTCAGTCTTTCTACTTTCTTTCGCCTACTTCGCGACATGTGTTTCAGCATACTTTTTGGAAAAGAAGGCTTCTTCGAAGGCGAGCGGGTCACTCGTCAACAAGCTTGTGATAATTTTCGGTGTTGGCTTTTCAATTCTTCTGATGACCCAGGTGAATGCACAGCAAGTGCTCATTTCCCTAGTACTGTTGGCTGTTGGTCTTCCGGTATACAGATTCTTCGCGCCCAAGAAGGACATAGCTTTGCTCAAGCGTGAGTACTTGTCTAGACAGGCGATTCTTGAAAGAGCATACCATCAAGGGGAAGTCTATTTGGCCAACGTCATAAACCACATCAAGTTGCGAATCTATAGGTCGAAACGGATCAAACCCGCCTGGAAAGTCGAACCAGCCAAGTAAACCGCGTGGAGAACCTTCTATTTTAGCCCTGCCTTACTTGCATACCTCGCGATGAGGAATATGACGATCACTACTATCATGAAGTTGATTATTACGCCCACGAAATCTCCGAGTGCGAAATGCATACCATTCCCGATCGGAATGGAGACTATAGCTTTGCGCCAGTCGCCGCCAGGCATGAACGCTCCTGGAATCGGCATGATAAGGTCTTGAACTAGAGCCGAAACAACCTGGCCAACATAAGAGCCCATGATGAAGCCTACCGCCAGTCCTAGTACTCCCGCCTTTCCGAGGAATGCGAAGAATTCCTCCTTCAAGCCCTTCGGAGGCGTTGGTGGAGGTGCTGGAGTCAGAAGTTCTCTGATCTTTCTAAGTTCCGCGAGGATCTCATCATTACTACTGCTCATACGACATCATTGTAATCGAGCGTCTACGTGCTAATGAAACTTTAGACCCATCTACGGCTGACTGTGTCTAAGACTTCCGGGCAATCTTGAAGTTGAAATTCGGACTTTGAAAGAGACCCATAAGCCTTAGCCACAAGGGGAGCACCATCTCGGTTCCTCTCGCCGCAGTTATGTCGCCCAAGTCGATTATTGATTTCCACCCAAACGATTTCAGAATCTCCTTCACTCTATCCTTGGCTTGGGCGTCATTTCCGCAGACAAACACGTCGTGTTCGCCAGGGACAAGGGATGGCTCAACCATCAACACACAGTTCATTGTGTTCAGCGCCTTCACAACCTTAACGTTGGGGAAGGACACGCTGTATCTGCTCGCCTAGTGAATCTGTATTGCATACCGATAGGGTTGGGGGCATTCCTTTCGAAAAGTCAAGTGGGTTCGCAACATCGATCAGAACTTTACCCTTGAGGTTCTTTGCGCCCGCCGCGGTTAGAGCGGCTAATGATGCTGTTCCGGCGGTGCAGTTGAAGACAACTTCACCGAAGCTCGCCGCGTCGTCGAATGTCCCTTGGGAGGCCTTTGCCCCGTTTGCCTTAACCCACTCTGCAGCTTTCTCGTTGTTGGCCGAACGAGATCCCATTCTTACCTCGTGCCCTACCTGAACGAGTTTGGTGCCAAGAGTTGCTCCAACCATGCCAGTGCCCAAAATTCCAACCTTCAACCCATCATCCTCAAGAAGACATCCATGTTGAAGTATATTTATTGACTATCCTCGCGATTGGCTCGTGCTTTTAGCCCTGAACGAATCTAACAATTGAACAAGGTGACAAGGTTGGAACCACTCAAAAAGGAAAAACTCGCTTACCTGACTACGGTGGGTAGAAAGTCTGGAAAATCGCATACAGTTGAGTTATGGTTCGCAATTGCAAACGGCAAGATTTACCTCAGTCATGAAGGCGCGACTACAGACTGGATGCGAAACATAACTAGTAACAAGCGAGTCTATCTGAGGGTTGGGAGTGTGAACATAGAGGCTCATGCATCGATACTCGATGAGGGTACTGGAGTCAAGGCTGGCCAAAGCTCGCTTTACGAGAAATACTACGGTCCGGCGCCGGAGGCCACAATAGAGGATTGGTTCTCACTCTCAAAAATCATCGAACTCACCCCTGTACAGAGAGCCTCTTAATCTGACGCTCACCGGAGCAATGGGTGGGTGTTTTCAATGGTTCAGCTTCCTTCGAATGCTGCACTCATTATTGTCGAAGTGCAAAACGGGTTTGACGCTCCTCAGTGGGGAAGAAGGAACAACCCTCAAGCGGAATTGAACATCCAGAGGTTACTGGAAGCGTGGAGGAAATCACGTATGCCGGTATTCTACATCCAACACTGCTCTCAAGTGGCAGGTTCTCCACTTAGGCCGGGTACGCCGGGAAATAGAATCAAAGAAATTATTGCCCCTTTGAATGGAGAACCGATCGTTACGAAGACCGTGAATAGCGCTTTCATCGGAACAGATCTTGAGTCCCAATTGAAGCGGAAAAACATTGAAACACTCGTAGTCGTTGGAATAACAACCGATCATTGTGTCTCAACGACAGCGCGGATGGGCGGGAACATGGGCTTCGATGTCTACGTAGTTTCCGACGCGACTGCTACATTCGACCGCGCAGGACCAGACGGGAAACTCTACAAAGCTGAAGAAATTCACGCGGTGAACCTAGCTAGCCTGGACAAGGAATTCGCCACAGTCGTAGACACCAAGAACATACTCCACAGCCTTAGACTATGCTGAACGATAATGAACCTGATCCGAGGAACATCTAGTCGAAACGGTAAACCTCGATCGCTTGCAGAGTTTCACGAACATGCTGAATCGATTGGCTTGTTAGCGCTTTCAAGTCTGGAAATATGGGGTTGTAGGTTGTTGGAGCTATCTGAACGTTGTTTTGTGTAGCGCCTGCGCCCACCCAATTCACGTAGGTATAATTGCTGACGAGTTCTGAAAGATTCGTAAAGGATTTTCCGAAATATTCGTAGAGGGATCCGTGGTTGTTGGAGTATCCGCCGATTATCCACAAACTTTGTGTGGCCGTTATCGCTAGTATGCTGGAGTCTGGGATCAAGTCTGTAGCGTGGGGCCGGATTTCTTGTGTGAGGTCTACGAAGTTTGGCGGTGAGTAGGTGACAAGCCACGCTTGGCTGTCGGAAGAAGTTTGCGCTATAGGGGCACCTCCACCAATCATCCATTCTGCCCCGTTCCAAGCAATTGCATTAACTGTGGTGCAGCAGGCGCTGTTTAACTTCAGGGCTGAATCAAGTCTGTAGGTGAGGTCGGTGAATTTGTTACCGTCATACGCTGCCAGAAAGTTCTGCCCTCCAACGAGCCAGTAATATCCATTCCAAGCAACCGCCTGGACAGATCCAAAATTGAAGACGGATTGAGCGATTAAGCCCGTTAGGTCCACTAGGTTCGTGCCATCGAAAGAAAGCAGAATACCATCATCATCGAATCCTCCTCCGACCAACCAATATCGACCATTCCAAGCATTCGTGTACAGGATCGCGTCGCGTTGCCTTGGAACTAGCGCGGAGAGATCCGTGAAATCGTAACCGTCGAAAAGTGCGAGCGACATGTGGTTCTGTTCTAGGCTGCTGAACGACGGCAAGACGCCTGAGCCTAATCCCGATAATAGCCATTCTTTGCCGTTGTAACTAGTTGCGAATACATCACCACCATGCCATGTCGATTCTGCTTGGTATAGGTCCAGGGATCCCGCCGGCACTTGGTTCATCCCGTTGTAAAGGTAAATGTAGGGATTCGATCCGTTCGGGCCATCATCGTCCCCCCAACCCGACACTAACCATTGGGACCCATTCCATCCACCGCTCCACACAGTTCCTTCGCTTTGAACCGGGGCAAGCGATGCCATTGAGTCGTTGGAGAGGCCGATTCGCTCCAACCGCGGTGCCTGACCGTCTACGAACCAAGTGCCATTCTGCCCACCCACCAGTACATAGCTTGAATCAGCAATCGATGCTCCTGATGCGGAAGAGATCCTGGCCGATGGAATAGCCAACGCTGTGATCGTGACGATGATGACGAAAGCGGAGAGGGCAGAGCGCACTGTCATTCACGTCTGAGAAGTTGTCCCGACTGCCGAACATGGTCGGATAAGTTTGGGCGATTTATAAGGCAAATGGATGATTGATCGGTATACGAGACTAGATTTGACCTAACGCTCTGAACCACACACTTACGAAGGGGTCCTGAAAGGAAAGGCAGGCTTGCGGACTTGCGGATGTGAAACAATTTGCGCCTGCCTCAATTACCCGAGATTTCGGCAGAATAAATACTGTTTCGCCCAATCATGATAGAATGGGCAAAGCGACAAATAGTGATGGTTACCTTCATTCTACCTTCTGAAGACGCTTAGCTTAGGAAGCGAGATGTGTGAATCCGTTTCGCTATATCCTGCGCAGACTTCTCTTCGGGGCCCTGGTGCTAGTAGCGGTCATAACCGTCACATTTGTTTTGTCACGTAGTCTAGGCGGCAATACGGTCGTTGCATGGCTCGGAAAGAGCGCGAGCATTCATCCTGAGCTTGCCGCCCTCTACGCCAAGAAATATCATCTCAACGATCCAATCCCAGTTCAATACTACTATTATATACTGAATCTGATCCAGGGAAATCTGGGTTTTTCGCCGTCACGTGGCTTCCAACCGGTTGCTGAAGTGATTTCGATAACCCTCCCGTTCACTTTACAGATAGCGTTCTTCGCCTTCGTAATTTCAGTCGCTCTTGGGGTTGGGCTGGGGGTTTTGGCGGCTCAATACCAACATAAGCCCTTGGACACTTGTATTCGGGCTTTCTACCTCGGGGGCTACTCCTCTCCACCATTCTTCATTGCGTTGATCCTTCTCATTGTATTCGCCTTCACGTTCCTGCGTTCTGCCCAGCGGAGGCGCATTCGATATTTCACTAACACCTCCGACTGCCATCACTGGGGTTCCGATGGTAGATGCTGCAATCGAGGGCAACGGACCATATTTTCTCAGTTCCTTGCAGCATGTTATCCTACCCAGCGTTTCGCTCGCGCTGGTCACCTTTGGAGTTCTCACCAGGGTTTTGAGGAGTTCAATGCTTGACGTAATGCACTCAAACTATATTCGTACGGCTAGGGCGAAAGGTCTCGATGAGCATACTGTATTCTTCAAGCATGCACTCAGGAACGCGATGATTTCAGTAGTAACGATCTCCTCCCTGATGGTCACTTGGCTAATAACGGGAACGATATTCGTAGAGAACATCTTTGGTTACCCGGGCATGGGACAATACCTCGTAACCGCATTATCAGCAGAAGACTACCCTGGAATCTTGGGAGTCACAATAGTTTTCGCAGTCGTCATAGTAGCCTCGAATCTCATTGCCGACATCCTATATGCAGTCGTCGATCCCCAAGTAAGATTAGGATGAATCACTTCTGAACCCAACTGTCCGGCGCAGAATTCTCGGCCTGCTCCAATTGTTCAGAAGGAGCAAAGAGGCGTTGATCGGAGGCATAATCGCGTTAGGGTTTCTAATCATCGCCGCCGTAGTTACAGTAGCAGGCCTACTAGGAGTTAGAATTACCCCATACGATCCTATCCAACAGAATGTTGGCCCAGCCCTGGCTCCACCATCTATTCTACATCTCATGGGCACGGACATTCAAGGGCGTGACTTGCTAAGCCGCATCATAGTAGCCACACCGAATGACGTGTCTGTCAGTCTCGCGGTCGTAGGCGTTGCATTGGCGGCTGGAGCAATCATAGGATCAGTAGCAGCATTCCGCGGCGGTCTTCTAGATGAGGCATTGATGAGATTCACGGACGTGATCTTCGCACTACCCGCGCTCGTTCTCGCATTGGCAATCGGAGTAACCCTGGGCCCAGGAGTGACGAACATGATGGTTCGCCCTGATGATAATCTGGTGGCCGCCATATGCGAGGCTGGCACGAGGAGAAGCGCTTAGAGTTGCTCATCAAAATTACATCGAGGCAGCCAGACTATCAGGGATGGGAACGGCGAAGATACTGTTCAAGCACGTATTCCGAAGTATTCTAGTGACTATGCTAGTCTATGCAACACTTGACATTGGAACCGTCATACTGGTCTATTCAGGGTTAAGCTACCTTGGCCTCTCAGTTAGGCCACCTCAACCCGACTGGGGAGAGATGGTGAGTTCCTATCAGGATTATCTGATTACGGCGCCTTGGCTGCCCGTCATTCCTGGATTCGTTATTGCTTTGGGCGTGATTGGGTTCAGTTTGCTTGGAGACGGTATACGCGACGCTCTTGAGGCCAGATGAAATGGCTCCCCTGATAACCGTACGAGACTTGACAGTCAACTATGAGTCAAGAGGAGGCGCAGTCACAGCACTCGACAAAGTAAGTCTCGACATTAAAGAAAACGAATTGCTCGGAGTCGTGGGAGAGTCAGGGTGCGGGAAATCTACCTTAGCGCTAGCGATGATAGGCTTACTCCCAATCCCACCTGCACGCGTGCAGAACGGGGCGATTGAATTCAAGGGAACCGATCTCGTTCAACTTGGACCCACACGTATGAGAGAATACCGGGGAACACAAATCGCAATGATCTTCCAGGAGCCCCTCAGCAGCCTCAACCCGGTTTACAAGATCGGAGACCAAATCGCTGAAGCAATCACAATCAAGAAGATGCGGGAAGAAGGGCATTCCACGGTAGATTCCGAAATAATGCAGAAAACACACAAGATCGTCCCACCTAGAGCCTCAAAGCATTCCATTACCAAACGGAAAATCAATGCAGAGACAAAAGAAGAGGCAATTGCCGCACTCAAACTTGTGAGGATCCCTGATCCTGATCAAATGATCGATCGATATCCATTCGAGCTCTCTGGAGGAATGAGACAAAGAGTCATGATAGCAATGGCTCTCTCACAGGAGCCCGCGTTACTTATCGCAGACGAGCCGACCACTGCGCTAGATGTCACGACCCAAGCGCAGGTCCTCAAGCTCATGAAGGAGCTAATGGACAAAGTCAAAACCAGCATACTGCTCATAACCCATGACCTAGCGGTCGCCTGCCAAGTAGCTGACAGAGTCGCAGTCATGTATGCCGGCGACATTGTAGAAACATCTAACGTCTACGATCTCTTCTCCAAACCACTACACCCATACACTCAGGGGCTTCTCTCCTGTCTACCTACAGGGTCAAAACGCAAGATCGTACTCAAACCGATTCCACGGATCTGTGCCCGACCTCAGAACCCCCATAATTGGATGTAAGTATGAAAGCCGGTGCACTTACGCAATGAAATCTTGCTCGGAGAAGAAACCGCAACTGATCGAGGTCGAAGCGGACCATAGAGTGGCATGTTATCTACATGGTGAGGCAAATGGAAGCAATACTTGAAACAGTTGAATTAAAGAAATATTTCCCGGTTCAACGTGGAATCAACCCATTCTCAAAGGCTAAGAAATTCGTCAAAGCCGTTGACGGAGTCAACATGACCCTATGGAAGGGAACAACGCTAGCAGTCGTGGGAGAATCAGGATGTGGTAAGACGACTCTGGCACGAACGATCGCACTCCTCACCAAGCCGACGAGCGGAGACGTAATCTTCAACGGAAAAAGCATAGTTAACGGTAAAACGGAGACCCGTGTTGTATACAGGGATTTGCAGATCGTCTTCCAGGATCCTGAATCATCCTTAGATCCGAACATCACGGTGGGCGCCTCAATTGGAGAACCACTGTTCGGTTTAATGAAATGGAGTAAAGAGGAGGTCGACAGAGCGATCAAGAAGAGTCTAGAAGTCGTGGGCCTCTCTCACGACGTTGCAGAGCGATTGCCCGGTCAACTTAGCGGAGGACAGAAACAGCGTGTCGCGATAGCCCGCGCGATTGGACCGCAACCGAAACTTGTAATTCTCGACGAGCCCACAAGCGCGCTTGACGCATCTGTCCAAGCGCAGATACTGCGGTTGCTCCTAGAACTTCAGAAAGAATATTCCCTATCCTACATGCTAATAACGCACAACATCGCCGTATCAGAGTACCTCTCAGACTTCATGCTAGTTATGTATTCAGGCGACGTCGTCGAGTACGGCCAAACGGAAGAGATGATGGCTAAACCACGGCACCCATATACGATCGCCTTAATCTCCTCAGCGCCAATCGCCAACCCTTGGAAGAGAAATTTGCTCCAAGTCGACATTAGAGGCGAAGTACCAAGCGCAATTGATCCTCCCAGCGGCTGCAAGTTTCACCCACGCTGCCCCTATGCCGAATCTATCTGTTCTCAGGAACGACCGAAGCTCAGAGAAATCTCTCCAGGACGACTGGCTGCATGCCACTTCATTGAGAAAACTATGTAACCGCACGTTTTGCGACTCTGAAAATACTCACGAAGTTTTCTATCCACCCAACAATTTGCCATCAGCTGGTATGTGTTGTATATATGCCCTGATTCCCCTCTGACAAGATGTTAAATACATCTAAGCCAACCCACTTGTATGTCAAATTTTACGAAGATAGCAATAACCCGGGTACAGACCGTCGTAATCATCGGAGTTATCGTCCTTGCAATAGTCGCAGGTGGAGTTTACACTTCAATGCAGCCCACTCAACCCGCTCAGATGTCAACCACCTCAGCTCAAGGCGGATCAAAGATCATTGACACGCTCACCATGTCTGCCGCGTATTGGCCATTAAGCGACCTCAATGAGCTTTATGCTGTCAGTGAGATCCCGTGGCCAAACACCTTAGCATTCACAGTATACCAAGCATTAGTTAATGTGAATATGACCGCCGGAATACCAGCAAGGTACCGTCCAGTTCTTACCAGGCCTAGCAACTTGGACGGTTTCCCCCGACGGGACGACCTACACCTTCAATTTGAAACAGAACGTAAAATTCTCGAACGGGGATCCACTCAACGCCTACCAGGTATGGGCGGAGATGTATGGATTCTACTACCTCTCCGGAAACAGCACAGCGTGGCTAGAATCCTACCACCTTATGGATATGTCGAATGTGAACTTCGGCCCCGCAACAATCGCCCTAATGACACAGAGCGGCCTCATCAACCCCTCACAAGACCTGCTCAACCTAATGATGAACAGCGCTTGGCCCATTTACGTTACTGATCAAAATACAATCGTTTTCCGGCTAATCGCACCGTTCGTCTGGTTCCCAGGAACACTCGTAGTCTACGAGGGACTACTCTATGATACGCAGTGGGTTCTCCAGAACGGCGGCTTTGGGACACCAACCGCATTCAACTCATACTTCAACCAACATCCGATTCCAGGAACAGGCCCATACGTAGTCACCGGGCTGTCAGAGAACTCCTACATTAAGTTCGCCCAGAACCCTACGTATTGGGGCGCGAACATGACCGCTGACCAGATCGCTCAGCAACCCCTATTCGACCCTGGACACGCACGAACCGTGATTGTCGACTACAAACCAGATGACGTTGCAAGATACACGGACTTATCCACTGGAGCTGCTCAAATCGCAGACATAGAAACACCAGACTGGAATCTGGTATCTCAGAACCCGCAGACATATTCCTACTTCAATCCCCCATCCTGGAGCGGAGAAGTTGCGTTGGTGGGTCTGAACACTCACGAGTATCCCACAGACATCACACTGGTGAGGCAGGCGATAGTGCACGCTCTTAACTACACTGACATTGCAGTGAAAGCGTACGGAGGAGAACTCTCTTCCTACGTGGGCCCTGAATACCCATGGTGGAAGGATTACTACGATCTAGGCAATTTCGCACCATACCAATACAACCTAACCCTAGCTAACCAACTTCTAGCTGAAGCCCACATCACAAACATGCCCACGTTTCTACTCAGGGTGCAAAGTGGGTGCCCACTCTGCATTAACGCAGCGCAAGTCATTCAATCGGATCTAGCAATGATAGGGATCAACGTTAACATTGCAGTAATACAACCAAGCTTGTACAACACCGAGTTGGGAACATACCAGACTAATGTTGCGAACGCCGCGCAGCTTGGTCAACTTGAATACGTGAACTCTGGGTTTGGTTGGGGTCCGGCAACGGTTACTCCAACAGACTACTGGGTCACCTTCGTCAGCAACCAATCGGCTTGGGGCAACTACGCAGCATACTACAACCCAACCGTACAGAAAGCAGTGAACGCCTTCTTCACCAACAGTTCCAACCCAGCCTACCTACAGTCACTAGTGGCGGCCGCCCAGAGTCAAATCTACCAAGACGCTCCATACGCGTGGCTAGGCACATTCGGTCTCTGGCTGCCTTGGGGAGGCTCCATCGTCTGGAAGACAGGAGTCGTATCTGGCTTTCTCGTAGACCCAGTCTGGACAGGTCAAGCCACGGAGCCAATCTTCAACACAGTAACTTTCGGCCCGAACGCGTAACCCGAATACGAAGCAGTACGGCCACTCAACTGGTCGTACTGTCTCCCGATTTTTCTCCGTCCCAACAGTTTCGTATGCCTTAACTTTTCGTCAGTACCCGCGAACGCAGACCAGTGGACGTTAAGAAGTTTGGAGGGAAGATAGGTTCTAGGTTCTGGCTCCTCTTGCATCAATACTAAGGGTCGACGTTATTTCGTCGCCGCGACAAAAGTGGATTCTATCCCAAAGGTCGATGAAGGGGCATATGTGATATGGAATGAACTCAAGCTTCTGACCGAGTTCTGCGCTTATCTCACCGCTTTTGGACCTGAGCACTGCATGCTCCTCTGATAGACCTACAACTTCAGCGTTCATGTCCTTGAGTGGAATGGGAAATCTACCTTGATCAAGCGAGAAACTCTTAGACCCGGCATCAACAACCGCTTGCTCGCTTGACGGTTTGCTCATTACAGTTCCGATGAGAGTAACGGCACAATCAGATTTTGGAACCCCTCGCTCATACTGCATAGCATCATTGTAGACATAAGCACCGGGCTGTAGCTCGGTCACTTCGTTCATTTCAGCCCAGATCGGCGTCGAGGGTGTTCCCCCGACTGAAATAACCTCCACGTCTATACCCTTCCTCCTAATCTCATCTACTGCCTTCTGAACGAGCTTGCTGGATTCCACCACAATCTTACTGCGTTCAGCGTTTCCTAGAGGTTTGAAACTGTGTCCGTCATAACCCATGACGCCCACGAAATACAAGTTCGGAGATTTCAAGGCCAAGTCAGCCAGCGTTCCAGCCTTTCCTGGGTCAGCACCGCATCTATGCATTCCAACATCCACGTCGACATAGATCCCGATTTCAACGCCATGCGACTGAGCTGACTGAGAGAGTTGCGTTATGCCCATTTCTGAATCGACCGCAACGGAAATTTTCGCCATCGAGGCTAGCCCCGCCAATCTGTCAGTCTTCTGCATTCCAATTACTTCGTTGCTAACGAAGACATCTTTGACTCCATGCTTCACCATCACCTCGGCTTCTTCCGTTTTTTGCACGCAGATTCCAATCGCTCCGGCTTCTATTTGCCATAATGCAACCAGTGGAAGTTTGTGAGTCTTGGCGTGAGGGCGAAGTTTCTTACCATGCCCTGTCGCGAGCGTCTGCATCCTTTCAATGTTAGCCCTGACCTTGTCGACATCGGCTGCTATGAATGGAGTGTCGAGATCGTCCTTCCGCATGAACAAAACCTGCTAGGATCGAAATTAACTCGAGTACTGGATGGCGCTTATCCCTCTCCAAATACCTTGCGGCCACCTGAACGAGAGCATGAGACGATCGATGAAGACCAATTAAATACGGGCCGATTCTGGGTCGAGGTTGCCCGCGCCTCTTAAATCTGAACTGCCGATGAAGACCTGCGTTGTGGTAAAGATGAAGCCGGACATGGGAGTTTACTATGAGATGCTTGACGCGATAGCTGCAACACCGCCTTCCCTCTCTTTTCTAACAGGAACGTGGCCTGATGTAGAAACCTGGAAGTCGAAAGCGAGGGCAAAGGCTTTGGAGTTACTCTCGTTCGAGCCACCTAATGTTCAATTGAACCCATCAATCGGAGCTCGCCATTATGAAGACGGTGTGGTTGTGGAGGAGATTTCGTACGATATGCCTTATGGCCCTCGGACCCACGGCCTCTTTCTCTACCCGAAAGAGGCTGGAACCAAGCTGCCGGCGGTCGTGGCCCTTCACGACCATGGAGAATTCTTCTATTACGGTAAAGAGAAACTTGCGAGCTTCCCAAACGAACCCAGAGTGTTAAGCGAGTACAGAGACAAGTATTACGGTGGCAGGAGCTGGGCAACCGCACTAGCGAAGAGAGGGTTCGCCGTTTTAGCGGTTGACAGTTTTCTTTGGGGAAGCCGAAAAATCCCCGATAGGATCCGTGAACGAGGAGTTACAGAAAAAGTTTGAAGGAGTGAATCCAGAAAGTGAAGAGTATATTCGAAAATACAATGAATTCTGGGCAAGCAGCGAATGCGTTCTCGTGGTGGACTCAATTCTGAATTCGGGGACGAGTTGGCCCGCGATCTTTGCATACGAAGACAGGCGCAGCATAGACTACTTGCTAACCCGATCAGAGATAGATGCGAACCGAATCGGGTGTGGGGGATTGTCGATGGGCGGCCTCCGCACCATCTTCCTCGCAGGCTTGGACACCCGAGTCCGGTGCGCTTTCTGTGTAGGGTTCATGACCACAATGCGGGGCGTACTTCGCAACAACATCCGATGCCCCCCAGGGCACGGCTTACTCATGTATGTTCCAGAACTCTTCAAGTTACTAGATCTACCAGATGTAATTGCGATACGAACACCAGCCCCTCTCATGGTCGAGTACAACGAAGAAGACGAACTATTCACTCCCCAAGGCCAGCGCGACGCAGACCAAAAGATCATGGATATTTATTCCAAGAGCGGCCACCCAAAGAACTATGTAGGCAAATTCTACCCAGGACCACACAAATTCAATGTAGAAATGCAGGAAGACGCTTTCAAATGGCTAGAAAGTTGCCTTTCAGCTTGAATATTAAACGGGACCACGCGATGGTTTACCTGTTGAAATCTAACTGAAGGTCAGATAATTCGATATCTGAAGCGGGAAGCGCGGTTAGGTTTTGGTCATCGGAGTCCGGGCAATTACGTTTTGGAGGTAAGTCCGAGACCTCGAGTACATCCCGTCTATTGAATCGAGCATTCTAGTATTTCCGCCAATGTCAATACCAAACACTCCGTCAAAATGCTGCTTCTCAAGTGCCTTCATGACGGTATCCCAATCAATGAGACCTTTTCCAATCTCTAAGTGGTCTTCGCTAGTATAGTCGGAATCACTTGCGTGCACGTAGAAGATTCTCTTGCCCAGCATTTCGGCAGCCTGAACGAGGGCCGTCCTTTGGCAAGCAAAATGCGCCGTTTCGAAGACTGCCCCCAGACTATTGCTGTTTACTTCGCAGCATAAGGAGTTCTAATCCCCAGACGCTGGAGACCGTTTCCCAAACCCTAGGTTCAATGCACAAGCGTAACCCATGACTGGCAGCGAAATCAGTGCACTGAGCCACAGAGTCAACCACTACTTCCTTGAAATACTTCCAAAAATCGAAACCGGGTTCAACTTTCATTTTCGGAGGTTGATAGGCGTAACTAAAGTCACGAGATATGTCGTAAGGCTTGATGTCGTAGAAGGGAGCGTAGTACGAGTCCAGTTCTACCATATCAGCCTCTAAGAAGTCCGCAATTTCGCAACCCAATCGGAAATCGGCTAACGCGGCCTTCCTCTTTACTTCATCAGTACTCGTCAGATCTGGAAGTACGGGTACGAAATTCACAATCTTAAGCCCGGCCTCATTAACTCGTTTTTTTATTGTCGCTTTGTTTTCCGATTCGGTGTGCAGCTGTGGACCGCCGACGCCTTCCATCTCGAATAAGTTGAAGCCGAGCCTTCGTGCATCCTCAAACGCTTTGTAGATGTCATCTAGGCTCATTACGTACCCATACTTTGTAATTGCGTACAGCCAGCACATTCCTATGCGAGGATTCAAAGTGGTCGAGGGAGTTCCTGACTTCAACCAAATATAACATTAACGACAAGTGACAGCCGTAGCCCGGTTCGAATGTTCGCGTTTCATTTGGTTATTGGGGTGCGAGATTATTGGTAGAGTATGCGGTCCTCTTCGATATAGATGGCACCCTACTCTCAAGCGTGGTGGCTGAAGACGATGAGAGGCATCGCTACTCAGATGCCATACGGGATGTTGTCGGTCGCACTCCTCAGGTATCTCCCGGACGATTCGCGGGCATGGTTGATCCGCAGATCTGCAGAAATACTCCTGAACGAACTTGGATTGACTAATGAAGAGATTGACTATTTCGTTCCCAAAGTGCTCGCGCGTATGAGTGAACTGTACGTAGAGATGGATAAGACGATAGAGCTGAACATCGGTGTAAGAGAACTGTTACCGTCTCTGGTCAAGTCGCCCGTGCACGTTGTTGGTGTTCTTACGGGGAACCTCGAGCGGATCGCTAAGGAAAAATTGACTCGAGCTGAGATCGTATCGTACTTTTCGGAGTTTTACTGCGCTGACCATTATTTTGACCGCGCAAGATTAGTGGCGGATGCCGTTGATTCTTGCGTTGAGAAATATTCGTTGTCCACGAGCATGAGGGTAATGATTGTCGGCGATACACCTCGTGACATTGCAGCTGCGAACGCTTCCGAAGCCACCTCGATTGGCATCGCAAGCAGCGGGTTCTCCCTGCGCGAGCTGCACGAGGCAGGGGCGAAGCAGGTTTACCGAAACCTGAAACCGACCAAGCAATTGCTTGCTGGGCTGGGCTTGAATTCCCAGCATAAATCGCTCTGAGCATTTTCGGTAAGCATTACATATGCTCAATAATACCCAGAAGTAAGGTCTCGGGGATTTCCAGATGAACAATTATCACATGTTAAGTGAAATTCGGGAGCAACCAGAAGCGTTCAAGAAAATATTGAGCGCTACTAGGCCACGGATCCAGCAGATCGCCCAGACAGCTTGGAACCGAAACCATCCATCAACATTTTTCCTCACTGGATGTGGTTCGTCATACTATGCTGCGATGATTCCCGCCTTCTACTATGATTATCTTCTGGGGCTAGATGGTCACGCAGTTCCGTCATCCGAGTTCGTGTGGTACGCGCCAGGTCCCGCCGCCGTCTCCTCCTCGATTCTAATTTCACTTTCGCGATCCGGCAAGACTTCCGAATCCGTGGAAGCCATAAGAAAAGCCGTTAAAGCAAAAATCCCTACGATCGCGGTGACATCCGATCCCTCTAGTACGATGAGTAAAGAATGCGAATTCAGCTTAGATACTGGAGTGTCAAATGAGCAGAGCATTATAATGACTAAGACATTCACAGGAGGCGCCCTCTGCTGCACCCTCCTAGGCATCGAGTTCGCGAAACTTCGCGGAAAAACCCCCGATCCTACCCGTTTTGAAAATGAATTGGCCACTCTACCGAATGATGCTGAGGAAGTCATTTCTACCGTTGAGGATCGTGTAAAAACAAGCGCGGAATCAGCAAATGCTTCTCGTTTCATTTACCTCGGCTCAGGAGCCAACTACGCCGTCCTGCCTCGAAGGAGCATTGAAACTTCGTGAGACATCGTATGTAGCATCTGAAACCTATCACACGATGGAATTCAGACATGGGCCCTTCGCTGAACTGGAGAAGGGTATACAGGTAATCTCGGTGGTTCCAAAGGGCAGGAATATCTCGGAACAACTCAAGATACTCAGAGAGATCGCAGCCACCGGCGCCACTGTCACGCCAATCTCAAATGAACCTGAGATTGTGAAAAACTTCAAGGAAACGATTGAGATGCCCGAATCCATAGGATCGACATTTGCAGCATTACTCTACATGATCCCCATGCAACTCTTCGCGTACTACTACTCCGTCAAGAATGGCAGAAATCCTGACCAACCACGCAACCTAACGAAATTCGTGACGACCGAAATCGGACAATAGAGGCTAGGTTTAGCACTGAATAGTCGATCTTGCAGACATCCATTTCATCCAGTAGCGTAGACAATGGTTGGGGACCAGTTCGTAAATCGAATAGTTCCCTAGCATCCTGTAATAGCGCTGGTCGGCTGTCGGTCAATTCCTTCACGAGCATCGGGTGAACATGAACATCTATCATAACAAAATGCCTCAGCTCAAACTTCCGAACCGGTTACGGTATTAACATTTCCATAGTTAATCGCGATAATACGCTTGCGAAATTCTTTCCGCCGTCTTCGCTCTGGGTATTGCAGTCATGCATCCGTATTGGGTTGTGCTGATTGCTGCTACAACATTCGCAAAGCAAGCGGTCTTCTCAACGCTCCAGTTCTTGAGGGAGCCATAGATGAATGCGGCGTCGAATGCATCTCCTGCACCAATCGTTGAAATGCTATTCACCTCGTAGGCCTTGATTCTCCGAATCCGGTCTCCGAACCCCACGGTACAGCCTCTTCGACCTGATTTGACCGCCACGATTCGGGGCCCCTTTCTCAGAAGACTTCTCAATTGCATCCGGTATACGGTTTCTTCGAGAAATCCGTCTAGCCTCCTCTTCATCTAGAAGGAGCACGTCCAGATGCTCAAGGGTACCTTGGAAGGGTCGGCTCCAATCCCCAGTGGCACTCATCTGAGGATCTGCGGACACCAAAAGTCCCTGATTCTTCACCGTTTTGAATAGGGTGATCGCACGTTTACCCCATAGGTTTGGGTAGAGTAAGTATCCCGCAAAATGGAACGCTCTGCCATTGGTAAGACCATTTTTATTGAACTCGTATGGCCCTATGGGTAGAATATTTGAAACCACTGACGACTTGTTGCCGTCGTTGTACAAGAAGACCGTGGATATCTCAGTCTCCGCTTCCCTGTCGATGATTAATTCTTTAGTGGATACACCGCAACGATCGAATCCATCTAACACCAGTCGCCCAACGTTATCGTTGCCTATCTTCCCGAGGATGGAGGCGCGACCTCCAAGTTTAGCGAAGCATTGCGCAACGTACCCAGCACTTCCAGCTGATACAGCACAAGCGGCCCTTGTAGTTCCAAGGATAGACCAACGTCTCGGGACCTTATCGACTCCCGCAAGAATGATATCAAGAGCCACTTCGCCGAAGGCGACGAGGCCAGAGGTCTCCATAACCAACTACTCTCGTCTTGTTACCTTGTGGATGACGTTGAATTGATCCGGGTTCAATCCCTTTCTAATTGCAGCATGGTACGCGAGAAGCTCGAGCAATGCTGCGCAAGGGAATACCGCTAGGTCTTCATCGGTTTCACCGTAACTTATTGAATCCATATTTCTAACTTCGTGTGGTGCAATCATGAGAACTTTCGCATGCAAGCTCTTCGAACGGAGTGCAACTCTGTTTTGAAGCTTTGAAGTTCGCCCCCCGCCCAGAACGACTACACTGATTTTCTTAGAAATGGCCTCGATGGGTCCATGAGCAAACTCGCCTGACGACATACCTTCAGCAGGGAACTTTGTCACCTCTTTCAGGAGAAGGGCGCCTTGAAGTGCTGCAGGTAGATTTGGTCCACGTCCGAGTATCATAGCTGCCTCGCAGTTGAGTAGTTTGATCGCACGGTGTTTTGCTTTCTGGCTCCAAGACTCCATGCGTTCATCCATTGTCCGAGTCATTTGCAATAACTTTTCAAAAAGGATATCCCGCTTTCTCTCGCTGATCTGCCCGCTCTGCGCGGCGATCGAGGCGATGAGGCAATAGAGGATTGCCAAAGTTGATGCAAAGGTTTTGGTAGAACTCGCCCTCTCCTTTTCGGCATGGGTCAGGAGAACTCGGTCGCTGAGTCTCGCTAGAGTGCTTCTGGGCTCGTTAGTTACCGCAATGACGACGTTACCCTTCTTCTTCAGGCTTTGAACTGCTTTGACCGTCTCTATACTCTCGCCTGATTGAGATAATGCGAGGATAATCTCGTTTGTTGGGATCGTGGATGGGTAGTGGATGAACTCAGACGCAAGATAGTTCACTGGCGTGCTATGAATCAGCTCTGCAAACAAGTAGTTAGCGTACAGAGAGGCAAAGTATGATGAGCCCATTCCCATGAAATGGATTCGCCTCTGCAGCAGATGTGCTATTTGATTAATTTCGTGTCTCTCGGCTCCGACTGACTTGCGTATTGCACCTGGTTGTTCGCGTATCTCTCGAAGAAGTACATGTTGGTTCTGGACACGAATCCGCCCTTCCTCCCAAAGTTTGCAATCTGTCTACAGGGTGGACTGGTTCTTTATAGAACCCAGTGGAAGTGGTATTCAGTCTTCTTCAATGACAACGTCGCATTTTGAAGATCTTCGTCAAAGATTACTTGCGAAGTTAGAGAATGCAGAGGTCGATTTGGATGTTGTTGCGATGCCTGACTTCTTCTTAGATCACTCATCGTCCTGTGACTTCGATGCACGATACCTTACGAGGAGAATCTTGTCGGCTGCAGGAAGGGGTGGTGGCGAGATCTCTAATGTTCCACAAACATTGGAAGTTGGAGGAAACGCGGCAATATGCACAATTGCGCTCGCAAACTTAGGCGCCAAGGTTCATCCGCTAATGAAGACAGATGCTCTTGGATTACGGTTAATGCGATACTTTTACGAAACGCCTAAGGTCGATCTTACCAGAATCAAACTAACTGGAACTCTCTCACCTACGATTATTCTCGAGCTTCGGAATCGGAATAGTTCAACCAACATTATGCTGGGTGACGCTTCAAACATCACGCCATTTAGTTTTGAGGATCTGGATTCAGATGATCTCGCCATAATCACTAAGGCTCGTTATGTCTGTGTTTTCAATTGGCTGTACAATAAGAAAGGAACGGAGCTAGCCGAGAAGGTTTTCGAATACTGCCGCACGCATTCGAGAGCGCGTACTTTCTTTGATTCTTCGGACCCACGGCCTAGGATAAGGGATCTCTCTGACCTCAATAGGAGGGTTTTGCGGAATGAATTGATAGACATTTGGGGTGTAAACGAGAATGAGGCTTTGATCTTCGCAAGGCTGTATGGACACAAATTACGAGGACGATCGGACAATGCCGTCTTAGCCGCCGGAAAAGTGATTAGTGCTAATACTGGAGCGAAAATCTACCTTCACACAGCTGACTATTCAGCTTCAATTATAGAGGACCAGGTTACTCTCGTTCCGGCTTTTGCAATCGTGCCAAGGCGCGGAACTGGGGCAGGGGACTCCTGGAATGCAGGAATCATGATAGCAGATGCTTTAGGTTTGACGGAAGAAGAGGGGTTACTCTTCGCGAACGCCGTTGCTGGTCGGTATGCCAGCTACTCTAAACGTGTTTACTCAACCGTTTCAGACATTGCTGACTTTTTGACAGACCCAGCTCTCAGATTGAAGAGAGTCAGAGATTTGAGAAAACATCTGAAACTCTAGAGGCTTTCAGTTAGCTCCAAAATCTCCGAAAGTTTGTCGACCTCGTGCCGAGCCTTAGATTCAATGGTTTTCTCTGATCGCGAATCTCCTTTGCGAAGACGAACTGGGATTAGATGGGCATCGTCCGCAACTGCGAGCTCTGTCTTCGGGTTAGTGCCGACATAGAAGGTCTCAGGACCCGGGACGCCGAGCAAGTTCACGGTCTTTTCAATGACTTCTTTATTGAACGTATTCAATCCCAGATCTTCTGAGATTACAACGGCGTGGAAGCAATACTGTAGTCCTAGGCTAACGAGTTTCTGCCATTGCTTTACCGATTTGCCACCAGAAGCGCATCCAACTTTAACTCCCAGGTCCCTAAGTCGTAGGATTGTAGGCATAGTGTCCGGGTATGGCTTGAGGTAGATCGGATTAGTTTCACGGTAAGCCACAACTCCAGCAGCGACAACGCTTGGATTCCACTTCAAGCCAAGTTTCTCCATTAGCCTATCAAAGTGCTTCGTGTTGTCGGACCCAAGCTCCTTCACGATTTCCTCAAGCGTTCGATATCCCGTCTCCAGGTCAACAGGGAGACCCGCCTGGATCATCGCTCTGACGGCGCTTAACCTCGCATTAGTCGTCTGGAACGTGGCGTCGTAGAGAACATCGTCGATTCCGAATAAGACCGCCTTCACTCTGGTCATCATTTCACTACCTTCGTTAGCTTGATCGGACTATCTGGGTTAAGTCCTCTCTCCAAAGCTGAGTAAAATGCATACAGTTGAAGCGGAATGACGTATACCAGCGGAGAGAATACTTCCTCGATGTCTGGAGCGACGCAAATAATGTCGAAACCCTCTGCCATACCTTCCCCGTCCTCACGTTTTATCACTACCGTTGGAGCACCGAACTTGAGGAAACTCTTTCCCAGCTGAGCCACTTGTTCGCCTTCATTGGGACCTTGGAGTAAGAAGACTGGCGTCCGAGAATCTACCAGCTGCATAGGCCCATGCAGAAACTCTCGAGTAGCAAACCCTTCCGCGTAGAGGTTACAGCATTCTTTCAACTTTAGGGCACCCTCCATGGCAGTAGGATAATTGGGGCCGCTTCCAAGCATGAAATGCAATTGCTTGTCAGCGAACTTTGACGCAAGGGACCTAGCTCGATCTTCGCTGAGGGTTAAGGTAAGTTGTATTTGGTCTGCTGCATTTCGCAAACCTCGTTCCATAAGCTCGATGTTCTCGGAAGTCGGGATGATACTTCGAGCCAACTCGACGACCAGTGCGTAAGCCGCAGCCAACGTGGCTGTGTAACTCTTGGTCGCAGCCAAAGCCTTCTCCTCTCCCGCCCGCCCAAATAGTTGGAATTCTGTTTGCTTAGCTAAGCTACTTTGATCTGCATTGGTTATGCTGATTGTCCTCATGCCGGCGGCAGCCGCGGATTTAACGGCGGCTAAGGCGTCAACGCTCTCTCCGGATTGCGAGAGTGCGACCACGACTGTATTTGTTTGTACGTTTTGCTTGACCCAGGATGAGAACTCTGAAGCGGGGAGGGTGGTGGAGGAAATCCTTGTCAAGGCGGATAGCGCGTAGTTTGCAGCCAAGCAGGCATGATAACTGGTCCCACTCCCTGTGAAGTAAACCATGGAAATCTTGGGAGCATCCAATTCTTGCAGGACTGTTCGTGCTTTCTTGAATTCTTCTCGTAGCGTATCGCCTACGGCTTTAGGTTGCTCGTGAATCTCCCTTAACATATTATGCTGCAAGGAACGGCCTGCTGACCCTGTTTACTTCCTACACATCTTACTGGACTCAGTTATCATCATTTTCAGGCGAGCTTCATCATAAGACTCGACAGTTAACAGACGAAGATTGATAATAAGCTCAACGATTTGCGACGTCTTTTTTGCATTCGTCGCAATCAGCGAAAGTTCCCACGGGTGACGTCTCAGTTGACAAGCCGGACTAGCCATCGATCATTGCGCGGGAGACCCTTGAGGCCATACTGTGCTAGTTTCGTGGCAATCAGGTATGCTGCCCTAGCCGGTTCATCTCTTAGAGTTACGAAACGTGCATGAGGGCATTCGTTTTTGACGGTGGAGGTGAAGGGTTCGAGAAGATAACGGCCGGATCTGAAGCCTCCCCCAACCGTAGCAAGCTGAAATGGGCGGTTCGTCATCTTCAGACGCCTCGCTGCTGTGATGGCTAATTCGGCAAGTGACGTCCCTGCCGCATTCAAGATTCGTCTGCAGATCCTATCGTTGCTCGCTGCCTTAGATACTAACGGAGCCAGGCGAGCAATATCCTCAACACTCAGTTTATTCGCGTAGATGTTATCGAGAATTTCATCGAACATCTTCACTCCCAGTCTACGTTTCAGAAGAGTCGGTAGCTTGGTGGGCGGTGTGCGTCCATCCATCATTCTGAAGGCCATGGTGATCGCGCTCATTCCAATGTCGAACCCGCTTCCTTTATCGTCTATCAAGTATCCCCACCCTCCAATCCTAACATATTCGCCAGCGTGGTTGACTCCAGCTGCAAAGCATCCTGTGCCCGAGTTCACCACTATTCCAGGTCTTCCTTGAGTTGCAGCGTACAGAGCAGCTACCGAGTCATGAATCACTAGGCTTTCTTCAGCGACATTTGCGCGTCGAACAAAACGCCGAGCAACACGAAAGTCCTCAGTAGAGTCAACTGCTGCCAAAGCGACAATCGCCATGGCTGCTTTCCGCCTAGCGAGACCTGCCTGCTTCTTTGCGTTAGCAACAGCGGCCCTGATGGCTTTACTTGATGCAAGCTCGCCTATGTTGTGATGGTTTGAGGAGCCCCCGACTCCTCTTCCAAGAACTTTTCCTGCTGCCGTTCCAATCATAGCCAGTGTTTTTGTTGCTCCTCCGTCAACACCCACCACGTACCGATCAGTGACCACGCGAAATCACATACCACACACTAGCAATCGCATCGATATAACGTGAAACACAGAGTTACAAGTCCCTGAAATCGAACTTTCCATCTTTCAATTGCTTCTAAAAAAACGCCGCCCTTACTACGAGACGAAAAGCGTGTCGTTTAGGAACTGGTCAACTGATTACTTCCGCTATTGAATCGCCTTTCGCGACCCATCCTTCGTTTTCCACACTGGCATACCAGCCCCTCCTGTTGTACATGGCTTTGACAATGTCTTTGTCCTTTGCGATGTTTGGGAGTGAGTATAGGAAGCTGCAGGGGTCACAGGGTTTGGTAATAGTGATCACGGCCTCTCCGATTCGATAATGTTTTCCAGGCGCGAATGAATTATATGGAATTCCTTGGGTTGTGAAATTCTCGCCTATATCTCCCGGTTTGAGGGGCCAACCCTCCTTTTGGAGTTCCTCAATGGTCTCCAAGGGCATGAGTAGAACCGCCATCGCTAAATTATCCTGAGCCTCCTCATGCCTCCACCGATTGAAGTCGCCATCCAACCCAGATCTGGTAACTCGTGTGCTGCGGAGTCGGTAATTTTGGAATACCCCGCGCCCCATCTGTCTCTGGCTTTACATTTATTTGAAATACATTACCCTGCACAGGTCTGGACATCATCTAAACCATCCCATTTCACATGGACATGTCTTTCAGGACGCGTGAACACCTAAAATGGTTTTCTCATAGGATTAGCGTGATTCTGCCTTGGACGAAGCTTCAGGAATTATCTTACTGACTTCGCTAGCCCAAACTGTCGTTATCCCGCTTACTCGATTGGTCTTCATCTTCCAAAAATAAGCCGCAAGATCAACACGCACCGGCGTGCCCTCAGTATCATCAACGCTTATCCTTCGGGTAGAATGGAATAGTTTCCAACTTCTTGAAGGCTGAAAGCTAAGAAACTAAACTCGAAGATCAACGAAGCTTAATTATCTACAATTCTCTAAACCAAATTTATGTCCACCGCAAGAAACAAGTCGAAACGGTAGATGAGTACATCAAATCCTATCCGAAGAATGTTCAAGGTATTCTAGAAAAATTGAGGAAAACAATCAGAAAAGCGGCACCTGGAGCTATTGAAGCGATTAGCTATCAAATACCCACATTCAAACTAAACGGCAACGTAGTGTGGTTTGCAGCATTCAAAAAACATATTGGGTTTTATCCCACATCCTCAGGCATTGACGAATTCAAAAAGGAATTATCGCCATACAAAACCGCAAAAGGCTCGGTGCAATTTCCCATCGAAAAGCCGATTCCATACGATTTAGTGAGAAAAATCGTAACCTTTCGAGTTAAGGAAAATCTAAGGAAGAAGGGATACGGGGCGTAACTTCATACAGCTGGTTCGGGTCTAACACTCAGGTGTCGATTTCGATATGACTGTGTTTGTGCTCGTCCCGGGTGCTTGGTTGGGAGGGTGGGCCTGGAAGAAGGTTACACCCCTAATAGAGGAGGAAGGGCACGAAGCATATCCGGTCACCTTGACCGGTATGGGAGAAAGAGTTCACCTCGCTTCCAAGGACGTTGGCATTGAGACCGCAGTTCAAGACGTTCTGAACGTGATCAAATACAATGACCTCCGCGATTTCGTGCTGGTGGGTCACAGCTTCGCCGGTAAGGTCGTTGGGGCTGTAGCAGACCGTGCACCCGAGAAAGTGAGGATGATTCTTTACTTGGACGCGTTCCGGCCCCAGAAGGTCAGGACACCGCAAGGGGGCTTCGATCCCAATGAGTTTGGAGGTCTCAAGCCAGGTGAGTGGGCGATCCCTCTAACCGCGGAAATCCTTGACAATATCGGAAAGGATGTTCAGGGTGCAGACCGCGAATGGATGCTGTCCAAGTCAACGCCCTGGCCCATGAAACACTCGAGCGAACCGATAACCCTATCAAAGAATTTTGATTCCGTGAAGAGTGCTTACATATTCTGCACCGGAGGCGGCGACCCCGTCGACGAGATCCTGAAAGGAAAGTGGGGAAAGCTAGACGGCCCCCACAAGGTCATAGAATCAGGGCACTGGCCGATGATAACCAAACCGGTAGAACTGGTAAACGCCTTTCTTTCGTTGAACAAATAGAGCGATCATTGGCTTGCGAAGGCCGGCGAGTTCAATGCTACACATTTACTGAAATTGGAGTGATATGGTGGGACAGGTGGGATACGGATCCCAGCCAGTATATCCCCCTCAGTCATGTACTCCCCTTCAGTCGGAGGGCCAGATCTCCTTGTCAATCCGTTCGGAGGCGCCCAAGTGAGGTCGCCCACCAGCGACTTAGCTGCCTCTAGGTATGACGCTCTCTGCTTCTGGCCGAAGACGTGTTCAAAGAAACGGCGGCGCGAACGAGAATCTTGAAAGCCTTCTCGTCAATCTCGTCTCCCTCATGGATTACTATTGCGCGCATGGCGTTGCCTTCGAGGCTGGCGTTGAAGACGCCTTTCGGGTCCTTGAGAGAAGCTCCCTTGGCGAAGGTCAGCCTCACATGGTTCTTGTAGGTCTCGCCGGTGCAAATAATCCCGTCGTGGGACCATACCGGAACCCCGGCAGGGTTCGTTAGCTTCCTCCATTTCACCTCCTCGACCACGTTGGGGTCGGCTTGCTTGATCAAAGCGCGGAGGCGGGAAAGCATCTCTCCGCGCCAGTCGCCTAGCTCCTGGATTCTCGCATCTATCAGTCGAGATGCAGATTCGACTCCTTGGGAACTACTCTTCTTCATCGTCAAGTCTCACTCTGCGTATAGTAGGTTGTTTTTTGCTACATTGACCAAGTGAGCTGAGTTAGTTGAATGAGGTTACCACATGTATCGTCAAGCACAGCTATGATTGACCCTGTCGTTTTTGATGGTGTCATGGTAAACACCACGCCCAGGTCCTTCAGCCTCGCATATTCTTTCTGAATATCCTCAACAAAGAAATTCGCTGCGGGTATACTTTGCTTGAAAAGAGCTCCTTGGTATGTCTTGGCTGCTGGCCCGTGAAAGCCCCCAATGTCGGTTGGCGCAAGAAGCAGCTGGGTGCCCTCGGGCTCCTCCGGGGAGACAACTGTCAGCCATTTGAATTTCCCGGCAGGAAAATCCAGTTTCTTGACAAAGCCTAAAACATTAGTGTAAAATTTCAGAGCCTTGTCTTGATCGGTCACAAATACGCTGGTAAGTTTGATCTTCATTTTCATATCACCGTCATTTTGAGGGCTTCGATATGGACGATATTATTTTTTGGTTGGCTGCGCCCTGCTTCAAACAGCCTGCGAACGGCTCTATCGAAGTTTAGTTTCGAGTTCTGCGTCTAATCACGGCGTAGGAGAGTATCGTGAGAATTGCGAGCAAGGGTAACCCGTAGGGGTATTCAGGGATGGGTGGAGCTGAGGAAGTAATGCTGAGAGGATTGAAAATAGGGTCGCCAGAGAGAAAACTCGTACGGACGCAATATGCACCTGGGCTGAGGAAATCAGTAGGAATAGTAGCGGAGAAAGCACCAGTACCGGCAGCGGTGGAGGTATCGACAGGCCCAGAAGCAATTGCACCACCAGGACACGCGCCCGACGAAAGAATAGTTGCCACAAAAGCTCCTCCTGCTGGAAAGGAGTCGCAAGTATCTGTTCCACTAACACCTACGCTGGAAGTTCCCTGCGTTATGGTTGATGAAGAAAGGGAAGCAGTCTGGGTGCATGGTGGTGCGTATACTGGAGAGAGGAAGGTAGCTCCGATAATCGTGAACACTAGAATCGAAAGGACCGTAACAATCATGAACCTTTGAACCATAAGCTCCCCAAGCCACAACAATGTGAGGAAGTCATATCTATTTAACGTAACGTGTCGAGAAGCATTATCGTGAATGTACTGGAACGATTGTGCCTCGACGGCCCAACGACCTTAACGTGGATTGTTTCTTGTTCGGCGTCTAACTAAACCGTACCCGATTATCAGGAGGATTGCGAGGATTGGTAATCCAAGTGGATATTCTGGGATTGGAGGAGGAGAGTTGACTGTGAAGTTCACACAACCAGATGCGTCACCTTCATGGGAGAAGGAGTATGAACCTGCTGGCTGTCCAGGAAACGAATCAGTGAACGACCCAGGCGACGGGTCAAACACGTTGGTGATGCTATTGACAACAGAACAGCCTGACCCAGCATACAGAGAGCCGAATCCTCCCGTCGTAGCTGTTCCGCTTATTGTGAAGGGTTGACCTGCCATGGGCGGGTTTGGATTAGTCGTATCAGCCCACACTTGTCCAACATTAACCAAAACCAACAGGAATGTGAACAGGACTACCAGTAAACCAAACCCTGCCGTTCCACGTTTCAAGGAACACGTACCCTACGGCAGACGGGATTTCTGAAGTTAATAAGACCTCGTTCGCGCGTGTGGTCGGTGGTCTCCAAGTTCTGTAGTAACGGTTGTGTCTTCTCTTTCTTGCGCTTCGTTTGCTTTGTCGTCGTTCTCAACGTATTTACTAACTGCCAAACGTTAACTCTTATGTACATACCTCTTCAACCCCACCCTTGAAGAGGAACGGATAGTCTACGGTTGATAGGAAAAGGTAGACAAAATCCGCATAAGAATGTTCAATGCCTCAATGTTCTTGCTCTCTAGTCACTTGCTTCTCAGTAACGGTTCTTCCTAACGCAGGACGCTCGACGCGGCCAATTTACGAACCGGGTCGGTTCCTACTGTGGCGGGATCCCCTGATTGTTGATTCCCGATAACCATTTTTCTTAAGATAGAAAGCGAATGTAGCTATTTCACTGAGTAGTGGGGTCGGTTCGATGTATGGTGGGGCCGGTGGGATTTGAACCCACGACCTCTGGCCCTGAGACCTTTGTTTCTTAGGGACGCCAGCGCCCCAGGTTCACCGCGCGCATCTGCGCTCTGGTATCCTGTTGGCGGAAATCGTGTTCCCAGACCAAGTTGTCCAGAGAGGCAACGCCTTGATTCTCTTCTAGACGACGGCCCCGCCCTCCGCAAAGACGCTCCAGGGCTCATAATAATCTTTCATACGAGTTTGAGGGCTTGAAGAACATGCTCGTAACTTTCGATCGACCCTTCCTGTTTGTATTCGGTTAGAGCGTTCAGGATTTTTCTCTTCGCCGGAAAAATCCTTGAGCTATGTAGGGTTTTGGAGAGACTGCCGAACAAAAAGTATTGCAGCAGCGACGTTACGTTTGCCACGCGTCTAACCATGCTTGCGCTTTCAAAATCCACAATGCATGGCTCATTATCACTGGCCGATTAGAACGTTCCTTGGTGCATGGCTCAGCTCGCCGTGATCCAAACCGACTACGTCAAGCCGGAAGCAAGCGTTGAGCAGATCCGAAAGAACTTGCTTCAGGTCCCCGATTCTGCCCACTGACCCCTCCGCCCATCTGAATAACGGAACTCCATCGAAGAGTTCCATAGCCAACAGATTCCTCGTTGCCGCGACAAGTCGAGGCCCAACCCTCACCGCATTCGCTAACCGCAGAAACCTGGCCTCTTCATTCATTGACGGGCGGTCGGCGTCCAAACGCCTCATCTTAACCGCCACAGGTTTGCCGTCCATTACCGCTTGAGTGACTATACCCACGCAACCTTTGCCCAGTATTGGAATCCCACCTATCGTTGTGTGGCCAATGAAGCGAATCGCAGTAACCCCTATGGATGCCAGTTCCTTGACTCTCGCTTCAGCCTGACTTCGGTCGGCGGCTGGATAGGTGAGGATACGCTCGTACCGAGTACCGGGTATGTCCTTGAGCCGAACTGGCTGGATTTCATTCAAGCCACGCAGGCCTCCCGGAGAGGAGCGTATTCATTGCTCTTGCAAACTCTTGATTCCTTGAGATCAGGCCTCCCAAGGATTCATCCCTCAGAACCTGAACCCGCCTTCTAAAGCAACGGGCGGGTTCCGAAGCAACGCCGATGTCACTGCCTCCCGATTTCAATGCCGTTTTCAAAAGCCCAATTGCTGAAGGGACCCCTCGTCTCTTCTCAACCACCCATCTCCCTCCCTCCAGCCACGGACCTGAAACCGTAACTTTGCTTCCCAGATGTTTCTTTAGGAATGAGGCGCTTTCAGTAGACCTGGAAACAGGGGGCCCAAGATGCCTCTTCGAGGAAGGAAGTTCATCTTGTTCCAATTCAATTAGAATCACGTTCAGGGATTTTTCATCGCTCCAGGATATGGATCTAATGATGCTGAAGTCGTTGCTCCGGAGCAGGTTCACTAGCGCCCTTTCAGTTCTATACAATTGACTCCAAAGGATGTCGACGACTATGTCCATCCTTCCAACTACGATGGCGAGAATTGTTGATCCACGCATCTTCACCTGCTTTCTATATTGGGCGGCGGTCAGTCCTCGGATTCTGGGTTCCTGAAAGAATGTTGTTGAAGGTTCTGCGAGGAGGGATCTGCAGGCGGCAACAAAATTCCACAACTGCTCTCGACGAACCGCTGCGCCGAGGTTTCTGCCTTTGTCTACGGGGTCGATCACAATCAGGGGGTCCTGAAATATTCGATGCACTTCATCTGCTCTGTCTTGATAGTAGTGTTCTAGGTCGATATACTGAGACTCGTGCCAAACCGTAAAATCCTCTACCACTCGCTCAAATTCGCCGCGAGATGCGACGAGGGTTTCACATAGCATCCCGCTAAAACCTCCGGTCTTCGTATCGGCACCGTAAGCGCCGATGCCCCTCATGAATGCCTTGAGCAATCGCACCTCATCACGCTGCTGAAGGGTGAGGTGTTGGCGGATGTATTCGGTGTGGTAAGGACTTCTGTCCGTAGCGCTTAACCATTGGCTCCATTGGACGTTGTAACATGGGACGACGTTGACTCGAAGCTTTCTTCGTTTACTGAGTTCTACGAAGGATTCGACGTATGGGTGTTCCGCGAACCTCTCAACTATCTTGTTAGGGTAGAGTGCGCGTTTGGCAGGCGGTAAGCAAACCTCGCGGAGTTGGGTTTTCGTGAGGTTGGGCGATACTCTCATGAATACGTCGACATCAGCATAATCCCGAATCCAAGTATCCTTCGCCACCGAGCCGTTAAGTCGCACTTCTGCTGAAAGCCCTGCTCTCGTGCATTCACGCTCTACGGCGGCTCTAATTTCCTCAGCTTTCTCCTGAACGGCGGCTCGTAATTCTGAATTCGGAATTATCTCCGGCTTTACCTTACGGCACACCGACGCGAGGCTGGGCAAGAGAGAACACTAGCTCTCCCCTAAGGAAGGGAGTTTACTTCGTGAATCGTTGTGTAAATGGGGCCTTTCGGTGTCAACGTACTTTTCTTTAGTCTGACCGCCTTCACAGTCATCTTCCCAAAGTCGTGTTCTTGCATGCTTTCGATGAACGTAGCTAACGCCTCTCTGTTTAGCCCTGATCTGACACGTGCGATTGTCATGTGAGGGCTGAAACTCTTGTCATCAGGTGGAAGGCCAATCTTCCGAAACCTTGGTTCAAGTTGCTGAAAGATTGCACCCAACTCCCCATGCCCTTGCGTTATTCCAACCCAGACCACACTTATTCTCCTGAGATTCGGAAATGCACCGAGACCAGCAAATTGAACATCGAACGTTTGAAATCGCAGCTCATCCATCCCCGCTTTGACTTGTTCCACCGTTGCCTGCGGAATCTCGCCTAGGAACCTTAAGGTTAGATGCATTATCGCTGGATCAACAATCTTCAAGCTTGCGCGGGTCTGCTCCAGACTTCGTTGGGCGGCAGTTATGCGATCTAATATTGTCGGATCATCTAGATCTACTGACACGAAACTTCGCACTCGTTCTTGGGACAATATGTTCTTCCAGCGAAGGCTAATATTGAATGACTGAATTTAACGATTCACGGCACAGAGTGCCGCTAGAACAAAGGAGAAGGCGACGAGCGCATGCAAACGAAAAAACGAGTGATTGCGATTTCAGGCATGCCCGGCGCGGGTAAAGGTGTTGCATCCTTAGCCGGAAAGAGGCTTGGATTAGAGGTCTTGGTTCTAGGCGATGTAATCAGGGAGGAGACTCAGCGAAGGGGGTTAGAACCGACTCCGAAGAACGTGGGAAGCGTTATGCTACAGGTGAGAAAGGATGAGGGCCCGACCGTCGTGGTGAAGAGGTTGGTGCCGAAGATCGAAGCAAACCGGTCAGCGACGCTTATCGTTGAGGGAATAAGGAGTGAAGATGAACTCCTGGAACTAAGAAACAAATTCGAGGTTCTAACATTCGCCATACACGCCTCACCAAAAACAAGATTCCAGCGGCTCCTCGCAAGAGGCAGGAGCGACGACCCTAGAACCTGGGAGACATTCTACGAACGTGACACTCGCGAACTGAACGTTGGATTAGGACACGTGATTGCTCTAGCCGATGTGGTTCTGGTGAACGAAGGTACGATCGATATGCTTCAGTCGAGTTTCAAAGCAGCGCTAGATAAGCTGAACTCGGAATGAACTTAACCATCGTAGCGAAAACGCAACTTCAACCAACTGAAGATCAGGCAAAGGTTGAACGAGCCCTGCTGAAGCTCTTCCCATCGGCACACATCGAGAAAATTACTGGACCAGGTGAAACGGTGATTTTGACGATTCGGGGGACCGGGTTTGAGTCCCTAGCCAACATTCGCAATCTAATCAAACAGGAGAGAATTCGAAACGCTGCAAGATCAGTTCTTATTCACAACATGAGCGGGCAAAGAATTCAGATCTATTTGAATAAACAGGCAGCATTCATGGGGCGCGTATCTTTCTGCGAAGCGGTTGGAGAATCACCGAACGGACCGATCTCGATTGAATTAGATTGCGATAATCCGCTGTCAGTAATCGATTACTTAGCTTCGCCCCCAAACCTGCACCAAGATACTGAAGTTATGCATCGACGGAGACGGTGACCATGTCCTGCGGAAGGATGGTGTTAGGGAAGATCGCCTTTGCCTGACGGAGGAGTGGGCTCGCGTCTTCGTACATGGCGCTAATGTGGAATAGTGCTAGCCTTCGAGACCTACTCTTCTTCGCGACTCGGGCTGCTTCCGCTGCCGTTGAGTGGCCGTACTCACGCGCTCTGGTGGATGCAGACTCATCGAAACAGCTGTCGTGTATGAGCAGGTCCGAGCCGTGGGCAAGCTTGATTACTTGAGGGCAGGGGCGGGTGTCGACGGCATAAGTAATCTTTACCCCTCTTCTCGGAGGTCCGACTACGAGCCGAGGCGCTAACCGACGGCGTCCAAGCTTGATCGATTTGCCTGACTGCAGCTTCTTCCAAAGGGGTCCCTCTGGCACGCCTAATCTTCTTGCTTTCGCGGGATCGAATCTGCCTGGTCTTGGTTTTTCCTCAAAAGCGTAGGCTAGGCACGGGATTCCGTGCTTCGCCGATGCGACTTGAACCGTGTATTGGGGATCCCTGATTTTGTAGCCTGCCTTGGTTTCGAGGATTCGGATTGGATAATTCGAATAGAGCTTGACTACGTTGTTGACTGAGGTCACGAGCTTCGCAATGCCCTTCGGACCTACGATCTCTAGCTCGCGCCTTCGTCCCATGAATGAGAGTGAATGAATCAATCCCGGAAGCCCGAACACGTGATCTCCGTGTAGGTGGCTGATGAATATCCGCATCTTCCTATTCACACCGCCTCTGGCCTGCAGGAATTGCCGCTGTGTCCCCTCACCACAATCAAACAGCAAAAGTTCGGGACCTAGCCGCACTAACACGCTGGGTAGGTTTCTGAATTTGTTCGGAACACTTCCGCCCGTCCCGAGGAATGTCACAGAGACCGGCATTTTCGATTCCATTCTAATGTTGTAGAACGACGAACTGCCTAGTTAGGCTTCGGTGAACCTTCACAGCGTGTCTTTCCTTCAGTCTGAAACCGGCATCGCGGCCATAGGTCTCGATGTCAATCTCAATCGGCGCAGAAATACAAAGGCATGCGCCCTTACTCAACGAATCCCTTGCCCCACTGAGAAACTCCTTCGCAAGCTTCGCCAGCCGCACTCCGAACGTCGACGACCCCCGACCATACGGCGGGTCTGTTGCCATAGCACCCCACCCCCCCCTATAGGGAGGGGTCCGAGCGTCGGCACGAACGAAACCCAACGCATCGAGATTGAAGTAACGAAGATTACGCCGCGCCCCTCTAAGCATCCGTGTGCTGACATCCTCTCCTAACACACTGCACCCGATTACTGCAGCCTCGATCAGAATACCCCCAACTCCGCAAAAGGGATCTGCGAACAGTGACCATGGTTTTGCTCTGGCGAGGTTAACCATGCACCGAGCGATCTTCGGGGGCATAGTGGAGGGATGAAATACGGGCCGCTTTCGTGGCCTCCTAGGTGCCATTAGGCCGGAGGGTTTCTTAACGCCAGATATGCCGAACATGAACTGGGTTCCATATAGAATGCAGGCAAAGGTTAGGTCCGGATGCTCTAGCTCAACCGTTAACCTCGGAACGGACTCTTTCACGACTGAACCGACATCTCGCTCCAATTTGACGCGTTGAATAGGTCTGGTTACTCCTCCTATCCGAGTTGAACGGACCGCAAAAGTGTGAACTCCCTTTGTTAATTCGTCCAAAGGCTGATTTTTCACGAAGCTCAGGATTTGACGTTCGTCTGCCTCGCATTCGCCCACGCGAACGCCACACCAATTGTACATCAGACTCCTCGCTGCCACTCTCGTCAGGGCCTTGGCAGGTGCTGCTAGAGTGAGAAGTCGATAGGTGGAAGCGACGGATGAGTATTGGAATCCTTCCGATTCAAGTATGGCTTCAATCTCAGCCGCTGGTAGTGACTGGTGCTCGCCGGACAGTACGAAGAATAATGTGTTTGGGCGGTTTGACTCATCCTGAGAATCCGTAACTGAGCTCATTGCCCGACGATGCGGGTGTAGCGGAGAGCGCGGTTAAGGGTGATGTTTTCAGCGTTGCTTTAATTCTCCGCCGCAGTTTGTGCAGAACTTTTGGTCCGAGGAGTTTTCTGTGCCACACTTTTCGCACTTGAGCGCCCCCGTCCCTCCAGTTGCCGCGGTACTTGTGTTCGCAGTTGTACCTGGGGTAGGTTTTGTTTCTGGTGGGGGACGTCGCTTCGACCGCCAGAGCAGAAGACCGCCAACGATTGCGGCAGCTACGACAATTATCGCGATGAGGGGTAAGTAGCTGGTGGACCAAACGGCGGTGACAACATGCGGTTTGTCCATCGTGATCGAACCCTGTGCCGAGGTGCCTGTATAGTCTCCCTGCCACCCGGCGAAAATTTGTTGGATGGGAAAGCCTGATGGGCTTGTCACAGAAAACTGCGCGCTGAGAGCCCGCGTCATAATAGCCTGAACCTTGCGGATTACCATAAGCCGAGTCCACAACGAGTTGATATTGGGTAGTGTACTTTGCAATGGCCGTGTAAGGTTTATCGAGCGTAACTGAGATTGGATTTCCTGATTGCGGAGTCCCATTAACTTCCCAACCCTTGAACGCGTACTGCGTCCCTGTACCCCCGGCAACGACCTGAGGTGCTTGACTAGTTTGAACCGAGGTTCCTGCGGGGAACCAGCCGCCCCCGGTAACTGGGGTCACACCGGTGGGATCAGTATCTATGGTAAATTGGTACTGCGTTTGATACGAGAAGGTGAAGCTTCCACTCGAAGTCACGCTAAGAGTATTCTGAGCGCAGTAGAAGCGTACACCAGTGTCTCCAGCGACATATTGATCGACAGAGATCGTGTGTGAGGTGTTAAGCTTGAAAGTAAGTTTCTCGATCTGTCCACCTCCGATCGTTCCTTGAGGTTGCCCGTCAACCTGCACTTGCGCCGAGTATTGCGTTGCGACGCCATTGAGTGAGAGTGAAACATCGTAAGTGTTCGGTGACACGTCGAAAGAGGTTTGTGCGCTACTAACTCCAGAGCAGTAGTCGTCGGCTTGAAATGACACCGTCCAGTGCCCGATCGTAGATGCCGTTAGGGTTTTAGTTATGCTATAACTTCCTAGGAGCAGCTGGTAATCGAAGACTGACGGCGCTCCAGATGGAGGGGATATAGTGAGCCGACCCTCAGCAGGCCTGTTCGCCGACAAAAGAATCGTTACTTTATCGCCAACAGTATACACAGACTTATCCGCTGCGACACTGACTGAAAGTGGTGGACCAACTTGAACAACGGTAAGCGTAGCACTGGCTGAGCCAGTCTCAGGATTCTGTGCACCTGGAGGACTGGGTAAAGGGCCATCCGTTGCATTTGTCGCCATGACTGTGAATGAGTAACTGCCTGGGCAATAGAACCCTGGAGCACCCGTCGTAGGAATCGTTAAGGTGGTACTTCCCGCACCAGTGCCGCTTCCGGGTGGGGTCGAGACTGGGTTAGACGAAAACGATGCCCCCGACCCAGACAGGCCGGACGTGGTAAGAGCGAAAGATGTTGCCGAGGCGCCCGTAAGAGACAACGTATACGATGCGCTCGTTCCCTGCGGGACGGCCTGGTTGGTGGGTGAAATGGAGACGCTTACGGGTGATGCATATGCCTGAGGAGATGCAAGAATAGCGATGATTACCACACTAATCAGTGTGAGCGAGTGCGAGTATCTCACAACAAATGCAACCCTGATTTCCTAACTACCTCGCACCATGTGACATTATTTAAGCTAGATGACTAGAACTTTGCAAAATTACCCCTTGAACGGCGCAGTAAAACGCGCTCCAAATGGGGAATCCTTACGCGCTAACAGATCTTCCGAGGCGAGAGCTGTTACTTTTCCTTCTTCTCTTCGGGTTTGTCTTCAGGTTTAGTCTCTTTCGCCGTTCCCTTGCTACGGCCACGACGCAAAACCAAAACCGCCGCAACTAGCGCAAGCACTATGATTGCCCCGCCAGCAAGGTACGCATTTGTGTAGCTCGTGGTCCATGCTGCGTTAACAGTCTTGGGGCCATCCATAGTTATGGAGCCTTGCGGTGATGTGCCCGAGTAGTCGCCCTGCCATTGTACGAAAACCTGCTGAACCAAATAGCCTACGGGTGAGGTTACTGAGAATTGAGCAGTTGATCCTGCGTTATAGTAGCCCCCGCCCTGAGGATTCCCAAGTCCTCCGGGCGAAACTAGTGTTAGGAGGTATTGCGTGCCATACGTGGCAACGGCAGTGTGGGGCCCATTCATGATCACAGTGATTTGGTTCCCGGTTTGCGGATTGCCATCTACGGTCCAATTCTGGAATTGATACTGAACGCCAGTTGCTCCCGGGACGGTTTGCGGGGCCTGACTTGTTTGCGCGCTGTCCCCAGCGTTGAACCAACCTCCGCCAGAAACTTGCGTCACATTAGCAGGATTTGTTGTAACCGTGAGTTGGTATTGTGTCTGGTAATTGAATGTGTGACTGTCGGTTGAACTGAAACTCCAAGTATTCTGGGCACAGTAGTATCGAACGCCTGTGTCTCCGGAAACGTATTGATCAACCGTGAGAGTGTGGGTCGTGCCAATCGGGAACGAAAGTGTTTTGGGTTGAGACCCAGGAGCTGTTCCCTCATTTACTCCGTCAATTTGTATGGCGGCGGAATACTGTGTTGGTACGCCTGATAATTGGATCGAAACCGAGTAAGTGTTTGGACCGACCGAGTAGGAGGTTGTCGCGCTGTTGAAGGAGTTGCAATAATCATCCGCCTGAACATTTACAGTGTAGGTTCCGTATGGTTGGGAAGCAGTCAGCGTTCTCGTCACAATCCTTGCGGAATACGTGGCGAAGGTGTACGTTATTGGCGCACCACTAGGGGGTCTCACGCTAATGGTGCCCTCGGCCGGCCTGTTCACCGAAACTTGCAGAATTATCTTGTCACCCTGCACATAAGACGACTTATCCGTCGAAACGCCCACAATCAAAGGTGGAGGAACGAGAGACACGTACAAGCTCGCGGACGCCGAACCTGTATCCACTGGAGCACCAGTGTTGGTTACGCTGACAGTGAATGCGTAACTTCCGGGGCAGTACGTCCCAGGAACCTGTGTAGTGCTTATGACCAGAGTACTGGATCCTGAGATCGCGTTCACCTGGCTAGGTGAGAAATAGTAGCTGGCATATCCACTCAGGCCTGAGAGGCTGAATGCATAAGTCGCCCCCAACAATCCACCACTAAATGACACAGTATAGCTAGCCTGGCTACCTTGAGGCGCGCTTTGTGATGTTGGGGAAATTGAAACGAAAATAGCCGCGTTAGCTCTGGGCGGAAACGCAAGTACAACAGACATTAGGAGAAGGACGACGAGCAGCTTCAACCTTCCCGACATAGTTTCAACTCAGATTAGAGTACAGATATACCGAGTTTGGTATTTTAAGTTAAAGACAAGGCAAAAACCAGAACATCCAGAAACGAGGCTCAACTGCTGAGGCAACGCACTGATGCTTGACCAAAATACTTAGCAACATGATGGCGGAGCATTTTGCTGCGGCGATGAGGGAATCAGAGTTAACCTGAACAAGTTGTGTTGAGAAGGCATTTACCCCGAGTCGCGTAAACTGCTATCATTCGTCTTTTGACACAATCAGAATAGCAAGGGCGATAGAGGTTACTAGCACGTAGACTGATACGTCGGATAGAACCGGTGCAATTGAACCCAGTATGTTCCCTACAGTGGCAACGGCAAGCGCGAGCATGTAGCCCGCGCCGAAAATTGCTCCATCCCAAGCTAGTCTTCGGTAAAGACGATCAAGGGACTGTTGCAGAACTGTCACATTGAAATCCATTCCCGTCGCAGAATTGCTGGATGAGAATTGAGCGCTGTATTGAGATATCAAACTAAGAAGATGCTCAGTTGCCAACACCATGACAAACGCTAGAAGAAGAATTGGAACGTTCTCTCCTGGTACACGTGCAGAAAAGGCGGATAAGAGTGCGATCGTTAGAAGGATCCCCTGTCCAAGTAGGGTTAACCTATTCCAAATTAAATCACATTTAACGAGCGCAACTACACTGGTGAAAACTCCGATCAAAAGTGCCAGAAGCCAAAGGATCCAGAATGTTGCTGGGATTGTTGAGAGAATAAGAGTGAACGTGGCTATCACGATTGCACTTGCAACGCCTCTAAGAAGTTTCCAGCGTAAGCGTAGCGCTGTTAAGCTGTTTTCCATCGGCTTCTCATCCTAAGGAGTGGCTTAATGGCGGTCGTCGGCGAGAGTTCGATCACCTGTGTTAGCTGCTTCGCCCTGTTTATCTTCAATTTCCTCTCGGCAGCAAAGATTCGTCGAGCAATCCTTGATGATTCATTGACATTTCCAGGAGTGGTTCTAGGTGAGGGTACGAAAGATATCGCAGTGTATCCTTTCATTGTGATGTTCTCAATCAATGTTAGAACCTTATCACTGACCATTGGCGTGATCAGCAAGACGACTGATCTCGCGGGAAGAATGGCAGCAATGACGGATTCGACTACGTATTCGATCGGTAGAGTCGTCGGTCCAGGTCTCACGATAGCCAAACTATCGAGTAACCTCAACAGTTGCCTTTTGCCAAAATCTAGGTCAACCCAAGTTCTGACGGCTCCATAAACGGAAAGACCTACACGATTACCTTGCTTGATCAGCTGAGAGCAGAGTGAAGCTGCAAAGCCGACCTGAAACTCCAGTACATCAAAATCAAAGATGTCAGAAAATACATCCTCCGAACAGTCAAGCACAACAAAGACATCGACTACTTGTTCGCCTTCGAATTCGTTGGTGATAAGTTGCCTTGATCTGGCTGATGCTTTCCAGTTGACGCACGGCGAAGATCGTCGCCGGGATTGTAGGGTGCTGTTTCGAAGAACTCAGTTCCGATTCCGATTCGTCTCGAAGGAACTAGACCGGGCCATGGACCCACCCGACGACCATGCAAATCAATAGTTCCGAGATCTTCTATCTTCGGAAGTACGACCAACTCGTCAAGATTCGAGAGTCTCTTGGTCATACTCCTTAGTCGTAGCGTATCGGCGAAACTAACGGTACTGGGTCCAATCACGTAGGTGCCACGCTTCGGGTTTGAAAGTCTATACTTGAATTCCGCACACTCACCAGGACGGAGTGAGAGTATCAGTCGGCTGGTTCCCGACTTCAGTTTCAGTCCATCGGGTAGATTGTCTTCGAGTTGAAGAGCCTCAATTGGTCGAAATGATTTGTTTGTGACACTTAGAGTCACATCTACATCCTCGTCGCCAAACGATCGCGAGGGTTGAATCCTTCTCGTTACCGTAAGGGGAAAGGGGTCCAATTTTGGCAGCTTGGAGGAGGTGAATATCAGGAAAGCGATTGGGAGGACAAATACAGTCAGCCATGGAGCTCGGAAAAGCAGGGCTAAGAAAATGATTCCATATGCGGCAGCTAAGTATGCGAGAGTTTTTCGAGTTAACGCCATTAATCTACCCTGGGGACCGGAACTCGTCTAACAATCTCTTCAATGATCGAGCCTGCATCGAAACCGCGAACCCAAGACGCGGCCTTGGGAATTATTCTGTGTGAAAGGGCCTCAATGCAAATTGCCTTGACGTCATCTGGGATGATGTAGTCTCGGCCGGAGAACGCCGCATTCGCTCTCGCCAACTTTAGAAGTGATAGAGACCCGCGAGGACTAGCACCTATCTCGACCTGACCATGTGTCCGCGTTTCACGGACAATATCGGTAATGTACGAAAGCACTCCGTCGTCGGCGTGCACCCCCTCCACAGCATCCTGCATTTCCAATAGGGTTGTTGAGTTGATGATCGTTTTGATCGAGAAGTCATCGCTTCTCCGCATGACACGTCTCTTGAGAATCTCAATCTCCGAGTTCTTATCGGGATACCCGATTCGAAGCCTCATGATGAACCTGTCAAGTTGAGCTTCAGGGAGCTGGTATACGCCCTCGAACTCGATCGGGTTTTGAGTCGCGATTACTATGAACGGGTTGTCAAGCGGATGCGTTCTTCCGTCCAATGTAGTTTGACGTTCCTGCATAGCCTCCAATAATGCTGATTGAGTTTTAGGAGGGCTTCGGTTTATCTCGTCTGCGAGAAGAATGTTAGTGAAAATCGGACCCCTTCTGAGCTCGAAATCGCTCAGCTTCTGATTGTAGATGTATGTCCCGGTAATGTCAGCTGGAAGAAGATCGGGGGTGAACTGAACTCTCGCAAATTTACACCCAACCGCAACGGCCAGAGACTTCGCGATAACCGTCTTCGCGAGGCCAGGGAAGTCCTCAAGAAGAATATGAGAGTTAGCGAGTACTCCGACAAGTATCTTACGAAGCACAGCCTCCTTGCCGACAATTGCAGTGTTCAACTCCGCGAGTATCGCATTGCAACTCTCGGCGACGTTCTCAATCTTCAGCGTGACCAATCCTCAATCTTCGCCAGACAACTTTCAAAGTCGCCCTTCCGCAGGTTGTCTGCAGAACCAGTCTGAGTCAACACTTCGAACATACGTCGATCTTGTATCTGCTGCTCGAGTGAAGATGGATCATGCTGAACCAAGTTTCTTAGCATGGATTCAGTAATGCCGAAGTGGTACGCTGCCGCTGCGAACGCGAGCGATCTAACTCTCTCGAAGAGAAGCTGGATTGCGGCTGCGTCACCATGTTCGAGGGATTGCTGGCATAGCTTGTCCAGTCGCATGAGGTCGTCCTCACTTTTCGTGAATTGACGTACTCTCTTGTTTACCGCGGGGCGAGTAGTTAGTTCTAGGATTACGTTGAAGATGACGGCTCCGAAGAGGATGAAGGCGAAGCCGAGGCCGGCCCATGTCAGGATTGGGTAGCCAGCGAGAAAGAAATCCAGGACGATTGAAACGGCCAGATAGACGACTCCAATCTGCATCAGAGTTTTGATTTGCTTCTTCATAATTTTCAGCTGTTTGAAGTGGCCAGAGAGCGTTCCAAGCTCTCAAGTTGATTTACCGCGACCGTGCGCTTGCTATCGTCGATTTGATGATCACTGTACCTTGCTTCTTCAAATAGGAAAGTAAGGCTTGTGATGGCATCGCCCCCAAGTTCCAGTTTGTGCGAGATGTTTTCCGAAAACTCTCGTGCAGTTTCTTGGAGGCTAATATTGAATCCATGGTTAGACAGTACTTGGCACATTTGCCTGTAACATCTCAATATCGCCTCACGGTAGTCTCCACTTAGTTTGAGCGTGGCAACGGTCTTCTGTACCACTCTCAAGGCTTCGCGTTTCGCCACCTCTGCATTGTATGGGGTGTACTCGTCCCGCGCCCATTCGTAAGCCTTGCGAATCCCACCGAAAAACAAGGCCGTTGCCACCACTACTATCAATCCGAAGATTATGAGAGTGTAGTAGAAAAGAAACGGGTTGGCGGCCGGGCTATTGGGTTGTGCAGTGGTTTGAGCCTGGGTGGCGTGGAACCACGTCCCTACGAGGTTTGCGGCGGTTTGAAAGAATCCAGCGACCGATTGAAGCATTACGGTTCGGAGGAACACAAAGAACAGAACGAATCCTATGACGTATCCTAGGATCACAGCAAAAGATCTTCCACCCGATCCATTCTGTTTACGGTTACCTAGGAAGAATGCCGCAAGGAGCTCAACAATTACCTTGGCATATGCGAGTACTGCTAGAAGGTAGATCGTCAAGATTGCAGGCAACAAGTACTCAGCGAACGTCCCAATCCATGGAGGGCGTGATCCAGCGCCGGTCGCAAGCGTGGTGATCAAAGCAATTACAAAGAGCAAAACTGCGGGCACTATCAGTTCTCTTCGGGCCATAACGCGCTCAGATACATTCCCTTACGGCATAGGGATTAAAGTAAAGCGTCTCAAAGAGACATCAAAAACCGTTCGAAAATCACGTTTCGAAAGGTTTTTCGCTGCTCATTCTACCAAGCAGCGACGTCAATCATGTGTGCTGAAACATACGAACGCATTTCTGAGACCTTACGGGATTTCGACAATCCCATCGTCTTAACCCTGATCGACCCTATGCGATACCAGGAAGCGACCGTTGACATTCTCAACTATTTTTCAAAGAAGTCATCACGTGGAATCTATGTTACCCTTAACAAACCGTTTAGTGTTCTCATGAAGACCTTCGGAAACGCCGGAGTCCCAGCCGAATCCCTCTACTTTGTGGATGGAATCACCAACGTCCCGTCCCCAGAGGAAGGAAAGGACCATGCCTGTTTAGGGTCAGGTGTCGGCCTGAGCAACCTGTGCATCGGCATATCCAGAGCTGTAAACTTGTTCGAAGGTGAAAAGTTCCTACTCCTCGACAGCCTCTCAACTCTTCTGATTTACAATGACCCCAAGTCGGTCTCGAAATTCGCACACCTACTAACCGAGAAAATGAGGCGATGGAACACATCCGGTTCACTGCTCACCGTAGAAATGAATGCAGAGAAAGATGTTGTTTCGCAACTCGCACCGTTCTGCGATAAGGTTGTGAAACTTTGACTACTCCGTCCGAGCACGGTATGATCCAGCTTTCGGTAGTTGACCCTATGCTTTACGGAACCGCGAGGGCCTTTGAGTACTTGGGGTTCAGGGGGCAGGATATGCTTGACAGAATAGGGGATGGAATAATAGAATATGGACTCAGCGAAGGCTACTTCGAAAAGTCAAACGATCCACATCAATTTGTAGGCAACATAGTGAAATTCTTTGTCAAGAGCGGCTACATGAGCAACATAACCATCGATCAGAACGGCGACACCCTAGACATCGTTATGCAGAATTATAGGTTCTTGCCACTCATGCAGAAGCTACGCAACCGTAACTCATTCCTCCTCACTTGCCCAGTCTGCATGGCCAATAATGCGATCACGAAATCTGTAGGAGTTGTCAACGAGAGAATCTCGGACAGCGTGACGCGAGACGGAATCTTCTCAATGAAATTGAAGATTGCTCCCGGGATCACGCATACTGAGAGTACCGTGATTCCCCACAGTCCAGCCGACTTCACAGATACCAAGCTGGAAAGTCAGCTCGACGAGGGTCTAGGACTACCTGCGTTCGAGGCGATTGCATACGGGTTGGCGTGCGGATTCGAATATCTTGGAGCACAGGCGCAACTCATTCTCGACAACGTGGGACAGGGGATGCTGGAGTTCATGCGCGACGAATCAAGAATGCAACTACGAGATGACCTCGAAGGATCCTTGCGTACATTATCTACATTCATGGTTAATGGAGGTTTAGCGCACGCGATCGAGATTCAGCTCTCTCGACAAAAGGTAATTGTGGATTTCAAGAATTACTGTTATCTCCCAGTCCTCAAGAGATTACTGGATAATGGAAGGAGCTTATCCTCCTGCCCGTTTACTCTCGCAGCTCGTGCAGTAATCCGCAATGAGGGGTTTGCGATCGGAGGGATGCAGTGGCAGGTTTTGACTGACGGCGCAAGGCTCACGATGACGATGGTGAATAGGGATTCGGAGCAGTTCAATGAGAGCAAGGTAAGTAGTATGATGGATCAGGCCTAATCCTAGCTGAAACTCTTCAAAGTATTAATATTCAGTCGGACCCTATCGCAGTCGGTATTCGACATGCCTTTCTATCTTTGCGAGAACTGCGCCAAGGATAAAGTCAGACTTGACCTAACTTTCGCGGGAATAAACCAAATGTGGCTAAGAACATCCCCCAACCCGGACGGGTTCGGTCCTCCATGCGACTTTTGCAACACAGCAAGGACAATCTACCAAGTCCAGATCGTGGGAACTATGTTCGACACGGAGGGTCAACACTTAGAGAAGATGAAAGCCGGACTCAATCCGGCACCTGCCCAAAGTTAGACGTTGAGCCGAACGCTCAGTTTTCATTCAGGAACCCATACAGGTACTTCGGAATCCAGCTATGGAATCAGTGGGGCTTCATCGCAAAGGCGAGATTGACCTCCAACAAATAATCGACCACCTCAAGACACACCCAGCATACCACGACTCCGGCGCAATAGCCTCCTTCATCGGAGTAGTTCGCGGGGACACTGTCCACGATTCAGATTCCAAAGTCACGTACCTAGAGTATGAAGCGTATGCCGATGTAGCCTTGAAACGTATGGAGGAAATCAGGGCGGAAACCAAGAAACACCCCGGTGTTGTTGAGGTTGCAATTCACCACGTCATCGACTCCTTATCGGTCGGTGAGCCCAGCATCTTCGTCGTAGTTCTCGGCAAACACCGGCAAGATGTATTCCCGGCACTAGCTGAAACGGTTGAACGCGTGAAGACGGAAGTCCCAATCTGGAAGAAGGAGTTCACCTCGAAGGAATCGCATTGGGTCTCAACCGAAACGGCCCACAGTTGAAGAAACCAAGGTCGTCTGTCCCAGCTCATTCAGTTTAGGGGGTAGTCCACCCAAGTCTGCTTAGCGAACCGGGTTAGGCGCAGCGTTGGCGGGGAGTTAACCACCTTTAGTTGTTAAATCTTATATTGGGTTGGCCTGGAAACTAACTGGCATTCGCATCTAGGAGTGTACTAGCCTGCCGGTAACAGATAGGGTTCGGCGTTCGCTTCAGGAGTTCGGGCTCACGGATTACGAAATCCGATCCTATACCTCTCTGCTTGAGATAGGGCCTGCCACGGCGAGTGAGCTTAGCGAAGCATCCGATGTTCCATACTCAAAGATTTACGAAGTGCTCGGCTCGCTCGAGAAGAAGGGATGGATAGAGAGTGAGCACGGCCGCCCGAGCAGGTACTATCCAAAGCCGCCCTCAGTGGCGATGGAGATCACGAGATCACAGCTTGAGAACTCCTTGAAAACGAACGAAGCGCTCATTCATGATGAGCTACAGCCGCTGTATGAGAAGAAGGGTGTGAGGGAACATCCTGACATTTGGATCGTTCGCGGAAATTTCAACGTTCTCTCAAAGATCAGGGAAACAATCGAACATGTGCAAAAGGAAGTCCTAGCGGCAGTGCCCGCTATTCCGGACGACGTCGTGGAATTGTTGATTCCTCCGGTGAAGTCGATCGCGGAACGAGGGGTCAAAGTGCAGATCATGACTATGAAGAGCCCGATGAGTGAAACGATGGCTAAATTATCGAAATTTTGCGAAGTTCGCGTGCGTGAGCAAATGTTTGGTGGCGGAATAATCGCGGACGGCCGCGAGGTAATTCTCCTATTGGGTCAAGAGGGTGATGAAGCCATCAGCCTTGCAATATGGTCTGATCACATAGGGCTCTCGAAGTTCGCCAAGAATTATTTCGAGTATCTCTGGTCAGATGAGAGCACGTCCGCGATTAAGGACGCGGCTAAGCCCAAGAGTCGCACGAACTGAAATGTGTTACGAAGCGAGAACCGAATGCCGGAGTTCTAGAAGTGGAACAACTTGGTCTACGGTTTCGCCAGATTTGATCGCGACGGTCGCCCATTTCTCGCTCCCGTTCTGTTCGGCTTCTTTCACACACTCGATCACATAGTTGTCAAGGTTCTCGTCTTGTAGGACTTTCTTCTCGAATTTTGGTTCTACGGGGAAGTTGACCCATAGATGCTCGTCAAAGTGAACCCAAACCAGATCCGAGCCTTTCACCCTATAGGCCGGGCACCATTCCCCTGAGACTTCGTCGATCTCTATCGTTTCTTCGATATCTGGAAGTGTGCGTAGTTTTGTTCGGAGTTGCATGAAGTATTTCTTCTGTTTTGGGTTAACCTTCTCGAGAAACTCTTCCATGTGTGTTCAGCACTCTGTAATTTCGATTTCAAGTCAACTTCAGGCCTATTTGAATCTGATGCGTGCCGGTTTGCAGAGAGAGGGTGAGTAATCCGGTGAATGTTGATGACTTCATGAGAACCTCGCGTAAGCTTCTTGGAGTTCCGCCATGAATTTTGTATGCCATCCGTCAAACTCTTCAGGTGACGTTGGGGTAATTCATGTAGTGTTGAATCAGTTTCTTGCTCTTCTCAGCGGTGTATCTTAACCCCCTGGCCAACGCAAGCCGGGGCAATGCCCAGAGTACTCGTGCGGGGTTTCCAAAGGTTACGCGCTTGAAGTCGGGGTGCTCCCGTTTGATAATACTATCCACATCATCCTGGTCTAGGAAATGTTTCATTCCATAGTTTAGTTCATCGTTACTGAGTATCTGTAGGAAGCGTCGAAGAATCTCGGAACTTGCCATTCGATAACCATAAGTTCTAACGTATTCGGTGTTGAATTTCCATAGTCCCTTCTCGGAAGCGTCCTTAGATTCAAGAGATTCCGCCGCTACTTTTCCTGCAATCGTGCTCGCGTAGAGTGCGGGGCCAATCCCGCCGGCGTCAATTGGGCGAGGCATCCATGCAGCGTCGCCGACAATCATGTAACCATTGGCGACCATGCAATCGTTCTGCCGCCGAACTGGGACCTGCCAGTTTCCCCTCTCGTTTCCCCTATCGTCGACCTCGTCCGTCAGCTTCCAACTCTTGATTACAGGGTTGGTTCTTATGTAATCGTCTATCAGAGATTGGAGGGTGTCATTCCTACCTAACTCTTTGTTCCTCCGCTCCAGCAACCGCTTCTGAATCCCCAAACCCACGTTCATTTTGTCTTCACCCTTAGGGAACACCCAGGCATATCCGCCTGGAGCAATGTTTTGATCCAGGTGGATAATGCAAATGTGGGGATCGAAGAATGTGCTATCTCGTTTCCCCTTTTCGAATTTGAGGATGTACCGGCCAGTTGATTCCATGTCGTTCTCTTTATCGATCTCTTTCTCAATGTGACTCACGATCGGGAGGCTGGTTCTGAGACGTGAGGCTGATCCAGTGGCGTCAACTACGAGCTGTGCCGTTTTCTTGAATGTGGAGTTGTCTTTCGATGAACGGCAATGCACTCCGCGTATGAAGCCGTCTTCGACAACTAGCGAGTCGGCAGATGCTTCAAACTGAAATTCAACGCCGAGTTTCTCGGCATCACGCATTTGACGTTGGGGGAAGATTCGGCGGTTAAGCACATATCCTTCACCGTCGAACATCGCTTTGGATTCGTGATCTGGAGAATAAGCTACTACGCCATGGATTGAATGCTCAAGCTCTGGTCTTCCGTAAGTTATTCCAACTTCTCGCTCCAGGTAATCTAGGCTTCCTTTGCTGACTGCGTCTCCGCAGACCCAGCCGGCCGAGGTTTTCTTCCCGGCCTCGTCTCTGGAGTTTCGGTCGATTACTAAGATTTTGAGATTCTGGTTAGAGTGTTTTGCTGCCGAGGCAGCCGTCACCATTCCGGCTATGCCTGCTCCGGCAATGATTAAATCGTAATCGGTTTTCATGCCGGACTACCTCTGAGGCCTTAGTAAGAATCTGTTTCACTGAAAAACGTTCAGGTTGAGGCCTTGGAAAAGACCTCTGTTTCACACCAAAGTTTCAGAGAGTACTCTACATGATAAAAATGGAAATGGGAAGGGAAGGAGTTGAGGGGGTATTAATTCTGGAGGTGTTACTTTGTCTTGATCATGCCGTTTTCGATGGTCAAGAGTTCGGAGCTTGGTGTGTTGACTGCGCCGAGTGGGCATCCGCATCCTGCGGAGTGACCTTTACCTTTTCGTAGAGTGCCCTTGTAGAGGCCTTGTTCTAGGGTTGTGTTGTGGGCTTTTTCCCATTCCGCGATTGGGATTCCGTACTTTGGTTGGATAGCGTCCCTGTACCATTCTGGGATTACGTTGAAGGCGCAGAATGGGATTATTCTCATGTCTGGGCTGAGGTAGTGGATGTCGCATCTTCGTAGGCGTTCTTCGTCGTGGTTGTATTTGTCCATGAAGTGCATCATGCCGAGGAACATTGATTTGTGGTGGAAAGCGCCCAGGGCGGTGTAGTCGTTCTTGACGAGTGCGTTGAAGAGTAGTTTACTCAACGCTAAGCCTTTGGGTTGTTTGCTTCTGTCGATGAATGTTCCCATCTTCGCTAGCACTTTGGCTACGACCAGGTACTTGCTCTTGCCGGCATTGAGTTCGTCCGCTTTCTCTTCCAGGAATTCCAGTAGCCCTTCTAAGTCGACGAAGGAGGCTAGTGGGACGAGTTTGTCGCCGTCTTTGAACACATAGGTACCTGCGCCGCACGCGAAGTGTATGGAGAGCTCGTATCGGGGACGCTTCGTTAAGGCTTCGACGAAGTGTGTGATTGGGACGCAGCTTGGGACTGGGAACCATGTTTCTCTCCCTACTTCTCCGTTTGTTTGTTCCTCGATGCGTTCGATGCAGTCGGGGATCGTTATTCGGTATTTCTCCCTCTCGGTCTTCGATAGTCGGCCTGTGAGAGAAACTGGTTGGAAGTTGACTGCGTGAATTACATCCATGTTCCGTTGTCCGAACCGGATGAGACCGCCTAGTTCGTGGTCGTTAATGCTCTTAATGACCGTTGGGACTAAAACTACACCCAAAGCGACCTTCCTGCACTCCTCAATTGCAATCGGGGCTTCCCAGTGATTCTTAGGGTTCGTCCTCGGCGTAACTCCGTCAAAACTCATGTAAACAGTGTTCACGCCTGCCCTTCGAATTCGTCCCGCCATCTCGGGGTCTTGCGCCAGATTGATGGCGTTGCTGTTGAGCTGTATGTGCTCAACTCCTTCTTCTCTGCAGATTTTGATAATCTCAGTAAGGTCGCTGCGTAGAGTTGGTTCTCCACCAGTGATTTGGATTGCGTTTCCAGGAACTGGTCTCTCAGCTCTGAGAACCTGAACCATTTCACGGATCTTTTCGAGGGTCGGTTCGTACACGTAGGCGCCTTCGACGCCTTTCTTGGCGTAGAAGAAGCAGTACCAGCAGGTAAGATCGCATCGGTTAGTGATTACTAGGTTAGTTAAGCCTGAGTGGCTTAGATGGCTTGTACACAGCCCGCAGTTGGTTGGGCAAGCACACTTCTCTAAGGGTACGTTCGGGTTCTCGATACCCTTTCCATTGTGCGAATACTTGGCGAACTTATAGTACATGTCAGCGGAACCAAAGTAAAGTTCCTCAACCTCCCCGTGCTCTGGGCAGGTTTTGCTTATCCAAATCTTTCCTTCTCGTTCGTACACGTTTGCGGGAAGGATTCTGTTGCAGTCGGGGCAGATGCTTCGGGTCTCTCGAATTTGTTTAGTCTCAGTTCTTTCTATCTGAATTGTTTCCATATTAACCACCGTCTAAGGTGAACTTATCCCGCCGAACGACTCCATCTATATTAACGGTTTCCAAACCAAAGATAAGGTGAAACGTGGGTACCCGCTTTGCCATCCTAGACCCATCTAAACCCGTAAATTCCATCAAAACCGTGGGAAATGACCGAAACGCACCATCCGCCCAGCTCCCTTCCGCCATAGAAAACTACGCCCTCCCCCAGAGGCCTCTAACAACCGACATGGGATGTATGACACATCCCCCCTTCCACCACATGAACGACCTTGTGAAAGAACTTGGACGGTTCTCAACCCAGTACCTGCAGTCTGAAAGGTAACGTCACGTAACGGTTGTTAAGGGGTTCTTCTTGTTTTCTGTGCGGAATTAAGTGGGTGGATCCACCCCTCGAGGGGTGGTGCCAAACGGTGCCAAATGAAGGTTCCCCTCGGCTCATTTTACGCCTCGATCCCCCCATACGAAGCAGTTTGCAGCAGCAACCCCGACAAATTGACGTTACCGTCTGAAACTCCTGAAATCTCGTGGCCTCTACAAAATTCGCTCTAACACTCTTGGTTAAGGGCCTGTCTCTCAAAAGCAATTAATTGCCCGGCAACATCTCGGGTTCCGACGAGTGAAACCATGTCCCAAGCGGCAAAGACTCCGCGAGAGTCCACAACTATTATGGTTAGGATCATGATGCCTATGGACGCGAACAATTCCGGCAATGTTTTCGGAGGGGCAATCTTGCGACTGATCGATGAGGTTGGATCAGTGGTGGCCCTAAAACACGCACGCACAAACGTTGTCACCGCTTCCGTTGACAGAATGGACTTCTACTCCCCCGTCTACATAGGAGACATGCTCCGGCTAAACGCATCCATCAACTTCGTTCACCGCACCTCAATGGAGGTGGGAGTTCGCGTCGAAGCCGAGAACCCCTTCACAGGAGAGGTACGCCACACAGGAACCTCCTTCCTGACCTATGTCGGACTAGATAAGAACCGAAAACCCGCCGCCGTACCCCCACTCAAATTGGAGACCGACGAAGACAAGCGACGTTGGACAGAAGCGCAGGAAAGGCGGAAGGCAAGACTCCAGGAAATCGGCAGACGCGAGGAATGACCACTGACGCACCATAATTAAACGGCTAGGTTAGAAGATGCGTGGCGGGTTGGCAAAGCTTCAACAATAGGTATTGTTAGGTAGAATATTGTGGTTGAATCTATGATTGGTGTAGTTATAACGTTCGACGATCAGGAAAACAAAGCCTGGATAACCCTTTCCGAGCCGAACCTTGACTCATTCATCGGCCACGAAGCGACCTTCCAATTCTCTAAAACCAAGGATTTCAAGGGCAAAGTCATTGGCGTGGAAGATGATTTTCTCATCGTGAAGTTCGAAGAACAACCCTTAGGCCTTGGACAAGGAAGCCAAGTCGCAATAGCAGAATGATCTAAGTTCCGTATATTGGGTAAATCGTTCAAATAGGGCATCCAGGCGACGGGTAATTATAATTCCAAGAACAATCGCTGTAAATGCAGAATTCCAGAGGAATGATAGCGAGAGCTTCATGGGGCCGAATACTTGATCAGGAACATAGAGAAAGATTGGCGCGAACGGGTTGTGAAAAACAACCTAGACCTGATCATACTCAGACTCCTGCGAGCCAAGCCACAATGGGGATATGAGGTCAACATAGCTATTCGAGATAGATATCGCGTTTACCTGAGCGCTGGCACTCTATACCCACTCCTGCACTCGTTGGAAGCAGACGGCTACATCCAAGGCGAATGGGAAGCACAAAAAGGTCGGGGAAGAAGAATCTATAAGATAACAGAAGGTGGAATCAACTTCCTGGAAGCAGGGGAACGCGCAACCCTCGAACTGGCAAGAATCATACAAGGCCAAACGGCTGCGGAGAAGCCCTAGTTCTAGAATTGGGTTTCGTCGGAACGGAAAGCAATATCAATCAAGAACGAGTTCGAAGCTGCGATCGGTATTTGTCAAACGGCCCAATTTCCGAAGTCCGAAGTGTACTGAAGGCTAATCCTGTCGCAAGAGTTGTAGTACTGATCGTGATTCTATTCGGTGTAACCCTGGGCTCCGTGGGAGCGATGCGGGTTGCTCTTCAAACCGACTCACCGTTGATGGTCGTTTCTTCAGGCAGCATGATCCCCACCCTAAATGTCGGTGACATCATAATTGTTAGGGGTACGGACCCGAGCACTGTGACTGTTGGAACGATCATCATCTTCCACAGCCCATATGATTATCCCACCGTGATCGTGCATAGGGTCATCGCCATCGACAATGAAGGCGGGCAAATATTCTTCTCGACCAAAGGCGACAACAACGGCGTTGCCGACGGATGGAAAGTACCCGGAGCGAACCTGATAGGCGTCTACGTTACGAAGATACCCTACATTGGCCTGCTCAGCCTGGAACTTCGAGGCCCTCTGGGTTGGATACTGATCGTATTACTTGTCTTCTTGATCATAGCAATGGAATATGATGAGTCAAAGAAATCGCAAACCGCGAAAGCGTTCGCATTAGAAATGAGCAACTGATCTGGCACCAGGCTAATCGCCTGTTGTCATGAGTTCGCCTACGATGGCCGTGTGAGTTCGCAAGATACCTTCAATCGTTTGTATTTTGGACCTGACGATTCCGGTGAGGTTGTTGATGTCGGACCCTTCGACGAATGCGATGATGTCAAACATGCCCGTCACGGGATGGGCCGTCTTTACACCCTCGACTTTAGAAATTTGCTCGGTGATTGACCTGGATTTTCCAGGTGCAATTTTGATAAGAACATAAGCGCCAATCTTCCGCTTCTCTGACATCACAACCACGGAAGACACCAATGCCATCCTTGCTATTCTCAGTTACGCTTAACGAGTAAGATGCGTTGGATTGACTGGTTCATTTGCTCGGCCATCGGAGATGGCCAGGAATCGATTTCCGGTTTAGGGTGGTGGTTCGTAGCTTATGAGAGCTTTCTCTTCGAGAGTTCCTTGCAGTTTTGCTACAGCCCTGTGTACTTCAGTTTCTTTCTTGGCGCCTGTGCAAACCAATTTTCCGCTTGCGAAAAGCAGGATCACTACTTTCGGGTCGTCCATTCGGTAGATCAAACCAGGAAATTGCTCAGGTTCGTACATGGTGCGCTTGAGTGAATAGGTTGATTTCTCTAGATCAATGGCGCCTCCTAGTCCAGCCGAGGCGACTATGTTCTGAATCATAATCTCAGGCTTTCCGAAGATTACGATCCCGTTTCTCTTCAACTCATCAACAACTTTCATGACCGCTTTTCTAGCCTGTCGCTCTGACTTCGCTCCTGTACAAACCATTTTTCCAGAACTGAAGATTAGCGTCGCAGTCTTGGGTTTCTTGAGCCTGTAGACTAGTCCGGGGAATTGCTCGGGGCGATATTCAACGCCTGGGAATACGCGAACTATGGAGTTTAGGTCAATGTTCTGATGAAGAGTCGCAGAGGCGACGACGTTTTCGATGTTGATGAAAGCTTTCTTGACTATTGGCAGACTCTCCACCTTATATAAAGCGGGTTTAACAAATTCGTAAACCACCTCCATATATAAGCCCTTTTTAAGCGCCCCACAGGGGGGCCTATCTTTCAAAACCTGCTCTTCAAACGACACTGATTAACGGGATGCGGGTCGGTACTGCGAACGAAGCTGTCGGTCTAAATGGACATGAGCGCTATCCCATCTTCCACCCAACCGACTACCGAATTGGTAGTCGCTGGGAAGTTTGTGGTTGAAGTGAAATTGGATATAGAATACTGAGCATGCGTAACGCCTATGCCAGAATTATCCTCGCTAGGAGCAAAACCTGTTCCGGTAGTAACGTTTCCAGCGAAATTGTTCGTTGCTATGATTCCAAGTAGAAAGGCTCCAGCCTGAAAGGTGACAGGCAACGAGGTTGAAATGGATGCGCCTAGACCCGAGCCGGTGGCTGTTGCCAATCCCGTAGTTCTAACACCTGAGACTTCGTAGATGTAAACGCTCTCGGCTGGTGCAGCAGCGCTAAAGGTCGCTGTAACGATATCAGTCCCAGTAGAAGAGAGGGTGGCGTAGAAAATATAGACGGTTGGCGGCGGTGTGTTGGTTGATGTTACTGCTTGAGTGAACGTTGAACTCAAGGAGTCTGTGAGAGAGCTTAATGTGAAGGAAGCATCAGCAACAACGACACCTACTACTATCACATCCCCACTTGTAACACCACTTTTGAAAGAGACAGAAAGTGTACTTGTGCAGTTGGAACATTCCACATTATTCTGCTGCACGAGTGCCGAGGCGGCGTGAACAGGAAAAAGGCCGACGGTAATCAGAAGAGTTCCTAAGACGACACTCAGCATGAAAGGAACCCGTTCTCCTAGGCATAACGCTACGCTTCTTGAGGAGAAGGAGCCTAGCGAACGCAAATTACTTTCTTGCCTCACGAGAATAAATCCCATCTCCCACTCCCTTGTTAATAGAGCATTCATGCAACAAAAATCACCTGCCCCGCCTTCGAATAAGCAGGCGTCACAGAGGATACAGACTGGAAGAATCGCCGCTGCAAGTTCAATAACGATGAGACTTGGAGGCCAGATCTACGATCATGGCTCAACGACTAGGCTGTGGTAAAGGTTACGAACTGGCCGCTTACGAGTGGCCCGTTAGAAGAATGCTGAACGCCTAGGTCGAGTATTCTTTGCGTACTTGACCGTGGCTAGTGCGGCTAAGAGTGCGCCTAGTAGTGGGATGGCCAGGCTGGGATATTCTGGGACGGGTGTGGGCCAGTTCACTGTTGCAGTTGCGTAACCTGGGCTGCCTCCGCTGTTATCGTAGGCAATGACGGTGACGGTGTATGATTGTTGGAATGGCGGCTGGTATGAATGATATTGTACCTCGCTCACCACGCTCTGGCAACAGTAGGGCACACGGAGCATAGGCGAACCGTCGCCGAATTGCCAATCTAACTCAGTTATGGTGAAACCCTGTGAAGCTTTTGCGTTGACTCCGAATGCGAAAGCCTGAGGCGTGCTAGTGTCCAGTTGAATGGAATTGAAGCTCACCGATGGCGGACCTGCGGTTGTAACCAGGTAGTTAGACGTGGTCGTCATCGTGAAGGATATGGTCGCTAACTGTTGGGGGGAGTTCACGGCGGAGGCCGCGGATAGGCTAAGCATGCCTAGAACCGCGGCCAGCACCATGGACCCAACGATCAAGGACCGTTTGCGCAAATGGAATCTGAGAAAATGCGGGAACCATTGAAGATAAACCTAACCAGGGTCGCACTCAAACACATGTCATTTTTCCGCGGCTCTCAAAAGATTAGTTAACAATATGCTGTTTCGAGTCAACAATCGCCGTTCCGAAAAGCCCTTGCTTGAAAGAATTTTACAAGGAAATTTCAATATTCTGAATATACTTCAGAATAGGAGAGCGCAGGATGACGAATCCTGCGTTACTTCTTGCGTCGCCTAACTATTGCAAGCACCGTCATTCCAATCATGACGCCCACGATAATTGATTCCCAGGGGAAGCCCGGTATTGCGGGCATCACCATTGGAGTCGAAACCGAGATCGTAGTTGAACTACTCTCTGTCGTAGGCGTGCTCGCTACCGTCATCGTGGATACTGACGTGCTTACCGAGGTAATAGTCAGCGGACTCGTAGTAGTCACAGGTATCGTCGATGCGCTTGAGCTGGATTCTATTGTTGAAGCTGAAGAGCTTGTTGTCGTCGCTGCAGAACTTGAACTCGTTGAATTTGTAGCGGTGGCTTGTTGTCCGACAACCGGCGGGTTTTGTGGATCGAGGTGGATGATGCCCGATAGGGTTCCGCCTTTCACGGGTCGCCCAACTGCCCAGCCGTCTTGAGGGTTAGTCAGGTAAACTGATCGCAGGGACATACCCGGAGTGACACTTCCTGCCAATATTGGAGGTACGAGTGGAGTGTACACCCATGATACGCCGTCCCAATGAGCAAATACAGCATTTCCTGGTGAGGACTGATCATCGCCGACGGCCCAACCATCACCATTTCCTGACCCCGTTCCGAATGTGTCAACAAAGACGGAGGTTAGGTTCGCGGTAGCTATCCCCGTAACCTGTCCGGTTCCGCCGCTCCAAGTATTTCCACCGTCGGTTGTTTGAACGATTGTGGACGAGGACCCAACAATCCAGCCGTGGGTAGAATCAGTGAAGTAGACACCATTCAAATTACTCGAACCAACTTGCGGGATCGCATGTGCCGTCCAAACTGGGACACCGCCAGTTATAGTCAGCACAAGAACAGTACCGCTATTTCCGACAGCCCAGCCCGCAGGTGTACCGGCAGGAGCGCCTTGGTTGTTGATGAACACACCATTTAGATTGTTCAGTGTTGGCTGCGAGAAGAGAGTCCAACTACCGGATTGATGCCTCCAAATCTCACCATGCAATCCAACCGCCCATCCATCTCCTCCGGTTCCTCCGCTCAACATGAATACTGATCTGGGTTCGCATGGGTTGCCGGCGCCACATCCCGCTATCGGCTGGCCATTCCAGCTTTGGCCGTTCCACAACAAGGCTTCTGGACCAGTGTGGGTGCTGTTACCGCCCATAGCCCATCCTTCACTTGAGCTGAGCATGTATATCGTCCAGATGTCTGGGTGGATTGTTTGGCTGGGTGCGACGTTTGCCCTATGCCATTTGATACCGTCCCAATGGATCAGTGAACAACAGTCGTTACTAGCGTTGAATAACCCACCTGCCCAAGCATCGCTCTGGCCCAATTCCCAAACGGCATTGAGTTGAGTACTGTCCAAAATGTTTGTACTCCCGCCCCAACATGGTTGGGGTACTGCGGAACCGCATCCTGAATTGCTGGTTTGCAGGATCACTCCGTTAGCGCCTGCCGCCCATCCGTTCCCGCTGGCTGGAAAACTGGCACTGTATAACCCAGTTCCCACATTTCCGTGACCATCTCCCACCGCAGTTTGCAGGGGAGTTGTTAGCGTTAACCAGCTGTTGCTTCCACCAAGTGTTGTTGAGTGAAGTATGGTGCCGTTAGAGCCTACAATCCATCCTTCACTTGTGCTCACCAATTGAACTGAATACAGATCTCGTGACGTGCCCGCGGGTGTCACAGGACCTGCCCAGATACCTGTAGAGAAATGCCAAACTTGTCCGCCGCGGCCAACAGCCCATGCATCAATTGGATTTGTTTGATCAACAAAGACGCCAAGTAGACTGTTTGCTGCTCCGCCGATTGAGGTGGCAGTCCAAGTGTTTCCTCCGCTGAATAGTCTGGCTACAACTCCACCCTCACCGACTGCGAATCCTTCCAGGTTCCCAGCACCGTCCTGGAACATGTAGACGCTGTTGTAACGCGTTGTAGCAACGCCAACCACCTTTTGCTCTATCCATCCGCCGCTGGTCTTTGGATCCCCGCTGAACGCCCAGATTGAGCCTCTATTGGTGGTATTCGTGCCGACGGCGTACGTTAACCCTGAGACGAATGCTGCTCCGCTTGGGCATCCGGTTGAGTACGCTGGCGAGTGACAAACCATGAAGACCGAAGTCAGGTTCTGTAGCATCCGACAGACCTGTATCTTGTACTGACAGCGCGGCTCCATCCCAGTATAGCGCTATCCCACCTGCTGAGCCAGCAGGGTGAGTTGAAGAATTTGAGTTTCCTACAATCCATCCGTCGGACCCGTCGCCGTTTGGATTACATAGTCCAACTCCGGGCGCGCCAGGGCTGGTGCAGAAGTTTACTGCATTGTAAGTAGCATTATCGATTGGGGAAGAGATGATCGGCCATGAAAACCCGTCGTAGTGCGCGAGAACGGGTTGCTGAGTGTTGCTAACGTTGTCTCCTCCCACAGCCCAGCCATCTCCTGCTCCAATCGAGCCTGAGCCTCCGTTGCGAACGTATATTCCTCGTAAGGTGCCGGCAGGATCGCCGGTATATTGAGTTGGGTTGATGTCCCGCCAGCGGCCGAAGGTTATCGCTGCCTGAATTGGAGTTGCGCTGAGGACTAGAAGCATGACTACAATGATCGAAGCGCTCCATATGAGACGGTTCTTCATGCGTAATCGCTAACTCCTATTCCCTTCCGGTTCCCCATATAAGTGTTGTTTTGTGCAACACAAACACAGAACGTTCATTTCTCCAACTCCTTAAGGTACCGCCTTACAGCCTCACGAATCACGAAAGAACGCGAAGGTACCTTGTCCTTGTCGATCAGGTCGTCCATCTTATCGAGAAGCTGTATGGGAAGGGTTGCGGTTATGTTTGCCATCCGTGATCTGCGGTTGGATAGAGAGAACTGCTCAGTCAACGTGTACGCCTCCGGCGAAGGAACACAAGCGTACCCACCCCAACAATGACCCCCGCTATGATTGATTCAAGCGGGAAGCCGGGTATCATTCCTCCGGGAGTAACGTTGAGGGTTAGTGTAAACACTTGTCCACCGCTCGACGTGACCGTGATTGTCTGAGTCGACGTGACCCCATTCTTGCTGAGCGAAACCGTGTATGTTCCTGGTGGAACCGTGAAAGTAACGAGCCCTTGCGAGTTAGTAACGCCCTGCACCGGACCCGGCAGGCATGGCGTGAAAGCTACAGGCGTAAGCACAACATTAACACCTGACAATGGATTGCCTTGGTTGTCAACAACTTTGACAGTCAAAGTGACGTTCGGCGGGCAAACTGGAGTAGTAGTCGACGATATGGTCGTAGTAAGTGCTGTAGTTTGGGTCGAAACAGTTGACACAACGATGGAAGTCGAAGTTGTCGAGAATATCCCACCGAACGGCGAGAACCTCAACATTGTTGAAAGCGGCGTCTTATAGCCGAATGGTCCAATCGGCGCTGTTTGGCTGAAGTAACAATTACTAGTGGGCAACGGTCTAACATCGGAACAGAAGTTGAAGTCAGGGCTTCCACCGACTATCCAACCGTCCGTCTCGCTGGTCATGTAGACTGACGTTAGGATTGGTGGGACCTGTCCTAAGAGGGCTGGTGAAAGTGTAACATGTTCCCAAGAGAACCCGTCCCAGTGCAATATCGTCGCGACTAGTTTACCTGGAAACCCGACAGCCCAACCATCTTTCGGCGCGGAAAAGAATACCGACTTCAGAGTCGCGCTCGTATGACCTGTTGGTGAAATACCACCAGGTATGCTCGGTACGGCGACAGGTTCCCATTTAGTTCCGTCCCAGTAGATTATGACCGGCCCAGCGGAAAATGATCCCGCTGCCTGAATTCCTCCAACAGCCCAACCGCTGGTGGGAGAGAGCATGAATATTGATGTCAAATTCGCGTCCAAGGAAAGAGTCGGAGAACCACTCACTGCGACCAAATTCCAAGTCCCGACGCCCCCGCTAACTGTGTAGTGAATGATTGTTGCATTGTCACCAACCGCCCACCCTTCATTCTGATTCAGCATGAACACAGAATTCAAACCCTGTAAAGGAGAAGGACTTGAGGGGGCCGGAAATATCGCCCATGTTCCTACACCGCCGGTAACCGTGTAGTGCAGAATTATTTCTGTCGGATAAGGTGAAGCGACCTGCTCTCCGACGGCCCAACCCTCGTTTGAACTAACCATGAAAACCGATTTCAAGGTATACGACCCGGGAGGAGGCGTTATTGTATTCCACGATCCACCAGTGAAATGGAGTATAATGGGGCACAATGCACTACTGCATGAAGCCGTTGGGTGTGGCCCGCCACCGACTGCCCATACATCCCCAGTGTTCACCTTGAACACTGAATTGAGATTATTCGTTGTACCTATTGCGACGCCTTTCGTCCAGGCGAATCCGTTCCAATGGAAGATTGTTGGTTCATTCGGTGTCACGCCATCCGTGACCGACGAGTTGCCAACAGCCCAACCATCAGATGGATTTATTGGACCAGTTAAGGGCGGTCCGAATGAAATCGAAGTGAAGTTGTTTATTGTCGGACTTGTAACGGTGCCGTAATTGACGCCGTCGAAGTGAACGATGACGCCATCTGTTCCAACAACCCAACCGTCATTCGCTGAATTAAAGAAACCTGAGTTGAAGTTCAGCAACGATACCGGAGACGTAGGAACCAGATTTGATGAAAGAAGCGTCCAAGCCCCACCCGAGTAATGGAGGATCGACCCTTTCGCACCGAATGCCCAGCCTTCGGTCGAACTGACCATGAAGACTGAAAACAGATTATTCGATGTTGTTCCAGGGCTGACAGGGCCTGACCAAATCCCACTGGAGTAATGAATTATGATGCCACCATCACCAACCGCCCACCCTTCCGTTGGCGAGATCATGAAGACCGATCTTAGAGGAGTACAAGCTGGAGCCGGATTAGGACAGTTAGCTACCGGTGAGGTGAATGTATTCCACGCTCCACCAAAATAGTGAAAGATTGCTCCCCCTGCACCAACTGCCCATCCCTCAGTAGGACTCACCATGAAAACTGAATAGATGCCGCAGTTTCCTGCCGTAACACCTGGACATGGAACAAGCGCTTGCGGCATATTCCAACCTCCACCTAACCCAGCGGTACCGGTCCAATGCCAAAATACCCCATGAGTCCCAGATGGATCCTGACCCACAGCCCAAACATCAGTGCTACTAACCATGAAGTCAGACCAAAGGGGTCCAGCATTCGGTCCGGATAATCCCGCTAACTGACTCCTCCAAGTGATGCCGTCCCAGTGAAGAGCCAAAGCTGAGGGCGGTGGTCCGCCGTACACTGGGAGTAAGTTGTTGTAGCCGACGGCCCATCCATCATTTTTGCTGATGAAGTTCCCTGGAGGCCCAAAAGAGACTGATGTCAAGTTGTAGGGTGCCTGGGTAGCCGGGAAGTCCTGGATTTTTGGAGCAGGTACCAGATTCCAGGTGGACCCGTCGTAGTGGTATATCGCCGGCAAAGCCGTCGTCTGGTTAGTGGTGGGTCTCGAATCGCCGACTGCCCATCCTTCTGCGGCTGAAAACATGTAGACGGAATTCAGTTGCGGATTGGCGGGTGGGCTGATGTATGCGTCTGGGTTGATGTCGCGCCACACACCCATTTGGGCAGTTGCGGGAACTGCGGAAACGACTAAGGCGATTAGAGAAATCCCAATAATCATTGCACAGAGTCTAGTCTTTCGCATCGTAAACCAACTTCACAGTGATAGGAGTCGCCTATTCTGCACAATTAATAACATTAAGTAAGCATTACATGTTAAACCTCAGCATGTCTTTGACCTAATTCTTGTCGCAAAGATGATTTCACAATGCAGAGCAGCCCTCGGCTCATTCCTGCCCTCTCAAAGAACCACTTTAGGCCTAGTTACACGCCACCCTCCTGTTTCGACTGGAAGTTCGAAGAGCCTTGAAGGTTTCACTCAGACTCTATGGAGTCTTCAGATCAGCTGCTGGGTCGGAGAAGGTTGAACTCAACCTTGCTGACGGCGAACCGACTGTGCGGGTTGCGATAGCGGACATAGCAACTAGACCGGAACTTAGCGAGTTGAAGCATCTCGTTCTCGACGGAGAAACACTGGATCCGCGCCCTAACGCGTTGATAATGGTTTCAGGACGTGAGATAAACTCGCTGGACGGTTTGGAAACTAGGCTAAAGGTTGGCGACGAGCTGGCTTTACTTCCGATCGCGCATGGAGGATGAACTCCCATTCATACTCCCCGAACGATAACCGGACATGTCCAACGCCACGTGCACATACCCTAATTCGCGAAGGGCGTCCGAAATTCTATCTAGAAGTTCCTCATCAAAGAACAGACTTCTTTCACCAACGCCAACCTCAATCCTGGCAACACTGCCGTGATCTCGCACCCGCAGTTCCCTAACGCCAGTTAACGAGCGAATCAAGCTCTCTGCTCGCTCGATTCTCAGCAATCTTTCGGGCGTAATTATTTCACCGTAAGCCACTCGCGAGGACAAACATGGCATTGAGGGCTTGTCATGATTAGGTAAACCGAGAACCTTGGCTAACTGCCTGACTTCATCCTTCATCAATCCTGCCTCCGCAAGTGGTCTTCGTATTCCTTTCTCAGAAAGCGCCACAGCTCCCGGCCTGTGGCCCTTCAAATCTTCCGCATTCGTCCCGTCAACGATTGTGTATCCTCCGAGTTCTTTCGCCAATTCTAGGAGTTTCTCCCCTAACTCTTTCTTGCAGAAATAACAACGGTTCACGGGATTAGCTAAGTAGTTAGGATCCTGCAATTCATCCGTTCTGACTACGATGTGTTTGATTCCGATTCGTAGGGCGAGTTCCTTCGCCTCCCTAAGTTCAGAGGTTGGCAGGCTTGGCGAATCTGCTGTGACGGCGATTGCATTCTCCTGTGATGCCACAGTGGCAATAAGTGCTACGAGGCTGCTGTCGACTCCCCCCGAAAACGCAACCATAACCTTTCGGTACGTCCTTAATTCATCCAGAACACGCGTTGCCTTGGCGTAGAGCTCCGGCGTAATTTCCGAGCCTTCGGGCAAAAGAAGTTCTTTCGGGCGCTCTTCTGTTAACATTTTATGAGAGGTCACGTTGCTCATGGTACTTAGGCATTTCCTAATTGGCGAAAATTCTTGCGTGAAACTCTCGAAAAACTTGCCAAGGGCAAGATCTCGGTTGACGAAGCAGAGAAAGAGTTGAAGATGAATGTTATAGAGAATGTAGCCAACGTGGCGAAGCTCGATATTGGTAGGGAGACGAGACGCAACGTTCCGGAAATAATCTTCGCAGAAGGAAAAAGCAATGAGGATCTTCTTCTCATTTGCAAGAGGATGCTTGAGAAGAATGGCCGTGTAGTCACGACGCGGCTGAACGATCAACAACTCGACGAATTAAAGAAACAGTTCAACGCTCATCAACTGCAGATTTTCTCACATGCTAAGTCTCTCGTAGTTCGTACGAAGAACTTTGAAGGCCGACAGACCGGTGGCCGAGTAGGTGTCCTAACGGCGGGTACCGTGGACTTGGCGGTAGCTGAGGAGGCGGTGATGATTGCGCAGGAGATGGGATGTCAAACGTTCTTGGAGGCTGACGCCGGAGTGGCTGGAATACACCGACTAGTAGAACCCTTGAAGAGGATGCTGGAGAGTGATGTGGATTGTCTAGTCGTTATTGCAGGCCGCGAAGGTGCACTGCCCACCGTCGTCGCGGGTCTGATTGACCTGCCTTTGATTGCTGTCCCAGCCTCCTCGGGTTATGGTTATGGCGGCCAGGGTGAAGCAGCATTGATGGCCATGTTGCAGGCTTGCTCTCTAGGCCTCGCGGTAGTCAATATTGACTCAGGCGTAGCCGCAGGAGTTGTTGCCGCACAGATAGCAAATCGCGTGGCTAGGGCAAGAGCCGCTCATTAATCAGGAAACGGTGACGGTCTTTAGGTGGCCGCAGGCAGCTTTCACAACGTCAACAGACTTCATGAAAGCCGCTCTCTCTTCACTATTCAATTTTAGTTCAATCACGCTGTTCAACGCCTCGCACACCAAGAACCGCTGGAACATCCACATACACATCCTTTAGGCCATACTCGCCGTTCAAGTGAGCCGTAACGCAGAGCACCATCTTCTTGTCTTTGATCACACTCTCAACCATCCTAGCAATGCCGTGCGCCGGAGCGAAAATTGTCGCCCCTTTGAGCGCTATGACTTCTGCGGCGATCTTTCTAGTCCGTTCGATGGCCTCGTTTACTTGAGCCTGAGAAAGCAATTCAGTAATCGGCGCACCGTTCACGGTTGAGAATCGGGGAAGGGGTACCATCGAGTCTCCATGTTCACCGATCACAACCGCATCGAATGGAGCTGGTCGACACTCCCAATGCTTTCGCGATGAAGTACTTGAACCGCATAGTATCAAGCATCCCACTCTGTCCGAACACTCGAGCTGGTTCGAACCCCGTAACTTTCCACGCCAAATAGGTCATAACGTCAAGCGGGTTCGTAACCATCAACACAAGCGTTTTTGGTGCATACTCCCGAATCTTCTCGCAAATGTCTCGAATTATACTCTCATTCTTTTCCTGCAAATCGAGGCGAGTCATGCCCGGTTTCCTTCCTAGACCACCGATCACGACAACAACATCCGAACCTGCGATGTCTTTGTAATCGTTCGATCCGACAATGTCGAGATCGGTTCCTTGCTCTGCCACCATTTGCCCTAAGTCAAGCGCTTCGCCCTGCGGAAGCCCCTGAATTATATCGACGAGTCTTAGATCGCCGAGCTCTCTTTGAGCGACTTGTAGTGCCACAGCACTCCCTAACTTACCTGTACCAATAATTGAGATCAGTTTACGCGCAGACAACCATTACACCCAAACGCCACTCTCATCCCTTCCATATGGTCTAATCGTTTTCGTCAATTCTCACGCCGAAATAACCTATTCTTGATATGCTGTTTGTCTATTTCGCGTGAAATATCGCGGGTTTAGGTTCTCTAGCAAGGCTTTTATGGGTTGAACATCCGCTAAACTTAACTCGATTCAGAAAGGGGAGGGAATGTTCATTGGCTGAAATGTTTTGTGTAAAGTGTAAAGAGAAGAAAACTGTACCTGACGATCAGACTACGATGGAGAAGACCGCTAAGGGCCGCAACATGATGCGTGCGACTTGTCCAACTTGCGGCACGAAGATGACGAAATTCACGAAGTAGTGCACCCCTTACGCCGCGTGTAAGACCGGTCCACTATTTCCCATCAGTCGGTTCGATCGAACGACCGAACCTCCCCCTTTTCATCGGGAATATCCACCAGTAAGCCTTAGAGGCCGAGTCACCAGCCCCCTCAAGTGAAGAAGGGATTGGAAATCAGTTCTTCAACTTTGAAACTCCGCCTATCGATGATTGGGATTGAAGAACTGAAACCCCACGAGGAAGTAATTGAGGAAGTTGTGCAGAGACTCTCTAAAGAGATCAGGGTGGATGCGGAGGTTCACGATCCACTCATTGTAGATCAAGGCGACTTCCTAATCCTCGACGGAATGCACCGATTCAATGCCCTAAAGCGACTCGGCTGCCGTTTTGCTCCTTGTTGCCTGCTCGACTATAGCAGTCCTCAAATCAAAGTTGGCTCTTGGTTCAGACTCTTCACAGTAAACGAACCCGTATCTGTTGCCGAGAACTTGCTTTCGAAAATGAATTTGAATTATTCTAAGCGGAAGGTTGATGCAGCCACCATAGATTATGATGCCGAATCGATTATCCTAACCAAAGATGGAACCATATTTTCCCTACCCTCGCCCACAGACTCCATTGAACGCTGCCGAACAGCGACTGCTCTAGAGGAACAACTTGTGAAAGGCGGCCACGACGTTAGCTATCTATCCGAGGCTAATGCAATGCAGCTGCTCAAATCTGACAAAGCGAACCTCGCCATCGCAATGCCGGTCTTTAGGAAAGAAGAGATACGCGACTTCGGCCTGGAAGGCCGGCTATTACCGCATAAAGTGACGCGCCATGTAATACCTTCCCGGCCACTTGCGGTAGACATACCCCTAACCCTACTTACAAATGCGACCCTCTCACGCCAAGAAGCGGATGACAAGCTTCGTGAACTTCTAGCAAGTAGGAGGATCGACAAGAAGCCGCCTGGATCAATTGTCGAGGGAAGACGTTACGACGAAGAATTGCTTGTATTCTCCCGCTGACGATGGTTCAGGTTTATATTTCCCAATAGTTCTTACGCGGCGGACGGTCAGAGCACAGTGCCAAGAGAAATTAGCGACACGGAAGAATTTGTGAAGATTTCAGAACGCGCAACCGAGTGCCGAGTAAAACGACTTCAGGACATTGTAAGATTGAAGCTCCGAACAACGCATCATCTATATACGATCAAAGTTGACCCTCAAAAAGCAGCAGAAATGCTAAAGCAAATTCGATGCGAAGTCATCGAAGCTTAGTTCACGCAGATCAATCTTACCGCGTGGAAGGCTCCTGACTCTCGATATGATTGCGTATGATCTGCTAGTCTTCTTTGGCATTGTGGCAGTTCTCGCATCAGCCTATTCCCATTATCTTGGAGTCAAATTCGACGATCAGGTCGCCATCACACTCAACAAGCCCTGTCCCAGGTTTACTCTTCGGACTTGTATTGTGATGGCGTGCAAGGGTGATGAACCCGAGTTAGAGAAGCACGTAGAAGCAATACTCAACCAAGACTATCCGAACTATCGGACGATCGTAGTGACTGATAACGTGGAGGACCCTGCGTATTCGATCATTAACGCAATTCTAAGCCGCCATGCAGGCGAAGACGCTCAACTGTACAATTCCAACGACTACCCAAATGCCAGCGGAAAGGTCGCCGCACTCTTAACAGCAATCGAAAAAGACGCTAAAACAAGTGAAGCCTTCGCGTTTGTCGATAGTGATGCCTCCATTCCACGGGGATGGTTGGCAGATCTGGTGGCTCCCCTAGCGGATGATTCAGTAGGGGCAACCACGGGTTTTCGGTGGTACTTCCCTTTGCGAGGCGGATTCTGGTCGCATGTAGAGTCGGCGTGGAATGCGGCGGGCACGAATCTGATGTTCAACGAACGCTACAACTTCCCTTGGGGTGGAGCAATGGCGATTCGCACTGAAACGTTGAACGCGATTGACATACAAACGGTGTGGAAGGATGCGATCAGCGACGATTTGTCACTGAACTCAGCCCTGAAGAAGCACGGTTATGGAACAATCTTCCTTCCTCAATGTACAGTGGCTACCCACAACCGAGCCACAGGTCGTAGTTTCTTCAATTGGGCCACACGCCAAATAGCCCTGACGAAAGCATTCAACCACGCACTATGGCGGTATGGATTCGCAGCCTATGCTTTCTTCTCAATACTCATGATACTCGCTCTCGGTTGCCTCGCCGCTGGAGTACTCTCCTCTCCAAATTGGTTCATTCCTAGTGCACTCCTGTTCGCTCCATCGATCGTAGGGATCTTTAGGAGTAGCCAAAGAATCACCACGTTCAAACGAGCAATGCCGGAGTATGCCCAAAAGTTCGAGAAGAATCGAATGGCTGATTCGATAGCAAGCCTTATTGTCCCATGGATTATGACGTACTGCATAATCAAGTCGGCCCGAATGAACGAGATCGAATGGCGAGGCCGAAAGTACAAACTGGTTGGTTAAACACCCTTGCCTCACCGTGAAGCATTTCTGAAACCCCTAGTCAAGAAACAGCTCGACCTGGTCATATTATTCGTCACCTCGGTCTGCAACGCACGTTGCAGAACGTGCTTTTACTGGTTGGAACTCAACCGTAAGGGGGACATGACGTTCGATGAACTCAACAAACTATCATCAACAATGCCAACATTCCACGACCTCTGGCTCTCAGGCGGAGAACCGTTCTTAAGGAAAGACCTCGCGAAGATCATACACCTCTTCTATACCAACAACAACATTCGCGATGTTCGAATCCCTACTAATGGGCTTCCTACAGAACAGACCGTTAAGACCGTTGTCGCGGTTCTCGAAGAGTGCCCCGAGATTCAACTTGAGATAGATATCTCGATCGACGGTTTCAGCGAAACCCATGACAGAATTAGGGCTGTCCCAGGCAACTTCGAGAAAGCCCTCAAAACCATGGCTGAACTTGAACGAGTCAGAGAGAACGCCCCCAACTTAACACTCTACGTAAACTCTGTAATAACCAGCGAAAATCGAAGCGAAATAATTCCGTTAGGCCAGTTCTTCAAACAGACCCAAGACTTAGACGGGCACTATTTCCAAATTATTCGCGGAGATCCGAAGGATCCAAGCCTGCAAGTCGTCGAGCCAACAGAACTTCAGCAAACCTACGCAGAAATCCTACCCCTTAATTTGGAGTACATTTCCAAACCATCCCGCAAAAAGTCGAGACTTGATGGGTTGGCGAAGGCGTTTTGGAAGGCTGGGTACATGTTTAGTTATGATACGCAATTCAAGAATTATGCTTACCGCACCAAGTGGAAGATGCCATGCACAGCGGGTCAGACCTCGATCGTGATTGATTACAACTCAGACGTCAGAGTTTGCGAGCTAAGGAAGCCAATCGGAAATCTCCGAAAGTTTGGAATGGATTTCAGTAAGTTCTGGGATTCAGTCGAACGAAAGAGAGAGGTTCGACAGGTCGATTTAGATCAGTGCTTTTGTACACACATCTGTTTCATGTATGATTCGATGCGACATAGCAAGAGGGTCATGCTCTGGGAACTTCCCAAGCTATACGCCGAATATGCTCTGAAGAAGCTAGCAGGCATGAAGACTAGAGACGCTAGTTCGCCAAAGGTACGGGCAGAGGAAACCACTCCAACAATGACGGCAAGTTAACCTAAGATTCAGTAGAGTAGTTCATTTCTTCATCACGATCGTCCGTAATCTCGCAACCTTACTTAGCGGAAATCTTCTACCCGCCGTAACAAGAACAAACCTCTTTCCCGAACGGAAGATGAAAGCAATAATCTTCTCATGAAGAAGAATCGAATATTCGGGCTTCCCAAAGAATTCGGCGAGATCCTCCGTTTTCTGCTCAGAAACCAGCTTCGCAATCAAATGAGGCGTCTTCTCCAAAGGCTCAATCGGTTGCAGACCCTCCCTCATGCCGCCCTCAATGATTCTTCCACGTCCGTCTACGACTGCCGCAAACCGCACCTGTTTATCAAACCGCATAAGTCGATCGTAAAGTCGGGCCATAGCTACCTGCTTCCTTACCTAAACCCAAAGGCTGACTTTAATCTGCGTTTCGGGTTCCTCTTGTCTTGTTGGCTCTTTCGAATGTGTTCCGTCCGACCTGTGTTTGGAAAGAAGCAAATTCCCTCATACCAAGTCGCCGAATCTCGCCACCGACCCCGCCGGTAGCCTTTATTTCTCGGCCCTCGAATTCACGGAACGCTTTGGGCCGGTCGTCTAGCTTGGTTAGGATATCTGCCTGACAAACACAGAAGTTCAGCCCGCAGATGGTCGCCGGTTCAAGTCCGGCCCGGCCCACCAAGTTACTTGACTAGTTTGCTTCGTAGCAAATTCACAGGGACTGCGATGAATATTGCGAGGAACGCAAGAATCCAAGCGAGATCGAAGAGGACCGGTATACCGACATTTCCGAGAACTAAGGGCCGAACCACGTTCACGAGATGGTATAGTGGACTGAAGAATGCTATGTCCTTGACAACTTGCGGTAGCGGATCCAGTGGATAGAAAACTCCGGAGAAAAGGAAGAGCGGAGTGACGAAGAGGGTGAAGAAGTAGTTTACGTGGTATATGCTCTTCAAGAATGAAGTGTAAGTTAAGCCGATAACTGCAAACATTAGACCTCCCAATACGCCCATGAAAGGCACCAATATCCCAAACCAAGAATGTACGAGCCCGAGGGCGGCGACGACTGCAAGCATCACGGTTGCGTAAATTGTGCTCCGTGTTGTCGCCCAAAACAATTCACCCACAACGATGTCCTCCACGGTTACGGGGGTCGCCATCATGGCTTCATACACCTTGTCGAAATTAATTCGAACGAACGTGTTTATGGTTGTCTCGAACGACGCAGCCGTCATTATCGATGAAGCGATCAGCCCTGGTGCAATGAACTGAATGTAGGACAACCCTTCGATTCGCGTAACGTACGCCCCCAAGCCGAAGCCTAAAGCGAGCAGGTACACCATGGGATCCATCAGGTTCGAGATTATGGTCGACCTGTATACATGTCTGTAGACGCTGACCTCACGCTGCCAGACCCTAAATGCCTGTCGTGGCGAGAACCTCACGGGCTTGAATGGGTTCATTCGGCCAAACGCCTGCCTGTTAGCTTGAGAAAAACATCTTCTAACGTGCTTCTTCTCACAATCGCATAATCGCTTTTGACACCCATCGCCTTAATCTTGTCCAAGAGAGCATCAGCTTGATTCGAATACAGGATTAATAGGTCCCTGTAGGAATCAAATCCTCGAATCAATGGATCATTCTTCGGCATCTCAGAAATGATCTTCTCAGGCAAGCGCATCTCTAAGACTTCTCGGCCAATATGTTTCTCGACCAATTCATTCGGTCTACCCTCTTCCATTATCAGCCCGCGATCCATGATGACGATCCTATCACACAGCTGTTCAGCTTCGTCCATGTAGTGTGTCGTAATTATTTGCGTGACTCCGCGCCCTTTTAACTCAAACAATTTGTCCCAAACAAGATGACGCGCCTGAGGATCAAGTCCAGTTGTTGGCTCATCAAGAATCAACAATTCAGGGTCGCTCATTAGTGCCCTGGAAATTAGTAGCCGTCTCTTCATGCCTCCTGATAGGTCGGCAACCTTTGCATTCCTCTTCTCGGTCAACTCCATGAAACGTAACAACTCCTCAGCCCGTCGCTTCGCTAACTGTGACGGCACGTTGAAGAATCGGGCGTAGACGGTCAGGTTCTCCTCAACCGGCAATGCCTCGTCGAGATTTGATTCTTGAGGCACAACTCCAATCCGTCTCTTGATTTCTCTCAGGGAGCGCCTCGGATCCAAACCGAAGACTTGAAACGAACCAGCGGTTGTTGGCGAAACGCAACCTATAATTCTCATAGTCGTCGTCTTCCCTGCTCCATTGGGGCCGAGGAAACCGAAGCATTCGCCTTTGGGTACTGTGAAGTTAATGCCCCGTACCGCTTCGACTCCGTCGAAGCTTTTCTGTAGGCCTTTCGCCTCAACCACTATGTCATTTGAGCTGGCCGTTGGAAGTCCCACCCACTTTTCTTAGGTTGCCTGCAGTGTTGAAATCTTCTCAGCCGATAAAGGTTCAATCATTCATGCTGGCTGAAGGTCATGTGAGCCTCGGCTATTCGCCACGGACTCTTGACTATCTATATCCCCATTGCATATGGCGTTTGGTATCTAGATGAGGCAGCAGCGCTGATTACTCCTGTGTGCTTGTTGAAGTGGATGGCGGTGACCCTTCCGTTCACCCAGTCATCCTCTACCACAACACGGTGCCCCCTCCGTTTTAATTGACGCCTAACTTCAGATGGAATCCTTCCTTCCAAATGCAAACGTCCCGGATAAGATTCATGCGGGTAGAATGAACTTGGGAAATGAGAGCTATGAAACGTTGGGGCGTCGATCGAGGCCTGCAAATTCATACTGAATTCGACGAAATTCAGAAAGAACTGCAGAGTCCACTGGTCTTGCTGGTCTCCTCCAGGAGTTCCAAATGCCATCAACGGGTCATTGTCAACCGTCACGAGGGTTGGGCTTAGCGTTGTCCGTGGTCTTTTGTGCGGAGCTAGACAATTGGGGTGGGATTCTTCTAGAGAGAACATCTGCCCCCTCGTACCTAGCGGGAACCCCAGTCCTTCAACTACCGGAGAACTCCAAATCCAACCACCGCTAGGAGTAACTGAGACCATATTCCCCTCAGCATCGGCCACATCAAGGTGAGTCGTATCTCCCCGAAAGTTCTGGGATCGAAGTGGCCTGTTATTCGGGCTGACGATGGCTCCTGAGGTCATCTCGAGAGAGGCTTTCATCATGTTGATGAGTTTACGTCGTTTCTTTGCGTACTCTCGGGACAGGAGTGTCTCCATCGGGACGTGGGTGAACAGAGGATCCCCATAGAATTTCTCACGGTCAGCGAACGCCAGCTTGGATGCTTCAGTGATTAGATGAATGTAATCTGGTGAGTTATGTTCCATTCGCCGTAAGTCGTATCCGTCGAGTAGTAGAAGCTGCTGCGGGAAGACAGGTCCCTGACTCCAAGGCCCACATTTGTGAATTCTCAGGCCTCTGAATTCAACTGAGACAGGCCTCTCGATTCTCGTCTCGTAATCTGATAAATCACCAACATCAAGCAGGCATGCGTGGGGTTCACCAGAATTATCCATTATGGGGTTATTTGAGGTGAAGTTCACGATCTTCCTCGCGATTGGTCCGGAATAGAAGTACTCTCTGGCAGCCATTAGGCCCTTAACACGGCTATCGCTTCCTCTCCTCTCTGCAACCGTGAGACTGCGAAACGTTTTTGCTAGATCCGATTCGATCAGCAGTTGGCCTGTCGAGGGAACCTTTCCGTTCTGCATGTAGATTCTCGCAGTCGTGGGCCATTCTTTGACGAATCGTTTTGCGTAAGCCCTGATGTTTCTTTCCAGTGTGGGGTAGACTGGAAAGCCATGTTCGGCGAGTCGGATGGCTGGCGTAAGGACCTGCCGGAGGCTCATGGTTCCGAATTTAGCGAGTAGAGTAATCCAAACGTCGAATGAAGCTGGAACGGTTGCTGGCAGGAATCCGTCTCCAGGGATCAAATCAATACCATGATCGAAGAAGAAGTCTAGGGTAGCTGCTGCTGGAGCGGTTCCTTGGCCTGAGATCGCTAGAACTTTTTTCTTTCTAGATGAATACACGATTGCTGGCGCTTCGCCGCCTATACCATTCATGTGTGGCTCGACTACGTGTAACGCCAACCCTGTCGTCGGCGGCCGCGTCAAACGCATTTCCTCCCGCGAGCAGGATCTCGAATCCGGCGGTCGTTGCCAAGTAGTTTGAGGACGTAACGCACCCTTTAGTTCCGCGAACTATGGGCCTAGTTTCTGACATTCGCTGCACTATAGATTTTCCTTGGATTTAACCGATTTTTCTCTGGCTACCGCTTGAGCGGCAACTAGACGAGCTATCGGCACTCGGTATGGCGAGCAACTAACGTAATCAAGTCGCAACTGGTGGCAAAACTCGACCGAGCTGGGTTCTCCACCGTGTTCTCCGCAGATTCCCACCTTGAGATTCGGGTTGCTTCGTCGGCCCGCTTCGGTAGCCATTTGCATTAATTTTCCCACACCTTTCCGATCTAAAACCTCAAACGGATCAACCTTGAGTATCCCATTGTCTGTGTAGTCCTTCAGAAATTTCCCTTCGGCATCGTCGCGGCTGAAGGCAAACGTGGCTTGGGTGAGGTCATTGGTGCCAAATGAGAAGAAATCGGCATACTGTGCGATCTCTTCAGCTGTTAAGGCAGCCCTTGGAACCTCTATCATCGTGCCGATTTTATAGTCTACCTTCGTATGGGTGCTCTCCATCACCTTATCCGCTGTCTGAACTATTTTTGTTCTGAGAAAGCGGACCTCGTTCGCCTCTCCCACCAACGGCAGCATAATCTCTACATGAACGTTAATTCCCTCTTTCACTAACTCGGAAGCTGCCTCGAAGATCGCTCTAGTCTGCATTTCATAAATCTCAGGGTGACTGATTGCTAGCCTACAGCCTCGATGTCCGAGCATCGGGTTGTGCTCGCTCAAGGTTATCACCTTCCTCAGCATGCGTTGTTTTGAATCGAGCAGGTCTGGGTTTTTCCCCGTCGCCTTGAGCGAGGCGACATCGTCAACTAGTTCCTCATATTTGGGCAGAAACTCATGCAAAGGAAGGTCCAGCAACCTGATGGTCACGGGTAAGTCGTGCATGTTTCGAAATATTTCCTTGAAATCTCCTTTCTGCAGTGGCCGGAGTCTCTCAAGCGCTTTAAGCCGGTCCTCGTCGGAAGCTGCAAGTATCATGCTTTGGACAATTGGTAGACGGTCCTGCGCGTTGAACATGCGTTCAGTTCTGCAGAGGCCGATTCCGCCCGCTCCGAATTCCCGGCCCTTCGCTGCTCCCTCTGGTGTGTCCGCGTTGGCTCTAACGCCGAGGGCGCGTGATTTCATCGGCCCAAACTAGCAACTGCTGTGCGGAGGATCCTAACTTCGGCTCTACGGTGGGGACGACACCTAGGAGAACGTTTCCGGTTGTCCCGTCAATTGTTATTATATCATTTTTCTTGATTGTTTCTCTTCCAGAGCTAAAACTCGTTGAAGATGGGTCGATCTTAATCTGTTCGCACCCCACGACGGCAGGTTTTCCCATTCCACGAGCGACGACTGCAGCGTGAGAAGTCATTCCTCCCCTGCTGGTAAGTACTCCCTTAGCAGCGATCATGCCATGAATATCTTCTGGAGTGGTCTCTTCTCTTACGAGAATAACATTCTCTCCACTAGCACCTAATCTGTGAGCTTCGTCCGTATCGAAGATGACCTTGCCAGTAGCTGCGCCTGGTGAGGCGGGTAACCCAGTTGCGATTGGTTTAGCCTGATAATTCGGGTCAATCTGTCGATGGACGAGCTGTTCCAAGTGGGCAGGCAGTACTCGGAGGACAGATTCTTCTTTCGTGATAAGGCCTTCCTTTACCAAGTCCACTGCAACTCTGATTGCAGATGCAGCGGTTCGCTTTCCCGATCGAGTTTGCAGGATGTAGAGTTTACCATCGTCAATCGTGAATTCGATGTCTTGCATGTCCCTGAAGTGGTGTTCTAGAAGCTGACATACATCCACCAGCTGGCGGTACACCGTTGGCATCTCCCTGTTCAGCTCAGAGATTGGTTTAGGAGTGCGAATTCCCGCAACGACATCTTCACCCTGAGCGTTAATTAGAAATTCCCCGAACAGCACGGGTTCGCCGGTTGAAGGGTTTCTTGTGAAACAGACGCCTGTGCCAGAATTGGGGCCCTTGTTTCCGAAGACCATGGTCTGAATGTTCACAGCAGTTCCAAGAGTGTCAGCGATCTTGTTCGCCTCTCGGTAGATTTTGGCCCTTCGCCCATTCCAAGATTCGAAAACTGCACCTACCGCCATGCGGAGCTGGTCCGTAGGATCTTCGGGGAACGGTTTCTTCGTCGCTTGCACTACGAGTTGTTTGAATTCATTGACCATTTGGACGAGTGTCTCTGAGTCGAGCTCTACATCGGACTTTACGTTTAGTCTTGCTTTGTGTTTGGTGATAATTGCTTCAAAGTCTTCTGCTCTCACTCCCAGGACTACCTTGCCGAACATTTGTACGAAGCGTCTGTACTACGTCGTATGCGAACCGTTTGTTGTTGGTTTGGTGAATCAGACCTTGAACGGTCTTGTCATTTAAGCCGAGGTTCAGAACAGTATCCATCATACCGGGCATAGAAATCGGTGCGCCCGAGCGGACGGAGACAAGGAGCGGATTCCCTGCATCTCCGAAACGTCTCCCAGTCTTCTTTTCTAACATGGTCATCTTGTTGACCATCTCTTTTTCCATACCCTCAGGGAACTTGCCTTGAGCGCTGTAGTAGTTGCAAGCCTCGGTTGTCACGGTCATGCCTGGCGGGACTGGTAAGCCAAGCCCGCTCATCTCAGCTAAATCGGCGCCTTTTCCGCCTAGGAGATTCCTGAGCTTGGTATTGCCCTCCTCAAAGAGGTAAACGTACATGTCGATGCTCCTACCTTAGACCGAATGCCCTCTCAAATGCCCATATTAAGTCGGTTTCTCGTATCTAGAACTGCTAGTAAGCCAGCTCAGCCGACCAAAAACCGGAAATCATCCGAAGGAAGCCGATTAGACCGTTTTATCGGAATTAGATTGCAAATTCCGACCAAAGGCAGCCTCTGCGCCGGAAATCGTGCGTTCTCAATGTAATGCTCTGTAATTCGTTAAGCAGACAATGAAGCGTAGGCTTGGGTTTGGTAAGCGCAAAGGAATTAGTTGCGTTCCCACCAAACGTTTCTACAAGAGCCGCATTTGATTAGGCTGAACTCCGCGAGAGTTGGAAGCTCGGTTGCATTCCACTGATCTCTCTGTCTTAGGGCTAAGTCTCGATGACCGCATGCTGGACAGTATTCCACCGCTGTTCACCAGGCATAATAGGTGAAGGTAATACAATTAAAGCATATGTAGTAATACTTGGAAGCCATGAAACGCCGATTCAGTATGACGCTCGACCCTTCTCTGATGCATAAGATCGACCTTTTGGTGGACGGCGCCCGTTTTACTAACCGTTCGCAAACGGCTGAATTTCTTCTCAAACTAGGCATGGAGCAGGTTCGTCCCGAGAGAACCGCACTGATTCTGTGCGGAGGACTTGAACCCAGGATTAGACCAACGACCTTCGCTACGCCGAAGCCACTTCTACCAATTGGATATCAGCCACTGCTTGAGTACCAGATAGAGTATCTGAAACGATTCGAGTTCGATCGCATCATCCTGGCCATAGGATTTCTGCAGGAACAGATTGTTCGCTATTTGGATGAGCGTAAGCTTGGAGTTCGGTTACGTTACAGTTTCGAAAAAGAACCGCTCGACACAGGGGGCGCGATCAAAAATGCTGAACTGATGATCAGTTCAGATTTCCTAACCCTAAACGGAGACGTGATTTTCTCTGATCTAGATCTTGACAAGCTCATTTATGCACATAAGAAATCTGATTCAATGGTAACCGTAGTGCTGGCGAAATCAAAAACTCCCGCTCGCTTCGGTGCAGTGGAGCTTGATGCTGAGAATAGAGTGGTGAGCTTCGTGGAGAAGCCGCGTAAACAGCCTGTTGGTGAATCGTGGGTAAACGCAGGGGTGTATGTGATTCGGCCTTCAGTTTTGGGTAAGATTGCCAAGGCTAGACGGGCTTCATTGGAGCTGGACGTGTTTCCGAAGTTAATGAGTGAAGGTAAGATATTCGGGTATAAGCATGAGGGCTATTGGGCTGATGTGGGAACGCCCGAAGATTATCTTCGAGTGCAACGGGACATTCTCACTGGAGCCTTCAAACCCCAAGAAGGGTTACTGAGCACCTAATCAACTCGAACGTCGCCAGCGATTAGGATAGGATAGATAGCCGCTGTTTCAGATCCTTGAGAGTCCCCAAGATCTCATCGCGGTCTACATGACTGGAAAGTTCCTTTCGACCCTCTCCGTCACTCATGATGCTCTTTGGCGCAGGTTCACCGACGAGCGCTTCAAACAATTTCTGCCAAACTTGTGGAGATGCCGCGGGGATTGGCAGATCAATTAGAGTAGATGCGACGAGAGTCCACGTTCTTGCGACGTTAGCAAGATTGTAGCCCCCTCCACCAAACACGACCAAACGACCCTCGGCAACTTCTTGCGCCAGTTCGCGGACAACTTTAACGACCTCTATGTACGCCCTTGTAGTTAGCTGCAAATGTGCGAGAAGGTCGTTGGCGTGCGCATCTGCTCCGCATTGAAGAAGCAGTATTTCAGGGCGGTATTTTCGCACCGCATCCGGGACGATTTCCCGAAACGATGACAAATATGGTTCATCATCCGTGAAAGGTGGCAGAGGCACATTGATTTTGTAGCCCTCACCTTTTCCCTCTCCGATCTCGTCTGTGGAGCCTGTTCCAGGGAAAAGATGATGCCCATCCTCGTGGAAGTCTATGTCTAAGACTGAACCGTCAGAGTAGAAACCGTACATGACTCCGTCTCCATGGTGTGCATCAACATCCAGGTAGAGGATTCTCTTGAGTCCGTATTTCTTTTTGAGATAAGCGATTGAGACGGCTGGGTCGTTGAATATGCAGAAACCTGATGCTCGATCAGGATGAGCGTGATGTAGACCACCAGAAATGTTCATAGCCTGTGTGACTTCACCGGACATCACTAATTCGACGGCTCTCAAAGACGCACCTGTTGCGAGAGCCGACGCTTGGTAACATCCCTTGAACGCTGGCGTGTCACCATTATCAAGAAAGCCGGTACCAGTCTTGTCGGCGCCCTTCACGAGATCAAGATAGGCCTGGTCATGGAAGAGACGAAGTTCTTCAAGACTTGCCACTCGTGGTTCGACCACTTTGATCTTCGGAGATTTGAGCAGACCAGTGGCCTGCATCAACTCGTAGGTTAACTTTAGCCTTGCAGGCTTCAGCGGGTGGGTTGGTCCGAAATCATATTGCTGGAATACGTCGCTGTAGACGATCCCAAGCGTTTGTGACAAAGAAGACCCTCGCCTTAGTTCTATGGATTCTAAGGGCTCCATTTGTTATGGATTTGGGTCCTGTCCTAAATTCTGAAGCTACCTTCGAATCATCCAAGCTTAAATAATCCATATGTAATACCCGTCGATGGTGCAAAGGTTGCTTAACCCAACAAGTACGTTGAGAATTTCGCTTACCGAGAAGGCCGCCGAGAAAGTCAAGACTGCAATAGAAAAGCAAGGCAAGCAAAATGCAGGATTGCGCCTCTATGTTTCAGGCGGGGGCTGCAGTGGCTTTCAATATGGCCTAGCCGTGGACGAGAAGAACGAAGGTGACCATGTAATCGACTCTCACGGAGTCACTCTACTTATCGATGAACAGAGTGCACAATATGTTGATGGGTCTGAGGTTGACTACGTAGAAACAGTGATGGGCGAAGGATTCAAAGTCAACAATCCAAATGCAACAGAAACCTGCGGCTGCGGGCACTCGTTCAAGCCCCATTAATCCTCCAATTCTCGAACTCGTAGAATTCTCTACAGCCTCTGTCACAGCAAGAGTCTAGCAGGGCTCTATTGTTGAGGGTGGCTTGGAAGAGATTGCGTATGTCACCCATGTAACTCCCTGAACCTCGCCGGTAATTCGGTTACTAATTATTTCTAACTCATCGTATGGGATTCTTACCCAATCCGCCGTCATTCCGTCGGAGGACTTTATGATCCGAATTGTAACGAGGTGGCCTAGGTGTCGATGGTCGCCGAGCACACCCACAGCCATATCATCTCCAACGACTGCAAACGCCTGCCACACTTCGTCGTAACGTCCATTCTTCGATAACTCGTCCTCAACTATGGCACTAGCCTGACGACAAACCCGAAGCTTCTCTTCTGTAACCTCACCGACTACACGAACAGCCAACCCCGGGCCAGGAAATGGATGGGTACGCACAATGGAATCAGGCAATCCCAGTTTGCTTGCGATTTTACGCACTTCGTCCTTGTACAGCAACCTCAGCGGCTCGACGATCTTGAATCTCGACCACTCTGGAATTCCCCCGACGTTGTGATGAGTCTTGATTAAGGAAGCGGGGCTACTCGTTCCCGCGCTTTCGATTACGTCGGGATAGAGTGTACCTTGAGCTAACCACTCAAAGGTTCCTAACTTTGCACTCTCTTCTTCGAAGACCCTGATGAATTCTTCGCCGACAATCTTGCGTTTCTCTTCCGGGTCATTAACGCCTTTAAGGCGTTGAAGGAATCGGTTTGACGCATCCACATATTTGACATTCATTCTGAGGTCTTCAGTAAGCGTCTTCAGAACTTTCTCCTCTTCGTTCTGTCTCAGAAGACCATGGTTGACGAAGATGCACGTCAGTCTGCTCCCTATAGCCTTGTGAACAAGAACCGCAGCCGTTGTGGAGTCTACCCCACCGCTGACAGCACACAAGACATTCTCGTTACCTACTCTCGCCTTGATGCCGTCCACAGCCGACTCAATGATAGAATGGGGGGTCCAGCTCGATTGGCAATTACTGATTGTTGTTATGAAGTTCCTGATGATATCGTTTCCGTGCTCGGTATGCGAGACTTCAGGATGAAATTGAACGCCGTACAGTTTCCGGCCTCCATCGCGGATTGCTGCAGTCGGACAGTTCTCAGATGTAGCGATTACACTGAAGCCCTTAGGGAGGGCCTCTGCATAATCGCCATGGCTCATCCAGCATACAATTTGTTTCCTTACATCCCTAAAGAGATCTGAGTCGTCTCTTATCTCTAGCTTAGTCTTTCCATACTCGTGTCGCCTCGTCGCCTTCACATGGCCACCTAGCATTTGCACCATTAGTTGGAGACCATAACAGATCCCAAGTACAGGTATGCCCACATTGAAGATTCCTGGATCGCATTTTGGAGCATTCTCATCGTAAACACTTGCTGGCCCTCCGGAAAGGACAATCCCCTTCGCGTTCGCTTTCTGTAACTCGGCGGGTTTGGTGGTGAACGGCATAAGGTCAGCATATACCTCGCACTCTCTGATTCGGCGGGCTATTAGGTGAGAATATTGACCGCCGAAATCTAGAACGGCGATCAGTTCTTCAGGCATCGCCAATCAACTGTGATTATGGTGTTGGTTAGATTAACGTTACCGATACCCAACCGCTAACGCTGCGCCTAACTATCGTACTCTTTTCAGGCCTTTCGGGTATCGCAACGCGAGATCTGCATATGCGTCTTTGTACTTGCTCCAGAGCAGCTTGTCGGAATCAGAGACATCACGAATAATTTTGGCGGGCACGCCGACTGCGACCTTGCCGTCGGGTATCGACTGATTACTAACAACAACCGCACCCTCCGCAACGATACTCCAAACCCCCACCGACGCATAATCGCTTACAATAGCGCCCACGCCAATCACAGCATAATCCTTGACGGTACAGTTGTGAAGCAGAGCGCCATGTCCGATCTGAACATGGTTCCCTACAGAGCATGTTTCGTTGATGCGTGCGTGAAGGACGCAATTCTCCTGTACGCTGGTTTTGTTACCAATCATAATGGTCCCGTAATCACCCCTGATCCTAGCACCAGGACCGATGAAACATTGTTCGCCGATCTTGACATCACCCAAAACCTTGGCGTCTTCATCGACATAGGCATTCGATGCGATCGAAGGCACGCCGCCCCTCGAATTCATATACCGCCAATAAGACCCCTCGCGACTCTTTTTTACTTGTTCAATGCAACATCCCACAGCAGCCTCTTAACCGTGTTCGATTTCACCTGCGTCAGGTAGGTATAGTCCTCAGTGATTGCAAACAAAGCCTTTCTCAAGGCGATGGCGATCTTCAGTCGCAAAAATGAGGTTCAGAAGACTGATGCTGGTTTCTGCTCGACCTGTGGGGTCCCCCTTTCAGAAACTCGCACAGAGACCGAGTCAGTAACTCACAATGTTGAGACTTGCCGACTTGTGAACCTTGTTTTATCGGAGCTAGGAGTTCGTCTCGAGCAAACAATTCATGTAGATATCTACCCAGGAGCGGGGCCGCTCAGAGGATTCTACTTCACTGCTGATCCGTACAGCATCCACATCTCTGAGGAAGCCTATTCACAAATGCGCGAATACATCATATTCCACGAAACAAAACACTTGGTGGATTGTTTGACAATCGGCCGGAGCGAGGAAGTAACACCGGATCACTTTGCACGCTCACTATGCAGTAAGTATGGATACAGGTGTCCGCCGGAGAACCCTGTGACGCCGTGGTCTGCCTACTGCGTAAGTGATTACTTTCGCTTCCAGCTGGTTCTTAGGAAGCATTCCTACGACGCGGTCTACTTCCTTACCTTCCTTCATCACCAGCAGCGTTGGTATCGCCATCACGCCGAATCGTTGGGCGGTCTCGGGATTCTCGTCGACGTTGAGCTTGCCGAAAACGACCTTCCCACTGTACTCTTTCGCTAGTTCCTCAACAATCGGAGCGATTGCGCGACATGGCGCACACCACGCCGCCCAGCAATCGACTACGATCAAGGGGTAATTTTTCACGGTCTGATCGAAGTTTCGATCGCTCACTACGATCGGTTTCTCGATTTTAGGTGTCGACATTTGATTTTTCAACTCTCGTAGCTTTTTTTCTCGGATCTGCTCAAGCTCGTCCAAAACTTGGGCCTCGTCCACGAGTGACTGCGAAAAGTTATCTTTCGTTATAAAGCTACCCCGCAACTCCCTCATCTGGCCTCTTCAAATTTCTTTGCGACATTCAGAAGCAAAGGACTGTTCTCGTCAAGCTTAAGAAGCGATGAAAAGCTAACACACATTCCCGATGTGACTGGTTTGCCGTTGAACTTTGACTTTAGCGAAGAACAGGAACTTTTCCGCAGGACCGTTCGAGAGTTTGCGAAGAAAGAGATCAGCCCCAAGATTCGGGACTACGAGAGAAAGAGGGAATTTCCATGGGAGCTCTACAGAAAGATGGGAAATGCTGGGCTTCTTGGTTTAAGGTTTCCAAAGGAGTTCGGTGGACAAGAGAGCGATGCGGTGACGATGGGCATCCTGGTCGAGGAGATTGCTCGCGCAGGGTGGCAGATTCCACTCAGCGATATAATGGGTGAGATCCTTGCGCTGCATGGTCCAGGACCACTGAAGAAAGAATGGCTTCCGGCAATGGCGAGAGGAGAACGGATGCTGGGCATAGCCAATACGGAGCCGTCGACGGGCTCTGATGCGGCAGCGATAACGACCCGTGCAACGAGAAAAGGAGACACCTATGTCCTGAATGGGGAAAAACAATTCATCACCGGTGTTAACGAATGCGGCGCGTATTGCCTCCTTGCCAAGACCGATGTCGAGAAAGGGGCTAAAGGCGTAAGCATGTTCTTCGTTGAGATGAATAGACCCGGGATCGAAAAGTACGATTTCGATGCACTGGGATGGAGACTGTTCTCGTTTGGAGGAATCGTGCTAAAGGACGTTACTATACCTGCATCGAATCTAATTGGTGAGGAGAACCAGGGCTTCCACTATGTGATGGAGACCTTCGACCTAATGAGGTCTCTTATCGCTGTGTGGTGTATTGGTTTGACAGAGAGTTCAATAGAGGAAGGCATCGAATACGCGAAACAACGAACTGCATTTGGACGCCCTATAGCGAAATACGAATCTGTTCAATCTCGCTTAGTAGAGGGCTACACGGAGCTAGAGGCGGCTCGGCTACTTTGCTACAGAACATTGTGGCTGAAAGATAAAGGCCATAAGATAACCAAGGATTCGGCCATGATTAAGTGGTATGTCCCCCAGCTGTGCTTTGGCATTGTGAACAATTGTCTTCAAAATCGGGGTGCAATCGGGTATACAACAGAGTGTATGGACGAGTATCGTTTGAGAGAGATTCGCAGGCGCGATGATTGGGGATGGAACAACCGATATCAACAAGATTGTCGTTGCGCGAGAGTTGCTTGGCAGGGAGTTTCTACCATACAGGTAAGGTCGCTAGTAGAAGAGACCACTACTCAGATAACGTGAACGACGCCGAACTTGAGGCGCGTAGGTTACGTTAGTCCCACAATTGGTCTTGTGGGAGTTATTTTCCTTCGCTGACGATCGTTGTTAATGTTGAGCGGATCTTGTCGAGTCTTCGCACTTTCCAGGTAATGACTTCTTTGAGGCGATCCATCGAGTCAGTTTCGATTTTCGCCACCACATCGTACACCCCATAGACAAAATAGGATTCCTTGACTTCGGGAACATCCCGGAGACTCTTCAGAATCTCGTTCTCTGAGCCGGCGTCAATATTCATAAAGACGAAAGCCTTTGGCATCGAACTTAACCCAGCTAAGGGTAGTGTGGAGGACTATTATGAGATTATCCCTAATTTCCGGCCGAATATGGCAGGAGGCATAAAAGTGGCCTCCCACATCGACCCAGCCCTGTTACGTATAGAGGAGTTAGTCCGGAGACGGACTTCTACGGACCGCAGGATGGGTAACATATGGATGATAATTCCCATACTTCCCGCACTAGCAGCTATCGTTATCGGAGCATCACTGATTGGCGTTTTAGTTTCAGTCTTACCTCGGATCAGTAGCTTCACTCAACCACAAAATACACAAAATGCCATAACGCCTATTGTCGGGGAAGTCTTCGCACTCTACGGCCTAGCGATCACTCTATTCTACGTGGTACTTCTTTTCGGCGCTCTAGCCTTCTATTTCATGATAGATCGTCGAAACCGACATTTCGGTCGGCAGCAACTGTTATTCTCCACATTACAGCGGTACCTCCTCACGAAAGCGCCGGCCTCAGAACACATCTCACGGCTTGGCCAATTAACAGAAGATTCGGCTTATGGCGAACGCGATAGGCCCGCCGGTCTTTGGGCAGTGCTATTTCTATTTGTGACGCCGATCGTTGGTCTACTCGCAGCATACAATCTAACCCAAGACCTCAGCAGACATGATGATCTCCAGTCCAGTTATCAGGTTACACTTGCCAACGCCTTTAGCGATGCGGGCGTTCAGCCTCCAACTTTTTCTCCTTACAGGTTCCACAAGAGAGACCCGTTTCTTTTCATAATACTTTCAGCAATAACGGCTGGACTTTTTTGGGTATACTGGTTTTACACATTGCTTAATGATTACAATGAGCACTTCTCAGACCAAAGTAAGTTCGAGGATCAAATTCTGAATTCACTATTACCACAGGAAGCCACAAAACCTTGCGGAACATGCGGTGCTACTGTCCCGCGCAGCGCCCGGTTTTGCCCGAGCTGCGGAAGAGCCCAGACAACTTAGGTGCGATCTATGCGCCTTACGGATCCGGTAAGGAAAACATTTCAACGAAACCGCCTTTTGATCGTAGCCATAGCGGTCACTTTCTTTGCAATAATGATCATCACAGCTCTAGTAGCCTATGCCGTACTACTCACATCTCCAGGTCTGGTGAACGGATTGCAAGGGTGGTTAGAGTCGGCGGGAAGTTACATAGCGATTCCGCCACCATACTCGAACAGCCTTTACCGTTTTATTTTTCTGAATAATATCGGCCACTTTTGGAACCCCATTCGACTTTGGGTGTGGATACCTTTCATCGGCGCGTTCGAGCTGGGGTATGAACTCTTGCTAAACGCCGTCGTGATTGGCGGAGTGGCGGCTTTCGTTGGAATGACAAAAGGCCCCGTCTATACAGCGGCCGGGCTACTCCCGCATGGGGTTATCGAAATACCTGCGTTCATACTTGAGTTCGTCGGGCTTGCGAGATGGCATGTCAGTACAAGCCGTGCGTTATACGCAAGGTTAAGCGGCCAGTCAGTTGACCGGCCGCTTCTGATAGAGGGGGTTAAGGATACGGTCACGCTGTCTTTGTTGTCGGTAGCTTTGTTCGCTGTTGCGGCGTACATTGAGACATTCATCACGCCTCACTTATTGGGCCGCTAGGGTCTGTATGCTACGTGAAGGCGTAGGTTACTTGCACCGTTGCCGTCACCTGTAACGTGCCTGTTTGTATTGGTGTCTGTGCCTGTGGGGTCGCTGCGAATCGGCTGTAATTTGTGGGTTGGAATTCGTATCCCGGCGTAACCGAGGTGGGACCAACAATGGTAACTCCTAGTGTTGTTGCCAATGCCTTGGCTTGACCGTCTGCGTCAGTTAGGGCTAGTTGTAGCGCTTGATTTTGTATTGTGGCAAGAGTGGAGCTTGAGAGTGTGAAAGAGACTCCTTGAACTTGGTTCGCTCCTGCGGAGATTGCTTGATCTAGGATTTTGCCTATAGACCCTAGGTCGTTCACGGTTACCTGAATTTGGTTTATGGCGATGTAACCGATGATAGCGGGCGGTACGCTTTGGTTGACGGGATTGGAGTACGTTGGGGTCAGTGTGTATGAGACGGTCTGAATCGAATTCTTGTCTATTCCAGCGTTGGTGAGAGCAGTGATCACGTTTGTCATGGCCATCGCGTTATCTGTGGTGGCCTGGGTAGCAGTGGCTGCCTGGGTTTGAACGCCGAGGTAGAGAATGGCTTGGTCAGGTGATGCGGAGACGGTTCCAGTCCCAGTAACCTGAATTGTCTTTGCGGCAGAGCTCGTTACAGAGGTTAGTGGGGGGCGGGTTAATGCGACTGCGCTCACTAACACCATTGCAATTATGGCTAAGGCGATTAGATAGTAAACTCGTCGACCGGCAATTTCGCTCAAATAATCAAACCTCCTTTAGGCTAGCTTATGGCATGGGAACGCAATAACCCCATGGTTTTGAACAGGCCGTTCACAGATTAGAACAGGGCCTCTCCATCAGTGGCGTTTAATGAACAGATATATGGTCAAAGCCCAGCACCCTGGAACATTTTTCATTCGGGTTTAAGGTTGAAATCTTATCTTGCAACTGGCCCCCTATCGCCCGGACCCGTGATTGATGGTGTTCAAGGTATTCATTACAAACCGTGTAATCGACCGAATTTCACGGGACCTAAATCGACCATTTGAGCGCATTGGGCTGCTCATGGGCACTTTGCAAGATTCGTCTCTCTGGGTCAACGACACGATTCCGGGTGGGACGGAAATAAGCGAAGTCTCCTGTTCCTTTCCCCCTCAACGAATTGCACAGGTGGCAACTGACATTGTTGAAGGGAGAATCGACGGAAGAATCGTTGGCTGGTACCACTCACATCCAGGACACGGTTTGTTTCTTTCGCAAACCGATGTAGAGACTCACATGCAATTCTGCCAATTTTCCGCTTACACTGTGTCTTTGGTGGCGGACCCCAAGTCTGAAGAGTTCGGGATTTGGATATATGAGAATGGAGCGGGAGTTGTGCAATTGCCCTCCAGTTACATTCACATCATTTAACTATTCAAGAAATGTTCTTGTAGAGCCGAACCGCCTCCCTATACAATTTCCTCACAGAAGAGAGCTTTGAGCCTTGCAGCTTTTGGCTAGTGCTCTCCCATAGATCTACGAGGATTGCTTTTGGGTAGCCTCTTCGGCGGTATTCCACAATTTGCAGTAGTATATCCAATCGGTCAGCGGCGTGAACAATCCTTGACTCAATGGTTTGTCCAGCATTAAACTCTGACTGAAGAAGTGTATACCGCTTCCTAATTTCCTCTTTCTCAATACCTTTGACCAAATGCTTCAAGGCGGCTTGCTCCAGCTCGCTCTTGATTGCTTCGCCTCTTACCCCTAGATATTCCAAGTAGGATTTGCTTATGTCGAATGTCAATGTCTCCGGAAGATCATGGAGCAAGGCTAGACGAAGCACTCGTTCCACATTGACGCTACGACCATTCGCAACTTCAAGATCGGCGAGTAACATCGCAAGGACAGTGGTTGAGAAAGAATGATCTGCGACAGACTCGACGTCTTGAAGGCTGACTCCATGGCTGATCCATCCGCTTCTCGGAATCATCTTGACCCGGCCAAGGCTTGACATGAAATCTAGAAACCGCTTCCCCTCCACAATTCCTGCTATATAGTAAAAGAACAAATGTTATGGCTTTGACCCTTGCCCTTGCACCCATGAATCGGCGCAGAGTCCACTTCACGCATCGCTTCCGGATGCGATGGCGACTAAGGTCAAACGGACCAATCTCTAGATTGGAGTATTGAAAAACTTGGGTAGTCTGCATGAAGGCGCAAGGAACGCGGTCGAAACCTGCATGGCCGTGAACAAAGGGGAACATGTCCTTATTCTAACTGACCGTGAAACCTTGGAGGTTGGGGAGGCGATTTCACAAGCAGCTGAAAAAGTCTCGAAGGGAAATGTCAAGACTTTCGTGCTCGAGGACTACACGGAACGGCCTGCGAAAGAAATTCCGAAAGAAGTCCTCGAATCAATGCCTTGGGCAAACGTCACATTCTACGCGGCAAAGAGCATGCGTGGAGAACTTGCCGTAAGAGGTCCGTTCATACGCACAGCGATCAAGTACGCTCGCCATGGTCACATGCCCAGCATCACAAAGGAGCTTATGGAGACAGGCATGTGTGCGGACTACCAGAAGATCTCGGAGCTGACGAAGAAGGTTGACCAAGCAGTCAAAGCCTGTAAGAGTGCCCGGGTGAGCAACAAATCTGGCACCGATTTTATCGCAGAATTCCATCCTGGCTGGAGGTGGATCGTCTCCGACGGGTTATATCACGATAAGGGTAAGTGGGGTAACCTTCCCGACGGAGAAATCTATACCGCAGCTTTCAAGGCCAATGGAAAAATGGTCATTGACGAACTTGGCGACTGGTTCAGCCCCAAATACGGCGTCATCAAAGAGACTCCCGTAACTCTTCTCGTTAAAGACTCTCGAATCGATTTCACTACGGTTAAATGCAGGAATGAAGAACTGCGAAGAGAATTCTTGGACTATGTTCGATCGGACCCGAATGGAAATCGGCTGGGGGAATTCGCTATTGGCACCAACATATTCCTTGAAAGGTTGACCGGAAACCTGCTTCAAGACGAAAAAATCCCTTCAGTCCACTGCGCATTCGGAGATCCGTACGCCGAAGAGACCGGCGCAAACTGGCAGGCGAAAACTCATGTCGATGGAATCATGTTGAACTGTAGCATCTGGATCGATGGCAAACAGATTATGGATGCGGGTAAACACCTAATTCATTGATTAGCAAGAAGTTGCATCCAAGATTCATGGCGTCCTGAAGCAACGACTACTTGCAACGAAAGCAATAAGTAAGAACCTCTAGTATGACTCGCCCGCCCAATTCTGAGGAAACTAACTTTGTCGGAGTTCAAACCAGGAAAAATTGATCGAGTCGCTGGGCCAGTTGTCGTCGCGTCAGGTATGCTCGGAGCCCGCATGTACGAGCTCGTCAAAGTGGGTAATTCGGGCTTAATTGGCGAAATAATTCGAGTCCAAGCGGACCGAGCCACGATTCAGGTTTACGAGGAGACAACTGGAATCAAACCCGGAGAAACAGTAGAACGAACAGGGCACCCGCTGTCAGTCGAACTCGGACCGGGATTGATCAATCAATTTTTTGACGGAACACAAAGGCCCCTCCCAGTACTATTGAAGGAACAGGGTGCATTCATCCACAGAGGAGTCACAGCACCTGCCCTTGATCGTAAAAGGAAGTGGGAGTTCACCCCGCTACTGAACAAAGGTGACAAAGTAACCGGCGGGGACGTACTCGGCGAGGTCCCTGAGACGGTGCTGGTAAAGCATCGCGTGTTGGTTCCTCCAAACATCTCCGGCACACTGAAATCAATTGTCTCAAAGGGCAGTTACACTCTCGAAGATCCAATTGCTGAAGTCGAAACTGGCCAATCAACGAACAAGCTCTTTCTCATGCATACCTGGCCTGTTCGAAGTCCGCGCCCCAACCGTGAAAAGGTTCCGTCCGACACACCTCTAATCACCGGACAACGCATCATCGACTTCTTCTTCCCGATCGCGAAAGGCGGAACGGCTGCAATTCCGGGCGATTTCGGCACGGGAAAAACCATAACCCAACACCAACTCGCGAAATGGGCGGACGCTGATGTAATAGTGTATGTGGGTTGCGGTGAACGTGGAAACGAAATGACTGAGGTTCTCGAAACCTTCCCCGAGCTGAAAGACCCTCGCTCGGGACAGCCTTTGATGGAACGCACTCTCCTAGTAGCAAATACATCGAACATGCCAATAGCCGCCCGGGAAGCGAGCATGTACACAGGAGTAACACTTGCTGAATATTTCCGGGATATGGGTTATGATGTGGCACTGATGGCTGATTCAACGTCAAGGTGGGCTGAAGCATTGCGCGAAGTGTCCGGACGATTGGAGGAGATGCCTGGAGAGGAAGGCTACCCAGCCTATTTGGCGTCTCGGTTGGCTGAAATCTACGAAAGGGCTGGCAGAGTGAAGGTGATTGGTCGCGAGGAGAACAAGCTTGGTTCCGTCTCGGTTGTGGGCGCAGTCTCCCCATCAGGTGGAGATTTCTCAGAGCCCGTAACACAAAACACGCTTAGAATCGTGAAAGTATTCTGGGCACTCAGCAAGCCACTGGCCGAGCGCAGACACTTCCCCGCTATTGACTGGTTGACTAGTTACTCCCTCTACCTAGAGTCACTAGAGAACTGGTACCAAACCAAAATCGGCCCCGAATGGTCCAGGCTAAGAAAGGAAGGGATGGCGCTATTGCAGAGAGACGAAGAACTTCGCGAGATTGTCATGCTAGTTGGGCCAGATGCCCTATCAGAGTCTCAGAGAGTAGTCCTCGAAGCGGCACGAATGATCAAAGAAGACTTCCTCATACAGAGCGCACTCCACCCAGTGGACAGCTACTGCTCCCCAGAGAAAACCGCCCTCCTCATGTCGCTAATAATGAAGTTCTACGAGAAGATGAAGGAATCCACAGAGAAAGGGGTACCATTACAGCGAGCCCTCGAACTTCCCGCAAAGAACGACATCGCACGCGCCAAGATACAGCCCTCCGAAACGTTCAAAGAATTCGCAAAAGGGCTCTCGTCAGGAATGGACGAACAATTCCAAACATTGACCAAGGAAATAGTGGAAACCGCTAAGTGAGGCATAACTTATGTCCGTCGTAATTCGCGAATACTCGACTGTCAACGAAATTTCTGGCCCGCTCCTTTTCGTACGAGACGTAAAAGGCGTCGGTTTCGGCGAGCTAGTAAGGATCCGCACTCCAGCAGGGCAAGAGAGACGAGGGCAGGTTCTAGAGGTTCGAAGCGATTTGGCTGTGGTTCAGGTATTCGAGGGAACTTCAGGCCTTGACATAGCCTCAACTAACGTTCGCTTCATGGGAGAGACAGTAAAGTTACCAGTCTCGGGCGACTTGTTGGGCCGCATTCTTGACGGAAGCGGCAACCCAATTGACGGCGGACCGCGCATCATACCCGAGGATTACGCGGATGTCCACGGCGCACCAATCAACCCCTACGCTAGGACGTATCCAAGAGAATTCATACAGACTGGAATCTCGGCCATCGACGGAATGAACACTCTCGTTAGAGGCCAGAAACTACCTCTATTCTCCGGCGCAGGCCTTCCACACAACAGAGTCGCCGCGCAAGTCGCACGACAAGCACGAGTACGAGGAACTGGCGAGCCATTCTCAACCGTCTTTGCGGCCATAGGGATCACCGCGGATGAGGCACGCTTCTTCAGAGAAGATTTCGAAAAACAAGGAGCGTTCGAGCACGTTACCATGTTCATCAACCTGGCTGATGATCCAGCCATTGAGAGAATCCTCACCCCCCGCATGGCGTTAACTGCCGCCGAATATTTCGCGTTCAAATTGGATATGCACGTTCTCGTAATCCTAACGGACATGACCAACTATGCCGAGGCTCTACGTGAAATCTCAGCTGCCAGGGAGGAGGTACCAGGTCGCAGAGGGTACCCGGGTTATTTGTATACTGACCTCTCGAGCATCTACGAGCGAGCAGGCAGAATTAGGGAGGCAAAGGGATCTATCACCCAGATGCCAATTCTAACAATGCCGCACGACGACATAACGCATCCAATTCCAAACCTAACCGGCTACATCACGGAAGGACAATTAATCGTCGATAGAGGATTACATAGAAAAGGCATCTACCCACCGATCGACGTATCCCCATCATTGTCCAGGCTAATGCGAGAAGGCATCGGTAAAGAGAGAACTCGACAAGACCACAGAGAAGTTTCCGATCAACTCTACTACGCCTACGCCGAAGGACGCGCATTTAGGGACCTCGTAGCCGTGGTCGGGGAGGAGGCATTGTCCGCCCGAGATAAGATATATTTGAAGTTCGCAGACGACTTTGAAAGACGCTTCATAGGCCAAAGCGAATATGAGAACCGAGACATCGAGAAGACCCTCGACCTTGGCTGGGACTTATTGGCAGCACTTCCGGAGAGCGAGCTTAAACGAATCGATCCGGCCACAATAAAACAGTTCCACCCCAAGTACAAGACTGGGTCGGGAAATTAGATGCCCGAACTGATCACGGGCGTCCACCCAACCCGAATGGAATTACTCACCCTAAGAAAAAGACGAAAAATCGCGGAAAGAGGCCGCGACCTCTTGAGAGAAAAACTTGATGCCCTCATGATAGAATTCTTTCAATTCGTCCGAGAAATCGCCACCCTGAGACAGAAAGCACAGCAATTGCTAACTGAAGCTTACGAAGAGTTCGTCGAGGCCCAAATGGCGATGGGATCCATGAAACTCGAACAGACTTCGATAGGCGTTGAAGACAGGTTCTCAATAGAAACCAAGACCAGAAACGTGATCGGCGTTACGATCCCATACATCCAGGTCAAATTGAAACCACTATCAGCCTTCCCATACAACCCTTACGATACTTCAATCAAACTTGACGAGGCAACCGTTAAGATGGCTGAAGCGATAAAAGCAATCGCAGAACTTTCCAGCGCTGAGGCTGCAGTTAAGAAACTCGCTGAAGCGATAGCGGCTACGAAACGACGAGTCAACTCCCTCGAATACGTGATTATTCCCCGAATGCTTGCCACGATTCGTTACATCGAACAGCATCTAGAAGAAGCCGAACGCGAGGACTTCTTCAGACTAAAGCGAATCAAAGGCAGAATGGCAAAGGACAAACCTGTCGACTTAGACTTACTCGACCAGCAAATTCAAGCTTGAGCGCTAGGCCGATCCTTAAGGATCAAAATGGCTTTTGCAAGGTCCCCCCCAGCCTCTAAAAGCGCTTTCTTAGCATCATCAAGCGATCTGCCAGTCTGCTGAGCAACTAACTGAGCGTCCTCTTCTCCTGTGGAGACTGGGATTGCCTGAGCTGTGGCTTCCGATACTTGCCCTCCGGCGATTTGATACATCGCCTGTCCCTGGACGGTCACCAAGGTTACGCTGGGTCCTTCGATTACAATGTCTTTTGATTCTGTCTTTATGATGACTTGAGTAACGTTAGCGATTTCGTCAACCTTCATGCCCATCTTCTGCATCATTCGTGCTGCGTCCCGCCCACCCGGTTTCCCTCGAGCCGCCTTCAAAGCCTTGTATGCCAATAGTCTTCAACCACTAAAGATGCCTCGTCATGAACAATAAGATTATCGTGATCTCACCATCGAAGTGCAAAGAACGTTTCATTCTAGGGAACCTATAGCTTTCTCTACTTCCGTAAGGATCTCGCATGATTTCACGAGTTCCTTCATTTTGTTGTGGTCTGGGTAGAGGGGGCGGTCGGCATCGAGATACTCGACGTGTTTACGGATCACTTTATGAGCAACCTGCGTACCTTTCCCGAACTCATATGGGGTTTCGTATTTTCTTCGCAAGTCAAGGGCTTGAGCTGCAGCCATGAACTCAATCCCTAAGATACCGTAAGCGTTGTCGAGTATCTGGAAATTCTTCAGGGCTGTGTTCATGCCCATCGAAACAAAATCCTCCTGGTCAGCGGCAGCTGGGATTGATTGTATAGAAGCAGGCATACTGAGGATTCGCTGTTCCGCAATCTCCATATCTGCCGTATATTGACTGAGCATTAACCCCGAGAACATACCGGCACCCTTACTCAGGAACGGTGGAAGCCCAACGCTAAGTGCGGGGTTGTTGAGGCGGTTCATTCGCCGTTCAGAGAGCACGCATACCATCGTCACCGCTACCCCCACCATGTCCATAGGCAAAGAGACGGGCGTGCCTTGGAAATTAGCGCCTGATAGAACCAGGTTTTCATCTGGGAAGAAGATGGGATTATCCCCCACACCATTCAATTCCGTCTCCACCTGTGTTCGGGCGAAGGCGAGGGCGTCGTGTGCTGCCCCAATCACCTGCGGTGTAGAACGCATCGAATAAGCATCCTGCACCTTCACTTTCAGATGGCCCTCATCCAAGTCGCCGCCCGCCGTTATCTTACGGATTGATTTTGCACTGCGGACGCCACCCGGGAAATCCGCGTGCCTCAAGAATTGAGGCATGGTACGGTTTGAGGTTGGCTTTCAGCGCCTCCAACGACATGGCGCAAGCAATTTCAGCCTGTTTCAGCCAATTGTTCGCGTCATACACCATCAAGGCCGACATGGCGGTCAGTACGTTGGAACCATTAATCACCGCCAGACCATCACGCGCCTCAAGCCCGGGTATAGGAATACTTGCACGCCTCATTGCTTCGTGGCCTTCCAGGAGTTCTCCCTTGTAGTAGGCGTGGCCTTCACCCATCATGAGTAGGGCGATCTGGGCCATGGGGGCTAAATCACCGGAAGCGCCCACTGAGCCTTTGGTACACACATAGGGCGTAACGTCCTTGTTCAACATGTCCACTAGGGTTTGGGTGACTGCTAGGCGGCAACCTGAGTTGCCGTGGGCGTGCACGTTGATGCGTCCCAGCATGGCGCCGCGTACCCAGTCGATAGGCATAGGGTCGCCTATGCCTGCGGCGTGGTTGTAGATCAAGTATCTTTGAAATTCCTTCACCTGATCATCGTTTAGCACTATCTCGGAAAATTCCCCTATACCCGTATTGATACCGTACATGATCTCATGCGCTGCAATTTTCTTCTCAAGCATAGCACGGCATGAATTGATCTTCTTAGCTGAATCGAGGTGCAGCTCCACTCTTTCGCTGCGGCGAGCAACGCCGACAAGACCTTCAATGGTTAATCCTGAACCTGTTATCACCAGTGCCAAATCATATCTCTCCATTTTCAATACAATGAGTTGTTATGAATATTCCGAAGCATTTGGGTCTTTGATTATGAATGCGTCCCCAGTAGAAAACTTGGTCAACGGGTGCATTCATACCTAGAAGGATTGTTGCCCCACATCGTCTCTAGGTAACTGTTCACTATACCGCGGAGGGGCTCGCGATTGAAAGGGTGGGTCAAATCCTTGCCGTCCAAACTAGATATTGGGCGTAGATTTTGAGTTCTGACAAAACAGGCCCGTCAAGACTTGTGGGGAAATTTATATACACGTTGAGCGGTAGCGCGATGAAATCCTGAGGTTTACCAGGACGCTTAACGCTTACTTTGGGAAGGCATAAGCTGTTTGGGCTCTTTGCCGAATACGCGTAAACTCCTTTTGAGCCTCATATTGACAATCGTGATATTCTCGGTTTTCGCTCAGTCAGTCGGCGCCCCCTACTTTTTCGATAACAAGATCACGTTGGAAGGAAAAGCAAACCCTCCACTCCGGGTCTTCTTGCAAAGCAAACCCTATAGGCGTGGTGTCTGTCAACGTTTTGGTGGTCTTCTCTTCCATCCCATCTTCCAACGACTTGGCTGCGCTTGACTCGCTAGGCAAAGTTGAGACTTTTACTGGTCACGTCGCTACGGTGAGCTTGCCGTCAAATCATACTTCCTGAATTGGCGAGCTTACCCTTCGTATCTCAAATTGCAACCCCTAGAATAATGAAATCGGAGCTTGATGTTAGCGTCCCTGAAATCCTTGCAGATCAAGTTTGGAACACCGCAAAGTACCCAGGCGTTCGTGATTCAAGCGGAAAGGTAGTTGACGGATCTGGAGTGATAATTGGCGTAGCTGACAGCGGTATCGATTATTTGCACGGTGACTTCTACTTCCCCAATGGAACAAATAAGATCCTGTACATTTGGGATCAGACGACAGTCGGAAAACCACCGAACGGATACAGTTATGGGAATGAGTGCGCGCCGAGTGATATCCAATCGAAAACCTGCACGGAATTTGATGACGGCGGATGTTCACTAACTACGGGGCATGGCACTGCAGTGGCAGCGGTTGCCGCAAGTAGCGGGCAAGCTTCCCAGAAATACTATGGAGTGGCACCGGGCGCATCCATAGTGGCAGTAAAGTTAGTTGACGGTTCCGAGAACTACGTGATTGATGCGATGCAGTATATGATAATGAAAGCTCGACAACTAAACAGGCCACTCGTCATTGTTCACAGCCTAGGAGACTGCGCTCGGGTCGCATGATGGCACAGAGCCCCTCGAGTTGGCGTTCACCGATTTCGTCTCCGAAGGGGTTCCGATTGTAGTAGCCGCTGGTAACGATGGCGGCTCAAATTTGCACGTGAGCGGAATTCTGTCTCCCGGTGAAACAGTTCATGTACCTTGGTCTATGGCAGATAGCAGCATGGTCCTTTTCTGGTCCGAATACTAATCAAATCGATTTGTGGTACCCACTTCCAACTTCAGTCGCACTTTCAGTAGTAACGCCCTCGGGCGAATACGGTAACGGTCCCACTTCTGATTTTGGCACGCAAACCCCCGATGGCACAGTGATCATCTCGCCGACATGCGACCGAGCGGCCGAGAGTGGTGGATCAACGTAACGGAAGGCGGCACTGCACCTCAAACTACTGGGCCCTGGTCCTTCGTCCTAACGTCACAATCTGGCGCGCAAGGAAAGTGGGATGCGTGGACGGAGCCGGGAAAATTCTTGGGAAGCAACGAGACCGATTTGCAGGTGTATTCGATTGATCGGTCAGATACTATTGATGCGCCTGGAACAGCGAGGGGCGTCATAACTGTAGGCGCCTACATGTCGAAGTACAGTTGGTGGGCTCAATGTACTACTTGTGTTCAGTGGGCGATGCAGAATGGTTACAAGGGGTATTGGTGGACTCCAAGTTATGCGCCGGGAGAAGCCCAATTACTATACACCAATACATCTAGCAACATTGTCAGAACGATCCTAGTTGGAGGACCAGGTGTCGGCCAGTTACTGTACTTCAGCGGCGCTGGTCCGACTCGAGATGGCAGGATGAAGCCTGATTTGGATGCTCCAGGAGCGAACATCGCAGCCGCCCGAGCCTCGACTGCTCCTGAACGGCATTCTGACCCAGATAACTTCCATCAAGTGTGGGTCGGAACAAGCCTTGCAGCCCCTCACGTTGCTGGAACGATAGCATTGATGCTCCAGATGAACCCATACCTAAGCCCCAACGAAATCACTACCATACTAAAGGCAGATGCCAGACAGGATAACTTCACAGGCACCATTAACCGGTCAGTGGGTTCACCGCTTTGGGGTTGGGGAAAAGTTAACGCATTCACTTCAACACTCGATGCGCCTAAACTATACTCGATCAGGATTGAAGTCGCCGCGGTCGACCAATCCCTGGGTGCGGATTTAACTCTCGACGGGGCGATTGTTCAGAGAATTCAGCTCAATCAGACCACTATGGTAACCCTGGAGTTTGCTCGTGGTGCCAACCACACAATTGAACTAACACCAATTATTGACGTTGAGCCTGGCACGCGATTCGTGCTGTTCGGGCCACCTTGGACATTCTCATCGGGTGGAACGCGAAACTATACCTACCAAGAACAGTATTACCTTCAGGCGAATTCGCAATATGGTTACGCCGCCGGAACGGGCTGGTATGACGCTAATTCCACGGCAACTGCCAGTGTTACTCCAACCAGTGTGGACGGCCATCAATTTCAAGGTTGGATCGGCGCCATTGTCTCGAGTTCTCCGACAGTAATGGTGAATATGGATTCAAGTAAGGTAATATCTGCGACTTGGAGCGAGAGTGGGAGCTTTGCCCCCCTGACTATTCTAGTCGAAGGCATCGTGATCTTGGTTGTGGTTATCGCGTTGATAACATTCATGAAGCTTCGCGGTCGGCGTGTTCGGCTTCGTTTAGGCCCTTCCGTAACTTAACAGCCACACCCCTCTTGAATGCGCACATCTCTCGGCCGCTCAGAACCGCGGCTCCGACACCCAGCAGTGAGTCGTCTTCGTCGATTACGATTACCTCCTCTCCCGGTTTCAAATTTTGGTCAGCACGGACAACGTGCCTCGCGAAGACATCACCACCCGCCTTGATAGCGTCTGATACGTCGGTCTGTACAACAACCAGGTTTGGGGGATTCTTGACCTTAGATATGATGAGGGTGGCTGCGTTTGGCGTAAGAGCTAGATAACCGTCTTTCGGCCTAAGGGTTGCAATTAACCCACTCTGACGGAAGATGTGTCGAACTCGTCCAGTCTTTCTTGAACACTCGATTTGCACTTTCTTATTGAATAGAATCGAACCTATCCCCTGACCGAACTGATAGTTTCCCACGCCGATCAGCTTGCGCAGTTGCATCTTCGAAGCGCTTGCCACAGGACTTCGAGACTTGCAACAGCCAAGAAACCAATTTAAGCTTCTAGACGAGCACAACCCATGGAGGCAGACCGGGCTTGAATTGCGACATTTGTGGCAGGGAAATCGTGGGTCCGGCCTTCAAGGTTAAGGTTGAGGGTGCGAAAATGCTCGCATGCCGAAACTGCCAGCGCCTCGGCACACCCTACCAAGAAGACCCCGTCCTCCGACAGCCGCAGCCCGGTATTATTCGGATGCCTCCCCAGGTAAGAAGGGTATCCGAGTTACCGAGGGAGATGCAGGAGTTAGATATTGACGAGAACTTCGCGGCGATCATACGGAAGCGACGTATGAAGTTAGAGATGACTCAGGAGGATCTAGCGAACCGGGTGAAGCAAAAACTGTCTGTTATTCAGAAAATTGAAAACGGCAAGATCGCCCCCGATACTCAGCTCTGCAGAGTACTTCAGCATGAACTGAAAATCAAGCTGTTAGTCCCCCGGAAAGAAACCCCTCCGCCAAAGACGACCCCTCTAGGCGAGGTTACGCTCGGGGACATCGTCAAAATAAGGGGCCACATTGAGCCAGACGCTACTAACTAGTGTTCGGTGACATTTTTCCCGTGTTCAGATGGGATTATTCTAATCTCGTATTCGGGAAACGTGTGCTCGAGACGTTTATGTTTGAAAAGCCAATCGAGGAAAATGCCCAATGCGCTAACTTCGCTGATGGGCTGATTAGTTACGGCCACGTTCCAATCGGCAAGTCCGTATAGCTCTCCTGGTACCTTTTCGGCCCCAACGACTACTAATTTGTCTCCACGTGCGCTCCTGATCGCATTAATGACCTTAGGTAATGGCATTCCATAGGCGGTAAGATGGATTACTTTACCCCCAGCACGTTTCCAATCCATTAGGGTTGAACGCCATGGGCTTCCCGCCTCTACCTGAAAGTCTCCGCCGAACCTTTGCGAAACGCACGCTACAGTCGCAACGAGCTCTCTGTCCTGCACGTCAGAAATGTAAACACCATTGGCACCAAGCGCACGGGCTGTTAGGCATACATGGGTAGTTATGCGCTCGTCCCTGGGAATCCTATGCCCGATTCGGAGCACCATGACTCTCATAGTCTCGGTGACCTTTACCTTCGTCCTTGCAATCAGACTATCGAGTCTTGACTATTAGGTACATTCCGACAAAGAAGATTATGGTTCCCAGAAGTTCGATTATGCCGACTCTGAAGTAAGTCGCTGCGGGCGTTCCGCCTTCAGTTACAGAGGTTGAGCCGGCTATATCCATCATCGCCCCCAAGAAGAATAAGAGAAACCCTAGGGTCCCGACGGTTTCTTTCATTTTCTGCGGCCCGCGAACGCTAAACCAAACTGGTTCGTATAAAAGACTTACTTACCGAATCGGGCTTTCCCCGCGCTCAACAAAGAGTTAATGTGAAGTAAAAGGCTTAGAAGACAGAGTACAATCGGCGGCCACAGATTTGTCAGTGCTAGACGAGGAACTTATTAAAATTGCAAATCTCTTCGGTGGAGAAGAAGCAGTTACCATTGTTAAGAGCCTCAAGAAGCTCGGCGAAGGAACCGACGAAACCATAGCCAATGATTGCGCCATAAGACTGAACACTGTCCGAAAGGTGCTCTACAAACTCTACGACCACGGCCTTGTATCCTGCACCAGAGTCAGAGACGAGAAGACAGGCTGGTTCATTTTCTACTGGAGACTCCAACCCGACCAACTCGATGCGTTCATTCGTAGCCGCAAGAAACGTGCGTTAGATAAGCTGAAACAAAGGCTTGACTTTGAGAGGAACCACACATTCTTCGTATGCAAGACCGACGTGGAGGTACGAGTAACATTCGAAGAAGCGATGGAAAGCTCGTTTAAGTGCGGCAAGTGCGGAAACCAACTCGACAGCTCCGAGAATGCGGAATTGGTTTCCATCCTCGAATCCAAAATCGAGAAACTGGAGGCCGAACTCAGCCGTTGATAAAGGCCGAGCGGAATGAAGATAACCATCCTGGAAAGGCCAACTGAAATCACTGCCAAAAACTTCAGCCAAAGGCTAGAAAAAGCGCTCAACGAACTGAAGACAGAACTAAACGCCACTGCCACGCTAGCCGGCTTCACTTCGAATGGATGGGCCCGCATCGGAATCGTCGGAGAAGATAGCGAGATTCTAGCAGAACTCATTGCCAAGGAGCACGGTCTAGCTCAACCAAACCTCCAAGAGATTGAAGTCCGCGGCGTTTACGACTCAATAATCACCGGGTCAAGCGCCCACGGCCTGGAGTTCGACGTCGGTTTAGAGAAACCCGTCCACGTCAATTGTTCCGTTCCAGCTAGCCACTTGATCGCTCAATTAGCTGACGGCAAAAACATACAAACCCGTGAAATAATCGAAGACTACTGCCTCTTTCCCGGTGAACGGCTTTCGGTGCGAATCACAGGAAAAACCGATAACAAGATTGATGCTTGGTTAGCAGACTCACAAATTGAACGACTGTCTGGATGGATTACAACCGGATTGGATCGGATAGAAGTCTTCGATTGCTATAAGGAGGAAGTTGAAGCAGCGATCCTTAAGGCCCATTTGCCCCGAGACACCATATCAGCTGACCGGATCACTCTGACAGTGCAGTCAATCGTGTGCAAACTCGGAACCGATGCAGTAGGTTTGATCCCGAAACTTGGGTCGGTTCTCAATAGGCAGAAGCTTTGGCCGTTCATTCCAAAGAGAATCGTAGCTCGATGTCGACCTTGGTGATGAAACAAGATAGCGTTTCTGGTTGGAGGATGCTTAATCGAAGTTATGATTCTCCTTTCATGAATCTCGCACTGGAAGAAGCACTGGCCCGAGCGAACTGGTCCGAGAATTCGGACCGCCTGCCAACAGTAAGGTTCTGGTGGAACCCGAACTCCGTGGTTATAGGACGGTTTCAAGAAGCTGCGGATGAGGTCGACCTTGAAGAATGCAACCTTAGTCATGTGCAAGTAGCGCGAAGGTTCACGGGGGGAGGCACAGTCTTTCACGATAGAGGAACCCTGAACCTCACCTTAGTGACCAAACCTGAGCAGAACACATCCATACTGAAGTTCAACGAGCAGAACATGCGCATCGTTTTGGACGGATTAAGTGATCTCGGCTTAGATTGTTCGCTCTCCGCTCCCAACTCGATTCTTGCTGATGGTAGAAAATTATGTGGCGCCGCAGCCGCCTTGGGAAAAGAGTTTGCTCTCTGGCACTGCTCAATAATGGTGACAACGGATACACGATTACTAGAGCGAATCCTGGGTCCCAGCAAGGCAAGAACTCTGACCCGGTTCGTTCACAGCAAATGGAACCCGGTTACAACCATATCCAAGGAGCTATCCAAACCAATCGGCATTGATGCTGTGACGCGTAGCTTGGTAACGGTACTCGAGAATCAATTTCGCGTAGAATTGGTACTTGGCTCATTATCCGAAGCAGAGGAAGCATACTCAAAAGAGCTACTCGCCCACAAGTATTCATCTAACGAATGGAACCTTTGCGGAAACCGACGCGAGATGATAGAATAAAGAAGGCGTTGAGTGAATCACACAACGATTGCCGTGTGAGTTCGCTCGACGCCCTTAACGGATTGAATCCTCTTGATCACGAGCTCGGACAGCGTGGTCATATCACGCATTTCTAGGTAGGCAATGACGTCGTACACACCCGTTACGGCGAATACCATTTTCACGCCCTTGACTTTCTCAATAGCCCTTGCATACCGAACGAGACCGTCCAAGCTGTGCTTGAACCAATACGAACGCTTTCACAACCACAGAATCCACCTGGGTACGTAATTTCGTGGGTAGGGGGTACTTAAAAGGAATTGAACCACACAGACACAGGTGTAGCTACAGGTCCCATCCATTCATTGTTACAACTTGAGTAAAGGAAAAATAGGCATCCTTCCACCTTTTAGCTGATAACATTGGCGAGAGAATATTTACCGAAACTTACAATCGCTATACTCGCGCTTAGCATTGCACTGGTTCTTCTATCCGCGCAACCAAGTACAGTGGCGGCCGTGCCGCACAGTCCTCAGGCGGCTTATCCTTCGTCGCACCCAACCGGTATGAGCCCCACCTGGTACAACTCGACTTACGATTGCTCCTACTCTTCTTGGTACTATTACTCCTACTACCCGTACTATTATTGCGACTACTATTCCTACTACTACCCGTATTACTCAAGCTACTATCCGTACTATTACTCAAACTACTATGGCGGATACCCATACTCAAACTACTACTCAAACTATTACGGGAGCTACGGGTACTCCCCCACGCCGTCAAGTTACAAGCTGACCGTAGCAACAAATCCTTCTAGCCTCGGAACCGTTACCGGCAGCGGAACGTACACGGCAGGAAGCTCAGCCTCGTTCTCCGTAACCCAGAACACCGTTCAGGTGTCATCGAATACTCGATACGTGTTTACTGGCTGGTCGGGTGACTTTACAGGAACTGGCAGCAGCGGAACCGTAACCGTGAACGGAGCCATGACGATCACAGCAGTCTACCAACAACAATACTACCTAAGCGTCCAAGCACAACCTCAGAACGCTCCCGCTCCGCAAGGTCAAGGCTGGTACAACTCGGGCAGCACCGTGTCCGTTCAGAATGCAGGCCAAACGATTGGAGGGGATGGAGGCAGCAGGTTAGCCTTTCAAGGTTGGTCGGTTGATGGCCAAGGAACACAGTCCGGTTCATCGCTAAACGTCGTTATGGATGCGCCACATACTGTTACCGCAGTCTATGGACAACAATACTATCTGAACGTCCAGTCAGATCAAGGAGTTTCCTCCGGGTCTGGTTGGTATGATTCCGGCAGCACTGCTCAAATCTACGTTTCAACACCGGTCAGCACAAGCTACGGGGTCAGCATCGTTTTCAACGGTTGGCAAGGTGACATCCAGTCATCCAGTCAATCAACCACCGTAGTTATGGATGGCCCGAAGAACGTAATCGCAACCTGGCGGACTGACTCCACCGTACTTTACTTAACGATAGCTGCAGTTATTGTCGCAGCCCTATTGATCGTAGGCGGATTAATCGCATTCCTAGGCAGAGGACGCGGCAACACGCGAACCGTACAACAAACTTCGCACACTAGCAACACTTCACCGCAAAACCAATCCAGCACGGCTCAGAGGACAGACCACCGGAAGAAAACCGAAAACACAGAGACCTCACAAGAAAGCTAGTCTACTTATCCCGATTTCTCTCCCCTCCCTTTTTCTTTCTCTTTCTCTTATTGGAACCGCCGTAATTGTCAGCCGTTAGCACGCAACGATTCGAGTGTTAAACTTGAATCTGGTCGATGTAAGAGAACAAATCCCTTTACTCAAACGACGTGTGTATCTGGATAATGCAGGTGCGGGCCCCCCACCATTCAGCGTCCACGAAGCTATGCAATCCTTTCTCAATGAATGGCGGGATTACGGCGAGAAATGGGAGACATGGCTCTTAGACATCATCAGAGCACGGGAACTGTTCGCCCAGCTGGTCGGAGCCAAACCTGAAGAGATCGCGTGTATACCCAACGTTTCCTCCGGCCTCGGAGCAATAGCCAGCGCGCTGCGATTCGGATCGGGTCAGAACGTTGTTGTTAGTGAACTGAACTTTCCAACTAACGTCTACCTTTGGCATACGCTGCGGCAGAGGGGATTACTTTCTGAGGTTAAGGTCCTGAAGGCTAAGGGGGGAAGCGTTCCGTTTTCGGATTATGAACGTGCGATCGACGATAAGACGGTTGCAGTTTCGCTTGATTACGTTTCATGGGTGAACGGGTGTCGAGAAATTATTTCAGAGGTAACTAGGCTTGCACACTCCCACGGTGCGCTGATGATCGTTGACGTCTTCCACGCGGCGGGTGTCATGCCGGTCGACGTTAGGAAGCTGGGGGTGGATGTCCTGACGTGTGGAACCTACAAGTGGTTGATGGGCCCACACGGAGCTGCATTTCTCTATGTGAAGCAAGACGTGGTTGAGAAACTTGAACCGTCAATAGTTGGGTGGCATGGAATCGAGGATTCAGTCATAGCTAGGGTCCAGGCACTCCAGGACCCGTTTGGGACGCCGTTCGACCTAAACCACGCTACTCCCGCAAAGAACGCGACTCGCTTCGAGTGGGGAACCTGGTCCGTCATCAGTGTTGAGGGGGCAAAGGCCGCATTGGAATTCACACTCAAGTACCCCCCACAAGAACGCTGGCCGCTGGTTCAAAAGCTCAACGAGAGACTGGTGGATGGTTTGAGGGGAAAGGGTAGGCGAATAACTTCACCCCTAGAGAAGGAGAAGCTTAGCGGAATTATCACGTTCGAGATCGATCAAGCCGCCCAGGTAGCTAGGAAGCTTCAGGAACAACATGTGATCGTAGCCCCTCGAGTTAACACGTTACGGGTCTCACCCCACTTTTACAACACGGACGATGAGATCGACCGTCTTCTTGAGCAAGTGTGATTGCGGTCTGGTTAGTGGGAGCTTATTTTCTCCATGAACTTCTCTGGCACGCCTGGCCGATGCCTTTCGCAGTAGTACTCTGCCCTACCGAACATGTCAACCCGCCATTCCCCCTCCCGGCCGCAGAGCGGAATGTTGCAAACGGGCCCAGCTTCGGACTCCTGTATGATGGTAGCGGTCAAGAACGGTTCGCCTGGTTGGCCGTCAGGTTTTCATGCGCGTTCTAAGCTCTTTCGGTTCCACGCCCATGAAAGTAGACAGGAGCAAGGTTGTTGGAAGCGCTTCGCGTTGACAATGTGGTGAAGAGTTTCGGCGGCCTGATGGCCGTTAAGGGCGTTAGCTTCTCAGTCGAACGCAATCAAGTCCTCGGCCTGCTTGGCCCGAACGGTTCTGGAAAGTCCACAATTATGAAGACGATCGTCGGCATCGTCAAACCCGACGCAGGCAGCATCACCGTTCAGGGACTGAATGTTGCCGCTGACCCGATCGGCGTAAAGAGAATAGTTGGATTCGTGCCGGAAAGCCCCCGACTATACGAATTCCTCTCGGGGATCGAGTACCTCGACTTCGTAGCAACCGTCCACGGGCTCAGCCCGGACGTGAAGCGTGAACGAATCACGGAATTTCTCAAGGCCCTAGATTTGGAGGGTAGGGAGAACGAATTAATTCATGGTTACTCGCAGGGAATGAAACAGAAGCTTGCGATAATAGCAGGGCTACTGCATCGCCCACAAATCCTCATCCTCGACGAACCCCTCAACGCCCTAGACCCACGCAGCGCACGCATCGTGAAGGACCTCATTCACCGCCTGAGGGACGACGGCGTACCTACCGTCTTCAGCACACATGTCCTCGAGATAGCGGATGCGATTTGCGATCGGATAGTGATCATGTACGATGGGCGAGTACTGGCGGAGGGAAACGCAGAAGAATTACGGTCGAAGGCTGGACCGGCGGGTTCCAGCCTTGAAGAAGTTTTCCTGAAGTTAACCGGTACATCGGACACGAGGGAGATCGTTGAGGCATTGACCCGTTGAACCTAAGGGCGGTCTATTCTCTCGCCGTCGTCCTCACTAGGTCACAGATCCGAGGCACACAACGCAACAAGTTCTTCGCCCGAGTCTTCGGCGAACCCCGAATCATCCTCCCAGTCGACATCGCATTGCTATTCGGATTGGGAGGCCTAGGCTACGCTCTGCTTTCGACAACCGGCCAGGGCTTGCTAGACTTCTTGAAGCCAATCGAACCCGAACTGCTCGCCGGTATACCGTCAGCGATCATGTTCATGGCCATACTTTTCGGAGTCCTTTACGAGATAAGCCAACCCATCCAATCCATGAACACAGACCTCGTGAACTGGCTACCAATCACACCAATGGAGTACGTCGGCGGCTCCACAATCTCCGAGTCATACATCTACTCGTTCGTTTTGTGCCTCGCTCTCGGCGTCGTGCTGGGACCAGCACTCGCACTAGGCATGGGTTCGGTTTGGATCGCGGCTGCATTCATGGCCGTAGTCGCCCTCTTCGCGGGAGCCGCTATCGTAGAGATTCTCGACGCCACAACCAACAGAATCTCCTCAAGCTTCTACAAGAAAAGCGGCCGATCGGGAATAATCTTTCGCCTGCTTGCAACAGTAATCCTGCTAGTTTTCATTCAACTACTCTTCAGCGGCTTCGTGGTTGGTTATCTTCTTCAGAGCGTGATGCAGGCAGCAGTTTCAGCTTGGTTCATCCCCGTCGTCTGGCCAACACTCGCGGTACTAGGAGCTGCACAAGCAAACCTGTCCAGCTTCCTTCTCTTCTCCGGCCTCTCCCTCGTCTTCGCCGTAGCCTTGTTCGGGTTGGCGGCTAGATTTCGCGCACGCTTCTGGGTCCCCGTCCCAGTCTCGATCAAGCTCAGCACCCGCGCATATCAGCCCGGACAATTTCATATCCCATTGATCGGGGCCGCTGAATCTGCCATGGTTCAGAAAGATTTTCGGTCGTTGATTAGAAGGCGGGAGATGGCAAGGTTCCTAGCCATACCATTCGTACTCGCCATTTCAATAGGCATCTCACTACTGCCCCTAGGCTCGCAGCAAACCGCTACCCCAAGTTTCGGGTTCATCGCATTCTTGTTACTCATGCCGATCGCCATCTTCGTCGGAGCACTATCCATGACCAGCATAGGTCAAGAGGGGTCTGCTGTCTGGAATCTTTATGCGGCGCCAATCACGCCAACCCAACTACTGCGAGCAAAACTCCTCTTCGCCGCAATCCTAGGAGTACCGTTCGCAATCGCACTACTCTCAATATTCGGTCTCCTGTTGAACACGGTTGGAATCTACTACGGAATCCTACTGCCAGTAAGCATTCTCGTCGTATTGGAAGTATCCGCGCTGGGAGTTTACTTTGCCGCGCTTTTCCCAGATTTTCGTGAAATGGTTAGAAGCCGCTATGTAAGCGTCTGGGGCTCACTTTTAGGAATAGGGACGGCTCTTGGCGTTTCCGTTCTCACTGTATTACCGCTGGCTCTTTCAGTTTACCTGTACGGTTCAATACTCCCTCAACTTGTTATCATTAGCATCGGTATCGCCCTAGCTGTGTTCATCGTAGCGTTGAAAATAGCGCATCACCAGATCCAACACTTGTTCCAGAACATCCCAACCTAACAACGAAATTTAGCCTAACGAGAAAATGAAAGTACGCTTTTTGATTATGGTTCTCCGTTTGATTACTGCGTAGGCTTGGATCAGGAGCATAGATAGTATCGACAACCCTATGGGGTATTCAGGTATTGGAGGCGTAGTTAGGGCTTGCACGGCGTCCCCAATCATAACCCAAGGAGGAGCAGTGTCTACGGGGTAGTTGAGCTGCATTTGGACGGAGAGACCACTCTGCGCGGAAGATACAACCTGAAACTCGGCACCAGCCACCGAGCTAATAGCTATGAAAGTAAAGCCGGAACCAGCCCCAAACGCATTACTGACCGTGTTGCCTCCTAGACCGAGTATCATATCGTTACCATTCGAAGTTGAAACCGATACCGCTACCGTGACAGAGCACGAGGAAACAACACACGTGGAGGGGGTGCCGCTGTTTGTTGCCGGAACTCCTGACGAAGGATCAAATGGACTTGCAGTGTTGGCTCCACTTATGCCCCACACCACCATACCGAAGCCCGCTGTGCCCGTTGTGGTGACGGTGATGGTGTCCCCTGAAAGGGCTGAGGTTGCTATACCCCACCATTCACTGTCCGTTACGCTGGCGGTGAATGTTTTTCTCAGCGCAAAACTCAGATGCCCTTGACTATCAGTCGGTGTGATGAAGGAGACTGACGTAGTAGGGCTGGTTGCGAAGACAATTATCACGTCATTCGGATTGCTGGTTCCGAATGGCGCCACAGAACATGAAATAGGGCCAAAGCCAAAGCAAGAGTTTGAACCTGCACCATCTAGGGAGAGGCTTGGTGTGCCGTGAACCGGTGTGATCAGCCCTAGGCCTAGGAGGAGTAAGAGGGGGCATAGAACTTGCTTGCTCCTCAGCACCGACCAACCCAGCCAACTGGCCTAACGCCCAGAATTTAAGAGTAATCAGCCCTGGTAACGTCAACTTGTTGGTTGCTGCTGCAAACTGCTTCGTATGGGGGGATTGAGGCGTAAAATGAGGCGCGGGTTATCTTCGTTTGGCACCGTTTGGCGCCACCCCTCGAGGGGTGGATCCACCCCCTATTAATTCCGAACAGAAAACAAAAAGAAGACCCTTCGTCTTTCGCACCGCTTCGTTGTGCTACGGACGCTCCTTCCGACTTTGTAACGTCTTTCTTATCTTCAGTCGTCAATGAACTTTAACCGCATTGTACAGAGGATATCAGAGATTAGGTAGGGTTCTAGAAATTCGAATTAAAACGAAGTTAGAGTAACTTCGTGTGCTAGGTCTGCGGTCCAACGACGGAGTTAAGCGTGGACATCTGCAAACACTTAAGAACGTATGAATCGGTTGTCTTTCGGGTTTGGTTGTGGAGGCAGACGCATCGATGGTAACGGTAATTGCAGTCGTTGGGTTAACTGAGACAGTGTTGGAAACCGAAATCGTTTAGATATCAGAGAAAATCAAGGCGGATGTTTAGGTGAATCACCGAATACTTGTTGCCAGTATTTTGTTTGCAGCACTATGCTTCTCACTTCTCTCCCTCCCAAATGCGAGCAGTCAATCATCCTCCGCAACGACGACAATTACGCTTAACCAGCCCGCCTCAGGCCAGTGCACTGTGAGTACGTTAGCTTTCTCAGGTGTAAAGGGAAAAGAGGTTATGGGAACATTCGGGTCAAATGCCCAGATGAACTTCTATATTCTCACGCTAGACCAACTTAATTCAATTCAGAATTGCCGTCTTCCACTAACCGAGAGCCCACTGTACTCTACTGAGAACTCGGTCGGCTACGATAATCGGTATATTTCTCTTCCCTTCCCTGCGGATGGAACCTATTACTTCGTTTTCATTTACGTCAGTGGACCTACTAATCTCTCATCTGGTTATGCAACTGCCGTGCTTAGTTTTCCAGCGTCTACAATTTTGACCAACGGCACGACAAGCTCATCAAGCCCGACAAGTGCAACAAGCGTTACCCCAAATTCTAGTTCGAGCTTCAGTTCAAGTTCAACTTCAAGCTCCAGCACGACTGCAACTACTATTGCTCTTGCTACATCTGCGGCGACGAGTTCGTCTGTGGCTTCACCAGTTGCGTCGGTCGGCGCAGTCAGTGACTTCGGCACCATAGGGGCAGTTGCCGTAGTTGCCTTGATCGCAATCGCAGGGTCCTCGTGTTTCTTACGAAGCGAAAGAAACCATCGACGAAAAGTCCGGAGACTGTTACCATAGAGAAGCCTAACGTAGCTCCCGAAAAGCCTGAGCTAGTGAAGCTAGCTCCCAAACCTCCTGCTGTTGAGGGGCTTTCGACTGGGTACGGGGACCTGGACAACCTGTTGGTCGGAGGCTTGCCTAAGGGTTTTGCAGTCCTTGTGCTCTCCCCACCGTGCGACGAGAAAGACCTACTGTTGCGAAAGATTATCGCCTCAGCCGTGTCAGCCGGAATGCCGACATTTTACTTGTCGAACGATCCGAGCAGAATTCAAGACATGGTCAACACGTACTGGAAGGATTTCTATGCGCTCAGCCCACAGGCCGACAAGATACCGTCCCCGCCCGCAAACTTGTACAAGGTTCCAGGCATTGAGAATCTAAGCGACCTCAACATAGCATTAACAAAGACCATAGAGACGCGCGTAAAGCAGGGAACAGGCAACAGATTACTCATACTTGATCTCCTCACAGACATCCTACTCCACCACAAGGCATTAACAGCCAGAAAGTGGTTGTCCGACTTCATTGCTAGACGCAAGGCCGAGGGCTTTACGGTCCTCGCTTTTCTCAACCCCCTCGTAGGTGCCAGCGAGGAAACTCAGACGCTCATCGATGTGTTCGATGGGGTTATCGAAATCTACGAGAAAGAACTCAAGGAGAGATCGAGGCGATTTCTAGTGATCAAGAGAATGTACGGGCATAGATATTCCGAGTCAGAGCTGATGCTCGACAAAGACAAACTCTTCTAGCTTGAGGTTCCGTTAGTGTGCACACATTGGAAACGTTTTCTCGTCTTCAACCAATTTGATAAAAGTCACTTTCAGAAGTCATAGCATACTTAACATCGTGACAACCCCAAGCATGAGTTTTGTGCGATCACGGGGCTCGCTGTTTGTTATTCGAAAAGAGGAGAAGGGCGATTGGATTTCGCTTCTTTTACGGTAAGTCGTCTCCCTAATTCATTCTCAATCTGCCCAAACTTTGTTCGCGGTTACGAACTCAGCGAACTCCTCCATCGTAGAGGAATCTAAGTACCACGAAAGAGTCTTCTCGAATTCCTTTATGACCGCATTTTGGAGCCGCAAAAGCCCTCTAGCTTCCTCCTCAGTCATTGCTGGCATCGCCGCTAAATTTGTCCAAAAATTCGTCAGCGACGTGTACGCAAGCAGTTTCATCAAATCTTTTTGTGGGTCCCTCTTCTCAGTAGACGTAATCTCACCCCCTCTACAAGATAACTCACGTGCATCAACCTCCACGAACCTACGTTGCCAAAGCGGCATTCCGCTCCAACGATATAACGCATACCACCCTAGCTCCCTGTTCATGCGAGGCAACGTCTAAGGCAAGACTAGGTATCCACTCTCATTTCCACTCTTTCTTGTTCGTTATGCTAATTTGATTCATTGGTTTGGTGGAAATGCGGAACTTCCGATCTTTTTCCCTTTTTCTCCAAGTTCTGTTATATACTTGAGCGTTGCAGAGACCAGCAATAGGATTTGAGAGGTGAGTTCGGTTGGTGAAGAAGCGCAAGGTTAAGGCGAAGTTGGAAAGACGTTGGAAGCAGGCTGGGGGCAGATTGGAAGCAAGTTGGGAAGACCGATGAAGCCTGCCTGAACTCTATGCTTTCCGTGATCCATTCCTTTTTGGGATACAACCGTTTTACTGGTTTCTTGTTCTGCGTCTAACTAAGCCGTATGCGAGTATCATGACGATTCCGAGTAATGCTAGTCCTAATGGGTATTCAGGAATTGGTGTGGAAGTGGTCGTTGTTGTGCTTGTAACTGCGGGTATGACGTTGAAGCCGATGCAGTCACCATCACCGTCCACTGCGTGGTAACCACCAGCGGCGAGCGTGAAACTAGGGTTAGGAGCAGTACCAGTAGCGACTACGGCGGTCGCCGCACAAAGGTTCGCCCCTGTATAGATGGTAACCGTGCCAGCATCGGTCGTGTTTACGGTGAAGGGTTGTCCTGCAATTGGAGAGCTAGGACTAACGGTATCGGGGTCGGCTCGACCTATGACAACTAGGGATGAGATCATAAGCAGAACTAAGACTGCTAAACCCGCGACTTGTAGCCGACGCAAATCAAACCAAATTAGAAGTCGGGCTAACGCTATTTAGGGTTTCACGATTCACTTCCTACTAACGTTCTGATTCAGGATCAACAACTTATGGTTGCGATTGACTTCAGTGGTGGAGAGCGAAGAAAAATCAGGGCGAGGTGTTGCCATGCTTCTCCTGGGCGTGCGCCGGTTTCCTTGAGCAGTTGGAGGAAGCATGTTACGGTACGGCTACGGAACCCTGCAATTAATTGGTCAACTTCTGATTCAAGAGGAATGAACGGAATTTTTTCTACCCTACGGTAGCGAGGCGGGACCCATTGGATATTTTTCCAGCGGTAGAATCTGTTTAGACAGATTACGAGTGCCTCTTTTCTGGCCTCTGTCACCTGTAATCTAGCTAGGTAGTTTTTGACGGATTCAGGGTTGTAGATGTTTGAGTGTCGGGTTATGGTTTTCATGGAGCTGACTTGGCTTTCAATTGTTGACTGCCTGTAACCTTCTCTTTGTAGGTGGAGGGCGTGTGCTGCGATGTCTGAATTGGTGGGCCGGACCGGAATTTCACCAGGTGTCACGGACTCGTCCGTTCCGTCAACACACCGGATTTGAACCGGCGACCTTTGCCGTGTAAGGGCAACGTTCGAGCCAGACTATGCGTCCTCTGACCAACTGAACTACCGGCCCACATTTTCAGTGCACTTAGTCTTACGTTTAGATAATAAACTTCGTTAACCTCACTCGAACGTCGCGCGACTAAACTCCTTTGAATACGTGAGCAACATTCAGAGTCTATGTCTGAAACGTCGAAATCGCTGGCAGCCCTTGCAAGTGATTACTGGCAGAGACTCATAGCTAACGAACCACTGTTTGCGACTTCGCTGGGAGACAGGCACTTCGACGACAAACTACCGGACGTGACGCGGAGTGCGAGAGAACGGATCGAGAAGGAATACCAATCCATCTTAGATCGTACATTCAAGATCCCTGAAGAGAAATTGGCTCTGGCAGACAGAGTAACGAGGGCCGCGCTGCTTTTCGACCTTCGAAGCCAACTCGACTACTTAGCATGCCACCTGGAGGAATGGACGGTAGACCCTCTAAACGGTCCACAGGTCGAATTCCTCAACATCGAATCCTACCAACCCGTTCGGACACCCTCAGAGGGTACGGCTATAGTTGCTCGCTGGCGTGCTATGGGACAGTACCTGCTCGATCACACGAACAATCTGAGGCAAGGCCTTAGAGAGAATAGGGTGGCCGTTGGCATATGTGTCGAAAAGGCGATTGGCGAAATCAAGGATTTGCTTGCAAAACCCGACACAGAATGGTCACTGCTGCGACCATTAAGCGTCCGGCATGAAGATTGGTCAGAAAAGGAAAGGGCTGACTTTCAACATGGCTTAACGGATGCTGTGATAGATTTCGTTCGGCCAGCCTTCAAGTCATACCTACAATTTCTGCAGACCGAAGTCTTACCTCAAGCTCGATCCCAAGAACTTCCAGGAATAGGACACCTGCCAGAGGGTGCAGAATGCTACAGACGCCTTGTCAGGCTCCACACTTCTCTCGAATTATCTCCCGATGAGCTGCATGAGACTGGCCTTCGTGAAGTATCTCGAATTAAATCTGAAATGCAGATGCTTGGCAAGAAAGTGCTTGGTACCGATAGTCTGAAGGAAACCTTAACACGTCTTCGGACAGACCCCTCGCTCTACTTCGCCACACGAGACCAAGTTGAGGAAAAGGCACGAACAGCTCTGGCACGGTCGAAGTCAGTTATCCCCAAGTGGTTCGGACGGCTTCCCAAAGCGAATTGTGAAGTCGTGCGAATGGGAGATCATGAGGAGAAGCATTCAACGATCGCATATTACCGGCAGCCCGCTGCAGACTCTTCGCGACCCGGGACGTACTACATCAACACGTACGCACCTGAAACTAGGCCGCGCTATGAGGCAGAAGCCCTAGCCTATCACGAGTCAATCCCAGGCCACCATCTACAAATTGCCATCGCCCAAGAGCTAGAGGGAATTCCAGACTTCCGCAAATTCGGTGGCGTCACCGCATTTATCGAAGGCTGGGGTCTGTAGCCGGAGCGTCTCGCTGATGAGATGGGCCTGTACTCATCAGACCTCGATAGGATCGGTGTCTTATCCTTCGATGCGTGGCGTGCCTGTCGTCTTGTCGTGGACACTGGAATGCACGCAAAGAAGTGGACCCGTAGCCAAGCTATCGCATTCATGCTCGAAAACACCGCGCTTGCTGAGAACAACATAGTCAACGAAGTTGACCGTTACATCACGTGGCCGGCCCAGGCCCTCGCATACAAAGTAGGACAGCTAGAGATATTGCGCCTCAGGGAAGAGGCCAAGCATCGGCTAGCGACTCCGATTCGATATACGAGACTTCCATGATGCGCTACTGAGCAACGGAGCCGTACCGCTGGAGGTCTTACGCCAGGTTATTGACCAGCTACATCACTGACCGCTCGGCCACATAAGGCTGAATGCTTGAATTCCGTTAGCGACGACTCCTGAGCCGCTTGTGCGAACATGCCTCAAGTCAAAAGTGCCTCATTCAAACGAATGTTTACCGCAAGGTATACATTTTGCGGTAACCCAGCGCCCGTTAGTCACTCAAACCCGTCAGTTTCTGAAATAGGATGGGGGAACCGTTTTATATCGTCCCCAAACCCAAACCGCCGGGACCCAGATTGGTCACTAAGGAACTCGTAGTCTACGTAGACGGGGAATGGTCCCCGAAGTCGAGGGCCTCAATTTCAGTCTTCGACCACGGCATGCTCTATGGGGATGGCGTCTTCGAAGGAATTCGAGTCTACAACGGCGTCATCTTCCAATTCAAAGAACACCTAGACCGACTCTACAGCTCCGCCAAATCCATAAAACTCAACATACCTCTCACACCTCAAGATATGACGGCTGCTGTTGTCGAGACGATAAAGCGCAACTCCCTGAAGGACGCCTACATCAGGTTGGTTGTTACGAGGGGAACAGGCGACTTGGGCGTAGATCCAAGGAAATGCAAGAGAGCCTCAACCATCATCATCACCGAACCCGTAGACCCATCATTTGGTGTCATCACGAAACAAAAAGGGATCTCAGTCATCATCTCATCCGTACGACGCGATGCGGTCGATGCAACAACTCACGAAATAAAATCCCTCAACTACCTCAACAGCGTATTAGCTAAACTTGAGGCAACGGATGCTGGCGCAGACGACGCCCTGATGCTAGATAGGCAAGGATTCGTTTCTGAAGCAACAACAACAAACCTATTCATAGCAAAGGACGGCGACATCTTCACCCCACCCTCGACCTCAGGCATTCTTCAAGGCGTCACGAGGAAACGAATCATACATCTCGCCAAGGATCTAGGTTACAGAGTGATTGAGAAGGGTCTAACCCCCTTTGATGTAACGAATGCTGATGAAGCATTTCTCACCGGCACTTTATCCGAAATCGTGCCATTAGTGAAAGTCAGGGGCATCGAAGTTGGCGACGGTAAGGTTGGACCGATCACGCGGAAGATCATGAGCGGCTTTCGTGAACATTCGGTCCAACCCGAAGGAAGGGTTGGCAGTTTACCAGGAAACGGAACGAATAATCACTCACCGTTAGAACCGGACTTCTTCATTTGCTTCCGGAAGATGAGGATGTACTGATGGTGGATGTTGGAGACGTAGGCGTAGGGCATCCCGTATGGGTAGAGGTTCTTGCTGTCCTGAACTAGAATCGTGATCCCTTCCAAGCTGAAACCAACGCTCCGAACAGCCTCAGACAAGTCATTGTGGAATGGAACAAACCTTGAACCGTGCCTAAAATCCGAAACGACGACCACCATATACTTTCCATTCTTAAGCACTCGATAGCATTCACCAAAAACCTTCGCCAGCTCATTTAGAAAGCTCACGATAACTTGGGGCATTGCCCAGATCGCGTTTATCTTCGCTGTACTTGGTGGGAAGCCCTTTACTCAGTCTCTCCCGCTTAGATTTGTGATCTCTCGCCTTCGTGAGTATTGCCCAGTATGGTGGACTTGTAACGACGAAGTCGAAGGATTGCAGACCCTATCTTCTTCAGAACAGAGCGCGAGTCCCCTTGGATGATTTCAAGATTTGGCTGCCTGAGCGGTTCCGTGCTATCTCGAACAAGTTCCGTTGGCTTAATCGGGACGGACTCGATGGTTTCCTTCGCCCGCTCAAGTCGTTGCTTACTCAAGGTTATCCAATTGTCGACCAGCTCTACTCCTAGCCCCCCGCGGCCCGTGTTAAGGCAGGCAATCAGTGTCGATCCAGATCCCGAGAATGGGTCCAGGACCCTTCCTCCCTTTTTAGTGAAAAAGAGAACTAGTTTCTCGATGTCGTTCTCTGCGAAAGTTGCTGGATGTTGCTCCTTCAGTTCATCTCGAGGAGGGGGACGGCTTTGCCAAACGCTCTTAGTGAACGTCAACCATTCTACGTTGGTCAGATCGTTTAGATTATTCTGGGCACGATGTTGCGCTGCAAGCTTTAAGACTTGACAACTTCTTTTTCCGACTTGGCCATTATTTCTCTCCTACCGCAACGCTAACAGCGAAAGACTTAGCCTCATCGAGTTGAAGGCATGTAGACGAGCACAGTATTCTCTTATTTGGCGAGTTCTTAGTCTTCTCGCCGTCTCCTGAAATTCAAGCACAAGAGGACTACCCATCCGATTGTAACGATGACCGCGAGTGTGAATCTCGGAACAGGCAGCGGTTCACTCTCTTGAGTCATCGGCATAATTGTCGCTTTGGATCCGATTGTCGACATATAGTAAGCGTACGGCACAGTTGAAGGTAGAAGGACATCTGTCTCCCGGTTTCCTCCAGCAAGTTGATGCAATCCATAGAGATCAAGCGTGGACGGAAACTCGTTTGGGTAATACAGACACAACAAATCTTGGAACGGGCATGATAGGGAGGATGGATAATCCGTTAGGCCAAGGGCATGTCCGAATTCGTGTAGAACCAAGAACAGAGGATCATATTTGGTGCCTTGATAGGTTAGGAGGCTTGTATCAAGGAAGACCACGGCGCGGGTAATGTTATTGGAGTCATCCCAGCGGATGTGAGTGCAACCGTCAACGCCCAAGGGCGATGAAGTGCAGTAGTTGCTGACTGTCCAATAATCGGTGAACTCGACCCAGACATACGATGGCCCGTTTCCTATAGCAAACGTGTAGGTTTTTCCATTTGGAAAATAACTCGCCTTAAACCACGCTTGCGCCTGATTCCAAATCGTAATCGCTTTCACGACAAGGTCATGTGCAACTGTTGGCGTTGAAGGTATCCGGACATAGATCAACGGACTCGGCCAACTGGCCCCGAAAGTTGGGATCCAATACTGAGACTGCGGACGCGCTTGAACAATTGGGGCCGTCGAAGAATACCATGAAGAATAGAATAGCAAGATAGAAGCTCTTCTTGCTTCGCGACCAACAGCCCAATTCTACCGGTCTAATCCTCCCAAGGTATTGTTCTAGGGGAGGTATCTCAAGAGCCTTTCTTCGCACAATATTCGTCTATATATTTCTCATTTGAAGTACGAAGGCTAGGTGGAGGGCTTGGTCCGGAGGGCCGTACTGGTCACGGTATTTGTCGCCCTTGTCTTGACCCTCTTCTTAGCGACCGTAAGCCCCTCAAAGGCTGGTTGTACTCCGGCGATAACACCTAACCCGCCAACGGCGGGAACATGCATTCAATATCAGTGGGATCAGTGGCTGCAGCACTCATGTGGTCATATATGTCGGGTCAAACTGCAGTTCGGGTACAGTGGTTTTCGATTTTTCCATCAGTGGCGCTGGTACACCTTACAGTTTGACCGTTCCCGGGCTGGGAGCTGGTTCCTACAGCGTAACTGACGGCATCACTCCCGCCGACTGCGTGAACTTCACAGTCATATCCGCCTCGATACCTGAATATCCCTACGGCCTATCGTTACTCGCAATCCTCACGATAATCGCATACGGCGTGATCAGAAGAAGCCCGAAACTACCCACTAAGTCACTGAACAAGCTAGACCAAGAACGAAAAGCACGAAAACTAGAATCAATACCCGAAGCAGTTAGAGCCGTATTGGGAGAATATTTCAAAACAAAAGCAGCATCTAACTCACATCTGCAGTAATTCCTTTAGGATTCAATGTCGTCGCTCACGGCAACATGATCCCATCTCTGAGCATCGATTTCTAGTCTTGTCAACAGGTTTTGCTTTCCCTTTGCCTCAATATACAATTCTGTTTCGAATTTCTGCGGTATGACGTATGCCTTTCTGTAAACTGTAGGAAAGCAAACCGCATCATAATCACGAACCGTGAAGAAGAGAACTAGAGGTACTAAACTGGCATGGCTTTCACCAGAGGTTAGGTTCATGTGTTCTATCTTTCACCTCCTTCGCATCTAAGAGGGCGGTAGCAAATTGCTCGGGTACATTGACTAGAAACCCCTGCGGACTGGTCCATTGGACGATGATATGCGGTACACCCGTTGTTGGGATTTTTTGTAATTCAAATAGTTCGTTCGATTTAGGATGCCTATATAGCAGCTTAATGTCTTGCGCAGTTTCAGCGCCTATAGGTACTCCAATTCTTACCACGAAGAAGTATGCTTGTCTTTTTACGAACTCACCTGAAGGTAATCTGACCTGAATTTCGTGCATCTTGGTTTCTTCGGCCTCTTGAGTTAGACTGATAACATAATCGTAGTGCAGGGGAACGGGTTTCTTTCGTCGGTCTAAAAGAAATACTCCTACCATTATTACTATGATGACTAACAGAAGCCGCTAATGCTAAGTCAATTACTAGGTAAACAAGAGAAACATCGGATACGCCAAGTGCCCGAGGGTTTCGTTTAGAATCAAACTGCGTTGGTTGAGGTAGCAGTTGAGTTAAACCCCAAAATGTTACAGTTATGATAGCGACCACAACCGAACCGAGAAAGAGCAAAAGTCGGGAATGTCGCATGTGAAAACACGCCCTAAGCCGTTCTTATTAACACATGTCCCGCCTTGCAAAGCCCCGCGAGGGTCGGGTGTCCCGAAAACGCACAAATGCCCACGGCGGTAAGAATTTATACTAGTTTGTTACTTGAGGTAACAAAACGCATGGTGAGTTAGAGATGGTTTGGACTTTCATCAAGACAACGCTCTTGGTCGGTATCCTAACGGGCATACTGTTCGCTGTCGCTTACTTCATGGGACTCGACCCAATCGTGGCTTTGGGCTTCGCCGCAATCATGAATCTGGTAATCTATTGGTTCAGCGATCGCCTGGTCCTCCGCATGGGCCGACGCGAAGGTTGTTGGCGAGGAAGAGGCTCCGCGCGTTTACGCAGCTCTTCGAAAGCTCAACGCGGCCTCTGGAACACCCATGCCGAAGGTTGCACTTGTCAACAGCCCGGTGCCGAACGCATTCGCAACGGGTCGAAGCCCGAGCCACGCAACGGTCGCAGTCCATACAGGCCTCTTAAGCATAGTTAACGACGAGGAGTTAGAGGGAGTGCTTGCCCACGAATTGAACCACGTCAGGCACTGGGACACATTAACCATGACTATCGCAGCCACGGTCGCAGGTGCCATCACGTACCTCGCCCAATGGGGATGGCTCTTTGGCGGAGCGTTCGGATACGGAAGTGGGTCGACTGGCAGGAATCGGCAAGGGGGCAGTTTGCTTGGATTACTGTTCATGCTAATCCTAGCACCACTCGCCGCCATGCTAGTCCAACTCGCAGTTTCACGCACGCGCGAATACGCCGCCGACGAAGGCGGGGCCAAACTATCAGGGAAGCCTTTAGCATTAGCAAGTGCGCTTGAGAAGATCGAGTATCAGGCTAGAAACCGGAGGCCTAACACCAACGCAAATCCAGCACTATCATCCCTCTACATCATCAACCCTTTCAGGGGCTCCACGTTCGCACAACTTTTCTCAACTCACCCAAGAACGGAGAAGAGGATTGCAAGGCTGCACCAAATCGCAGCCAACATGGGCTACGGATCATACTACAACCAATAATCACGTAACCGCGAAGGAACTCATTCAAGAATAGCTAACGCACGTACCGGAGAAGTCGATGCGTTCACCTTCAACGGAAATGCTGCAAATCTGAACCTCGGGACGTCTACCTCTCCGAGATTACATAACCCCTCCAAAACCAGAATCCCTCTGCTTAACAGTGTTCGGTGCGCAGGCAAATCGGTGGATATTGGATTGTCAATGCTAGGAGCGTCTATCCCGACCATTCCAACCCGCTTAAACTCAAGATATTGAGCGGCGTTCTCGCTGAGATATGCGTGGGGCTTAACGACGCCGCCAGTATAGACAATAGCAACTTCTCCCTCCCGCAATGCTAATCCAGCCGCCTCCTCAGCCGCCTCCAAATCCTCGTCATCTACAGCCTCACCAGGGTTCACGTGGCCTAAATCAAGAATAACCGCGTCGGAAAAGAAGGACTCCAATCTGAAGTCATTGATTTTCTTCTGATTCTTCAACAAGTAGGCAGGGGCGTCGAGATGCGTACCCGTGTGCGAGTCTTTGGCAAATTGATCTAACGAGTGCAGCGTTGGATAGATCTACGATTCGCATGTTCCATCCGTCTAGTACAAGCTCGAATTCGGATTAAAGGTCATTCAAACTTACTGATGAAAGAAGTGCATATTCCGAGTAATCATATATTCAGTGAATCTCGGTTTCGGTTCGAGGTACCCTTTTTAGCCGACTCGCTGGTTTTGGTTCTTAGAGGCGCAAGATGTGCAAGCAACCGTCCCTCCTGGGCAGACGTTTGCGAAACGGTGGGCCATCTATGCAGCCCTCGGAGTTCCCGAGGTTGATCTCAAATCTTGGCGCTTAACCACCAACGGACTCGTCGAGAAACAACTTAGCCTAAGTTTCGAAGACTTTCAAAAGATGCCTCAAGTGAAACTTACGAGAGATTTCCACTGCGTTACAACGTGGAGCATCAAGGATGTTGTTTGGGAAGGAGTTGCGTTTAGGGAAGTAGCGAAACTGACGGGTGTTAAGCCTGAGGCGAAGTGGGTAATGTTTCACTGCGCAGATGGTTACGATGCCCCTGTGCCTTTAGAGGATGCTATGGTCGAGGACTCTCTGATCGCATTCAAGATGAACGGTAAACCGATCCCAGTCCAACAAGGCTTCCCTGCGCGGCCGTTCATCCCGCAGCTTTACGGCTGGAAAAGCGCAAAGTGGCTAACGGGAATCGAATTCCTAGCTGAATACGAAGACGGATACTGGGAAGCCTACAACTACCACGAGCGAGGTAATATTTGGGATGAGGAGCGCTTCAAAGGCCAAGGCGGAAAACACCAACGACACCGAGGCCTCGGGTCAATACCGGTTTAAAACAACAGCCAGAAGGATTTTTCTTCAACCTCGATATGCTCCGTGACAGCCGCTTAAGGGTCGTGTTGATGACGGTGGGCCTACCAGAAGAACTCAAGAGAGCTATCTTTGGTTGGTTCTATCCAGTTCACTACAATCTTGAAAGGTGGGCTTATGCGCTCCAACGAATATCGGGCATCGCTGTAACAGCCTACTTCTTGGCTCATATCGTCGAGACGGGAAACGTTGTAGGCGGTCTGAGCGTTTGGAGTGTTCCGTCCCAAGATTTTGCGAGCGCAATTTGGACCGCAACGTTCCATTTCCTAGAAAACCCGTTCTTCGACACGGGACTCATCGTTATTGGCTTCATGCTTGCCTATCACACCATAAACGGGATCAGGCTAACGCTCGCCGAGTTTGGGCTCTTGCAAGGTAAACCCTCACGCCCGGACTTTCCCTACGAACCGAAGTCATTTTCCAAAGCTCAACGAGCGATTTTCTGGCTAAGCGTTGTGTTCGCGACTGCAACTGCAGTATATGCGTTGAACGTTTTCTTTGGGGTATAGGACATGAAAGAATCCACTAGGATGCTTCTCCATTACGCGACAGGCCTAGGAATCCTCGTAGCTGGAGGAGTACACCTATTCACCGTCTTCCTTACAGGCTCTTACCTCCAGAACCTCGCCTTTAGCAGCGTGATAATGGTCTACAGAAACATCCTACTAGCAATCACGCTTGAGCTACTGCTGCTCTTCGTGGACTACCACGCACTGAACGGAGTCAGGATCATTTTGATAGAGTTCCACCAAGGCACAAACTGGGAACGTGGAGTTACATGGATACTCTCCGTCGCAGGCATCTTATTGCTAATTTATGGGACGAGAACAATCCTGATCGCGAATGCGTTGGCGTGAAGAATACAAAAGTTGGACAAAACCGTCTTCGTCGCGGATAAAAAGCGAGCCCAACAAATCCTAAAGATACTTCGCGGGAGCATACCAATCCGTGAAGAGGATTTTGCTGCTTCACGTGTAGCTAAGGAATCCGGTGATCCTTTCCGCGTACTAGTTGTCACAATCCTCTCACAGAACTGCACCGATGTCGCCGCACTCCGAGCGTACGAAATCTTAGACCGGAGAGTTGGTGTCTCGGTTTCCGCCCTAAGCAAGGCGCGGGTTCCAACCATCGAGAAAGCAATCCACGTCGCAGGACTGCACAAACAGAAGGCTAAAGCCCTGAAGCAACTTGCGAGAGTTGTTGGCGATAAATATTCTGGTAATTTCGCCTCAGCGTTGGACGGTTCTTTCGAGCAAGTACGTGAGCGTCTTCAGGAATTGCCCAATGTCGGCCCTAAGACCGCAGACGTGCTGCTCAGCATTTGGGGCAGGCCAACTATCTCTGTTGACACACACGTAGATCGAGTCTCGAAACGCCTCGGTCTAGCACCGCCAAAAGCCAGGTATAAGGAAATTAGATCCGCGCTGATGCAAGAATTCCTCGAAGTAGACTATCGATTCGTTCCTCTATATTTCATGGCTCTTGGCCGGAGAATATGCAAGGCCCAACGTCCTCTCTGCCCCACATGTCCCGTCAACAGTCTGTGTCCTTACGAAGGGAAAACGAAGCCAACTTGATTCGACCGATCGAGCAGGTTGTGAAAGACCCTACTCTGGGGGGATCTCCTTGAAAGCTAAGGAGATGCTCATTCCTTCCCTTGACCGCAGGTAGCTGGCGACGATGTAAATCACAACGGATAGCGCGAGAGATAACGCAATGTAACCGTAAGCTAGTTCGTTGCCGCCCCAAATGTTTGGGTACTCGAGAAATCCGTAGGTCAAGTATGCGAAAACAAGCGCTTGGAGCACGCCGGCAGTTGCGAGCGAAAACTTCGTCCACCCCTTCTCCCTCCTGAATGCGTAGACTACTGCGCCGATGCCCACCAGGGCGAAGTATACCATCGAGGCGACCAAAACTCCGTAAAGTGAGGATATCGTTCCGTAGAGGAAGGCGGCCAAACCGATCAGGACGACTGTTACTACAAGATCTACCAGATGGGCTACGATCGGTGAACCGTACTTTGGGCTGACGTATGCGAGCTTTGAAGGAAGGAATCTGTCAAAAGCTTGCGCCAACATGTATCTTGAGATTGTTATTATGCCGAACGCGAGAATCGCTACCGTCAGCACAACCCAGCCGAGCCCGATCAGGAATGCCTCTGCAAAGTTGCCGGAGACTCCCATTGCAAGCGTCCAGAAGTTGAATGAATGGTCGTAAACTAGAGCTGAATTAGCGAAGGCTGCGGTTGTGAACGGAAACCCTGCGGCATAGTACATGGCCGCAAAGGGGATTGTGACTATCAGGAATGCAAAGGCCAACGAAATCGGAACGTTCCACCTTGGGGCCTTTCCCTGTAGCTCTGAGCCAACCGAGGGAGCTGCGTTGAACCAGGGATAGGTAAACAATGCGAAGTATGGCATCATGAGTAGAGTAGACCGCAAATCGAACGTTGATCCAGAGTAGGAGTTCGCGACGGACGTGTAGGTGAGATTCGCGATCCCTAACCCGTTAACATAGTTTTCTACGCCGGCTTTCCCAGCATAGAGTAGAGCGAGGGTCGCAACCGCCATCGCGATTATCCCAATTACCCAGAAAATCGAGATTATCTTGAAACCGATCCTGGGCCTTATGATATTGATCGCAATGAGAATTATCAACAATGAAGATGCGAGTAGGAATTGAGAGAGCGGGTCGCCTCCCAACACATTTCCGGGTAAGGCAAGCCCCAGCATGTTGGAATATCCAAGCGCCACCCCAATCGAACCTATTGCAAAGACCGCCGACAATGCAATTAAGGCGAGATAGGGCATCGTTTCAAGCGTTATGCCCGTAAACGTCATGATGCTTCCAACAAAACCTCCCAACGATCTAGAAATCCAGACGTAATCTCCACCAGTCCTCGAGATTCGTCTGGAGAGCATCGTGTAAACGATTGCTTGTGGGACAGCTAGAATCGCCGCTATTGCCGATCCCAGAACCAAATTTACTCCGGAGATAGTTGGCAAAGCGAGCATAGTGTATCCTACAAGGGCAAGTGCTGGACCGACCGACATGTAGCTGACGTTGATGGCGACCGCATCGAATAATGAAACCCGCTTAGTCAGGCCGGTTGCCTCTCTAACGAACACAGTGGAGTGAATTGGCAACTTGCGTGTCAACTTGCTCGCCTACGCGACCTTACGACCACGCTTTCTCAGATGAACCACAATCGTAGGACCTAAACATAAAAGGAAATCTGGGTCCACCATAGTGGGTGCGGGCTCATCCATGGTTACCACGGTCGTTGTAGGAGCGATAAACTGGGACACGACACTCTTCGTGGATAAGTTCCCTCGACGAGGTGTAGAGGTGGTTGTTCGCAAAATCAGCCACCTCCCGGGAGGAAAAGGAGGAAATGCCGCTGTTGCGGCTGCGAGACTTCTAGGCCCTAACAACGTGGCGATCATGGGCGCGGTAGGTAACGATTGGGTCGCCTCGGAGCATACAAGAATCTTCAAGGAGGAAGGAGTAGACTGTTCAGGACTAAAACGCAACGACTCAATTCAATCTGGGCAAGCCCACATTGTCGTGGATAAAACGGGCGAAAATGTGATCCACACCTATTTTGGAGCAAATGCAACGATTCTGCCCGAAGATCTAGACGATGCCAACCGGCGTAATCTGATTGAAAACGCGAGCATAATCACTATTATGGATCCACCATTCCCGACATCGCTAAAGCTGGCCCAATTAGCCAAGAAGATGGGCAAGATTGTGGCTTGGGATCCCGGCGTTAAGTCCCAGTTGGGCTACGACACAATAAGTTCGCTTCTGCGAAACGTCGACTATTTTTTGGCCAACGAATCCGAAGTTGGATTTCTAACAGGAACGAAGACCCAAGCTAGGGCAGCACGCAAACTCCAGCGCGCCAACCCAAACCTCAAGGTGATAATGAAACTGGGGGCTAAGGGCTCCGTAATGTACAGCGAAAAGAAAAGGATCGTGTCACCAGGCTTAGACTTGAAGCGGGCTGGATTGAGGGTCGTAAATACGGTAGGCTGTGGCGACGCTTTTCTTGGCGCCTTTGTAGCCGCAATAAGCGAGCGCCGACCTGAGTTGGAGGCCCTGAAGTGGGCTAACTTCACAGCAGGACTAAACGCCACAAGACCTGAGACACGCGGGAGTCCTAATCGGACTGCGCTAATGAAGTATCTTGGTTAGTTAGCTGTCTTCCTCAACTGGTCGGCGATGAGTGGCGCAACCGTGACGCGGCTGATTGGGCTTGGGACGGTATCGGTTCCAACTACGTCTTGTACTCCAGCGGAATTGATCTTGTCGAGGGCCCCTGGTGCTAGTATCGCATGGGTACATGCGACTTGTATTTTCTGAGCACCTTGGGACTTTAGGATCTTCACCGCTTCTACAATCGTGCCCCCGGTGCTGATGATGTCATCAACGATCAACACGTCGCGTCCATGAGCATTCGATTTTCTAGGACGAACCTCAACATGAGCGTCGCCCAACCTTCTCTTCTCAAAAACATCGTAATCAGTCCCCAACCTTTCCGCCGCAATCTTCGCCCACTGTTCAGCCTCCGCATCTGGGCCAATCACAAGAGGTTTCTCCAGCTTTCCACCTTTCCTCACGTAATCTGCTAAAAGTGTCATAGCGGAGAGGTTGTGGGCGGGGATTCTGAAGGCGTCAGAGGACTTAACGACTCGATGCTGATGCATGTCAATCGTGTAGATTTCGTCGGTTCCTACGCATTCGATCAGTTTGCTCACGGTTTTGAAACTCAACGCCTCACCGGGCTTGAAGCGTTCGTCCTGCCTCGCGTAGGCGAAATAAGGTATGAAGGCAATGACCCTCTTGGCGCCTAGATCCTTCAAAGCGTCAGCCATCAGAAGGTATTCGAACAACAATTCGTCCGGCGTATGATGAATTGACTGAACAACAGCAACTGTTTGACCGTTTACCTCACTAAGGACTCTGAGATATTTCTCACCGTCGGGAAATCTCCGAACCTCCAATCCTCCTAACTCAACACCCAATTCCTTTGCGACCTTTGACGCCAGGGCTTCGGAGGTTGGCCCCCCAATCACGATCATTCTATTTCACTGCGAGTCGGGTAATCGTAAGTCAAATAAAACTTATTTTCAAGGACCCGCACGGAACTGAACACTCAAAACGTCGACGACTTCCTGGAAGTCATCTATTTCTTTGTGTGGAACGTTGCCATCTCTGCAAAGTTCTGCCAGTCTCGAAGCCTTGATAGCAAACGCAACGTCCGATTCTTTAGCAGCGGGATAATCACCAAACCCATTTCCGACGAAGAAAACTCGTTTGCCCTTCAACTTTTCCTGGCTGACCAAATCGTCTTTGAAGTTTATTGAAGAGGGGGAGATAATTTTCGGAAAGGTTAGAGCGTAACCATTTTCAGTGAATCGCGATGTGGGAGCGTAAATCTGTATGAATTTCAACCACTCATCTCGATTGAGAAAGTGACGGATGCAAAAGTCGAACCCTCCGCTCGCAACCACGAGCGGTAGGTTATTTGACGTACAATGCTCGACTAGCCTCCCAAAGTTCGGCCTGAGAACAGCGACCCGATCCAGCTGTTCTAGGATGGTTTCCTGTGAGACTCGAATCATGGCGTATTGCTGCTGCAGAGAGTCTTCAAACGAAAGTTCGCCCTTCTCAAGGGCTTCATCTATCAGCTTCCACTTGGGGTCTGCGAAGAGATCCAAGGCTACCTGTGCTGTATCGACGTTGACAATCGTCCCGTCAAAATCGCTAATCACTATTGCCTTCGCGAAGCGGTCGTCGTTCATTTCAGGTCTGACCTTGAAACCACTAAGGTGAGGATTAAAGGTAAATGTACCTTTTCGACTGTGATATAGTGTGATGTTTCCTCATGCTGGATAGAATTACAATCGTGGTTGCCCAATGGTGTCCCCACTGTGTCCCCCTCTCGTCAGAGAAGGGCGAACTGATGGCCAAACAACTCGGAGTTGAGTTGCGGCTGCTTGACATAGACGACCCGGAGCAGGAGAGGATTGCAGATTCCTTGGTCAACGACTATGGAGATCCCTCTGATGATTATCTCATTCCTCAAGTGTTCTTCGAGGAGGATGGTAAAATCAAACATGTCTTTACAGGATTCTCGGAAGCCGTTGACGTGACAAGGGCTCGCTGGGATGACTTCTTCGCAAGTCAATACTACCAGTCCAAGCTAAAGAGCTCTAAGAAAACGAACTAGCCCATACGTCAAATACACGCTAGATTTTGGATTTACAAGTCGGGCAAAAGCTCTCAACCAACTCGCGGGCGTGTGCAAAGAGTTTCAAGCATCCTAGCCGCGACCGGTCGCCAATGCAAAGGGAAATGGCGACCTCTTTCTCAGCATCCGTCTGTGCATATCTAGTCCAATAGGCCTCAGTGATCGTCGAATTGCTTCCGGCCTTTTCTTCGAGAGTTTCAAGGGCTTTTCCCCCAAGTTCCCATCCGTGTCGTGAGGCGACTCGAACGTCGTTGGCTGTAAAGTTCTCCCGTCCGACTTCGCTTGTCAGCTTGTCGGTGAACCATTTCAGGTCAGGTTTTTGGCTGAAATAGACAACTTGGGATACGAATGCATCAGGGCAAACGTAGGCCCCTACGACCCGTGTCGGGTCCTCGACCAACACTTTCATTGAAGTGTGTTTGTCGCAATGCCTAAAGCATTTTCCTTTGAAACTCAGATATTCTTGGACGAATTCCGGAAGCCAATCCATCCTGATCACTTAACGAACCTCACTTGACATTAGGGAACTTTAAAACGTTCTAAAGGGTGACCCATCGCGAATAATCTTGAGGTATCGAGGGACCGCCGCCATTTCTCTAATAGTTGTCGGCGTGTTGCTCCTCGCCTTCTCAGCAATCCTGGTGATGTCACATGCACCGACTCTGAACTGGATAATCTTCGCTGCGGTCGGTTTGATTCTCATTCTCATTGGCGTAGGGATTCTCGTAATGGATCTTATGGAAGAATGGTTGAGCAGAGGACAGAGAGCACTAGTCGATGGCCTTCAGGCAGGATAGATGGAACATGCCACAGCCCGATTCAGATTTTCTCCTTGTAGTGGCTGAGTCCGCTGCTGAGGAAGCTGGAAAGAGGCTGAAAGCACTCTTTCGGCGAAAATTATCGATACGACGAAAGTACGATTACGCTGGAAGTATCGTCACTAATGCCGACTTAGAATCAGAAAAATTGATTCTTTCAAGGATCCGGAGGAGTGGGGTCAAGGGCACGGTTGTTTCCGAAGAGGCGGGCAGAGTTCAGTTTGGTTCAGGCGACGTGACCTGGGCAGTGGATCCGCTGGATGGCACACTCAACTTTGCAAAGCGAATACCGCACTTCGCGGTTTCGATCGGCGTGAGGGTGGGTGGGAGGACAGTGGTTGGAGCAATTTACGACCCAATACTGGAAGAGATGTTCACGGCGAGCCGAGGGGAGGGAGCATTCCTAAACGGAAAGAAGATCAGAGCCTCAAGTGCAACTGCGCTTCGTAACTCGGCTCTCATCTTCGAGTGGTGGGAGCCTGAGCCTTCGATACCTGACCCGTTAGGGTTAGAGAAGAGACTCTACAGGTATACACGGAGCTTGCGATCGCCCGGAAGCATTGCGTTGAACCTTTGTTCAGTAGCGTCGGGAAGATTTGATGGATTGATCACTGTGTTTCGCAAGTCTCCCGTTCATGAACCGCTTGCTGGTTCGTTGATAGTTGAAGAAGCCGGAGGGAGAATAACGAACTCGTTGGGCGGAAGTTGGGAAAGTCTTTCACGCTCAATAATAGCGGGCGGACCGCGGCTTCATCGAAGGTTGTTTTCATTCCTTAGACCATAATACTGGAGGCTGATCAGAGCCCCTCTCGGGAAAGCTCTTGAACAAGTTCCTTTTGATGTGATGTCAAATTTGTTGGCGTCTTAACTTGGACGACCACCAGTTCGTCGCCTTTACCGTTTTCGCGAATTTCCGGCATTCCTTTCTTTCTCAGTCTGAAAATTGCTCCACTTTGGGTGCCGGCGGGCACCATGATGTTGGCTGGCCCATCCAATGTTGGCACCTGCACATCACCGCCTAGGGCCGCTCTAGAGAAACTCACGTCCACATTACATATCAAATCATTCCCTTCTCTTCGAAACGTTTGATGCGATTTGACGTGAACGACGACGTATAGGTCGCCTCGTCGGCCGCTCCCGTTAGGGGCGTCTCCCTCGCCACGTAGGAGTAGCTGGGAGCCAGTGTCTACGCCCTGCGGAATCTTTACTGAGATACGACGGTTACGCTCGACGATTCCTGCTCCATGACATTGGTTGCAGGGTTTCTCCATTATTGTCCCCTTACCGCGGCACTTCCTGACATGGCTCAATTCGCGCGAAATGTATGAAGCCTGCGTTCTGGACGTGTTGAACTTGTCCTGCGCCTCGCATTCTGGGCACTTCTTCGGAGAAGTACCGGGTTTGGCGCCTGAGCCGTTGCATTCTGAGCATCGTTCGGTTCTAGGAACCTCGATCTCGGTCCCCAATCCCGCGTAGGCCTGTTCAAGAGATATCTCGATATCGTACCGTATGTCCTGTCCTCGCTGGGGTCCACGCGACTGGTCTGCCCCCGAAAAATGTGTCAAAGATAGATCCGAAACCGCCTCCGAACCCGAAGCCGATGTCCCTAAGGATCTCGTCAAAATTGACGCCGCGGAAGATATCCTCGGTCGAGTATCGATTGTCGATTCCGGCGTGGCCGAACTGGTCATATTGCGTCCGTTTTTCATCGTCTGAAAGGATTGCGTACGCTTCGGAGATTTCTTTGAATTTACTCTCGGCGTCGGGAGATTTGTTCCGGTCGGGGTGATACTTTACCGCTAGTTTTCGATATTCGGATTTGATCTCGTCCTTGGTTGCGTTCCGCTGCACGCCAAGTATATCGTAATAGTCACGCTTCGACAATACTGATCTGCCGCAATATCATCGCTACTTTTTATCATCTACGACCTTGTAATCAACATCGACGGGTTGTTCTTTCTGCTCACCCGGCGGAGGTGGAGACGTTGATCCAGGTTCGCCTGCTGTGCCCGCTTTCTGCTGAGAAACTTGCTGATATGCAGCGGTTCCGACATCTTGCAAGATCTTCTGCAGTGCTTCAAATTTCTGTTTTATGGCTCCGAGGTCCTTACCGGCAAGGGATTCGCGAAGTTCGGAGATGGCCCTGGTAATTTGCTCGGATTGCTCTTTCGACACTTTGCCTGCTAACTCTTTGGTCAACCTTTCAGCGCTGTAGATCAAGTTATCAGCTGAATTCCTAAGTTCTGCCTCCTCCTTACGCTTCAGATCCTCCGCAGCAAACTGGTCGGCCTGTTTCACCATCTTTTCAATCTCGTCTTTGGGAAGTTTGGTTGTGGCGGTGATGGTGATCTTCTGCTCTTTGTTCGTTGCAAGGTCTTTGGCGGCTACGCTTAGAATGCCGTTAGCGTCTATGTCGAATGTTACTTCGATTTGTGGAACTCCTCTCGGTGCTGGCGGAATGCCTGATAGGTTGAACATTCCGAGTGACACGTTATCCGAAGCCATAGGCCGTTCTCCCTGTAGCACATGCACAGTGACGGTGGTTTGGAAGTCAGCGGCGGTTGAGAAAACTTGAGTACGCTTCGTAGGGATGGTCGTGTTCCTTTCGACTAGTTTTGTGAGAACCCCGCCCAGTGTTTCGACACCGAGCGACAGTGGCGTCACATCGAGAAGAAGGAGATCGTGGACATCACCTGCGATTACACCCGGCCTGTATCGCAGCGCCCATCGCGACGCATTCCATTGGATCAACTCCACTCTCAACTCCTTTACCCATGTAGTCTTCTACGAACTTTCTCACGATTGGCATACGAGTAGGCCCGCCTACCATGATGATCTTCGAGATTTCCTTTGGTGTAAGCTTGGAATCGGTGAGGGCTGCGGTCGAGCGGGCCTCGGCATCTGTCTATGGTGGGATCGGACAAGTTCTTCCAATTTGCCTCGAGTCATCGTCATGGTTAGATGCTTGGCGCCTGAGGCATCGGCGGAGATGAAGGGCAGGTTGATGTCTGTTGTGAGGACGGTTGAGAGTTCGATTTTCGCTTTCTCCCCGGCCTCCCTAACGCGTTGGATGGCGACCTTATCGTTTCGAAGATCGATTCCGTTTGTTTTCTTGAATTCGTCAGCGATATAATCGATGATTGCATTGTCCATGTCGGTTCCACCAAGCTGTGTGTCTCCGTTGGTGGCAAGAACCGTGAAGACTGGAGTCACTTTTCCCGTCTCGTCTTTCGAGGGCCCAACTTCCATAAGTGTCACGTCGAGTGTTCCGCCGCCCAAATCAAAAACCATTATTTTCATTTCCTTCTCGGGACGGTCCATTCCGTACGCTAGTGATGCTGCCGTCGGTTCGTTGATTATTCGGACTACCTCAAGACCCGCGATTGAGCCTGCGTCTTTGGTTGCCTGACGTTGGTTGTCATTGAAGTATGCGGGCACGGTGATGACGGCTTTCTCCACTTTGTCTGCCAGGAATGCCTCGGCATCCCGTTTGATCTTCTGAAGAATAAATGCGGAAATTTGTTGTGGCGTGTATTCCTTACCGTAGATTTTGACTTTGTAATCGGTGCCCATTTTGCGCTTGATCGCCATGACAGTGCCTTCTGGGTTCGAAACTGCTTGACGCCTGGCAGGTTCACCAACGAGTAGCTGCCCATCCTTAGTGAAGGCAACATATGACGGAAACGCCTTCCCAGCGACGGATGTGCCTTCGGCGCTCGGTATGATTGTAGGACGGCCGGCGATTATGGCCGCGGCGGCCGAATTACTCGTTCCAAGGTCTATTCCAATGATCTTTGGCAAGTTTCATGTCACCTTTAGTTACTAGACGTAACAAGGGAACGAGGATTTAATTCAAAAACCTTGTGGGACTACCCGCTTGCAGCCTGAGTAGGGTCATTTTTCTGCGGGTGCTTGCTGACCACGACAAAACTAGGTCTAATTACCTTGCCATTGAGAGTGTAACCTCTCTGGATCTCCTCCACAACAATGTTCTCGGGTTTCTCATCGGTCTCTACGTAACTGACGACTTCGTGCAACTCCGGATCCAGCGGTTTGCCAATAGCAGAGATTTCTTCCAATCCTTCGCTCTGAAGTACCTCGATTAGCTGTTTCTGAAGGAGCCTTAAACCAACTGCAGCCTCGTCAGCGAACTGCGGGTTGCCTGTAGTGGAGGCATTTACGGCTTGTTGCAAGGAATCGAGGGTCGGTAGAAGTTTGGTTAGCAACCTTTCGGAAGCCTGCGAAGTTACTTCATGAACTTGCCGCCGAGTAATCTTCTGTACGTTCTCCATGTCTGCCTGTAGTCTCTTAAGCCGGTCAAGGTACTCCGCTGCTTTTCTCTCGCTTTCCTGTTTTTGCATAACCGCCTCAAGCAATTCATCCTGAACCGTTTCCGGGCCGTCTTCGGGAGGCAGGGGTGGCTTAGTCTTCACCTTGTTGTCGTCTTCGGCTTTCAACTACCCCACCAGACTCCGGGTTACGAAACCATCTCCCAGATGTCGGCACATGTTCTTTTCGATATGCTGCCACCTAGTCGAACGTCTGGATACAATCCTTCATCCTGTAGCAGCGTTTGAATTGGCGATGCTATGATACGGCTTGTGCCCCAAGAACCGTTCCATCTTTCAATCTATCGAATGCGTATTGCGGGACGAATGTTCCGACGGAGACCGTTGCGTCCGGTGTTCGGCGGAAATATTGGCGAGCGATTAATGTTTCAGTTTTCGTGATTCCATGCACACCTTCAAATTGGTTGACCGCGGTTTCCAGGATTTGCTCAACATTCTTGCTATGTAGAATCAGGAGCAGATCCCAATCGCCGGGAATTATGTGTCCTTCTACAACATGACGTAAGCTCCTTCAACTGGGAGAGAACCGTCGGCAGCGAACCTTGGGAGCGCAGGAGAGAAATTGCCAAAGCGTCATTCTCATCGACGACATATTCTTTAGTGAAGCCCTCAAATGGAATATGCGTGCTTGTGGATTTTATACCCTGCATGGAGCGAATTTCTGAAACAACCTTGTACAGACCGGTTCTATCATAATGCCCGACGCGTACTAGAAGGTCATATCTGCCGAGGAGAAGTGCCCCCTCCTCGACCTGTGGTATCTCCTTCACCGTTCGCACTACATCGGCTACTTGCCCCCGTTCGATAACCACCAAAATGTATGAAGACGATTTCAACGGGGAACTCATTTCCAACTCTCCAGAGACTTACTGAAAGCTATGGAAGACGGGAACACAAAAGCTTCTACTTAAATCACACACGTGTGCGCGTCAGGCGCGGTTGTATCCCTAATGAAGTGGGTCACTCGTGAGAAAGCAAAAGTCGATAGAATCGCTTGTCCATGGCTGATAACACATTTCGTTGATGAAAAAGCGCAGTTTCTCTTCGTTCCGAAGGATAAAGTGCAGGAGGTAGCCAATACCGAAGGCGCCATCCCGTTTGACGCGCAAGGTGTGGAGTTAACTCATTACCAGGAAGATGGAAAGGAATATGTTAGTTTCGACGCGATAATGCGAAAATACAATCTCATCGATCCGGCCCTAAGAGAACTTGCAAATATAGTCCGAGGGGCGGACGCAAAGATACGAGAACCTGCTGCAGAGTCCGCGGGCCTAGAAGCAGCTGCAGAAGGGTTTAGGGAAATCTCCCACGACGACTTCGAAAACATGAAACTGCAATTTCCGTTATACGACGGGCTCTACAAGCATTGTGAACTAAGATTGCAAAAAGGCTCTAGCGAATAGAAACTGATGCTGGGGAAGAAGTGATACACGTTCTCAAGAAATGTGATTTTTTTGGATTCCAAATGGCTCGACAGAGATGGCAAACTAATTTTCATCGAGAAAGTCGTCCGCACGATACCTTATGGGTTTCTCGGAGTGATATTCGGAGTTTACATGGCCCAACTTGGGTTCCAACCTTTTGCAATAGGCGTCGTACTCACTATCACCGTCTTCACTAGCGCAGTCTACACTTTAGGAATAAGTTTCGTCGCAGATAGGTTCGGACGAAAGCGAACGCTCATTATTTTCGCATTGATGGACTTCATAGCCGGGTCCGTTTTGTTTTTGTCCGCCGCTTGGTGGGCTCCCATCATCGCTGGAATCGTTGGGAACATGACGGTTGGTGCGGGCGAAGTTGGCCCCTTCCTTAGTATAGAACAAGCGATCATACCGCAGACATGTGACTCAAAGCACCGAACCTTGGCGTTCACGGTCTACAACCTAGTGGGCTACGGGGCGTCAGCGGTTGGAGCTTTGATGTCCGGTCTGTCCCAATACATAGGAACGGGGGCAGTTGGATATCGACCACTATTCGCTGCTTACTTAGCCTCCGGCCTCGTTGGTAGCTTGCTCTATTCCAGGTTGTCGAAGAAAGTTGAACTCAAGAACGCGGCGAAGAAACATGCCGTACTATCTGAGAAGTCCAAGCCTATAGTCCAAAAATTGGCAGGACTCTTCGCGATAGACGCGTTCGGGGGCGGGTTGATCGGCCAGAGCATTCTGGCTTATTATTTCTATTTGAGGTTTGGACTAAACGACTCAGTTCTCGGGTTGATCTTTTTTGGAACTCAAATTATCACCGCGTTCTCATTCCTGGCTGCGGAACGAATCGCAAGGCGGTTGGGCCTTTTGAAGACGATGGTTTACAGTCACATCCCATCGAACGTTTTGCTAGCGAGTGTTCCGTTCGCGCCGAGTGCGATTGGAGGTGTGTTGTTGCTTTTTTGTAGACAATCCCTCTCGCAGATGGATGTCCCCACGCGGCAATCTTATGTTATGGCGGTCGTTGATGAATCGGATAGAACTCCTGCTGCTGGCCTCACAAACGTCTCACGAAGTATCTCACAATCAATTAGCCCCTCCCTAGCCGGCTACGCTATGGCCAACGTTTGGATCGGCACGCCGCTTTTCGCGGCGGGAATGTTGAAACTAGTCTATGACGCCCTCATCTATGGAAGTTTCCGAAGGCTAAAACCGCCAGAGGAGCTGAAACGATAGCCTAGCTCCCGTTCTGTTCAACCGGATGTAGACCCGCACCCTTCCGAGATGCTCAAATCTAGGCGCTGAATTACATCCCAGTTTCAGCCTATTCGGGATGCACGGGCGACTTGAAGAAAGAGCAAGCGGTTGAAGCGCCGAAGCGGATAAGGTACGTGAAGGTTGTTGTGGCCCCCTCACTGAGAGTGCAGCCCGAGATCCACGTACCACAACCGAATTTCGGGTCGCTGATTGAGCTCACGCCATTTCGAGATGGTTTCTTCCATCACCCTGTAACGCTCAATCCTACACTCGCGCAAGAAACATACCGCCAATCTGGCTTGAAACTGGAATACTCCCCTCAAGCCCTCAAACTGATTCGCGAACACCGAACCGTGGTATTAGAATACGACCCGGAAGGGTACGTGTGGGTTAGACCACTGAAAGATGACTCACTGAAGGATATTCTCGACGATTGGACTTTCAAAACGTATGTTGTTTGGAGCCCATATTATGACAGCTATCGACTCAGGCAAGCAGGGTCACTGGAGTTCGCGAAAACAGCATTCGAACGAGACGGCGTGCGACTCCTACTCAAGAACTTCCCGCAAAAAGAAACGGGCCTGCGTAAAACTCGGGCTCCAAGAAACATCAACGTCACCCTCTACCCATTCCAGCGAAAAGCCGTGCAATTCATTCTAGCAAACGACGGCCGCGCCTGCCTTTTTGATGAAATGGGATTGGGCAAAACTATCTCAGCGACTAGTGCTTTGATTGAACTAGAGAAGCTCAGAAAGGCCTCCCGAGCACTGATCGTAGCACCGAACGCAGTTGTCGACCAGTGGCGGGAGGAACTTATTGAGAAATTCAACCTCGAACCCACCATAGTCACGTCTAAGCGCTCCATTCGGGAACGCAGCAGATTGTATGACGATCCTCTAGTCGTCGTAAATTACGAGCTGCTTCGCACGGATGCGGATCTGATAATGCAGAGAGCTTTCGATACTTTGATACTTGATGAGGTAACCCGCGTCAAGAACTTGGATACGCAAACGAGTGAGGCCGTGAAGAAACTGATAGTACGAAACGTGATCGCTTTGACTGGCACGCCGCTCGAAAACCATCTCGGCGAACTTTACAATATAGTGAATATTGTGCGGCCAGGTTTCTTCGGACGATACCATGAAGACTTCCTAGCGAGGTTCACCTTGAAATTGTCGGGACAGGGATGGCAATCCTACCGACCAATCATTAACCCTGAAAATCTACCCTTACTTAGGAAAGAACTCAAGGCAGTTTCGATCCGTCGTACGAAAGCCCAAGTGCTGAGGCAATTGCCCTCACTGACCATGCAGTATGTGTACACTGAACCAGCGAGAAACCAACGCACGATTTACGATATACTCCAGGAGAGTTTAAGCGAAACGGTCCTTGAGGAGTACGCTTTCAGCACTACCGAACACGAAGGGCCGAATCCATTCACATCCAACCGACTTAGACTGTACACTCTTCTCCGAGAAGCTTGCGCCGACATAAGCATGATAGCGGGCTATCTTCGACGGAAGCAGCGCAGAACACCCGTGACGCCGAGTTACTCCGTGAATCGCCAATCTTCAAAAAGTTACTACGGGCGGTCGCTAGACTTGAACCCGAGAACGCAAAGCTAGTCGAGCTTAAGGGAACTCGTCGAGGACTTGACGGAGCAATCCCATAAAATAGTAATCTTCTCGCAATTTGTCCCAGTTGTTAATCTCATACAGGAAGAGCTAGAGGGCAAGGGAATCCCAACATTAGTGTACCATGGGCAACTTTCGCGCGACGAACGAATCGCCAATCTGCACAAATTCACGGAACAACCTATCTACAGAGTCCTTGCGAGCACGGACGCTGGACAGTTTGGCCTGAACCTACAAGCTGCTGATGTGGTCGTAAATTATGACTTGCCCTGGAATCCTGCTAGGCTGTTGCAGCGAATCGCACGCCTCCACCGAATTGGCCAAACCAATAAGGTACTTGCAGTGAACTTCGTAGTCAAGGGCACCATCGAGGAACATGTGCGTGACGTGCTGGAGCGGAAGCGAACTCTATTCCGGCAAGTCACGGTAAGCGACATGACCGAGAGTGAGGAACTAACCTTGGAAGAACTGAAGGAAATCTTCGGATTCGACATGATGAAGTTAGCCGCAAAGATACGTGAACGCTACGGGTTGAAACTAGAAAAACCTCTGGCTAGAACTGACCCATAGAGCAAACTAGAGTCCACAAGCCTCCACTTTGAAAGTTCTAGGAGAAGTTTCACTCATCTCTCTACCGTATTACCGTCGATTCGCAATCGTGAGGTCTAAGGAAGTGGAAACCTTCTGCGAAGCTTGCAGCCCGCCAAGAATTCCTCGATATGAAGGATCCAAACTAATTCTGGAGCATGTAGGCTGTGACTGCCGGTGTCCCGAGACGATATTCGAATCTAGAGGCCCTCGATGCACAAAATGTGACCACCCAGTAAAGGTTGAACTTACCGATCGATGGGAAGACCCTTACTTATGGATAAACCCCATAACGCACAGACCAGTCAGAATCGACGAGGCCAAATCCCAGATCTCGTAAAGGCCCGACTTGCGTGGCGAGGCGGGCCAGTTTTCTACAAAAGGTAAATAGCAACACAGAACGGCATCTTTGCTGAAGGCTATGGTATCCGAGCTTCCGATCACCGCTCTTCGTTGGACTTGCGACCCTAAGATTATTGGAGCAAAGACGACCGAGGAATTAAAGCCCCTAGAAATGATGGTGGGCCAACCACGTGCCTACCAAGCTCTATCTCTAGGCTTTTCAGCTAAGGAAATCGGCTTCAACATTTTCGTAGCGGGCCCTTCAGGAACCGGAAAAACAACGACCGTAACTGACTTTTTGGAAGACCTCGCGAAGAAGTTAGCAACGCCTATGGATTGGTGTTACGTCCACAATTTTGAAGATGAATACCAACCGAACAAACTCCGTTGTCCGCCAGGAGTTGGAAAGCAGCTCAAACAAGACATGCGAGAGCTGATCGCGGCCGCACGGATCGCCATTCATCAAGTATTCGAGGGTGAAGACTACGCAACCAAGCGAGAAGAAATAATCAAAAAAGTAAACGCAAAACGAGAAGACATAATCACACGTATGGGCCAGACTGCAGAAGAGGCAGGATTCATACTTCAACTGACACCCGTTGGAATGTCACTTGTACCCGTAATCAAGGGTAAGCCCCTGAAGGCGAATGAGTTCATCTCCCTACCAAAGGAGGCTCAACAGAAGCTCACACAACAACGGGAAGCCCTTACGGAGAAGCTACAACCATTAGTACGGGAACTCCGCGACCTGGAGACCGCAGCACGGAACGAGATCGCTGAATTCGATAAAGATGTCACGTTGTACGCGATCGACCACTTAATGTCCAGCTTGCTTGAGAAATACAAACCACATGAAGAAATTGTCCAATTCCTGCACAGAATCCAGACACATATCGGCGAGGACATTGATCGATTTCGCGGCACGAGCGGTGAGAAGAAGGATGCTAAGGAGGAATATGCAGAAGAATTAGGATTCCGAGTCTACGACGTAAACGTAATTGCAGACAATTCTGGGACCCAGGGTGCTCCCATTGTCGTCGAGCAAAACCCAATTTACGACAACGTGCTTGGACGGATTGAGCGAGAGAGCCAGCTTGGAACATTAACAACTGATTTCACGCTAATTCGAGGTGGATCAGTCCATCGTGCGAACGGCGGCTTCCTAGTAATGCGCGCCGAACAACTTCTTCGCGACATAATCGTCTACGACTCGCTGAAACGAGCTCTAAAGTCTGGAGAGATTCGTATAGAAGATTTGCCACAGCGGATTGGCTACGCGAGCGTCAGGTCACTCGCCCCCGAGCCGATTCCGTTGGAATTGAAGGTGATCCTCATTGGGGATTCGACTATGTACCAGTTGCTGTACGCATACGATCCGGAATTCAGAGAGCTATTCAAGGTAAAAGCGGAATTCGACTCGACGATGGCGAAGACTGAGGCCAATATACGGAACTATGCAGGGTTCTTCACCACCCTCGCCATGAATGAAAACCTGAAGCACTCAGACGCCTCAGCGGTCGCTCGTCTCATCGAATACAGTTGCAGGCTTGCAGATGATCAGGACAAACTTTCGACGCAATTTGGTTTGGTCGGCGATGTTGTGCGTGAAGCTCATTTCTACGCTCAACAGGACGATTCGAAATATATCACGGCAAACCACGTAGAGAAAGCCATTGAGGCCAAAATCTATCGTTCGAATTTGATACAAGAGAAACTGCGAGAATACATTGAGAAGAATATCATCTTCATATCCACCGATGGCGAGGCGACCGGACAAATTAACGGCCTTTCTGTTCTCAGCTTAGGCGATTTCTCCTTCGGGGCTCCATCGCGCATAACGGTAGCCGTGGGGTTAGGGAAGGATGGGTTAGTTGATGTTCAACGAGAGGTAGCGATGAGCGGCCCGATACATGGTAAGGGGATTATGATAATTGCTGGCTATATCGCCTCGAAATTCGCGCGGGACAAACCTCTCACGTTGTCCGCCAGAATCGTGTTTGAGCAGAACTACGAAGGAGTGGAAGGAGACAGCGCCTCTAGTACAGAGCTGTACGCACTTCTCTCCGCACTGTCAGGCGTTCCGATCAAGCAGCATTTCGCTGTTACGGGGTCAGTTAACCAGAAAGGGGAGGTGCAACCAATTGGCGGCGCTAACGAGAAAATTGAGGGATATTTTGAAGTATGCAAGGCGAGGGGGCTCGACGGACGACATGGCGTAGTGATTCCCCAAAGCAACGTTCGTAACCTTATGTTGAAGCAAGAAGTGGTGGACGCGGTAAAGGCCGGCAAATTCCACGTCTACCCGGTGTCAACAATCGAGGAAGGAATTGAGGTATTAACTGGCGTCCCTGCTGGGAAAGCGCTCCCGAATGGTGGCTATGAAGAGAATACTATCTACGGGCTCGTTGACAAACGTTTGAGGGAGATGGCCGAAACAGCAAAGCGCTTCCAAGCATTTTCAATGTAACAACTCATTCTATAACATGTATGTTCTTTCTTGCGCACATCTCTTTCAGTATCTTCGGCCAAACACTAACGCTGACCTCGCCAAGGTGCGCTTTCCGGAGGAGATACATATACGTGCGAGACTGCCCGATCCCGCCTCCGATGCTGAGAGGCAGGTCCCCGTTTATGATGCCTTGATGGTACGGAAAGTTCAGGAAGCTCAATTGTCCTGAAAGCTCAAGCTGCTTCTTCAAAGAAGTAGCGTTGACGCGAATGCCCATTGAGGTGAGTTCGTGCCGACGCTTTGTCACAGGATTCCAGACAAGGATGTCGCCATTCAACCCATGCATCGGCTTTCCCTCCTCCGATCTTGTCTCAGTGACCCAGTCGTCGTAGTCTGCGGCTCTCATTTCATGTGGGTAACCATCTTTCAGAACCCAACCGATTCCAATAATGAAGATCGCAGGATACTTCTGGAGAATCGCAGTTTCGCGCTCTTTCCGTGGCATATCAGGATATTTGTCGAGAATGTCTTCGGCGTGTAGGAATGTGATCTCGTCGGGTAGGTTTGGATACTTGTTAGTCTTGAGTTGTGGGAATGTCTTCTGTACATGCGTTTCCGCACCTTTGAGCACCTTCCAAATCTTGCGGACGGTATCCTTCAGGTAGCTGAGATTTCTTTCCTCCTCGGTAATCGCTTTCTCCCAATCCCACTGATCCACGTAGGCACTGTGGTCATGGTCTAGGAAGTAGTCCTTACGAACAGCCCGCATATCTGTGCAGATCCCCTCTCCAACTTTCATCCCGAACTGCTTCAAGGCCACTCTCTTCCATTTTGTTGCGGCCTGGACGACCTGTGCGTCGATGGGGTGCCTGTTATAGTCGTTAGAGATGTGGAATTGAACCGGCGTCCGTGAACCGTCGCGGTCAAGCATATCGTTGACTCCGCTTTCCACATCGACTATCAACGGAACTTGAACCATCATGAGATTGAGTTCTTTGCAAAGGTTCTCTTCGATGTAGTTCTTTGCAGCGAAAATGGCTCGTTGCGTGTCCTTTGGGTTCAGAAGAGAACTATAACCGTTCGGAAGAATCTTATCCAGATCCTCATAATTTCCGATTCCCGGACCAGCGAGATCGGCCTTCTTGCCTGACATATCCGTCGAACTTCGAAAACGCCGTCCGCTTATTACACCTGCCACTGCTTACCAATATTGACAAATGCAGCCGTCATCGGTAGTACGAATATCGAAGCTTGAATATCCCAAGAAATGAAGAGACTTCAAAGTTCGTTAGTTGGTGGGCCCGGAGGGATTCGAACCCTCGACCAGCAGGTTCCTCCGATCCTCATATGAGCTTCGACATTCGTAGTCTGTCGCTCTAGCCTAGCTGAGCTACGGGCCCAAACACAGTGTGCCTCATGCACCCCAGTCTGAAAAAGCTTAGCACCATCGCGTTCCTGAGTGGAACAGAGCGAATTCTGCGAGCTCACACGCCTATATTGAATGGGCGCGGTAGAACCGCATGAAACGCCTTATATTCGCTCTCCACGGCATACGCATCCTCCTGTGATTAATCAGTGCCGAATTCAACGCCAGAAACAGACATAGTCAAAGAGGCCCAGCGGATAATCGACGAAGCCGACAAGAACCAGATAACCCTGCGACTGTTTGGTGGGTTGGCGGTTCGGTTTCACTCGCCAAGCGCAACGCACAGGTCCTTATCCCGTAAATATGCTGACATAGATTTCATGGGCCTGAAGAAGCAGGCGCAGCGGCATGAAGAAATTATTCATAGGTCTCGGTTACACGCCGCGTGATATCTTCAACGCGTTGCATGGAGACACACGACTCATCTTCAATGACATTGAAAATGGAAGACGGGTCGACATTTTCTTGGACGTATTCGAAATGTGTCATAAACTGGATTTCAAAGATCGCCTGTTAATCGACAAATACACGATCCCCCTCGCAGACCTGCTGGCGACCAAACTTCAGGTCGTTGAAATAACCGAAAGAGAGTACCGAGACATAATATCACTCATCAACGACCACGAGATTACCGATACAGAGACGCCGGACGCGATAAACGGTCAGTATCTTGCAAGGTTATGCGGTGATGATTGGGGTATATACAAAACATTCATGATAAACCTGGGAAACATATCGAACGCACTCGCTCAGTATCCACTCGACAAAGACGGAGAGAAAACCGTTCGTAATCGTATTGAAGCCTTGAAGGCCCGAATAGACAATGCCCCTAAGAGTACTCGCTGGAAGCTTAGATCAAAAGTAGGCGAAAGGAAACAATGGTACGAATTGCCTGAAAGAGACAAAGAAGTTGTGGACTCGCGCATTACCAAGGATGCAAGCTGAAACAAGGCAATCAACGATTGAACTCTTTGATTGTTTTTTCCTGTGGCGTTAAATAACTCGACCTGCTATCTAGATATGCGGAACTGTGCAACATGGAAGAAGGGAACGACGAAAAGAAGACGCCGATCAAGCTAGAGATTGACCGGCCGCAGGATTTCAAGTTCCATCTTGCTTACGAGGTTTATTCGAAGGCTTGGGATGAAAATGCATCCGACGAGGCCAGGTCAAGGCTCAACGGACTCATATCAACCCTCGCTGACAATGCGGATGGATTCCCAGACTTCTACTCCCAAGTCCAGCAATACCGAGGCGGAGCAGGGTCTTTCGGATCCGGCAGGACGCGGATCGAAACCAGCCGGAAACGAAGTTGGCAAAGAGAGCAGAACAAAGCGGGAAGAGACCGAAGGCACCGGTAGCCACAATTTCTCTGGCTCGAACCCTGAACTGACCATACTCAATCCATTTGGAAAAAATAGAGATTTTGTGGTGCTCCGGGCGGGATTTGAACCCGCGACGTCGCTGACTCTCTCCATAACTCGAGAGGCCAACATACTTTCGGCGTCACGCGACTTGACCGGGCTATATTCGGTAGCTTAAGCTTCTACCGGAGCCCTAAAGCCCGGAGCAAGCCGACTAACGCGGTTACAATCTATTTTAAGCGTGCGTACGAGGGGAAAGAAGGGATTTTAGTAGTCACCCATCTCTCCGCCACCGCCTCTTGGTGGCGGAGTCGGTGGTGGCTTTGCCGCGGCGATCACATCGTCGATTCTAAGGATCATTGAGGCGGCTTCTGCTGCCGAACGGATCGCATGTTCCTTAACCCTAACCGGTTCTACGACTCCTTGTTTCTTCATATCCTTCACTCCGCCTTTGAATACGTCTACGCCTTGGTTTACGCCCTCTTTCTTGTCGTGCGCTGATCGGAGGGCGACCATGATATCGATGGGGTCGAGGCCAGCGTTTTCTGCCAGCGTCTTTGGAATGGTTTCGAGCGTTTCGGCGAAAGCTTCTATCGCTAGTTGCTCGCGTCCACCCACTTTGCTCGCATATTCCTTGAGTCTCTTGGCGAGTTCAGCCTCAATTGCGCCTCCGCCAACTACTACTTTGGGCTTCTGAACCACGTCGATTACGACTGAGAGAGCGTCCTTCAATGCTCTTTCAGCTTCGTCGACTAAGCGTTCGAGGCCCGCTCTGATCAGTACGCTGACGGATCTTGGATCTTTGCATCCTTCTATGAACACCATCTTGTCGTCTCCAATCTTTCTTTCTTCGACATGGTCAGCTTTTCCTAGGTCCCCGGCTTTGAGGTCGTCTAGGTTTGTTACGATTCTGCCTCCAGTTGCCCTCCCAAGTTTTTCCATGTCGGATTTCTTGATCCTTCTTACAGCCAGCATTCCTTCCTTGGCTAGGTAGTGTTGTGTTGTGTCGTCGATTCCTTTCTGGCAGAGGACCACGTTGGCGCCTGAAGCCTTAATCTTGCTAACCATTTCCTTCATCATACTGCGTCTCTTCATCGAGAAATGCTTTCATCTGGGATGGGTCGTTGATTCGAATCTCGGCGGAAATCTCAGTTTTCTCAATCTCTAATGCCGCGTCGAGCAGAGCGATCTTGGCGTTCTTGACCTCTTTCGGCATGCCCGGATGAACAACCTCCTTGTCGACAATAATTCCCCTAACAAGCTGGGTATCGAGCAGGCTCTTTCCTTCCTTCTTCACCAGCTGAATATTGTCTATGTCAGCATACCAAGAATCGCCTCGTTTCTCCTTCACTTGCTGCACGGCTTCGATTGCGATATCCGCGAAGTGTTCACGTGCTCCGCCCAAACCTTTACTGTGCATAGCGGTCATGGCAACTTTCTTCAAAGCCACCTTATCATCAGCCTTGACTTCTTCAGAAAGCGAGTCGAGAATCGAGATCGCCTTATCAGCGGCTTTCTTGTAACCCGCTACAATTGTAGTCGGATGAACTTCGTCGTCGAGAAGATCCTGCGCACGCTTTAGTAACCCACCTGCAAGCACAACAGCAGTTGTGGTTCCATCCCCTACTTCATCATCCTGCGTCTTCGCGACCTCAACTATCATCTTAGCGGCAGGATTTTGAACGTCCACCTCGTCCAATACCGTAGCGCCGTCATTTGTGACGGTTACGTCGCCTAAACTGTCGACGAGCATCTTGTCCATTCCGCGCGGACCAAGAGTGGTCTTGACAACTTCGGCAACGATGATTGCAGCTGTTATGTTGCTCCGCTGTGCATCGTGGCCGCGGTTACGAGTTGAACCTTCTTTCAATATGTATACGGGTTGACCTGTCAAATAGGACATTTTTTGTTACCTCAGGTGACTACCACAGCATAAAAATCCGCCGTACATAAGTATTTTTCTAATTCACTCCAAACGAGGTCTTGGACTGCGAGAAAGGGTTCATAATCGCCCTTTGTGATCGTCTCAGCGACTGAATTGTTCGATTTGCTTCTTTGAAGGCTCACCGCGTTCAGAACGAGAAGCTAGCGAAGTTATTATATTCGTCCGGACATGCGCAAGAAATCGTTCTCATAATTCTCGGGAACACTTGAGGAAAATACGTTTGCCCGTTAATTTCATGGTCAAAGCCAAGAACCTACGAAATAGCACCCTGATAACTGGCTTCCATGGCGTAGGCGAGACAGGCTACATTTCGGTCTCATACCTCGTTCACGCCTTGAAAGCTAAGAGGATTGGTTTCGTAGATGTAGCTCATCCACCCCCATTCATCGCCACTTCCGAAACGGGACTGGTCACACCGTTCGAAGTTTACCAGGCAGGAAGGATTGTGCTTGTAAAGCTCGAATTTTCACCACATAGGACTGAAGAGTCTGAGTTTGCAAAGACGCTCGCCCAGTGGGCTATGAACAATAAATTCAGAGACACGGTGATGATAGGCGGTTTGGATGCGAGTCTCCAGGAGGGATCGGATGGGATCCGGATTGTTCCAACTGCCAGATACCCGCCTAAAACCGTCAAGATGAAACACACAACTTTGGAACCGGGCCTGTTCGTTTATGGACCCTTGGCCGTCATGCTTGGGGAGTTCGAAAAACAAGGCTTCCCAGCCGTCGCCGTTCTACCCTACGCCTCTGCAGAGCACGCAGACCCTAAGGCCGCGGCAACCGCGATCAAAGCCGTATCCAAAGCATACGGACTCAAAGTGGACGTAAAGGATTTGGAATATGATGCGGCGGATATTGAGGAAGAGATAGACAAGCGGCTACTGCAAACAGCACGATCGTTGCGTGGAATGTACGGCTAGCCGGTAATCTTACATTTGCGAAGTCGATTTGGGAAAGCTAAAGTTTCACGAAGAGATTAGCTGATTACGGATGCAATTACGGTTTCTCGGAGCTTGTCAGGAGGTAGGACGCTCCGCCATTGCCGCGAAGACCGCACGCAGTCAGATCCTGATGGACTACGGGGTCATGATAAATCATGAAGTAGGCTTCCCAGTTCATGTCTCACCCAAGGATTTGGATGCGGTAGTTCTCACACACGCCCACCTGGACCATAGCGGTTTGATTCCCCTATTCTATGTTCAAGCTCTGAAACTGCCGGTCTACGCTGTTGAACCAACCTTCAAGCTGACTAGCGTGCTCGTACGCGACATGATCAAACTCAGCGGTTACTACCTTCCCTTCGAATACATCGACTTGGAGAGCATGATGGGCCATGCGATTCCCGTGGATTATCACTCCCAATTCTCGGTCAACGACGCAAAGATTACCCTCGTAAATGCAGGCCACATACCCGGCAGCGCCCAGGTAATTATCGAGAGTGATGGAAAACGCGTTCTCTATACCGGGGACTTCAACCTCGTGCCAACACACTTGGTAAGCGGAGCAGATAGAGAGTACAACAACCTAGACGCCATAGTAATCGAGAGCACGTACGCGGCACAAGACCACCCCGACAGAGCAGAATCTGAACGGAACTTCGTACTAGCCTGTAAGGAAGTCGTCGAAGGTGGAGGCACCGTCCTCGTTCCAGCCTTCGGAGTCGGCCGATCGCAAGAAATAATCTGTATGCTAGCCGGCCACAATTTCACCTACCCAGTTTCAGTGGACGGCATGGCGTTGGACGCAATTAGGATGCTAGAGCAATTCCCGAACGCACTGAAGGACGACGAACTCTTCCGCTCGGCAATGAGAGAAGCGGATCAGATAAGAAACTGGCACGAACGAAGGCGCGCAGCCCGTATGCCGGGCGTGATTGTCTCACCGGCGGGCATGCTGAAGGGAGGAGCGTCAGTGTTTTACATGGAAAACATCGCCTTGAAAGAAGGCAACGGAATCTTTCTAGTCAGTTATCAAGTTCAAGGTTCACCAGGCAGAATCCTACTCGACGAGGGCCACTTCATACTGCACGGAGACACAAGAAAGGTCAAGGCTCGGGTTGAGAAATACGATTTCTCCTCCCACGGAGGAAAGACACAGCTCCAAGAAACACTCAAGGAACTCGATAAAAGGACACGAGTCTTTGTTGTTCACGGCGAAGAAGCAAACTGCAAGGGCCTCGCGGATTGGGCATCACAAGAACTAGGCCTACAGACTGCAACCCCAAAGCCTGGTGAAGTATTCGATGTATGATAATTTAGGCCTCATTCAGATCGGCCCAACAACCGACTACCCGCTCAACACTCTAAAGGAACAGATTTCGCTAAGATTCCCACGCTATCAGGCGGAGATACTTGAGCCTATTAGAGAACCTGCAGAAGCTTACGATTCGTTCCGAGGCCAATATCATTCAACACGCATTTTGGTAATCCTTGAAGAACTCATTCAATCCACCCGCGTAGAGCTATTGCTGGGCGTTACTCCTCTGGACCTTTACGTTCCGAGTATGAATTTTGTTTTCGGTGAAGCGAGGTGTCCTGGGCGAACTGCCGTGATTTCCACGTTTCGCCTGAGGCCGCAGATCCGGAGCGAAGCTGCCCTCTTCGGACAGAGAGTTGCCAAGGAGGCGATACATGAAATCGGACACATGTTAAGGTTGAAACATTGTCTCAACCCCGTGTGCGTCATGTATTTTTCCGAACGATTATCAGACACCGACAGAAAGCAGGAAGACTTCTGTGCGGAATGCGAACATAATTTGAGATGGTTAGAAGTTGAGTAAGAGCAAATTCAAGGCCAAGCCACAACAACTAATCCCCGAGATTCTCGCAATCGCTCTGGCGGGACTGCTAACCTACAGCCTTCAGTCATCAAACGCCCCAATTGTTCCGATCACAATTTTCCCGGAAACCACTAGTGGAATCACGCTCAACGCAAGCATCTTCGTCATCCTCATGGCCGCTATGGGCACACTGATGTACCTGTTCATAAAATTCGGATTGAAGCGAGTCGTTAGATACCTGATCAACGTAGCACTCTTTGCGTTGGTTTTCTTTCTATTCACTTGGTATGGGACGCTATATGCAAACGTTCTACCGGCTGTGTTGACTTCCTCGCCATTGCCCTGGCTTCTAGTTAGTTTGCTAGGGGCGGTCGCTCTGGGGTTAGCAATTTACAAAACGAAGAGGGCCCTCCATTTTGCAGCAATTATCATCATAGGAGGTATGACAGGAACATTCCTGGGCGTCTCTATACCCACCTTGACAGGAATCGTTCTTTTGCTCGCCCTAGCCGCATACGACCTCTTCGCCGTCTACAAAGGCCCAATTGGAAAGATGGCTGAATCAACAGACTTAGAAGAATTCACGGGCGCCGTCTTCACCTATGGTGACTTGACCGTGGGTATGGGGGATATGGTGTTTTACTCGATGCTTGCGAGCATTTCAATGATGAACTTCGGCCTGCTCCCATACATCGCAGCCGCATTCGGTATCGTAATCGGAGCATTCCTCGGATTCAAGATGTTAGAGGGGAGGGATATGTTCCCAGGACTACCATTCGCCATTGTGCTCGGGTTAGCTTTCATGTATGTTACGTTCCAGCTCGTGCAGCTATTCAAGCTGACTTGAATCTGAGTGTTGAGGTTGGAGAAAGGATCTGACCTTCGTGAAGCTACTTACTGTAGTTTTGGTCGCTGCTCTAGCGCTCACGCTCCGAAGCAACTACTCAATTGCGGACACTGAGACTCCAATCAAACACGTCATCGTGATCGTCCAGGAGAACCATAGCTTCGACAACTACTTCGGAACGTACCCCGAAGCTAACGGTACTCTCATCAATGGCATCACATCTCGGCTGGAACCCATCGACGGCATTCCGAAGGGGATCTGTGTACCGTTTGGAACGGGTTGCCTTTCGCCCTATTACGCCAACGCTGGCAACACATTTAGCCCGTCAGAAGGGCAGGTCACATACGAGAACGACTACGATAACGGCAAAATGGATGGGTTCGCGGCTTATTCAGGTCCCCAGTCGCTGGCTTACTTCGATTACCATCAAATCCCGGCGTACTGGGTTTACGCAGAGGAATACGGTTTAGCTGATAACTACTTCGCGCCTGCACTTTCTACGACTAATCCCAATAGGCTGATTCTGCTCGCTGGTGACACTCCAGTTTCTCAGAATGATGGACCGCCCCCGTACTTGCCATACAATCTTACCATATTAAACCAACTCTCGGCTCACGGGATTTCTTGGGGCTATTTTGACTTTTTCACGGCTCAAGAGCAGTTAGTTCCTCCAATCAACTATCTTTCAAATCTTAACTCAAGCGCCCTCAACCAAGTCCAAGACGTACCGGCCTTCCTTCGTGACCTGTCTGAAGGAAACAATTTACCATCAGTAAGCTTTGTGAACGCCGTAGGATTCGATACTCTGGACGAGCACCCTCCTTCCAACGTTACTGAAGGCGAATTGTGGGTTGTGTCGATCATCAACGCCGTCATGGAGAGCAGCTACTGGAATTCTTCGGCGATCTTCCTAACTTACGATGAAGGAGGCGGGTACTACGATCATGTCCCCCCGCCACAACTGCTTAGCATAAATCATGGATTCGAACATGTCTTGCGCGGTTACGGTCAAAGAGTTCCTCTATTGGTCATTTCGCCTTTTGCCAAAGAAAACTACGTTTCAAAGCCTCTCCTAAACCACATGTCGCTTCTTCGGTTCATAGATTACAATTGGAATCTGCAGCCGTTAAATCAGAACGTAGCAAATTCTAATGACTTACTCGACTTCTTCTACTTCAACGCCGCACCGAGGGCGCCCGTAATCCTTGACAGTAACAGTGCTTACTCAGCGAGAACATTTCCTGCCCCAATTCAGATACCGTTGAACAGCCTTCCATACACGCGAAATGGTTCAACAATTGTAGCGCCGAACCCGCAGGCGACCCTGACACTGATCACCTTTCCAATCGTCGCAGCCTCCGTCCTACTGGTGATTGTAATCCTAGGATGGAGGACCAGACGTTCAACGCGGAATAGAGAAACTGGTCGATGAACGCCTTCAATCTAAAACTTGAGTGGTTCTTTTCCTCATTTTGCGATTTATGTAGACTAAGCCAGCCACGGCTGTAATAATCGCGGCTCCATAAAGTGCTGTGGCGGTGGCGGGAGTTTCTTCTGTCGGGTTGTGATTTGAAACCACAAAGAATGAGTACAACGTGGTGTTCCATTGCATGTTATAGCCCTCAATGTTGAGGTAGACGTATGAGATCACTGGAGGCTCAGCACTTGAGGGAGAGAAGCCAAGAGCGTTAAGTGTGTCTTCGAGATAGGGCGATAAGTCAATAGAAATCGTTTGGTTTCCGTCGTACGTACCTGTCATTTGGATCGGATGATAAACGACTACATGCGAACCTGCGATCATTCGTTCGGAAGAAGATCCGGGCAACTTCGAAAGGACATTTGAGCTGTTCGAGTCCATCCAAAAGTTCACGACAGTATAGACCAACTTGTTTGGGGCATTTGGCACGTATTGTGTTGCCGTGATGCCTAAGGCGCCCCATTCATTTCTTGGGCTGAGAAGTTTGGGCTGTTTCCAATCAAGCGAGAGACTGACAAACCATGGCCAATCCGTGCGAAGGCCTACATCTGCCGGCGCAGTGAAGGTGCTCGTGAAATTGGCCATGTTCACGCCGGGGGACAAGAAACCTGCTTTGACGTAATAGTAGTCACCCCAATCCTCGCCTCTGTATTGTTGCGTTCTGGGAACTTCCATAAAGTTGCAACACTGGGGGCCGACGGCCATGTGGGGTAAGGCAACTTGCAAATTCTGCCATGGGCCTATCGAATAACCTATGTGAGCGTATCCGAGGCCCGAGTCCCAATGCAACGAAGTATTTGTTAGACCGGCACGAAAGCCGGGTATGAAATTCGGATCGTAGATTTCATTGTTATCGGGTGAGTTCAATGTTGGTGCGAAGTTGTAGGCGTAGAAACCCGATGGTGGCTCAAGAGCAATTCCAGGCGTCACCTGCACAGTTGGAAGAGAGAGTGGAGCAAGCATAGTCAGATAGAGGAGAACCGAAGCTGTGACAATCAACCTCAGGATCTAACCTCGTAGACGGTCAAAGTCAGAACGCCATTAACGAACGATGAGCCTTTCAGCCCGTAGATATAGAAGTCTGAGAGGTTGGCCCAAGCTATTGGGTAGTTGGAAACTACAATGCTAGTCCCCACGGAGATCGTTAAGTTGCCATTTGGGTACGGCGCAATTTGGGGGTTCACTTGGGCAGGTGGCCCATAGCTGAGGAATGTGAGAGTGATATTCTGGCCGTCTGTCCAGGTCGGGGCGGTTGAGTTGTACAGAACTAAACCATACGTGTTGTTCCAATCTTGGGCAAAGTATTCAATCCTAAGAAGGCCATCGCCCCGTTCCTGTACAATGATAGTTGGAATAGAGCGATTTTCGCTAGCGTATTCCGGCGCGAAAGCAATCTGAGCCTCAGTTCCTTTGAGATTATCTGACGATGGAACAAGATGACTCTGAACCGTGACTTGCCAGGAACCTTCCAAGCCTTGGTCGAGTACGTATTCCGTGTCATTGGAGATGGGTTGGTTGAACAGACTGAATTCTGCCTCGAATGACTTCTTGAGGATCTGAACATTCTGCAGCGAAGAAACCACAGGAGTGGTTCGACTGTAATAGATTGTTGCGAACAGAGTCGACTCAAGAATCAAAGCCAAAGCGAGTATAGCGATAATTAACTTCAATTTGTTCAACGTTCTCACCCCTTACTCGTGCTGCTCACCACATCTGCTAGATATTTGACGTTTAGGCAGGTGAACGCGGCTCCCGCAAGGAAATTTACTGCATACCTCGCCGGTCCAATTATCAAATACAAGGCGCTCTCGAAACCGGCGAAATCTGGATAGACCGGGGAGAGAAATCGAATCAGAAAGTAGTTATTCATTACCAAGTAAATCATCGCCACCGACATGGTACCAAGGAGCAACAATTTCCTCTTGGGATTCCATAAAGCCACGTCGATCGCGGCAAAAGTAAAGAGGTAAAGTGCGTACTGTTCCGTCACCTGCGCCTTGAAGATTAGAAAAATCAGCGTGCAAACGAGTAGGGTTTGGATTATCCCGTAATCCGATTCATTTTTGAAACGCTTGATTGCCAACCAAGTACAGACTATCAACACGGGAATCCATACGACACCCAAGATTCTGTATTCTAATGACGTCAGCGGGGAGATGAGCCCAAGGTAATTCAGGTAAAAGAAAGCGTCCCAGATCGACATAGACGACCCGCCCTTTCCCACGGTAGAAGCCAAGGTCGCGGTGACGGTTGAAATCGGCCATTTCATGATTGCAAGAGTGAAGAGGGACAACGCTGTCGGTATTGTTAGGGCTAAGACTAAGACCCATGCGTCCTTCAAGGTCTTCATAGTAGTAGGCGCAGCGTATATGATCGGAATGGATTTGGCGAATATTCCGAGGCCGGACCAGATAGCCTTCTTGGTTTGGGTCTTCGACATTATTGATGCGAGAATGAAGCAAATAGCGATGCCATCGAACATGCCCCATATACCTGATATGATTATTGTGAAAGGAGAGAACAACCAAAAAGGAGAGCACCCAGAACGAAGACCGACCCGGTTTCCTAAAGCGTACATACGAGAACATTAGATACGCAAGGCCGACGTCGCCGAAGATCACGGGTTGCTTTAGAAGAAAGTAGTAAACGAACCGATCGTTCGATCCAATAATCGAATACAAAGCGTAGATTAGACCGGTCAACAGGGGCCAGAAGGGAAGATAAGCTATCGTGGGCGTGTTCAAGTTAGCGAAGACGTTTGCAAAACTTAGACCCGGAACAGGCGGAAGCACGCCGTATGGGTCACCTCCATGATTCATCGCGTACCCCAACCTTACCCACAATTCGAAATCAGTGGGATGGCCAGTCCAAAATGAAAAGAGTTCTCTGATCATAAGGCCAGACAAAATGATGATAACCATCTTTTGATGTTCTCCCTCGAAAGGCTTCATTTGAATGATCCTCCTTCCTCTCCCGCTAGGTGCAAAACTAGTGGTTTTGGAAAATGAAGAGAGTTTGATCGCCCAACCGGTTGAAAGGAAAATGATCGCCGAGAGCCTGTTCAAATTTCTCTAATACTGACGCAATGTTCTTGAACCTGACATAGTAATCACTCAAGTAAGCCGGCGGTAAGAAGGCTGGGAGCCCTATGATTCTTCGCAGCGTGAACTTCGTTGCAAAGAATTGCGCAAATGCTGAGGGAGGATAGTAGAATGCCGGTATGTCCATGCCTCCCACAGAAACCATCACAGGCTGTTTCTTTCGAGGCGTCATCCTATCAAACTGTAAGACCGGGCATGCGAAAGCGCCTCACCTAAGCAAAAGGAGTTCCTTACGGAGCAGACAAAAAATCCTCTTGGCGCTAGTACTCTTGAGAGACCTTCGACAAATTGGTCTAAGTCCGGTTCGCAGTTAAGAGCGCCGTTAAACGAATAAGCAGTGTCGATCACGTCCCCTCCAATAACATCGCTCGCTTTTCTTATGTCAGCAGCTCTTATTTGAAGCGGGATTATCCTACCAACTAGATTTCTAGCTTGAATCTTCCTTCTAAGTATCTCCATCATTTTTTCGGAAATATCTGTGGCGATGATTCGGGAAACATGTCTTGACACTTCAACGGCTTCAGCGCCAGTTCCGCAGCCTATCTCGACTAGCGTATCGCTTGGCTTCACGAACCTCAGGAGTTCGGAGATCGAACGTTTCCTTATCCATGTGTTGATGTAGTTATGACTGATGGTGAAATCGTATTCCTCAGAGGCTGAGTCGAAAGCTTCTGATATTCCACGATAGTATTCCTTGTTCTGTCCGAGCCATTCACTGTAGGTGCTCGTTGCTTTTCCTTCCCCTCTAACAGCTCCCCGTTGCGTTGGCGGTCCGTTGGGACTTAGTCGTAGGCATGCTGTTGAGTTGGGATACCAATCGTTGACAACGGCGATTCCATACTTTGAAACGAAAGCATCGAATGCTGCCATTCTTCTCCTCATCCGTGGCCTTCGCAACAACCGAATTGAAAACAAGGCCTCCCCCGCTAACCTTCGCGACGCCTGATTGCAGAGCGTTTAAGATCCAATCGCTTCTTCGGCTCCCGCCAAGACAAAGAAGGACCCGTTGTGCACTCAAATCGGACTTTAACGATATGTGGGAGCCTACTAACTCGCCCCTCGGTGATTATCTTGATCGTGCTCTCAGATTTCGGCAGATTGTTCTGAGTCCGCTGAAGCGACAAACGATTCCGCCCCTCAGCCTCAGGCTCGGCTCCCAACCCGATCCCACGGTACATGTTTCATGGTTGAGGTTAGATTATCGCTCACCGCCAAAGCGACCGAGACCACCTCTCCGATGATTGCGATTGGAAGTGCCAAAGCCAATCTTGGTTTCTGAGCAATTGTTCTAATTAGAATTGAGAGGCTAAGGAGAGGCGCTTTGAAGAGCATTGATTCTATTGTTCTCGGTGCTTCACCAACCGATCTTAGAATCTGGAAGTGCCCGTAAACTATTCTCCTGCGTTGCCTTATCAAGTCGCAAAACCGTTGGGGGACATCGATTCTCACCCTTGCGCTCTCACAAAATCTGATAGAATACCCTGCGTTGTAAGCTGCCCCGGGCTAAGAATGCGCCATCGTTCACAGTATCGCTGGGGAGGTTCCTTAATGCTTGGGATCTAATGACGGTCAGCTCGTCACAGCAGTGATTGTTCTTGTTCTCCTCGTTAAGCGTAAGTAAGCATCCGTTATGGACTCCCCATATCAGTTGCAGTATCGTCCCCGTGATGCCTGCATTCTGAGCGACTACCGGAGAAGCGGATACCATGCCCACATTGTTATCCGTCGAGATCAACCTGAGTAACTTCGAGATTGCTCCTCGCTCGGGGTGCGCATCCGAGTTAACAAGGACAAGAAATTCTCCACGGAAAGAATTGATTATCCGGTTAATCGCCTCAGCCTTTCCCCGTCGGATCGGCTCCTCAATCAAAACGAAGCTTTCGTGATTATTCGTGAATTCTCTCACAAAGGCTAGAGATTGAGGATCGAGTCCACTTGCAACAATTAGAACCTCGTTAAGATTCAGGCCCTCGGGATATGTTTCAGTTTCCACAAGGTTGAGTAATTCCTTGAGATTTGTAGCGCGGTCGGCTGCGCAGATACCGATCGAAAATTCGGCCTCGAGAAGCTTTGGTTGGGGCGGTAACAGATCTTGACTCAAAGACTGAACACTTCCTCCTGAAAGAGGCTTCTCACCGCCTACTCACCCCAGAGTACGCGAAGCCACCTGTAGAAGTTCGAAGTGTAGATACACGACGACGAGGTCATGATGGGGTCAAACACACGAAGTTTTTGGCCCTCCGATTCAAGTTTGAGATTCGTAAGATACGCACGAATTCGAAGATAGCGGCTCAGAATCGTGTACGTCACTCCTTCCACCCAATCCAAGAAGAACGAGATGATACTCGAACCATCCTTGCTGGATTGAACCGTACCGTTGAGATCGTCACTTAGCAGTTTCAGTTTCTCAAAGTAAGGCTCTGAATAGAAATCACTCACCCATTCGTTCTGTTCCAGAATCCTTCGATATTCCTCCCTGCCTGCCACAGGTTTCGCCTTGAGCAATTCGCGGGCGAATAGAGGATTCGTTCTATTTTTCCGAGATTCTCTAGAGAAACCGAGTTCGTCGTGCACGTAACTCAAGCAGAAATGTGAGAGTTGCGGGGCTCTAAGAATCAGTAGTTTGTCCAATCTAACCAGAACGAGGGTTAGTAGTGCTGAGATCCACATCCGATTTCTCTTGGTAACTATGAAGAGGTCAATGTCGTCCCACTCTCTAGCGCTTCCATACGCGACGCTGCCAGTTACCGCGACCGTTCGAATAAAGGGAACCAGCCGAGTCAACACATTTGCAAAGCCAGTTGCAGAGTCGAGTTTGTCAGCGGACATCTGTTCCCTTTCGGAACGGGACCGTTTAGACTCATCATCATTCGTAATGAGGTAGCCGTCTTTGACTCTGAACCCGAGATCAGCAAATCTCTCATTAGCTAACATTAATTCGAGTTGCTGCGGAGTAAGGTTTGACTTAGGCAGAAAATAGTTTGCAACTTCTTTCACGGTAAAGGGGAAGTTCAGATATTCGGAGACCTCATGGACTTTCTGCAGCCCATCGTGGATTGCCTCTGAGTCGTATTGTTCGTTGGCTGTCAAGCTGCCCATGATTTGTCACCTCTTCGAACTTTTCCAATTTTTCAGGTTTGCCCGTCGGGCTCGCTGGGTCGAGTCGGTATAAAAGAGTTACTACTACTGACGTAGTAGCTTTTCTATCGCCTCTTCACTAGGAAGGCAACAATTCGCGAAGATCGCCAGCCAAAATGCAGCGGCAACTACGTTCCAACCGCTAACAAACAAGTATCCGGATGCGTCGGCAACCTGTAGTTCTAGTGCCTTGGTTCTTCCGCGAAGATCATTCATCCCTGTCTGATACGCGGTACTGTTCCGGGTAGACTCTCCAAGATCGTAGCGCGGGCAATTATTCCGTCTATGTCGTGCTGAATTTCACCAAAATCCGTCCTGTCGGTTGGAAACCACCATACCGGGTTTCCGGACGTTGGTAGGAGAACTCGGCCCCGCTGCAGGTAAGCAATCATATCCTCCGCAAAACCGGCTGTCTCTGCTCGGTTGAAGAGAGCATTAGCCCTGTTCATGGCGTAGAAGGAGTTGTAATACGCGTAGTAGAGCATCGCTCCGCCTACAATGATGATAATCAAGAAGGCGGCTAGTCCTAGAATAACCCGTTTATCCAAATTAAATCTTCATCCGACCAGCTAATGAATGTACGATCGTTAATCCCGCGACGTAGATGAAACCTAAAGTTTGTGCTGCAAGGTTCGGCACCAAGAGAAAGCTTCCTTTGATTAGAGCCATCAGAATCACAACGACCCCATAAGCCGCAAGCGCAATTTCTCCACTTGTGACCCACGAAAACGGAACTGAGTAACGCTTCCCCTTCCATGTATCCTGGTTGTCCATTATTCCGTACTTTGGCGTACGCTCAAAGGAGCCCTTGTAACCCAGCAAGCCCTGGAAGAATCCGATTGAATTCGTTAAGGATATGCCTTCGCCGAAGAGTAAGAGGTACATGTAACGAGGTAACATCGAACGCCAGTCCTTTCCATACATCTTCCTGGTCGCATACACGTAGGCGAGAGGACCCAGGGTTAGCTGGGAAACTATACCCGTCGTTGGAGAAAGGTCAAAACCCCAAGCGATTAGAAACGGGAGCAACAACAACTGTAGGATGCTAAGCGGAAAAACGATATGCCGCGTTAATTGGTATAGTGCTTGAAGTTTTGTGCCTATTTTGAGGCGGCTCTCAAGAACTTCTCCGAAGAATTTTCTCACGCATTGGGCGGTTCCCTTAGCCCACCTGTACTGTTGTCTTCGCGAAGCATTCATTTGTACGGGAACTTCCCCCGGCGTCAGCTGGTCATCGAGGAGGATAAACTTCCAACCCTTCATTTGCGCTCTAAAGCTCAGATCCAAGTCTTCGGCGAGCGTGTTTTGCCAACCGCCCGCATCTAGGATGCAGTTCTTACGCCAAACTCCTGCCGTTCCATTGAAGACCATGAAGAGTTCCGAGTAACTCCTCGCCCGCTGCTCAATCAGGAAGTGAGCGTCCAGACTGAGAGCTTGGGCACCTGTTAGCGTTGAATAATTGTCGTTAAGGTGTCCCCATCTCGTTTGCACCATTCCAATGTCTTTTGATGTGAAGTAAGGTAGGCTTTTCATTAGGAAGTCTTTGGGGGGAATAAAATCGGCATCGAAGATGGCTATGTATTCACCACTCGCAGTTTTCAAAGCCTCTTGAAGGGCTCCGGCTTTGTAACCAGCACGATCGGAGCGATGAAGGTAGATTAAGTCCATACCTTTTTTCCGAAACTCTTGTACCGTCTCTTTACAGATCTCAGCCGTTTCATCAGTCGAGTCGTCTAGGACTTGCACTTCAAGTTTTGACCGCGGATAATCGACTTGACATGTAGTTTCGATTATGCGTTTCGCAACGTACCTTTCATTGTAGATTGGCAGCTGAACCGTAACACGTGGTAAGTCTGAGTGCGAGATTGCCATAGGATTCGGTTTGGACTCGTTTCGTGAAGATCTGAAGGTGAGATAGTAGAAGTTTGCACCGTAGGCGAACATGAGGGCCGAGATGACTGTGTAGACGCCATATAGTAGATCGCCAAGCAAATTTACCAATCCATCCAGTCAAGGCCACGTGAGGGTTGACCGCTTCCCGCTAAGCTGATTTATTACTATTATCGTAGTAGCAACCTCAAATGAATTTCCCCGGCAATCCAGTAAGACTTGTTAATGCGACTCGGGCCAACATAGCTGCGGCATGACGTGGATTGACCTGCACCGAGGCCCCTCACAGCCAGATGAGGAGATGCATCTCCGCTGACCGCAATAAAGACTTGAAGTGATATCTGAAAATCCTCGATTCTGAAGGTACCCTAATGCCAAATTCTCGCGATTATGTTGCACCCAGTTGGGATGAAATTTATGATATGCTCCTAAACCTAGCCATCCGGATAAAGGAGTCGGGATTCAAACCTGATCTTATAGTGGGTGTATCTAGGGGAGGCTGGGCGCCTGGGAGGATTCTCTCAGACCTTTTGGCTAACACGCACACCGCGAATGTTAAAATTGAGTTTTATGTGGGCATCAGCAAGACGGCCCGGAAACCGATCGTAACCCAACCAATAACGGAAGACATATCCAAGAAGAAAATCCTCATAGTTGACGACGTGGCTGACACGGGCGAAAGCCTTCTAGTAGCATTAGACCACATTCGCGAAAGGGGTGCCGGAGAAGTTAGGACCGTGACGGTTTACCATAAACCTCACAGCAAGTTCAAACCAGACTTCTTCGCAGAAACGACGAGCAACTGGATCGTTTTTCCGTGGGAAAGATTGGAAACAACAATCCTGCTGATTCAAGAAGCAAAGGCGGAGGGACGTAACATGAAAAGTGTTCGAGAAACGCTAATCAAATGCAGGATTGACAAAAAAACCATCAGCGCACTTCTCAAACTCGCTGACGGCGGTACATAGTGCTCTCCGAGATACCCCAGCTTGGGCAATATGTGTGGATGTCGGCATTCGACACTAAACCGCAGAATATCGAGCAGTTACTTCGGAGCGCACGCGAGAAGTATCCTGAGGTTAGCGTTCAGTGCGTGGATCTGGATAGGGTACCTGGGAGTCACTACTTGCTCCTGGCAACGGTCAACGCGATCAAATCTTACGGTTCAAAGCAACCAATTGCGAAATCCCTTGGGATGGAACTTCTTCTCTACGTCTCAGGCAACGGACAAATCAATGAGGCGTTAGCCCGCGTCGGCGTAACTCCGGAAACAAACCGGACAGCAGCTCTAGCTGTGGGAAGCTCAAGTAATCAGGTCTCCGCTACGGGAAACTATCTCGAGCAACTGTTTGGCCAACCTGCAAGCGACGCTTTACTCGATGACTGGCCACCCTCAAGAATCGAGAACGTGCGTTCAGGGTTTCAGATTGGGGACAAAGAGTTGAAAGCGATGATTCGGAGAAAGGAACCTATCACGAGCGTAATTGAACGTCTGGCTATAGAGCGATCGGCGATGCTTGCGCTAAAGAATTAGATTGGCTAGGATTTTCGTTTCTCGCGCTCGACCGAAAGGGTATCTTCCGCCTTAAGCAGGGCTGCGCCGGCTAACTCTCCGATGATCTCTATCATGAGTATTCTGTCCGGATGTTCGAGGTTGACGGTTCTTTCAATCTTCTTCGCTATCGTGTCGATTATTGTCTTGCTTGAGAGGCCGGTGTGCCGTTTCTCAACGGTTATCCTGAACGTCTCTTTATCTGCAATTCCAGCAGCCAGCGTTAGCGCTGAGGCTTGTATTGTCTCGAGCTTCGCTTCTGTAACAGTTTGAACCGGTACCATCTTCAGCGTGTATTTGAATTCCCACGGCCTTTCCTTCAAGAGTCCGCGAAGATCGTGAATCGCTTTGACCACGTCAAGCTTCGTCTTCGCGACAACCAAACCAATGACCGAAGTGGTTTCAATAGTCGATCCCCGATCGCCAACTTCCCCTAGAAGGTACCACATCTCGCTGCAAGTGTTTCTCTCGTTTCCTCGGCTAGTCGATACGACCAGATTGAAGTCCTTCAGCAACGAGATGACCCGAACCTACCGAAAGATATCTGTACATTAATAGCTATCTTGGCCGACGCTGCCGCAGGCAACGAATTATCTCCGACCGCTCTACCGGGCCCTCTCGCAAAATAGTAACTTTGGCTTGTGTCAGGTCTACGACGGTGGAGGCTACGCCGAGCGGGGCCCTGCCTCCATCAAGTATTATGTCTACTCGGTCTCCGAGTTCCTTCAAAGCCTCCAAAGCTGTAGTCGCGGGAGGTCTTCCCGAGAGATTGGCACTCGTCCCAATCAATGCCCCCGAGCAGAGCCCCAATAGGTCCAGGCAGATGGGGTGCTTCGGTGAACGAACGCCCACCCTTCTCTCGGGAGCGAGTATTGTGGGAACAATGTCACGAGAGGGAAGAACCATCGTCAATGGGCCAGGCCAAAAACTCTCAGCTACTCGTTTCGCACGATTAGTTACATACACAAGCCCCTCCGCATCAGCCAGTCCTTTCACCAAGACTGGCAACGGCTTCGTCCGACCTCCCTTTGCCTCCACTGTCCTCTTGATCGCCGATGAATTTAGTGGATCGCACCCTAAACCGTACACGGTGTCTGTTGGGTAGCAAATTACTCCGCCTTTGGCAACGGTATCTGCGGCGCTTGCCAACCCATCCAAGTCCGCCTTCAATACACGCACCAAAGAGACGACGCAACCCTGAACGAGTATTTCATCGCAAACTGCTTAAAGATTAGTCCGCGAGTCACAGAGAATCCCTTAGAATCAAACCGAAGAATAGGCGATACTGAATGGAGGCCCAGATTGTTGTTCACGGCGGAGCCGGTTTTTGGAGAAAGGACATCAAACTGGGCAGAGAAGGGGTGCAAAAGGCGGCGTCGGAAGGGTCGAGAATACTCGCCGACGGTAGCTCAGCCCTTGACGCTGTTGAAGCCGCCGTCTCCGTGATGGAAGACGACCCAATCTTCAACGCGGGAACGGGTTCGGCACTCACCTGTATCGGTACAGTGGAGATGGATGCAGCGATTATGGATGGACGCGACCTGTCCGCGGGCGCCGTTACCATGATCCGCAATACCAAGAACCCCATCCACCTAGCCCGACTGGTGATGCAAAACACCGACCATGTACTCTTAGCGGGCGAGACGGCCGAAAAGATAGGCAAGGCGTTTCGCCTCCCTACCGGTAACCCAATCACAGCTAGACGGCGGAAAATCTTCAAAGAAATGAAGAAAAATTACGTTAAAGGAAGGGTGGCATGGCTGAAGAAGAATCCTAGGCTAATTCGTAAACATCCAGAAATTCTGGAACATGATACTGTGGGGGCGGTGGCCGTTGATGCGGATGGAAACCTTGCCTCGGCTGCATCTACTGGAGGTATGGCGATGAAATTGCCAGGAAGAATTGGAGATACACCCCAGATAGGTTCGGGGTTGTATTCGGACAATCGGTTGGGAACTGCAACCGCAACTGGGTGGGGAGAAATCGCAGTAAAGCTAGCACTCTCAAGGACCACGTGTTTGATGATGGGCAGCGGATTATCAGCCGCTAAAGCGGCTGAAGCCTGTGTTCGTATCGCGTCAGAGAGGTTGCGTGGCCATGCGGGAATAATAGCGATTGACCGAGACGGAAAGATCGCCGCAGTTCACAACACTGCCTACATGCCCTGGGCCTACTCTACGCCTTCAATGAAGCAACCCATGGCGAATTTCAGAGGGAAAATAGTATCCCGCTTACCTTAGACGCCAGTCAGCATCGCCAAGTTGCGATTATGAACGTGATCCCGGCGGAACAGGTACATGTCCTGCGATCAGATTAGTTGGGCAGTAGCGGTGTGTTTGTGCGGCATCACCCACTTTCCATGGCCAAAAGTTTAAAGGAGCCTCTTTAACGGCTTAACGAACTCGCGTCGAAGGTCCGACTTTTGAGTGAAGATAATTGGGACGGAGAGGAAGATGACTGGACCGACGATGAATGGGGAGAGGATGAAGGCTGGGGAGAAGAAGAGGAGTGGTAATAAGGCCCAGCTACGATCTGCCTAATTCTAATCTGCCGCACTAATCTAGTCGAAATTTCATACGGGGAATGAAGTAATATTGTTACGCGTCGCCACACTGGACAAGGAACATTGCAAGCCAGATGACTGCGGCATACCATGTTACCGTTTCTGCCCCGAAGTTCTCAATAGGAGTTACGCGATCAAATTCATAGCCGGACAGAAGAAACCCATAATCGACGAGGACCTCTGCACGGGTTGCGGAATCTGCATCAAAAAGTGCCCCTTCGACGCGATTAGTATTGTGAAGCTGCCGCAGGAACTTGACGGCGAATGCATTCACAGTTATGGCGTAAACGAATTCAAACTCTTCAGGTTGCCCGTGCCCCGCCCGGGAACGCTGATCGGTCTTGTGGGGAGAAACGGCACAGGAAAGAGCACAGCCCTCCGTATACTAGGCGGAGAGATGAAACCGAACTTCGGCACAACTGAAGCAACGACCGACTGGGACACCGTCCTAAACAGGTACCGTGGTACTTTGCTTCATGAGTATTTCACCAACATTTCTTCTGGCGACGTGAAGATCGTTCACAAGCCGCAACACGTCGACAAACTCGGCGAGATTCTCAAGGGGAAGATAGGCGGGTTACTGAATAAGGTCGACGAACGCGGTAAGCTTTCGGAATTGATTGATGACCTTGAATTGAAACCGTTGCTCGAACGAGACGCTAAGGTGCTAAGCGGAGGTGAACTTCAAAGGGTCGCCATCGCAGCAGCTATTTCCAGAAAGGCCGACGTCTACATCTTCGACGAACCGTCAAGTTACCTGGACATTTACCAACGAATTCGAGCTGCAAGAAGCATTAGGAAGCTACTCGAAGAGAAAAAGACCGTACTTGTCGCCGAGCATGATTTGGCAATGCTCGACTACCTCTCTGATGAAGTCTACCTCGTTTATGGTCAGCCTGGATCCTACGGTATAGTGTCCCACGTTCACCCGACACGGGGCGGAATCAATGATTACCTGTCCGGATTCCTGCCCGATGAAAACATGAGGTTTAGGGACGACCCTATCCGATTTCATGTTAGACCGCCACGGGAGATTGACTTCGAATCTCAAACTCGGCTTGAATGGCCAAGGATTACAAAGACGATTGGAGATTTCCACCTTCAAGTTGACCCGGGCCACGTTGCAGCCGGCGAAATCATCGGAATATTAGGGTCCAACGGAATCGGCAAGACCACATTCATCAAGGAACTTCTCGATTACTACGAAAAATCAAGCCAGAATCAACTCCAAGTTAGTTACAAGCCCCAATACATCTCTTCAACCTACGAAGGAAACGTTCAGGAGCTCCTCATGAGTGTGGTCGAAGACTATTCATCTGCAATGTTCACTGATGAAGTCATTAAGCCCTTATCTATCACTAAACTTCTCGACCGAAAAATAACCGAGCTAAGCGGCGGAGAACTGCAACGGGTCGCGATTACCGCATGTCTCGGAAAGTCAGCTCAAGTCTACTTGCTCGACGAACCAAGCGCATTCCTCGACGTCGAGGAGAGGCTGAACGTAGCTAAGGCGGTAAGACACTTGGTCGACTCTCGGCAAGCCTTCGGGTTTGTGGTTGAACATGACATTGTCACTCAAGATTTCCTCGCGGACCGTATGATGGTTTTCAAAGGAACTCCAAGCGTTGACGGCAGCAGTTCCAACCCCATGCCGTTGTGCGAGGCGATGAACACCTTCCTCTCCGAAATGGGAATCACGTTTAGACGTCGACCCCGACACACTGCGCCCGCGAATAAACAAGCTGGATAGCAAGCTGGATAAGGAGCAAAAGAGTTCTGGAGAATTCTACTACGTTGCCGCCAAAGAATGACGTGCTACAGGTTTAACTAGCGCGCCACAAACCTACCCACTTGGAGACCAATGTCCAAGTGACAACGAATTACTGCTTAGAATGTGGAGGAATATTGACCTACGATAGCGCGCTAAAACACTACACCTGCAAAAGCTGCGGGCTTACAACTAGCGCACAGCAACTCATGGAAGGCCGGCTGAAACTCAGGGAAAGAGAATCTCCAGAAGAGCAACGTAGGCGCAAACAGAACGATTACCTGAAATGGTGGCTCTCCAAGAAAACTGATTAGCCTCCCGATACTACTGAAACGTACGGACGATCGATCTATTCGTTTATACAGACACCGTTTATTCATAGAGCCTTGATTGTTTGTCGAGCGTAAGCTAGATTGACTTGCGTCGTTGAGATATTGTCGATTGGCAACGAGTTGCTACTCGGAAACACAATCAATACGAACGCATCATGGTTATCCTCGCAGGTAACCTCTCTTGGAGGCGAGGTTGTGCGAGTAACGACTATTGGAGATAATTTGGGCGAAATTTCACGAGCGGTTAAGGAGTCGCTACGGCGGGCACCTAACTTCCTGATCACCACGGGAGGAATTGGGCCTACTTTTGATGATATGACGTTACAAGGCGTGGCCAAGGCGGTAGGGCGACGAGTTAAGCTGGATAAAGAGGCGGTTCAGCTGATTCGTGAACATTATGAACGAAGATTCCACGAATCAATTGAATTCACGAAACCGCGTTTGAAGATGGGACGGATACCAGAGGGGTCAACCCCGTTGCATAATCCGGTAGGAACAGCCCCAGCAGTCTGGCTGACTGTGAGGCGAACTCAGATCTTCTGTCTCCCTGGTGTTCCACCCGAGATGAAGGCAATATTCCAAAAGTCAATATCGAAAAGGATACGTGCAAAGGCAGGTGGGAAGATCTTCTCCGAAGAATGGATTAAGATCAGTGGGATCATGGAGTCCGCACTGGCTCCAATCATCGATCGCGTAATGAGCCACTGGGCTGGGGTTTACATCAAGTCGCATCCTCGCGGCGTTGAGGCGAGTGGTCGACCCCACATTGAGCTACACTTCTCTACCTTCTCGAAGAGTCAAACGAGAGCCACACATACGGTGAGCGGTGCATTGAAGGAAATGAGGAGGGAACTGCGAACTGTAGGAGGTCGGGTCGATGAGTAAGCATAGCTACTATAGTTTGATGTACCGCTGAACCCGTTCCTCGATGACGCGCATGCTGCCACGCCAGAAATCCGGTTTGTGAATGTCTATTCCGAATCTCGCAGCTAGTTCTGCAGGTGTAGCTTCACCTGTGCTTGCTAGCAGGTTCTCGTAGTCTTTAACAAATTGCCGCCCTTGTTCTCTGTAAATTGCGTACAGGCCTGTACCGAAGAGCAAGCCGAAGGCATAAGGATAGTTGTAGAATGAGAAGCTGGGGATGTAGTAATGAACCTTCCAAGCCCACATGTATTTGTGAAGAAACTTCTCATCTAATCCGTCGGCATAGGTAGCCTTTTGACATCTCAACATGATTTCGCAGAAATCGTCTGCCGATAGTTCGGAGTTCGCGCGTTTTTCGAACACTTCCTTCTCAAATAGGAAGCGTGAGGTTATGTCAACGATCACCTGACTAGAACCGATCAGGGAAGTTTCTAGAATTGCCAATTCCTCTTCCGGATTCGCTGCTTGCGCTAGTACTGCATTAGTGATGATTGTTTCATCCATAATCGAAGCGGTTTCCGCCAGGGTCATCGGTGTGGTCCGCTGCAGCAACTGTTTTCCGGAGAGACACTCGTTGTGGAAAGCGTGCCCTAACTCATGAGCCACGGTGGAAACTTGGTCGAGAGAACCATCGAAATTACAGAGTATGCGAGATTCTTCAACTCCAGGAACGTCCATGCAGAATGCTCCGCCACGTTTGCCGTTACGTGGTTCAGCGTCGATCCAATGATTGTCGAACGCTTTCTTTGCGAGTTTTTCTAATCGTTCATCAAAACTTCGAAACTGGGTGAGAATGAAACTGATCGCTTCCTGCCAGGTGTATCTCCTCTCATTCTTCCCAACTGGTGCGAATAGTTCCCACCACGGGAGTCTATCGTGTCCAAGTCGCTTTGCTTTGGCCTGTAGATATCGCCGGAATGTGGGGAACGATTCACGCATTACCGAAAGTAGAGTGTCTAGGGTCTCGCGGTCGATTCTTGAGGTGTCGAGTGAATCGTGGAGTGCATCTTTTCGACCGCGTCGTTTGTCAATCGTGATTGAACTTCCCTTCACGCCGTTGAGCGCAGCAGCCAAGGGCTCGCGTGCGGTTTCCCATGCAGCGAGTTCGGTTTCGTAGGCTCGCCGTCGAACATCCGCGTTGGGATGATGGCTTAAGTTTTGAAGAGTTGTTATTGGAATTGTCTGAGGCTTTCCGTCGAGTTCGAAATTAACGGTTAGTTGAGAGCAAATAGTGCCTTGGAGTTTGCTCCAAGCGTTTGATCCGCTCAGTTCAAGCTCGGATGCTAAGGCTTCCTCGGGTTCACTCATGAGGTAACGACTTTGTTCGGCTGTTTCGCGTAGGTAGAACGCGTGGTCCTTCGCAGGTTCCATTCGCTTCGAGGACCGATGGCAAAGCTTCTTTAATTGTACCGACCCAGCCTCTGAATCGCACCTCTTGCTTCTGCAGTCGAACCCCGACCATTTCGAGTTCCGATTCAAGCCGCTTTGCGTTCGTATTGTAGGAGTCTGTTGTAACGAATGAAGATACGTATGCGTTGATGGTCGAGTATAGACGCAATGCTTTGTTGGTTCGATCCAAGTAGCCATCGATGAGCGGTTTCGCTTGGATAGGGGAGTAGCTGGAAACTGGATTGGTTGTTCTGGATATTTTATAGCGATCGAGATACTCATCCAAGGCGTCAATTTGGCCGACCAAATCGGAGATAGCTTTTCGAAGAGAATCGGTCTCAAGGCCGGCATATACATTGGAAAGATCCCACCTTGGCAATTGACCTACGTCGGTAATAGTAGCCAGCTGGTTAACCTCCGTCCGCGTAGTCATCGGTTTGGCTATTAAAGGGAAAAGCCTGAATCTAGAAGCAGCGGAGCTAGTTGATACGGCGCTAATTCTCAGGCAGGCACGCTCATGACGTATACAATATTCCTTGTTGGGATGGCTGGTTCTGGAAAATCAGCCCTCGCCGCTGCGTATTCAGAATGGCTTAGGAGCACCGACCAAGACATCCTCGTTGCGAATCTGGACCCGGGCGCCATCGCGCTGCCTTACAATCCCGATATCGACGCTCGCCAATATGTAGACGTAGAGAAATTGATGCTGGACTATCGGCTTGGGCCGAACGGAGCGCTCATCATGGCTTCTGACCTGCTCGCAGATCATTTGGAGGAGATACGGTCAGAGATAGACTCAGCAAACCCGGACATCCTCCTCGCTGACACACCTGGCCAGATAGAATTATTCGCCTTCAGAGAGGGAGGACGATTCATTGCAACCCAGTTGGCTGAGGGCGATCAAGCAGTCATTTATCTAATGGATGCACCTTTCACGAAATACCCACTCAACTTCGCATCTAACATTTTCCTCTCAGCTGCCGTATACAGCCGGATTCAACAGCCTCAAATCCTAACCTTATCCAAAGCAGATTTGATTACTGAACAGGAGATCGACATGATAGTATCTTGGGCAACTGACCCCGACGCCTTCGACCAATCCCTACGGACAATCAAAGAAGAAAATTTCTCGTTAATTTCAAGAAACCTAGCCAACGCGATCTTCGAAACCGGATTACTTTCCGAACCCATCCCTGTTTCAGCAAAAGACAACTCTGGATTTTTGGAACTCAACGCTGCAGTGACCCGAATTCTCTCGGGCGGTGAAGAGTCGTCCACATGAGAAGTGGAGGGAAACCGGCCACGAACGGTAAATAGTAGGGGAATAGGTGTCGGATCAAAGTTCGAAGGAAAAAACTTGGCCCAAGAGATCGCAGAGCGCATCTTCATCGGTGCTCAAGAGCAACATCGCCAAGCCTTGCTCGAACCCGAGGCCAAAGAGATTTGCATTGCCTATGGCGTTCCGACTCCGGCGTTTCGAGTAGCCCACACTCCCTCTGAAGCCATAGCGCTTGCAGACCAAGTGTCGTTCCCTGTTGTACTGAAGATAATTTCTGCAGACATATTGCACAAGACAGAGGCGGGCGGAGTCATCTTGGGCCTGAACTCGAAGGAACAGGTGAAAGCCGGATACGAGCAACTTCTCTCGAACGTAAGAGGATACAAAGAGAACGCCCGGATCGATGGTGTCCTAGTACAGCACATGGCGCCCATGGGCGTGGAAGTGATCGTTGGAGGTCTCAGAGACAACCAATTCGGACCAACTGTACTCTTTGGGCTTGGTGGGATTTTCGTTGAGGTATTAAAGGACGCGAGTTTCAGAGTGGCGCCAATAACCGATTTGGATGCACAACAAATGATTAGAGAGATTCGCTCGTACCCCATACTACAAGGAGTTAGGGGGCGACCACCCTCTGATGAAGCCGCGATAACGGGTATCCTTCAAGCCACTTCGAGGATGTTGCTTGAGAATCCAGCGATACAGCAGATAGACCTCAATCCCGTCATGGTATACGGAAAAGGGGCTACGGTGGTTGACGCTAGAATTGTCCTAACCCAATCATTGACACCATCCCACTGATTATATATGTGCGAAAAGATCTTTCCAACATCTCTCAGACAGCGGTTTAAATTGAAAACCTCCTACGCCACACCTACTTACTCACCGAGTAACCCGGTAAATTTCTGCAGCATCCACTGCATTATAACGCAACTGAGTGAATGCTTGGCAATACTGCCAACGGACCGGTTGCAGCCGCCTGCCCCCATGGCCGATCACCTCATTATTCAGAACCTTAGTGTCCCATTTCGCTTAGCAGGGCGTCGTTGAATGGGTACCGAAGTAATCCAAACATCTCTCGACAACCTTTACAGTGAACTCGACGAACTGAAGGCCAAGAATACTGCTAGGAAAGCTGACATTGCGAATCTTCGGAAACGGATAGATGAGACCGCTGACGAACGAGACGGGTTGAATGCGGAAGTCAAGAAGTTATCTGGCGAGGTAAAGAAACTCAAGTCGCAACGGGACGCCCTAAATGGACGGGTTAAGGACCTGAAGGTGAAACGTGACGAATTGAGAACTCAAGCCGTGGAGAAACGTGAATCTCTGACAAAACTTCTGGATCAAACACACCTGATGTCTGAGCAAATCAAAGGTAGTGTATCCGAACTCTACCGCCAGATCAACAGCCTTGACTGGTACATTCAAACGAATCCTTTGGCCCCGAAAACTGAGAGGAACATAATTGCCAAGATTAGCGTCTTGGAAAAGGATTTGGCGAAACATAAGGGTCTCAGAAATGTCAAAGACAAGTTGGTACAGTTACGGGTCGAAGTCGGAGCCCTGAGGATCCAAGCCCAAGCAACGCACGCGGAACTCATGAAAATAGCTGAGGAAAGCGAGAAAGTTCACAAATCAATGTACGAACTAGCGAAGAAACTCATCGAAAAGAAGAAAGAAGCAGATTCGAAACACGCACTATTCCTTGATCTGAATAAGGAACGTCGCGAGGAGGTAAGCAAACTTAGGGAAAACCTGGAACGCATGGATCTGCTCCGAACAAAGATAGGGGAAGCTAAGGAGTCGCAGTCGCCGAGGTTGAAGGGAGAGAAAGTGAAGTCAAAATACAAGGAGGCTGCGACCGAAAAAATGCGTACAGGTGGAAAGTTGTCGTTCGAAGAATTCCAAGCGTTGATGGAGGATTCAGTTTCCGATACTGACGAAGACTAGAAAATTCGTGCAATAACATTGCCAAGAATCGCAATCATTGGGGGCAGCGGACTAGAAGACCTCCTACAAGGATCAAAAATAGTTCGCCTCGAGACACCCTACGGCGCAGCGCCCCCAATCTCGGTAGGAGTAATGGGACGAGAAGAGGTGGCCTTTCTGCCCCGACATGGACCGAAGCATGACCTCCCTCCACACAAAATAAACTACAGAGCGAATCTCCATTCGCTTAAGCAAGTCGGCGTAGAACGCATCATAGCGACAAACGCCGTAGGCGCAATCAACACCGCCTACAATCCCGGCGATTTGGCCATCCCGTCCGACATTTTGGACATGACGAAGTCACGAAATGGCACTTATTTTGATGCCGCTCCCGTGACCCACATAGACGTGACAGAACCATATTGCCCCGAACTGCGCAACATCTTAAGCGACTGTTGCAGGGAAATCGGAGTTGAACCTCACTCCAAGGCTATACTTGCAGCAACTGAAGGGCCACGTTACGAGACACCGGCGGAGATCCGCATGCTCGGTAAACTCGGGGGGGATATAGTCGGTATGACGGGGGCTCCAGAAGCCTTCTTGGCAAGGGAACTCGAGATCTGCTACTCAACGCTATGCTTCATTTCGAACAAGGCGGCCGGTTTGCAAGAGCGATTGTCCCATATCGAAGTTCTCAATGTGGCAAAGGGAGTAATGCCGTCAATGCAAAAGGTGATTCGCACCGCGGTTGAAAGAATCCCGCAGGAAAGATCATGCATGTGCGGTAAGGCCACTAGTCAAGGTCGGGTGTGAACGATGCTGCCGACCTTCCTCAAAGCTATTGGTGTCTATACCTTCTATGAAAAATGGTTGGAGGACGAGGTTAGCTCGGATGAAATGCCCGAGCATGTTGGGATCATACTTGATGGTAACAGGCGATGGGGATTCCAGAAGTATGGGGCTAAGTTAAACGGCCATCTTTACGGGGCGAAGACTAGCGAGGACTTTCTAGAATGGTGCCTCGATCTCGGAATCAAAACCGTCACTCTCTATGTCTTCTCCACGGAAAACTTCCATAGGCCTAAGGAAGAAATTAGTACAATCCTGAAACTGATCGAAGATGAATCCCGTAAGCTGGTAACTGATAAGCGAATCCACGCGAACAGGGTTCACGTAAAAGCGATTGGCCGACTCGAACTGCTCCCAGATACTTTGAGAAGTGCTTTGGCGGAAGTTGAGAAGGTAACGGCGGACTACGACGAACACTACCTGAACATCGCCGTAGCTTACGGCGGAAGAGCAGAAATCGTCGACGCCGCCAAACGAATAATTGACGAAGTCAAGACCGGCGCATTAGACGAGAACCTAGTCGACGAGGACACGTTCAGAAAATACCTGTACACATCGTATCTACCTAACCCCTATCCTGAACTGATAATTCGAACGTCGGGCGAGGAAAGATTGAGCGGCTTCCTACTCTGGCAAGCAGCCTACAGCGAATTCGTCTTCCTCGACGTCTACTGGCCTGAATTCCGCAAAATCGACCTATTGAGAGCCGTAAGAACATACCAACGCCGAAAGCGAAGGTATGGCGCATAAGGCCGGGTAACATACTTCCCAGGCGGAAAGATTTGTTCCCCCAGGAACAAATCCGCTTTCACCCCTAGCTTGCCGCGTAGGCTGGGTATGGGACGCCCCCACGGTGGATAGCGGAGCGGCAACTTACCTAGTAACCTCATATGGCGGATGCGTCTGGTTTACCCGAACTTGTCTGTTTCACACTTGATTTCAGCAGCAGCACCATGCCAAAGTTGACACGGCCTTATCCATACAAATCATCATGAAAATGTAACCAAGCCTTATCTTCGCACCTTCTTAGCAGCCGAGGTAATACGACAGTCGCCAAAGTAGCAAAATCCCGCGTATCCACCGCGGCGAGTCGACCAACCATTGGTATACATCAAAAGAATCGACCTCAGAGGCTTCAAGACGTTCGGAAAGAAGGCGACCGTCCACCTCGAACGAGGACTTACGATAGTAACCGGACCCAATGGATCCGGCAAATCCAACATTCTAGACTCCGTAAAGTTCGCCCTAGGCGAACTTAGCCCCAAGGAGCTCAGAGGAGAAACCATAGGGGACCTGATCCACAAAGGCGCCCAAGCAGCCACTACACGCTCAGCGTGGGTCGCGGTACAATTTGACAACCACGACAGACGCATACCCATCGACGCCGAAGCCGTAACAATCTCTCGAGAATTCCGTCGGGGTGGTGAGGGCATCTACCGGCTAAACGGAAGGAGGATTTCAAGAAAACAGTTGACTGACATCCTCTCCTCGGCAGACATCCAAGTCTCGGGCTACAATATCGTCCCACAACACGCCATAACCAGGCTTGCTGAAGTGACCGCCGAAGAACGCCGCAAGATAATCGAAGACATGATTGGGATAGCCGTATATGATGTAAAGAAGGCCTCTGCCCAAGCGGAGTTACAAAATGCCGACGTTAACCTTCAAGTCGCATCCGCAAAGATCGAAGAAGTTCGGCTTCGAGTTGAATCCCTTGAAAAGGAACGCAACGATTTCCTAAAGTTTGTCCAAATAAGAAATGAAATGTACGAACTTCAAGCCAAGGCAATCTCGCATAAGATTCTCAAAGCGAAGCACGAGGCCGACGGACTTAGAAGGTGAAATAACCCAAAGCCAACAACTGATCCAAGACCTCAAAACCAAACGAGACCAACTAATCCAAGAGAGAGGAAAACTCGAATCCGAAAAGAGAGAATATGAAGACTCCGTGGGGGAGAAAGGCAGCAGCAGACTGCTTGAAGTCCAACGAGCAATGGGCGACATAAATGCCACAATCGCCCGACTACAAGCTCAAGCTGACGCCATACAATCTAATACAAAATTATTGCACGCACAAAAACTTGAACTTGAACAAAACTCAGCAGAAATAGACAAGAAAATCTCCAATTCTAGGAAGGAACTGCAACAGCTCGAAACACAGCACGCATCTTTGCTGAAAGAGGTAGAGGCAAAGCAGGCGTTAGCAGATGCGTCCTTCAAAGCACTCACAGGGGTACGAGAGAACCTTGGCGAGAGGAACAAGGAATCCGAGGATCTGGAACGAACGATAAGCACGTTAAACAACCGACTCCTCCGGTTCAACTCCCAGATCAAGGCAAGTGCAACGAAAATTGACCTCCTCAACAACCATCTCCAAACGCTTAGATCACGAAAGGAAGAATACGGAAACATCTTACAAGGTGTTACCAATCGGCTAAATGACCTCAAGACAGCCAAGCAGCACGAGGAGAAACGAGCGTCAGAGGCTGAGAACAAAGTAACTGACTACACTGCACTAAAAGAGCAACGAGCGAAAGAGATTGAGAACGCAAATGAAGTTGCCAAGCGAGCAACCGTAGCACTAGCAGAAATCGATACACAGAGGACCATAGCACAAAATTTCGCGTCAGACGACAAGGCCCTGCGACTAATCGAAGAAATGGCGAAAGCAGGCACCGTCACAGGCGTATACGGAAGACTCGCAGACCTCATCAAAGTGAAGAGGGGCGACCTGAAACCTGTCGAAGCCGCAGCCGCCGGCTGGCTCAAGGCAATAGTAGTCAAGGACATGGAAACCGCGATCTACTGCATTGAAGTACTGAAAAAGACCAAGGTCGGACGCGTCAAACTAATTCCACTAAATGGACTTCAAAAGCCTAAGAAAATGCTGATTCCCAACCAAATTCGAGAAATTGTTGGGCCTATGACGGAACAGTTAGAGTTTGACGACCTGATTCGGCCCGCGATCGAATACGTCTTCGGCGACACTGTACTAACCACCACGCAGAAATCCGCATTCCTTGCCTCTCTGAAGGGTATTCGTGCGGTAGCCGCAACTGGCGACCTATACGAGCCGGGAGGCGCGATGGAGACGGGTTACTTTAGGCAACCGCTTGACATGTCGAAACTTCTGCTCAACGGCAAGACGGTCAGCGAACTCAAAAACACCCTATCTTCCCTCGAAAAACTCACACTCAAAGCAAGAGAAGAAATCACCAGAATCAACCAAGAAGTACTAGACCAAAGCAAGAACAAAGCCCAGAGCCTCAACCTAACACGCTTAACAGAAAGAGAAATTGAAACAGTTAAAGAAAGTCTAGAGCGAGCTCACAAGACAATCAACGAAACTGCTGTTAGAATCGAGCAATTAGATCGCGAAATAGCAACTGAACAGACCGTTCTTGAAGCTAGCAAAGCGATGAAAGAGAAACTGCAGACTCCCTTGTCTTCGTATGAAAGTTCCAGGGATTCCATGAGCATACGCTCACACTCCACAACCCTACTTGAAATGGAAAATGAACATTCTAAACTAACCAGCGAAGCAAATGACCTACTAAGACAAAGGATCGAAGCCGAAGGCCGCATGCAAGCGCTATCATCAACGATCATCGCAATTGAACCTACAGCCGACCAAACGAAGACACAAATCACCGGCATCGACGAGCAACTGAGAAAGTTGAGCGACGAACTCCTCCAAACCGAGACTGAACTCCCCAAGTTCGAAGACCACCTCAAAGAGGCTAACGCAACCCGCGATCAGCTTTCCGGAGAGTTAGCGGGAGTGAAAAAGAAACGCGACGAGTACGACCAACAGCTCAGGAAGTTAGAGGGAGAAATCACTGAAATCCTTGAGGAACTTGACCCAGCGAATAGCAAATTCGCCGACGCAACAGCCTCAAACAAGCATATGCAAATGCAGATTGACTTCCATCTTGCCGAACTGAAAGAGTTGGGCTACACAGAGGTAACAGAGGTCTCCGACGCCGAACTCGAAAGAGCGGAGAAGACCCTACCCGTCCTCAAAAAAGAATTAGCGTCAATAGGCGGCGTAAACGAACTTGCCTCTTCGCAGTACGACGAGGTCAAGGAAAATTACAAGCACCTTGCCTCGAGGATCTACGAGTTAGAGAAAGAGAAACTCTCCATCGTACGGTTCATGAATGAACTGGACCGGCAGAAACTGGATGCATTCATGAAGGCATTCAACCAGGTCAGTGCCTCATTCAATGAAATCTTCTCCACGGTCACAAGCGGATCAGGACGCATGTTCCTTGAGAACCCTGAGAACCCGTTCGAGGCAGGCGCCGACATCAGGCTGCAATTTCCGGGCAAAACTGAGATGACGATCGGAAGCGCCAGCGGCGGAGAGAAATCTGTAGGCACAGTCTGCTTCATACTAGCACTTCAAGCCATCCATCCCATGCCGTTCTATATGATGGACGAAATTGACGCGCACCTCGACGTAGTTAACTCTCAGAAGCTTGCCGAACTTTTGAAATCGAAGTCGAAAGGCTCACAATTCATAATCGTTTCACTGAAAGATGTAACAATTTCTCGCGCCGACGCGGTGTACGGCGTCTTCATTCAAGAGGGAGTTTCTCAGGTCGTCGGACTACCAATGCAAGAGGTGAGGACGGTTGGAAGAGCTAAGTAAACCATTCTGGCTCCGGCCACCCTACCTGATCCTGTTCGACCTGCTCAGGCTTCACCGCATCAAACCTTGGGATGTGGACATCACGGAACTTCTAAACGCCTTCCTAGGTGAGATGAAGAAGAGCGGATACGTCGACTTCTCCGCCTCGGGAACCGCCTTACTCTCATCGTCAGTAGTTCACCGAATGAAATCAGAACTCGTCCTCAAAATGGAGGAACCACCGAAACCTCCAACACCCAGGCCAAACGAGGAAATACCACCCCCGCTACCCTTTCCCCTACGCTTCGAATACACCTCCACATCGGTCGCAGAAATCCTACGCACGCTTCAAGAAGTGCTAGCGAATGAAAAGGCAGTCTTGGCGAAGAAACCCTTCATTCTAAGCCCACCATCGGTCTTCGAACAGTTCGACGAATTCCTAGCCAACATTGAAGAGAACATAGAAACCTACTACGGCCACTTGATCAAGCTCAGCATCAGGGGATCACCTCTCTCCTTCAGAAAGGTGGTAGAGGGCCAGACGTTCTTGGAAGCCGTGAGGATCTTCATCATGCTACTGTTTCTAGCGAACCAAAAGAAGATCATCCTAACGCAGAACGAGGGCGACCCTGACTTATACATAAGATTAGGCGAGGTCTCGCCCCCAATTGTCTGAACCCACACCCATACCCACCCCAGAACCTAAGCTTTCAATCCCGAAAGCTGGAACGAAAGTCGCTTTAATCGAAGCCGCGCTCTATGTCACGGGCAAACCCTTGGACCTAAAAACGCTGGGCTCGGTCGTAGAGTTCAGATCAGAAGACAAAATCAAGGAGCTAGCTCGACAGCTAAAGGCCAAGTACGGGGCAGACGGCAGCGCCCTCGAAGTCTTAGAATTAAGCGACGGAAGGTTCGTCATGCAACTCAAACCCCAGTACGTTCGCCATGTCAAACGCCTCGCCACAAGGCAGCTGCTCACACCAGGCCCAATGAAGACCCTATCATTCATCGCTTATCGACAACCAGTTACACAATCGTATCTCGCCAAAGTCCGCGGCAACCTAGCCTACTCGCACGTGAAACAGCTTCGTGAGATAGGCCTGATTTCTGAGGAGAGATTAGGGCGAACGAAAGTTCTTCGCACGACTCCAAACTTTGCGGATTACTTCAACCTAAGCCAAGAGCCCCAGGCTCAGAAGAAGCAACTTGAACACCTCTTCGACAACATCAAGATGCAACGAGTACCAAAGAAAGACCAAACATCAAATCCCGCGCCAATCTCAAAATCAGAGCAAGTACCCAATCCTAACAGGCTATCAGATATTCCATAACTATATTCGTCCACACATGGGCTTAGACGGCAGGACTCCCGTCGACTTAGCGGGAATTGATGTTCAAGGTGAGAACAAGTGGCTTACATTGATTCAGAACGCGACCCAAACTCGATCAGCTCTCAACTTCATTCGTTTCTCTCCCGTCACAAAGCATCTCTTATTTTAAGAGAAAATTGCTGGGGTGTTCTTGCTGAGGTATTTGTCTTGCATACGGAAGAATGTATCAGAAACCAAGCGAGTAAAGATTGGTCACCGTCCGATATTCCAACAAAGAGGTACACAGGTAACTTATCGGGTGGCTTGAATTTTCATCCTAAGAATTCAGGGTAACCCGTAACTCCTGCTGACACGTACGTACGGATAAGGGTGTGAGATGGATGAAGGGATTAACGAGCAAGCAACATCTATTCCTGCGAGTAATACTCGTAGTTACGCTTGCAAATGCGGCAATTTACTACAACCTCTTCCTGAATCTTCAAGTTGTAACTGTGCCACAGCTATTTGTCGAATTTGCTGTATTTTCAACTGCCATTACCCTCTTCGCTCTTACGGTGAATCTACTCTTTTGGTGGAAGTATCAGCGAAGAGCGGACAATCTCCGATTTTGGGGAACCATGTCCCTGATTCAGAGCGTACGTAACCGCAAAGGTAGACAACTCTTAAATTCTCAGCAATAGGCGCGTTGTCCGGGTTTGTGTATTGTGGGGTAGGCGACTTGTTGGGTTATTCGTTCTCCTAGCCGTAGGGCTGTTGTTTGTTAGTGTGAAGCCTGCGTGGGCCCTCACTGTAACCCCATCATCACCTACAGCAGGAGTCCCTTTCACTGTCACCACTACTGCACCCACTTCTCGTATCTCTGTTTATTCCGGGTTCAGCTGTCCCGGTGCACCAATTTTCAGCAATTTCAGCAATGGAAGTGGTCAGTTGACTGTTCCCGGACAACCGGCGGGTCAATACAGCACATTTAATGGAATTGAGGATGTTTGCATAAACTTTACAATTCAAGCCGCTCCACCGATACCTGAGTACCCCTTCGGTCTAACTTTGCTTGCGACTTTCGCTATAATTGGCTACGGCGTAATCAGGCGCAAAGCCCCAAACTAATCCACCAAACGAAAAGTAACAGCGCAGACGACCAGATCTAACAAACGCTAAGGTACCAGAACCCGACCTCACAATGCTTAAATGAACCGCTCATGCCTGTGGACGAAATCCCGATCAGGAGTTAATTTGAATGCCCCAATGGCATGGAGACCTTCACAAGAGAAAGAAGAGTGGCGGTAAGAAGCACATCTTCCGCGGGAAGCGCGCGTTTGAAATGGGTAGCGATCCAGCGCAAACAATTGTCGGGGAGAAACGATTCTCGGTAAGAAGGGGTCGCGGCGGAAGAATAAAACTGGCTGCTCTGGCAATTAACACTGTTAACATAACCGACCCGGCTACTGGTAAGAGTCAGAAGACAGAGATTCAAGGAGTCGTGAAGAACCCAGCCAACGTCGACTATCAGCGTCGTGGCGTGATTACTAAAGGCGCAGTTCTTGATACACCTCTTGGTCAGGCAGTCGTCACTTCGAGACCTGGACAACACGGGGTTGTAAACGCGATCCTCGTGCAGAGTACTCAAAAGTGAACGTTCGCGCCGTGCTTGAGGCGTGAGGCTTGAAGCTTCACGAAAAGGCTGTGGTTTGGCCGGCAAATCTTGATTCGACGAAATCCAGAAAAGCAGGACGAAAACTCGCTAAGGGATTCGCCCTCCAAACTCCGAGGCTGGAAGAATTAAGAGACGCAGCCAGCCAACTCTCCGTTGAGCATGAAGTCGTAGCTGGGAAATCAAGACCCAGTACCTGGTGGGAGAAGGGAGGCTACCTTATTGTTCCAAAAGCAACTCCTCAATCCAAACTCCTTCGTTCTCTGGCCTCTGAGATTCGAAAGCAGAGGGCCACGAGAGAGAAAGACAAAAAAACTTAGCTGATCAGGTACTGCCCGTTAAGCTAACGTCCACTTCTTGGCCCGCTTCAATGGCTCCAACAGATTCGGATATCGTCACGATCCCGTTGGCGTCCACCATGGTTGTCAACAACGACGAACGCTGAACTTTCAATGGCCATGCCAGAAATCCTGACGGGCCCTTCTCGACTCTGACCCGGACGAAGGTCCGTAGATTGGGCGCACCAGAAATTCTCTCCTTAAGAATCGCTCTTATGGAATGCTCCATGGGCGTTGTAGACCCAGACAATTTAGTCAAGAGTGGGGTGACGAATGTCCTGAAGGCGACGATCGCTGAGACTGGAAAACCGGGAAGCGAGACTATGGGCTTACGGTTTACGACCGCTAATCCGGTTGGCATCGCTGGCCGCATTGCGATCCCATGCACCAACATGCCGGGCTTTCCAAGACGGTTTATGCAACTGGGAACGAGGTCTTTCTTACCCACCGATGAGCCTGCCGTGACCAGAATTACATCTGAGCTTCGTAGACCCTTCTTGAGTGCTTGACTTATTTCTCGTGCATCGTCCCTCGCAATACCAAGGTCTATCGGTTCTGCCCCTAGTTCTTTTACCATCGCTGAAATGATGGGGCGATTTATGTCGAGGATCTTAGCACCCTTGTCTTTTCTTCTCGAGTTAACAAGCTCGTTACCTGTTGATAGAACTCCAACGCGAATTCGTCTTACCACTAGGACCTTCGATAAGCCCAATGCCTTTAGTGCTCCGATATCCTCCGGCCGTAACTGTCTTCCTTTGGGAAGGACTCGTCGGCCTGGTGTGAAGTCTGTTCCTTTCTGAGTCACTCCCTCTCCTAACGGGACGGGTGAATGAACTTCGATCATGTTCTCCGGTAATATGCTGATGTGTTCAACCATCACTACGGCATCAGCTCCATGTGGCATTCTGCTTCCGGTGGCAACCAGGACAGCTTGTCCTGACCCGATCGTCAGGTGACAAGGCTCGCCGAGGATGCTCTCCCCAACCAGCCTTAACACGACACGGCTCGTTTGTGAAGCGTTTCGAAGATCACTTGATCGAACGGCGTACCCATCCAATGAGGATAAGTTAGCTGCTGGAAGGTAACTTCGAGCAGTTACCTCTCGTGCAAGAATCCTCCCTACGGTATCCTGAATCCGAATGCTTTCGACTCTCACTTTCGTGTCCCCAACCGCTTCGAAGAAGACACGGTTCGCGTCCTCGATCTTGGTGAGTTGCTGGAATCCTTCGGTGTGCATACGCTCCAATGGTGCACGTTCCTAAGCGAAGATGTTATGCCAGGCCCTATGTAACACAATCTCTGGCGCTCTTGCAATTGCTCTCGACCCTAACGGTCGCAATTCTTGCTATCGTGGCGGTGGTAGTCCTTATGTTGGGTCGAGCTTGGTGGATCAGAACGCTTCGTCAGAAGACAGCTGAACCAATATTCGAGCTTGAGAAACTGGTGAATTGTAAATCCTGTGGATCGCTAATACCGGAGGGTGTACGCAAATGCGCGTTCTGCGGCTCATGGCAGCAGCAACAACCCATTCCGGAGAACAAATAAAGCGCCAACCGGAAATGCGCGAACGCCGCCGAACGCATACCCTAGCCGCCGTATGCACATAATGCGCAGACGACAGCTCAGTGGTGGAGCAGCGGATCCTTCGCAAGAAGGAGCTGAAGCTGTTAAACGGGCAGACACCCGTTGGTCGCAGGTTCGAGCCCTGCCGGCGGCGCCAACGATTTGTAGAATCCTAGATGATTGACTTGCCGAAGATTCAGATTCGCGAATTTCTGATGAACGATTACAATGTGGTTCTTGAGTTGTGGAAGGATGCGGGTTTGGTTATCAGACCGGGAGACGAATTAAACGGAGTTCGTATGAAATTACTTCGAGATCCAGACCTATTCCTTCTTGCGGATCTTGAGGGTGAGATTGTTGGGTGCATTATCGGTGGGTGGGACGGGAGACGCGGTTGGGTTTACCACCTAGCCGTGAAGCCTTCGCACCAGAGACAAGGGATAGCCACCACTCTGCTGAGCGAAGTTGAGAAACGTCTGATTGAGAAGGGAGCAAAGAAGATTAATGCTCAAATCTACCAGTCGAATACGAAATCTCAGAAATTCTTCGCGGCACGCGGTTATGAAACTCATTCAGATTTGGTAATGGTTGGCAAGCATCTGAAGGATTAGAGAGCGGTGTATGTCAACTGGCTCGCGGCTCAGGGAGGGGTAGGTACTCGCATATTGGCGAGGGTTTCTCCAAGATGCGGTTGATTGTTACCTCACCAATCATACGGCAATATTTCGTAATTTGACTTAGATTCCAGACCACAATCCTCAGGCTAGCTGCGACGGTTGGATCCTTGACGTAGGCGAGAACTTTCTGGGTCAGCTTTCTCTCGTCGTTTTCCGCGGCTTCGACCATCTCCACGGCGTCGTTGGCTAATGCGATGTCTCCGGTGAGCAGTGCTTTGATTGTCTGTTCTGAGATCTTCGTTGTTTGGACTCCGTATTTTGCTATGTCGTTCAGTATCGCGTCGCTGTTGATTTCTCGGTCCTTCAATGCTAGAACTTCGTTTGCGATGTTCTCTGCACAGTCAGCCATTTCTTCAAGCGTCTTAGCGACGACTCTGTTTCCTGCGATATGAACGGGGGATTCGATTCCGATCTTGGTTCCCACGCTTCGGTCGCGTATGGCGAGAAGCAACTGTCGCACAATGAGCCAATATATTCTATCTGACTCTTCCTCCATGTGGGTGACTTCAGACGCGAGCTCCGGCCGCCTGTCAACCAAGGCTTTGATTGAAACGTCGACCATAGATGTGATAATGATGTGCAGGCGGCGCATAAGCCCATAGATTGGAAAACGTGTGGGGTCCACGAAACTTTGCAGGGTTATCTGTTTGATTGTTTGCTCCACTACACTAAGTCCGGTTAGGCGTTGCGTAGTTGCTCGTATCTCGTTCAAGTGGTTCTTCTTCAGTTCATCTTTTGCGACGATCTGAATGGTGTCGTGACCGAGAATGTAGTTGGCGGTTATGACGCGGGTCAGGAGATGGTTTGAGTTGCAAAGGTCAGCGTTTACGATGCAATTCCTGATCTCATCCCGTTTGTGTTCCGTGCCGGGGACGAGCTTTAGTGATCCATCGTCCTCTCGTTTGATGGAAACGATGTCGCCGGCCTTGAGTTTGACCTCTTCGACCCAGTCTCGAGGCAGGGATACTGTGAGGGTGGAGTATCCAACACGTTGTACTTTGCGAGCTTCCAAAATCCCACACTGCTGAATATGGTTTAGACAGTAGAATATATGCTTCTATAGTGTTTTTCAAAGTCTAAACTAACCTGAATTTAACTATAGAGATGCACTTACATTACGTCGAATTCGCTGCCACGGGGAAGAGTGATTACTATCCTTATTTCGCCAAGGAGAACGCGTAAGAGAAAACAAATTCTCCAATCCGTTTCATTCCGAGATCTATTCTCTCCTCGGGTTCACTGACAAATGTCAGCCTAACATGCCCTGCCCCATTATCTCCAAAGTACGAACCAGGTATAGCGACGACTCCCTTCTGCTTCAGCAAATGGTCGCACAATTCGTTGTCGGTGCGTTCCATTGCACCTAGATACTTCCTCATGTCGACGAAAAAGTAGAATGCCCCCTCTGGCAGTACGGTAGTCGCATCAGGCAAATGCTTGACGATAGCTTTGGCCATGAAATCTCTTCGCGCTGCATACGTTGGAATGACAATCTCCTGCAGATACTTCTGTTTGACATCCCCCGTCAAGAAACGTAACATTGCACGTTGGCTTAACGTGTTTGGTGCCAGCGTTGTGTATTGTTTCATTTTCTCTATGGCGTCGATTGCTTCGGGTGGTCCCAACGCGTAACCTAGCCTTAATCCCGGCGTGGAAGCTTCCTTCGAAAAGCTGCCGACTGAGATCACACGCTCGTGCGCTCCGGGGAAAGAGGTCAGTTTAGGTTGATTGTTCTCGCCGTAGACTATGTCGCGATATGTTGCGTCGTTGATGATCCAGAAATCATTGTCAACTGCAAGATCTACTAAGCCTTTCACAAAGGGGAGGCGGATTATGCGTCCTGTAGGGTTGTCGGGGCTGAGCAGAATGAAAGCTTTGGTCCGCCTGGTGATGAGCGACTTTAGCACTTCCATGCTGGGTTGGTATTGGTGTTCGACCGCAACTGGGAGTCGTGCGATTCGTCCCCCGGCAAGTTGCGCCGCTTCTAAGTAACCGAGGTAAGTCGGGTCTATCAGGATGACTTCATCGTTCTTGTTCAATATCGAATGGAGTGCAGCGAAGATAGCCTCGGTGGCACCCTCGCACATTATGACTTCAGTTTCAGGGGCATATGTTCCGCCTTGGTGGCGAGCCCAATCCTCAGCGACAAGCCTTCTAAGATCTAGGTAACCCCTAGTGCCTGAGTAAACTGTCGTTCCTTGAGGATCTTCAGTCATCCTTCGGATGATTTCCTCAGACACTTCTCTGGGTGGAGGAAGGCTTGGGGCGCCGCCTCCGAACGAGATAATCTCCCTCCTGCTGTTTGCTTCTGCGAGAAGCGCGGCGATGCGGCGGATAGGAGAGATGTGTAGTGCAGTAACACGGTCGGAGAGAGTGACCATCTCTTGATGCCTACCGTCTCACGCCTGGTTTCTGTGCTTGGCTGAATCCTATCGAACTTAAGGTATATGGAATGTGATAATCCCCCAACTATGATAACCAACGGGTATTACCAGAAGAAGGCGTCTAGATACTATTGGTCGATGGAAGAGTTCACGTCTGGTGAAGGGCTCTGTGTCTAAATTTCGTGGAAGGCGGTAGATGTCACCTATTCGGTGAAAGATGCTTTCTAGGCGAGCAGGGAGCCACTGCTAAGAATACTGATGGAGAATGCGAATTTCATGGAAAGTTTGATGTTTGGCTCACCCAACAAGACGACTTGCTAATTACCGACATGGGACTTCCATCGGAGGAACCTAAACGATGCTTGGCGCTCGGAGTAAGAGAAAGCATCGCTCGCACCATCTCAGTGGAGGAATCCAGGAAACTTGGAACGCAGATCCTGACGAGTAAGAGGCGTTGTATTCGATGCGGGACCCTCTATTGGATTTCTAATCACAACAGATCTTCGGGCCTTCTTGAAACGGGGCTGAACAGCTTCTGCCCGGATTGCATCAACCGCCTAACAGATCAGGAGAGAGAAAGTAGGCTGGGCGCTCAGCGTTATTGGTGTGGGTAAGTCTGTCTACTGGTCAGCCCAAGCTGGAACGCAGTGGAAGGGCGATCTTGATGTGAATTCGGGTATTGGATTCGCCTGCACGAAATCTCTGCCTTTCTTCAGCGCCAAATAGTTCAGACCAATCAGATCTTCTTTCTTCCCGGAAAGGAAGTATTTCAGCGACTCCTTGATCCGCCCGTCGTCCATCTCCGGGGCACAGAGCCCGATAAAGGCGCCAAACATCACTGCGTTTGCAAATATTTTAGTGTCATTGATTCCTTTCGATTGCATCTCGTCCTTTAAGCCGTCGGCGATTTCAGTTGCCGGAATCCCGATGCTACGTACGTCGTCGCGGTCTACTCCAGTGTCGACAAGCGTTGAATTGTACAGGATCAACCCGCTGGGACGCAGATAGTTTAGAAATTCCATTGACGGTTGATTCATGATTATTTCCACATCAGGCTCCTCTACGATTGGGTTGTCAACTTCTTCATCTGAGATTACAACATAGCATTTCGCTTTGCCGCCGCGTGTTTCCGGTCCATATGACGGCGTATACGCCACATGTTTCCCTTCCAGCATCGCGGCGTAGGCTATGTAGTCGCTTAGCAGAAGCACACCCTGGCCACCGTGGCCGGCTACCAGCAGCTTGGTCTTGGTCATTCTTTCTCAACTCCAAAGCTGTCTTTGTATAATCCCAACGGGAACTTCTTCACCAGTCGATCGTAAACGAATCGCTTGGAGTCAAGCACTGACATCTTCCAGTTGATTGAGCATGTGCTGAGGAGTTCGACGAATGCGAACCCGCCGCGGGCTTGAACTTTGAATGCGTTCTCCACAGATTTCTTTGCATCTAACAGGTTCTTGATCGTGTATACTTTGCCTCTTTGGCTGGAAATCTCTTGAACAGCTAGGCTTACGCGTTTCACATATGAAGCGCCATCGATTCCCGAAATTAGCTTTGACGCATCTAGTTCTGTTCCTGTTAGATGAGCGTCTCTCCCGAATGGGGTTGTGCTTGTAACCTGGCCTTCCAGCGTCGTGGGAGCCATTTGGCCTCCTGTCATCCCATAGATTGCATTGTTCACAAGGAATATTGTAATCGGCGTTGCTCTCTTTGCTGCGTAGACAAGTTCCAGAAGCCCGATCGAAGCCGCGTCGCCGTCACCCTGAACAGTGAATACTCGTCAACTCAGGTCGAACATGCTTCAGTCCGGCGGCCACCGCAGGTGCTCTCCCATGTGGGGACACTACATGGTCAAAGTTGAGGTAATTGTAGGCGAGAACGCTGCAACCGACCGAATCGATCATTACCGTTTTCTCACGTATCCCTAAATCATCAATCGCCGCCGCGATCAACCTCGTAAGCGTGCCATGTTCGCAGCCTGCACAGTAATGCGTCGGGGTTTCGGTCAACGACTCAAGTTTTCCAACTTTAACTCTAAGCGCGAGTTGACTCATACGGCGACCACCTCCAATCTCCTTAGCTTACTCTCTATCTCTGCCTCAGTTGGTACGATGCCTCCCCATTTACCGAGGAAATCGACTGGTAACACCATTGCCGACAGCGAGCTTAACGTCATCGACCATTTGTCCTGTGTTTAACTCGACTACCAGGAACCGCCTTCCCGATGAGGCAAGCTTCTTGAGTTGAGCTTTCGGAAACGGCCAGAGAGTTATCGGTCGGAAAAGCCCGACCCTTATTCCTTTGAAGCGGAGCTTGTTTACAACGCCTTTCGCTATTCTAGATACGATTCCGAAAGCAACTATGATTGTCTCGGCGTCTTCGGTTCGGTATTCTTCGAACCTGACATCATTTGCTTCGGCGTTTCTGTATTTCTCGAAGATTCTTCCAATGTGTTTGAAGTGCTTCTGGTAGTCAAGTTCTAGGGAATTGATTATGTGAGGACTTCTCCCATGGGCACCTGTGGTTGCCCATGATGATGTGTCGTACTGTTCAGGTGTGAATTCTGGGAATTCCACGTCTTCCTTAAGCTGTCCCGTGAAAGCGTCGCTGAGGATTAGGACTGGATTACGGTACTTGAAGGCTAGATCGAATCCAATTCGTGGGAAGAGTGCCATCTCTTGGACTGTGGCGGGTGCGAGAACAAGCAGGTGGTAGTCGCCATGGCCACCGCCCTTAGTCGCCTGAAAGTAGTCACTCTGTTCTGGGCCAAGGTTCCCTAGTCCTGGACCAGCTCTGCATATGTCGGCGATTAAGAATGGAAGCTCCATCCCAGCAGCATAAGAGAGGCCTTCCTGTTTCAGACTGAAGCCAGGACTTGAGGTCGCGGTCATGGCCCGAGCACCACCCGAGGCGGCGCCGATCACCATGTTAATTGCTTCTAGTTCACTTGCGGCCTGCAGGAAGAACTTGTACTCGGGATACTGTTTGCTACCAAACTCTTTTGCCAGGGTTTCCGGGATTTCACTTGAGGGCGTGATTGGGTACGCGAAGTAGGCGTTGAGCCCAGCTTCTAGCGCCCCGTATGCGAGGGCTTCGTTTCCCTTTAGGTAAACTCGTTTCTTGACCATCTAAGCCTTCACCTGAATTTCACTTATGGCGAAATCTGGGCAGACCCAGTAGCAGATTGCGCAACCTGTGCATTCTCCCTTTGTTCCTCGATACGAGAATTCGGCGGGGTGGAAACCCGCGTGGTTCAGCTTTGTTGATAGCTTCAGGTTACCTTGTGGGCAAGTAACGACGCAGAGCTCGCATGCTTTGCATCGCTCTTCAAGAATCTTAACGTCGGCCCTGGGCTGAAGGGTGGTTACTTGACTCAAATTTCTAATACCTCTTTTTTATCGACAAAACTTTCCAAGAGGTAACGAAGCATTGCGTAATGCTGCTCTTCATCTAACGCCAGCATTGTTAGCATTGTTTTCAGATGTGGATCCCGAACCTGCGATGAGGCTGACGTAAACAACCGCAGAGCCTTCTCCTCCATCTCCATGAGACCAAGAATGTCCTCTCTGGTTTCCTTGATCGGAGCCAAGGTTTCCCATTTGTCGGTAGAGAGGTAGCTGATCGCACAGTGAATGACATCCGCGTGCTGCATCGAGTCTCGCATCAATTTGGCGTAGAGAAGCTTTGCGACGCTATGCTTAGTTTCCCTCACCTTTCTGGCGTAGACTTCAGTCTCATGTTCCTCATGATCGAGTTGATCCTTTAGCATATCCGCGAGTTTTTGGTTCAGCATAATCTCGCCGCGGGAAGGAGGCTAGTAATTACCCTTAGAAGTTCTGTTGGTATTCTACATACAATACTGACCTACCCTTTTGCGCGCTCATTCCGCCTTCAAGGGTTTGATCAGAAGAGCCGCAGAGAGAGCCCCCAGCAACGCGGCTAAACTCCCTGCAACAAGCGCGAGGAAAAAGCTGTGGGAGATCTGCAAGATATATCCGGTCAATACCGAAACGACTATCCCAGCAACGTTACCCCCGAAATTCTGCACGCCCCCCATTGTACCAGCAATAGACTTGGGGGTTGCTTCGACAAGAGCCACCCACAAGGACGGTGTTGAGAAACCCAGCGATGCCCCCGCCATACTCAGTAAAACAAGAGCGGAGTATGGGTCTGGAGCATAGGCGGTCGCAAACATTAGAAACGCAGTAGCGACCATCCCGAGTGTGAACAATTTTCGACGCAAGCCTAGCGGGGAAGCACCCATTTTGACGAGGTAGTCAGACATGAATCCGCCAACAAATAGAACTGTCACGACTGCCGCGATTAAAGGGAGCGTTGCGAAGACGCCTGCGTTCAGGATCGTGAACTTCTGTTCTCTCACCAAGTAGGTCGGCAACCAGAGATTGAAGTAGTAGGCGACGTAGCCTTGGCCGAAACTCGCCAGGGCTAGTCCGAGACCTAATGGGCTGATCACGATCGGGAGACTTGCGCGAATGTTAGAGCGGCTATTCTTGACCCTTTTTAGTTGGAGCTTTGGGTTGTCCTCGAATCCTACGTACCACACGACACACCACAGTATTCCCATCAGTCCCGTCGCGAAGAATACCCATGGCCAACCGTAGCTTAATCCAAGCCAAGCAGCGAGAGGGAACGCCAACACAGGACCAAGGCGTCCACCGGCAATCCAGATCGAAGTTGCGCGCGCCCGCTCCTCTTCCCGGTACCATCCCGATGCAGTAACTTTTGCTCCGGATACGAAATTCGGCGCTTGGCTGACACCAATCAACGTCCGAACCGCAAAGAGAGATACGAACGAATTGGTGAACCCGGTCAGTATGGTTAGTAGAGAGGTAGCTAGCCCCCCAACGAATAGGCTCATCCTAGCTCCAAACCGATCCGTTAAGAGTCCTGCTACTGGCTGAAGAATGGTGTAAACCCACAGAAAAGCGGATAATACTAGCCCAAGTTCGAAGTCAGATAAATGAAGATCCTGCTGAATGATTGGAGCTACAGGCGACAGGTTCACGCGTAAAACAAACGTCACGAATATGCCTGCACTTGTCAGAACCGCCATTGTCCACCGATTGCGAAGATGCATCGCTTGAACTTCTCAAGCCTAAGGTGGGACCGGTACCGCGTTTGCCATGGCCATATCGGATAGAGTGTACTTCCTGAGGTTCGCGACCTGAGTTGGCGTTAGGATGGTGCATGCGAATCCCCAATGGAATGAAACCCAGTCTTCCTTTTTCACTGCACCGACGAAACTCTTCCCTTGAACCTGCGCGAGAACTTTAGTGGGAATCAACTTTCCCAAACTCAGCTTTCCCTCTAGTCGCTGTACAGGTTCATATTCGACAACCAGATCTCCGCATTCATCCACTTCGAGAACCCTCCCCCAAGAGATACGGCACTTGTCCATCAAGCCGCCAATCGTCTCATCTGTACCGACACCGCTCGCGAGCGCATCTGGCGCGGTTCCCATTGTGGAGAATGCGTTGAATACGTGGAGAGCGTGGTGAGGAAACGGAGCGAAGGTTTGGGCGTCAAAGAATTTCTTGATATGCTCCTTTGGAAACTTCGACTTGAACCTAGCAATCAGGTGGTCATAGAAATCTCCGGGCGAAATTTTCTGGAGGAAATCGTTGCCAATCCAATATGCCTCCACCGCCCTGTAATCCAGAGGATCCTGCGCACCAAGTGATTCCGCTATGAAACGTATGTATGGATACGCCGCTTGGAAACCTTGGAGGGCATCAACCAGTTGCTCGCTGCGCTGGTTGGTCAGGCAAGAATCGAATAATACGTCATTTTCGTCTGGACCACAGTAGCCTAAACGATTAGGCATAAAACTGTGGCGTGCAGCTAGAATTGCACCATCGACCATCTTCCATCTCACCTGCAAACCCAGTTATGACTCTTCGGAATCAAGCTCCCGAATCATCTTCCACAAATCCAAGGCTTCCGCCGCTTCTTCCTTGGAGAGCAATTTGACGGCGAAACCACTTTGCACTAGGACATAGCTGCCTAAGCTTGCCTTTACGAGAGAAATATTGACGTTATTCCTGATTCCATCGTGGCCGTAATCCACTGATGCAAATTCCCCACTTATCGTCACGACCTTTCCAGGGATAGTAAGGCACAAGGTGGACCGCCTGGTTGGGAATCTTGTTTGCGCCCTATATGTCTGTAATGCGGTTCTCAAACTTGAAACCGGTATGTTTCACCCGAAGGCTACTGATATTGGAAATCCGCCAAGCACTTTCTTAACCCGAGATCCTCAGAGTGGTTGGAGTGTGGAATTAGCTTGGCGAAACCAGTCGAAGTAGTGACTTCCGCAGAAGGCGAGGTTTTCGACGTGGAACTGGAAGTCAACATACTCAGAGAAAATGAACGAATAGCGAAAGAGAACAAGAGCAGATTGGACTCAAAAGGAGTTCACGCAGTAGACGTTATGGGCTCCGTGGGATCAGGTAAGACTTCTCTGATTAAATTGATGATATCGCAACTCAAGAAAAACCTCCGTATTGCAGTAATTGAGGGAGACGTCACAACCACGATCGACTCGGACATTATCTCCTCAGAGGGAGTACCTACAGTTCAAGTCAACACGGGCAAAGAATGCCATCTGGATGCGAACCTCATACGAAAGGCGTTGGATAAAATCCCCCTGGATAGGCTTGACTTGATTTTCATTGAGAACGTTGGAAACCTCATCTGCCCGGCCGAGTTTCCACTGGGATCAGACAGGAGATTAGTGGTCATTAGCGTAACTGAAGGACCCTACATGGTAGTCAAACATCCGATGATGTTCCTAGACGCAAAGGTCGTTGCGATCAACAAGATCGATGTTGCGGCAGCCATGGGAGTCGACCCGAACAAGCTTAGCGCCGATGTCGCTCGCCTCAATCCTAAAGCAGCTACGGTCCACACGAGCTGCAGGAACGGGACCGGGATTAACGAGGTAATTGAGAAGCTCGGGTTGAGGAACGGATAGCAGGTTCTTCACGTGCATGAGCTTGCAATCGCAACCTCACTTGTTGATACTCTTCTCGAACTCGCCGAACAGCAGTCTGCAAATAGGGTCCTAGCGGTTCACCTCAGAGTCGGAAAACTGAGGGTTCTATCGATCGACCAATTGAAATTCTCGTACGAAATTCTCTCCAAGGGTACGGCGCTCGAAGGATCACTTTTGGAGGTTGAAGAGACGTCGGGAAATGCTAGGTGTACAAACTGCAGCTACGCTGAAAAACTAGAAACTAACGACCTCTCATTCCATTTTAGCCTCCCACAAATGACCTGCCCCCAGTGTGGTACGACTCTAATCTTGGAAGGCGGAGATGAATGCCTCATCACGAAGGTCCGTATGCTAGCTCCCTCAGCCACTGCGAGAGTGCGGACGAGCGGGCCTGGGTAGGAGAGCGATTCTCCGAAGATTGTATGGCATCTTATTACGCGTCTAATCTCTATATAGAATTACGGCGGAATATATAACAGCGCTTCAGGAGCCACTTCAAGCAGTGTCAAGTCCGCAGTGAGCACAATTATCTGAGTGAAGGAGATTGGAAATCAGAAAGGTTCAACGGGTTGGGCACTCAACCCTAACGGTCTCACTCCCCCGGGATTGGGTAAGACAAGTTGGGCTCAGGCGAGGCGGCGTAGTTACGCTTCGACTTTCCGAGTTCGGAGAACTGGTCGTCACTCCAGGTAGCGAGATCGAATCTGACGAAATGACGATTTGCAAGATCAATGCCGACATTTGCAAAGACAGCGAACTTCTCGCAAGAATGATTACAGGCAACTACATACTAGGACGCGACACAACGATTGTTTCCTCAACTACAGAACTGACTCCTGAACAACTCAACGCAATTCGCAACTCAACAAGGCGACTAAGCGGGTTAGGCATCGTCGAACAGACTCCGAAAGAAACGGTGATCCAATGCTTTCTGGACCCATCAAAGTTTCCAATCACCGGCCTCCTCTCGCGTCTCCACAAGGTCTCAGTCTCAATGCTCGAAACAGCTCTCCAAGCACTAACGGACCGCAAGTTCGCTCTCGCGTTAGAAGTTCTGGAGCTTGAGAACGAAGCCGACCGACTTTACTGGTTGATATTACGCCAGATCTTTCGTGCTATCTCTAGGATTCCACTATCAAGGCATGTTGGTATCGAATCTGCAACACATGCCGTCGGTTATAGAGCCGTATCAAAATACTTAGAGGAAATGGCCGATTGCAGCGAGTCAATTGCTAATCAAATAATAACCATGTCTGAGGAGAAGTACACCGAATATTCGTCAATCATAGACGAAGTGTCTAAGTTCGGAGCCGAGACTCTTGCGACTTCCAATGATGCAATGAATTCCTTCAGCATGTTGGATGTAGAGCTAACAAATCGGACCATTGAACGCTCCAAGAGAATCGAAGAGGAACAGAAGAAACTCACCGAACTCGTTATCTCATCCGTACAAAACCGGAAGCTCTGCATAGTGCTCAGAGGAATAGTATGGGACCTCGCTCAAATCTCCCGCCTATCACAGATGGTTTCTGAGGTAGCATTGAACCGGTATCTTGAAAACAACACCGAAGTGTCTCAATTCTGGAAAGAGCATAAGGGCGGGGGAGACACTCAATATCTGAAGAAGATAGCAGCCTAAATTCTTTTTTTGAACCAAAATCTTTGGCAATCATCGGCGCTTCCGCAACCCCAAGCAGAATAGGGTATGTAATTGCGGAGAATATGGTCACAAACCGAAGTAGAGGCATTTTCAAGGGTCAGGTCCGTTTAGTAAACCCAAAGCATCAAGAGATTCTAGGCGAGAAATGCTACGCTTCTATTTCGGCAATCCCAGAACAGGTGGAAACCGTAGTAGTTGCGATTCCCGCTCCAGGCATACCTGCAGTAATTGAGGAAGCAGGACAATGCGGCGCTAAAGCAGCGATCGTAATATCATCCGGGTTTGCGGAGGTTGGATATAGAGACCTAGAAGAGGAATTGGTGAAAGCAGCGCGGAAGCACGGTGTACGAGTGATAGGCCCGAACTGCCTCGGAATATATGACGCCTATACTGGAATGGACACTCTCTTCCTCCCGGAACACAAGTTCCTCTCCGACGGCCGCGAAGTCGTCGCCACCCCGCGTCCAAGGCCAGGTTCGGTCTCGTTTCTGACACAAAGCGGAGCCTTCGGAGCAGCCGCCCTAGATTACATGGCCGGACATGGGATGGGGATAAGAGGATTCGTGAGTTATGGCAACAGATGCGACGTGACCGAAGATGAACTTCTCGGTTACTTCGAGAATGACCTAAAAACGAAAGCAATTCTAATGTATGTTGAAGGACTCGCGAGAGCAAGAGATTTTCTCTTCAGAGCTGAGGAGACATCAAAGAGAAAACCGATTGTCGCCCTAAAAGCAGGAAGAACTGAAGCGGGCACAAGAGCTACGGCCTCTCACACTGCAGCACTCGCGGGAATGGATCAGATTTACGACGGCGCATTCAAGCAAGCCGGGATTATCAGGGTCCGAAATGTTGAAGAACTTTTCGACTTCGGCCGCGCATTAGCTCTACAACCACCGACCTATACGAAAAATATGGCCGTCATAACGAATGCTGGCGGACCCGGGATAATCGTGGCGGATGCCCTAGAGGAGTCGGGACTTCTGGTACAGAGGTTCCCCGACCGCATCATAGCGAAATTCTCCGAGTACAAGGCTAAGAAGCTACTCCTCCCAGTTCAATCAGGTTTCAACCCTATAGATCTCTCAGCAGAAGCCACAAGCGAGATGTTCGCCTTAGCAGCATCAACCATTCTGGAAGATCCGGAAATCGGAGGACTGATAATAATAAGCCTACACCACGCACCAACCATACTCGATGACGTACCCGACAAGATCGCGAAGACCGTAGCGAAATATGGGAAACCTGTCATGGCGTGCGACATGGGTGCGACGGAGATGGCGCAGACGATGAGAATGTCGTTTGAGAAACACGGCCTGCCAGCTTATTCAGTGCCGGAAAGAGCTGCTCGCGCCCTTTGGGCGTTGAGCTACTATGGAACTTATTTGTTAGAGCACGGTGCGGTAGGGAAACGAGAAGAACTCAAGGTTTAGGATGATTCGAGCTCTTGTCCGTTACATCGTTACCGAAATATGTCGACGAACTCAAAACACGATCTATCGACAATCTAGTTACTCCGCTAGTCGAGTCTCCCCCAGATGCCACACTTTCTAAAATCTTAGGATTGCTCCAAGATCGAGGAGCCTACCAAGTCTTCCTCCCGGAAGGGACTCGATGCGGCATGATTTCAGCGAGGGAACTCCTTAAAGCAACAAGCATCGAAGCGACAAAACCATCAGCCTTAGTTTCATACATTCCTGTTCTCCGTAAGGAAGCGCTAGTTCAGGAAGTTGCTAGACTGATGGCAGACTATAGAATCAGAGCGACTCCCATCTCGGATGGTCGGAAGGTCGTTGGTCAAGTGAACTGCATGGCCCTTCTCCGAGAACTCAGAGGGAGAATTGGCGAGGACCTCAAGATTACTTCATTGGCAACGGAGAACCCAATCACGATTCAGGAGGATGATCCCGTCGGGAAGGCTAGGGAACTGCTAGTTAGAAAACGCATTGATCACTTGCCGGTGATCCATGACAAACGGATCGTTGGACTACTTACCTCATCTCACATCGTTTCGAGATTGAAGCCACCCGAACACGTTGGTAGTAAGTCCATTATACCTGACACTAAGAGCAGCTTGGACTTTCGCGCTGGAGACACGATGGACAAGACCCCGCTAACCTGTCCCCCCGATGCGACCGCAGAGCATGCACTCGAGTCGATCTTGAAGAATGAAAGGACCTGCATTTTAGTCACTCAATGGGAGGAACTCCAAGCAATTTCTACTCAACGAGACTTTATGACACTCCTCGCCGAAGTTGAACCAGCACCCGACTTTCCAGTATTCATCGTCGGCCTTCCTGAAGATCCGTTCGAAGCCGAAGCGACGAAAACTAAGTTCAAACGAGCCGTCAATCAATTACACAAAGTCTTTCCGGACATTCTCGAAGCGAGGTCTGTCATCAAATCGAAATTCAAGGCTGGAAGAGACAGAGGCCGTTACGAAGTTACGGTTCAAATCCGAACTCCAGTGGATTCCTTCAGCTACTCCGATGAAGGCTGGGAACTTCCGGCAGTATACGACCTTATAACGGACAGACTTAAACGGCTGATGACCGACAAACAGAAACCGCGACGAGTCCGCCAGAGGGAAAACTCAGAAACCTAATCAGACATCAGAAGAGTCAGGAAAGAGTACCTCTTGTTATTACCAACTAAGATGAGACGCGTCGAGATAATTGTACCCAAGAGAAATTTCGAAGACGTGATGCTCTACCTCCGAGAGCAGAATGCCGTCGAGCTCCTTGACGTTAAGGAAATGATCAAAGGATATGGAGGAGGCGTTACCTCTACTCCCGTTTCAGATAGGCTCTACCGTCTAACGACCCTGGAATCAAAGATTAATTCCGTCATCACGGCCCTGCGATTCAACGAGCCGCGTGCGAAACCAGTCCCAGTCGAACGACGTGTCTCCGATGAACACTTGACCGAAGTCGAAAAGAAAGTATCGGAATTAGAACAACAAGTAACCATTCTCGCGAATGAAGCACAATCCCTCGAGGCGCTCATCAACTACGCGGAACGTCAACTCAAACTGAGCATTGAAGAAATAGCGAAAATCGACAACGTAGATTCCCCCGAAGGCCGACACAAACTGGAAGAGATCGTGACCACCATCTTCCAGACGCTGAAACCGACAGAACTCAAAGTGACGGACGCTGTGGAAGCGAAGGCAATGGAAGAAGCGGTCGTCAAGGACATATCAGACAACGTCGCTAAAATTATGGCAACGAAACGAGATCCCGCAGCCATCGCCGACACGATTACTAACACATTAGGCCTGAAGCTGAAAGCAATTTCACGCAAGAAAAACCTCCAATACGAAGCAACAAGTAGGATTGAAGTTGCGCGTACCCGTCTGAAGGAATTGAACGCAAACCTTGCTGATATCAGCCGGAAAGATGGAGAATACCTGCTAATACAGAGAGAGGTCATTGGCGCGGAAAGAGCCCTGGAACAGGCAAAGGGCTACTGCGGTAAGACCGAATCGACGTCCATGATAGAAGGATGGATCCCGTCTTCAAGAGTAAAGAAGATCAGGAATGACCTCAAATCGATATGCGCAGACGAAGCAATTATCAAGGACTGGCCTGCGAAAGACGCGCCAACACAACTCCAAAATCCAAAGAGCCCCATCTTAGCCACGTTTGAGAAACTAACGCTCGGCTTCGGAGTACCAAAGAGCGATGAGATTGACCCGACCATTCTGTGGCTAGTAACCTACCCGCTCTTTTTCGGCCTTATGTTCGGTGATGTAGGCAACGGAATTGTAGTGATAATCGCATCAAGCATCATTTACTTCTTCAAGAGAAGGGGACTGAAAATCCCCGATAACGCGTACGGCGGAATGGGTGGCGTTTTCAGCCTGGTAATCCAGGGTTCACCCTTGTTGATTTTGAGCGGCTTCTCCTCTCTTGTTGTTGGATTCTTGTATGGAACAATATTCGGAAATGTAGAATGGTTTAGGATGGTTACCGGTCTCCCCGGCCCTCTATGGTTCGAGCCATTCAGCAACATACGACTAATGCTGAGACTATCCATAACAATCGGCGTGATCCACATAATGTCCGGTATGGTACTGAAAATAGTCGACGATCTATACGTTCGCGCATACCGCGAACTTGTGTCCGGTCCCTTAGTTTGGCTCTGGTTCTACGCAGCGTTCGGTATCACTTTGCTACAATACGGGTTGCGCTTCCCCAACTACCTCTTCAACCCGAACAATGGCATGGACGTATTCTTGCGAATGGGAGTCCCACTCATAGCGATGCTCGTGGTAAAGCTCTGGGCTGAAGGGCCGATGGGTTTGATGGACGCTTTTGAAGCGTTACTCGCGTCCCTATCTCACACAATCTCCTACGTTCGAATACTCGCAATGAAACTCATCGAGGACGTATTCTTCCACTTGTTCCTTGGAGTACTAGTCTTCTTCATGGCTTGGGGAAGCCTAGCCGGCGACGCTTTAGGATGGATACTGTTCGCGGCTCTAACAACAATCCTGATCATGATACTAGAGACTGCGTTCGTTTTCATGCAGACTCTTCGACTCCACTGGGTAGAATGGTTCCTTAAGTTCTACGAAGGAAGCGGCATCGCATTCAAACCCTACGGGATCATCAGAACATACACCCGAGTACAAACCGCACCCGCATAGCAATCACCAGTAATTTCTAGCCCCATAGCCCAGCGAAACTACCATTTGGCATTCAGGGTGGGCCACACCCTGTTAGACGGGGACCACACCTTGAGTGCGCATTAGCGTCGAGGGCCTCGAACACATGTAGCCTCTGTTTATATTCCCGTGTCGCCGGCGTACCAGACACATCGATAAGGTGAACCCTCCACGAGTACATCAAGCGCAGTTCAGATCCAGGCGATGAGTGATATTGTCGCGGAGCTACAGGAATATGGATTGACCCGAAACGAAGCTCGAGTATTGGTTTTCTTGGCGAAGACCGGCCCGTCCAAGGCTAGCGAAGTCGCGCGTGCCGTCATGATCAACCGGACCGAGACATATCGAACCATAAGGAACCTTCAGAGACGTGCGCTCGTGGAGGCAACTCTGGAGAGGCCTGTACGATTGCAATCTGTGCCCTTTGACAGGTGCTTGAGCATTCTCATCGAGGAACGAAAGGCAAGGTTGAGGATTCTCGAGCAGCGAGGGGAAGCACTGCGCCGCCAATTTGACGTTGTCCGTGTGGAACCGGTTACGCACGAAGTGGAGCGGTTTCAAGTGGTCGAGGGTAGACTTCGGATTGAGCAGAGACTGCAGGGGATATGCTCGGGGGCCCAGAAATCAGTCATGACAGTCCTCTCCCCATCCGAGATGGTTAGGGCCGATACTGCAGGGCTCTTTGACATGCTAAGCCACGCCGTGAAAGAGGGACTACGCGTTAGAGTGATCACATCGATCGTTCAACCGAACCTGGAAATCGTTGAGAAACTCCGACAACACGTTGAGATCCGACACTTAGACCTAAAAGCGAAACCAATTCCGAGAGTGTCGATTATCGACGACAGCGAGGCTCTATTTGAGATAAGCACGGCTGATGAATCCCCCAGAATGGAGGAGGAAGTCGCTCTCTGGATCAATAGCCGTGCCTTCGTCCGTAACCTCCAAGCCTACTTTGACGAAATGTGGACATCTGCAACGCCATCCGAAGCCCGCATCGAAGCGTTGCGGAAAGGCATACCTCCCGATGAACTCAGAATTTTCAAAGGACGAAACGAAGTTAACGGAAAGCTCAACCAAATGATCGAATCGGCGGACAAGAGCGTGGAGATCTGGACAACAATGAGGGGCATACAAGCTCTCGCAGATTTCCATTTCATTCAGTTGAAAGAGGCAAAGGGACGCGGGCAAAGATCCGGATAATAGCGCCGATCACAAGCGAGAACACAGAAGGAGCCAGGAAACTAGTCCCAGTTTCCGAGTTACGCTACTCTGAATCACTTGGACCGACAGGAATGGCTATCGTCAATCAACGAGAGCTAATGCTCTACGAAAGGCTACCAGACGACAACAGCCCAGATGTCGGAGCCGATGTTGGATTTTGGACAAACAGCAACCGGTTCACAGAAACTATGAGTAGAGCGTACGACGCGATGTGGAAAGGGGTATTTACGATCTACACGCCAAAGCGACGTGGCACACAGAACAGATAAACCCGAAACAGGCATCCAACCAGTCTACATAGGCGCTTCGTTTGCCGCGCCCTAAATTCGGTTGCCAGCTTCCTCAGGATATTCCCGATCCGGAACATCTCATAGAGATCGCGAAGGAATGCGAAAGCCTCGGGTACGATAGTGTTTGGGCGTATGACCACCTCTCGCCATACTGGCTTCGCTCGGGTAGAGCATTGGAATGTTGGACTCTACTCTCCGCGGTCGCGGCACGAACGTCGAAGATTAGGGTTGGTAGCTTAGTTACCAATGTAAACCTACGAAATCCTGCATTACTCGCAAAGATGACAAGCACAGTAGACTGCATTAGCGGCGGAAGGCTAATTGTTGGACTAGGAACGGGCGATAGATTGAGTGCCCATGAAATGCAAACTCATGGTTATCCCTTTCCACCCCTCGACCAGAGAATAGATCGCTTGAGGGATACGATCCTTATTTTGAGAGCCATGTGGACCGGGGAGAAGGTCTCAGTGAAAGGAAAGACAATTGAGATATTGAATGCACTGAGCTTGCCGAAACCGAAACAAGAAGCGGGGCCACCGATTTGGATTGGTGGAAAGCACAAAATGATTTTGGATGTTGTTGCCGAGCTTGCTGACGGATGGAACTCTTGGGGGGTGGACAAGAAGGAATTAGATGCACGAGAGAAGTATCTCATTGCAAAATGTAATGAGGTTGGTCGCGCTTACGCTGACCTGGTCAAATCGTGGGCTGGAAAAGTAGACGGAACGGACCAGGCTTCGAGCAATCTTACGATCATCGACGAAATGAAGAGACAGTTGCGGTCAATGACAAGCGAACACACTGACTATTTCATAGCTTCGTTTGCGCGCGATGCGGACCGCAAAGCTTACGAAGCATTTGCGGAGGCAGTAAAGTCCTTCGCCTAGTGGGTTGCGTTTGTGAAAGTGCCTAAGCCGCGTACGACGAGAACTCGACAAATCACTTTGGCGGCCGTATTAGCAATTGTTTACTTTATCCTACGTGTCGTGCCCACGTTTTCGATGATTGGGGTCTCAGGACAGTTTACGGCGGGAGATTTTCTATTAACCTCGATTGCCCTGATCGCAGGGCTTTGGAGCGGCACAATCTCAGTTCTGGTCGGAACGATAATCGCTTATCCCATAAGACCCCCCGTCTTTCTGGGTTTAGATTTTCTTCCCGGCGTAGCGAACGTATTCATCGCTGGACTTCTATTGGCTGGGAGGCACAGAATAGCCCAAGCAAGCTACATTATCATCCTCGTTGCATTTCTTGCAAGTCCGTACAGCCTGCTGTATGGGTACGATCACATCCCCTACGTTTGGCTTCACATAATTGCGCTTCTAGTTCTGCTATCTCCTGCGGCGTCGCGAATACCCGCCTGGTCTAGGAAAGGTGGGTTCGTGGGGATCGTAGCAATTGGAATCTTGGCGTTTGTAGGAACGATGGCCCAACACCTTGTGGGAGGCCTTCTGTTCGAATTCGTAGTTGGGTTTGTAGGAGGGCTTACTCCAACGAAGTTCGCAGACATATGGCGCCTGATATTCTTCCTATATCCAGAAGAAAGAATAATCATAGTCGCACTTTCGACGATCCTCGCCCTCGGCATATTCCGGTCATTTCGTAAATGGGGCCAACATTCCGGGCTCAACGCGAAGGATACATAAGTTACTCAGAAGTGCAACTTTTCTTGATAGAGTTTAGCCTGAAACGTGTCTCCTCGATCATCCAACCCGTCACCCACTTTAAAGTACGATCCGGAAACCTTTCCCGTTATCGATAGTACGATTATCTACCCCTCAGGTGGAACGGACCATAGCAAAACGCCCGATGAAACTCTTCGAACGTTTGCTAGATACTGATGTGAAAGCAGACCTTCTTACGCTCTTCCATAACAATGCGAACCTATCTGAGACGCCGGAGGGATTGGCAAAGAAGGTCGGCCGGAACCCCGTTGAAGTTCAGCGAGAACTCGAGGATCTAGTGGAACTTGGAATTCTGAAGAAGGTTGAAGTTTATTCGTTTGGAATGGACCGCGATAAGGAAATACAAGATGCCATTTCAAAGCAACTCGCGCTAGGAGAAATAATTGCCCCCGAGGGATCGGTCGGCACCAAGGCAAAACTGGTTCCTAAGATCAATACAGGCGTGGAGATTATAGACAAGTTGCTTCCCGGCGGATTGCCTTCCACTTGCACTATCGTCTTACTCAGCGATCCAGGGGCTGGAGCCAGAAAATCTTTTGGCGCACTTGGTCGGTCACCAAATCGAATCTGGAAAAACCGTAGTATACATTACCTTGGATAACTTCCCGCCCAACATTCGCCAGACCGTTCACACACATGCCAGCCAGGGAAACGTAGACTGGTCGAGCCTCGTGTTTGTCGATTGCTACTCTAAGACGGTCGGTGTGGAAAGTGAAGAGCAGAATGCAGTAGATCCAGAAAACCTGTCAGCCATTAGCATTGCAATATCAGATGTGATGTCGCGTAGTGAGGTTTCCCTTATTGTAGTCGATTCCTTCAACACTTTGATACGCAAGAGAGGTGGCCATTCAGCGATCGAATTCTTGCGCGTCCTCGTGGCGAGGACACGACAGGCGAAATGTCTTTGCCTAGTCACCATGAATAGGAAAGCGTTTCACCCAGCCATCGTTGCCTCCGCACAGGACATCGTAGACGGTGTTATCGAGCTTAAAGTGGATGAGGAGGACCAAGGGATGGCGCTCTCGCTTCGGGTTCTTAAGATGGTTGGAGCGAAACATTCCACTGCCTGGGAGAGGTATGCAATCTCCGACGAAGGTGAATTGGTTTCAGCGAACGCTGATCGGCCTTAGATGAGTTTTCAACTCATCTCCTTCAATTTCGCGGGTAGATACTTGTCAACTATGTAGGCGAGGCCGTAACGGCTGAAGGCCTCCTGCTCTGCCTTGCGTTTGTATTTCAGGAAAGACTGGATCTCCTTCTTCCAAAGCTTCCCATCGTATCGTGGATCTTTGTCAAGCTCATAGAGGCGTTTTATGTCAAGATCAGTTAATGGATCGCTTGGGAGTTTGTAATCGACGATATCCGAGGCCCAAACTCCGCACCATTTCGCGTCTGGTGTGTTTAGATCTCGAAGGTGCGCGGCATTCGCGGAGCCTGAGATTATTACGTTAGCAATGTGCATTCCCCAAGGATCTGCGTCACAGAATATGTAACAAGGAAGTTTCAGCTCTTTGTTCATTCGCCTGATGAGCGACCGAGTTGCACGCGGAGCTTGGCCCGCTGTGTGAATTAGCAGTGCTTTGTACTTCTCATGCACCCTCTCTTCAATGAAACGAGTGAATAGACCGCCTTTTTCGATGGCTATGATCTTATCAGCATTGCAATCAGCAAATTCCGCGTTCGTAAGGGCTGGGCCTATCATCATCCCGTCGGGATGGGACGCAAGGTTGAGCTCCTTGCCCTCGTAACCTCGCACGGTATATCGGATTGTTAGGTCGCCGAATATTGCGCTTCGTTCCTCGGGGAAGACGTTGAAATCCTCCCTAGAGTGGCCAATTACGGTTTCTAGATCAGTGATTATGTCGTCGCTTTCAGCCTGATCAGTGAAGCTCATCTCATACGCTTGTGCCGAATAGAAAACGTCTCGAAGGGTTGATGTTTTTCCTTCGCTGGTGAGTTGGTCGACGAACGAACCAGTCCAGACAAGCTGGGTTAATGGCCGGACATGCCTGATGTTGCGTGCACTACGTTTTACGTAGTGATCGCCGAGAATGTATTGTCGAGTCTGTTGATCATAGTGGATGTTGTTGATCGATCGGCTGGGCATGCGGATTGAGGGCCATTGCTTCTCTGAGAGTTGCGCGTAAACTTGTTCACCAAGATCCTTTAGTGTATTCAGCACTACGCGCTTCTTCTCTTCGATTCGGCTAGGCGTCTTCGATGTCTTCTTCGCTGTCTTCCTTTTCAAATCTCAACACACTCCTCAGTAACGGTGATACATCGGGTTGCTTGCTCTTTCCAGCAAGCTTGGTAGAGAACGAAGCAATCTTGGGCAGGTACTTTTGGAATACGTCAAGCCTATGCTTATCGTGGGCGATGTTGATCTTCTTCGATAGGAATAATGACAGCTGGCGAGCGACCTCACGCAACGCGTTTAGTATCTCGCGCTCAACATCAGGCCTGTCCGCGATGAATTCCTTGCCAACGCTCTTGTATGGGACTTTAGTGGAACAGATGTGAACGAAAACCGCAATCGGCATCTCGGAAGTAGCCTTGTAATGCTTCCAATCGACTTCCGTGTTGACCACCTTCCATGAAACGTCGCTCGCCTCATCAAAGAGCAGAGGAATCTTGTTGGCGAATCTGAAGAGTTTGATTCCTCCACCGGCCTCAATCTGTCCGCCATAAGCTACCCCAACTTCTACGATGAATGGGAAACCCGAGTATGCGGAGGGTTTCCGCTGGTACACAGCTACGAATTCAGGAGACAGCTCCTTCCTGATTCCAGCTTCCAACAATTCCTCGCCAAGGGGGGAAAGACAGCTAGCGTCAGGAGCCAAGAACTTGTAATTCTTCATCCCGTTGACTAGAGTGACTATTTCTTCGGGTGCCAGTTTTTTTGGATTCTTCCTCGTCGGTAAGTTTACTTGTAGGAGGAAGGAGGTGGCGATTGTTCTCCCAACCCTATGGAAGTGGGTTCTCATGAAACCTACGAGCGTTCGTTGAGTTGTTAGTTCGATTAGGCGATTCATTGTTTCAACGTCAACCCCGTGTGGATGGGGCAGGGTTTCTTCAGGTGGTTTCGGCATCTGAGTTGTAACTCGATCGAACCTGTACAGCCTCCCCCTTGGGTCGACGTAAGTCAAAGTGGCGTATGGGGCGACGATCGCCGTCGCCATTAGGTAATCTAGAATCTTTGACATTGCACGGGTATAATCTGCCTCGGTTGAGAATTCGATTACGGCTCCATGCCACCTATTTTCATTCGGATGCGTCTTATGTTTCAGAACGACGGGTTTGTTCTTTTGGATGTCAATCATCAAGTCGTATTGATGGATCTTCGTCGGTCCGGTGCTCGACATGATTGTGGCCGCGCCGTGAGTTGTGATTTGGCCGTAGAGAATCGCCATCTTTCCGCCCAAGCCGAAAGTGCCTCGGGTCTGCCGAAGTTTGTACTTTGAGCCGAAAAGTACCTGACCGAACGCGGATGGAATTATGTCATGTGGTATGCCAATTCCATTGTCTTCGATGTGGACGCGGTAAATGCCAGGCCCATCGGTAGCGCCTGATTCATGTGAAATTCGCAGGTATATTTCGGGCGGGATCTGCTTTGTTTCGCACGCATCAAGAGAGTTCTCAACTAGTTCACGGATAGTTGAGTAGATAGCTCGAGTTGGGTTTGTGAACCCTGCGATGTCCCGGTTTCTGTAGAAGAAGTCTGCCGCTGAGATTTCCTGGAATACTTCTTGAAGCGCCATTAGGGTTCGACTACCTTTGCGTACGTGTAGAATAAAGCTGATGATGGGTGACGCATGTTAAGTGGGTGGCTTTTGCCACAGCTCAAGGGTTTCTCTCTTTTTGCTTTCGCTCTTTATCTTTCTAAGCAATTTGTACACGGTGGAATGCTGTTTGCCTTTCAGTAGGAGTTCTATTGCTTCTCTTGCAGCAGTGACCGTCTCGTAGTCCCCGATCATAGAGATCGTATGTCCGTAGACCGATACTTTCGCGTCCGTCATCTCCTCCAGTAGTCTGCGAATCTTTCCCTCGCGACCTATGACGCGCCCTTTCAGACGCGAGATGTCCCGGTCATTTTTCCCGAAAGTCTCCCGCAGATCGATAATGTCCAGAACGATGTCGTCGTCGGCTAGCGTAAGCGCGCGTTCTGGTGAAAAGCCTCTCGCAATAGCGATGACTACATCTCGGGCCCGCAGAATGGTTGTTGGATCATCCGAGTCTTCGCGTGGAACGATCTCGACCACGCCGCTTTCACTTTGAACGAGAAGCCTCACCTTGAAGGTGTTCTCAATGCTTGCTTTTGTCGACCCGTCTCTTCCAATTAGGACGCCCATACGCTCGCTCGGAATCGTCGTGCTAATTCTTGTCGACATCTTCGCCTGTCACCCATTTCGTTAACCGTTCGATCGGAGGTACGATTACGCCAATCTTTGAGAAATATCCGTTCATTCGAAGCAGATCTCTTTCGAGAAAACTTTGCGCCATAGGATGCTCAATCGTTACCGCCTGAGCGAAATCGAAGATTATTGGGCTACGATCGACAATCATTATGTTGTACTCACTCAGGTCGCCGTGAACCAGGTGTGCTTTTTGGTAAAGGGTCTTGATGGCTTCGGCTATCTTGTCGTACACTCGAGCGGGATGATCTAAGGGGCTTTCTCTTAGCAATGGTGCGGGCTCTCCGTTTTTGCCAATGAATTCCATCAGCAGTACGTTCCCTTCAACTTTCAATGGGGTTGGGACGCGTATACCCACTTGGGCCGCTTGCTGAAGGTTCCGGAATTCCTTCAACGCCCATAGGTTGACTAATGAACGGGTGTCTCTTCTCGTGCTCTTGAACCTTTCATCCCCTTGGATGTACATCATTCTGCCTTTCAAGAATTCGGCTGAAGTAGTCAAGAAGATCTTGATCGCCACTAGCTTTCTTCGTCTGCCGACACCCCAGTATAGCCGGGACTCCTTTCCAGAGCGGACTACGCCATTGATGTTTTTGATGTAACCGCGGATTCATTAGGCGGTAGACGATCATGAGCGTGGACCGGTCGAACACTTGTTCGAGGGATTCCATTTCCTCGCTGCGCTTATCCCTCATCAACCGCTTTGTTTCATAATGGACGACCTTTCTCCGTAGCTTTCGCTCAGCCAACGATTCCATCTAAGACACCTGGGAATCTAAGCGAGGATGCGCCCTTGGTTGCGGAGCCAGTTGGCCTGGCTTTCCGTATATCGCCAGAGAATGTCGCCCCTTGTGTCTACTTGGAAGTCCCAAGGCGCCACAAGTACGGTATCTCCGACCTTAATCCACACCCGACGCTTCATTTTACCCCTAATACGGCACACTCTCTCGTGACCGTCCGCACATTTCACCATTAGTCGGTCATAACCTAGCATCTGAGTTACGACACCAAACATCTGCCCCTCACCAGGCATGACCATTTCCCTGAGATCTCCTTCGCTCAGGACCTTTTTCTTGCCCACACATTCCACCGATTTTATTCTGCTAATAACTCAGGACACTAAATAAGCATATTAATCGAGCGTTCTGGAACCTTACTTTGGCTCAGTAGCGCCCATTCAATCGTGAAACTTGCGTCACATTTTGACGATCTGCACATGCGGGACGCCGCTGATATGGAGGATTGCGGTTGGATCAACGAGGCTTTGCTGAACTGCAGCTTGCACAATGGTTTCTCCGACAAGGTTCGCGATGTCGGCAGTATCTATGGCCGCTAGAGCTTCGCCGATAGTTGTGCGGCTTCCTCCGTAGAAATCTGGTTTGACTTCGAGTTTCAGTTTTCCTTCTCGGAAAGTCTCGCCGAGAAGTTCTGAATCACACGCCGCAACCAAGGTGTGCTTCGCGTCTTTGAAGATCCTAACGAAGACCTCAGTCAGAGGAGACACTCCTAGAAGGGCAGTATGGAAGACCTAGCGCCACAGGCCTCGCAACGAAGGAATAGGAAACGCCCCTCCTTCTCAACCTTGGTATCCGGCCTATTGCAAATTGGGCAGATTACGAATCTCTTAGCATAAATGTTGAGGAGCCTCGTGACAGTTTGCACGTCGAACCTCCCCTGGAAGATAGCTCTGGCACCATCCAAGGACGCTGCAGTAGCCAACTCCCTAGAAAGAAACTTTAGCAGGTGATGTGGGTCACGGTTAATCTTACTGCTTATATCGCCAAAATTCTGGATGATGGTCCGTCGCCCCATCCTGATTCCGACAACCCTCGGAATCTCGAACCTCTCCCCAGTACCTACCGCCTTCGGAAGATTCGAATACGCTCTATCCAGGAGTTTCGCATAATCCGTGCTCAAGATTAATTCCTAGGGAACCATATGAAGAGCCATATTTGTTGATTCCCCTTGATGAAAACGTTAATGTGGATATGCGCAAATGTTGGGAATGCATTTGGAGGGGCAGAAACTAACCGCCAACAATCCGACGGGCAGTAGAGGACCAAACATCCTTCCTTGGCATGCAATTGCCCCGAATGGAGACGAGAACGATTGACACGATGGATAGTCAATTCTGCTTGGCCCTACGTTAATTCCGTTCCCCACCTAGGCACATTCATTCACCTGCTAAGCGCTGACGTGTACGCAAGATACCTACGCCTCAAAGGCGACGAAGTCATAGCCGTCACCGGTTCGGATGAGCATGGGACACCAATCGAGGTTGAGGCAATCAGGAAGGGTGTTCCGCCGAAACAATTGACGGATCAAATACACAATCAGATCCTCCAACTTCTAGAAGCATACAACATTCGATTAGACAACTATACCCGAACCGAAAATCCAGTGCACATTCGCTATACTCAGGAATTGTATAGGAAGGTGTACGAGAACGGATACATCTACACTCAAAATGTCAACCTACCTTATTGCGAAACCGACCAAAGATTTCTCCCCGACCGATTCGTAGAGGGAACTTGCCCACACTGTGGCTACGAAAACGCGAGAGGAGACCAATGCGACTCTTGTGGCCGAGTTCTAGACCCGCTTGAACTGGTAAAGCCGCGATGTGTGTTCTGCGGTAATACGCCGACGATAAAATCGTCAACCCACTGGTTTTTCGACCTACCAAAGTTCCGGGACAAGCTATACACCGCCGTCAAAGAGAACAAACAGTTACCAGAGAACGCACGAAACTTTTCGTTGAGATGGCTCGAGGAAGGATTGAAACCCCGTGCATTGACACGTGATAATAAGTGGGGGATCCCAGCCCCCTTCCCCGGTGCTGAAGGAAAAACAATCTATGTTTGGTTAGAAGCCGTGCTTGGTTACGTGTCTGCCTCTATAGAGTGGGCGGAGAAATCTGGTAAACCGGAAGCTTGGAAGGATTACTGGTTCTCGCAAGGAACGAGGAATGTGCATTTCATTGGAAAGGATAACATTCCGTTCCACGTGATAATCTTCCCCGCGCTTCTACTCGCAACGCACGAACTTTACGTTCTGCCCTGGCAGGTGTCGTCGACCGAATTCATACTATTTGACGGCAAGAAATTCTCAAAAAGCAACAAAATAGGTGTGTGGATGGACGAAGCGCTGAAGGTAGCGCCCGCCGAGTACTGGCGGTATGTACTCATCGCAATAAGGCCGGAAGCCCGAGATGCTAATTTTACCTGGCGTGACTTTGAAACACACGTTAACTCCGAGCTGAATGATGTACTCGGAAATTTCGTTCACCGCACGCTCACATTTGTGAATAACCAATTCGAGGGTGTAGTCCCCAAACCTGATACCCTCGACGAGAAAGATGAGGCGATTAAGAAGAAGATTGAAGAAGCCCCATCGAAGATCGCATCTCTTCTCGATGATTTTCAGTTAAGAGGAGGCCTAGCTCAAATAATAGAATTGGCAAGGGCTGGGAACCAGTACCTAAGCGAACGAGAGCCATGGCACCTCATCAAAACAGACCCTATCAAGACAGCGACCACACTCTACTTTGCAACTCAACTAGTCGGCAGCATCGCGACTCTAATTTCACCGTTCTTACCAGAAACTGCCAAAGGAATCCGCGAACAGCTCAACCTAGATACGAACGTCAAGGACAATTGGTGGGATGCAGGCAAACTTCAGGTTGAAGCAGGGCATAAGATTGGCAAACCCGTCCCCTTATTCCATAAGATCAGCACTTCTAAATCATAATGAGGCTCTTCGATGCCTTTACTAAAACTGGACCTGCACGTTCACACAGTTAGATCCTCCGACGCCCACACAAAACGCGAGGACTTGCCTGCGATCATCAAGAGTAAAGGGCTAGACGGCGTGGCGGTGACGGAACATAACGTCTTTGATCCGGTCAAGTTTGACAATGCCATAATTTTACCAGGAGTGGAAATCAGTTCGAGAGATGGGCACATTATTGCCTTGGGCATAAGGGAAATGATACAACCTGGGCTATCAGCTGATGATACAATTCAAAGGATACATGATCAGGACGGCGTGGCCATAGTCCCTCACCCATATGACCCAGTCAGTAAGTGTGTCAAAATCTCTCGTTTGAAGACCAGGCCGGACGCGGTTGAAACCGTGAACGCCGATGCCCTCTCATTCTATGTTTCAAACTGGCTTGCGCAAGAGACTCCGTCAAATTCAAAGTTCCCCAGGTGGGAAGCAGTGATTCCCACATTCCTCAAACGATCGGAGACGCTTACACCATAGTCGATGCAAAGTCCAGAGAGGTAAAGGACATACTTGACGGGATAAGGTCCGGAAAAGTTAGAGCAGAAGGACGTGCTACTTCTATCAGGAACAAGATGCGAAAACTCAGCTACAAATTCCGCTAATCCATATCCTCAACCTGGTCAAGACCTAAGTCGACATCTACTCTTTCATCTTCCCCAGCCTCAGGCTCCATCTCCCACATTTCAAGATGCAATTTCCTTCGTGGCCGAAGTTCAAATTGTTGAATTCCTCTACTGAGGCGATTTGCTGTGGGGCTGTTAGATTCCAAATTCGCACCTTCGTGGCTCTAGTTCGAATCTGAACTGCGAAGTCATCGAGACATATTTGCGAGAAGGCGTGTGATTGCAGCTTCACAGCCTGAGGAAAGAGAAGACAGAACACTTTTTCGGGCTATTCGCTGCGTTATCTTTCGAAGAAACAGCAAAAATACACTGAACGCTGTCTGGCTAATTGTAATACGAGTGACTATTTGCGCGAATTATCTTGACTATCCTCCTCCAACTGGTGGAATTATCGCCAAGATGCACCCATCAGTTAACACCGTGGATAGTCCGTTAAGTGCCGAGGTTGGCTTGTCCCCCACGAGAATCTGAATGGACCGACGCAATTCACCGTTTTTCTCGTTGTAAATGTAGTCTCTGAAAGGTTTGCCATGCCTTTGGACCAGTAGATCTAGCAGATTCTCCACTGTGCCACCTTCGGGAAGTTCAAGCGTCTCTTCATGCGCCCCGACCAGCTCTCTGACGGCGGCGAAAAGTCGCACATTTATCTTCAAACTCAATTCCAACCTGCCTAGGTCTAAGCTGCTGACTATTCTCTTGGGTGCGGCGCCCACGTTAACTCCATCGTCTTTGGCCGATTCGCTTTGGCCTCGTCGATTCTCGTGACGCTGGTTGCATGCGGGCTCGTCTTCGGCTGGTCAGAGTTTGAGTAGGCTTCGTTGCTTATCTTTTCGAACAGCGTCACCATCGCGTCAAGTTCTAGTTTGCTCACGGTTTCGGTGGGTTCCGCCATCATCGCCTCTTCTACGATGAGCGGGAAATAGACGGTGGGAGGGTGAATACCGAAGTCGAGGAGTCTCTTCCCAACCTGTAATGCGGTAACCCCTGTCTCCTTCGCTAGCCTCGAAGCTGACAACACGAACTCATGTTTCCTAGGGACGCCCTCTGCATACGGCAGAGAGAAACCTTTGACCCGTCGGAGTTTCTGCGACAGGTAGTTAGCGTTTAGAACAGCCACCTCAGAGGCCGTGACTAACCCTTCCTTGCCATGCAAGAGGATGTAAGCATAAGCACGAAGCACTACTGCGGCGCTCCCATAAAATGCCCTCACCCTTCCTATGCTCTTCGGCCTGTTGTAATCTAGAAAGTACTTCGAGCCGTCAAATTCGACCATCGGGATTGGCAGGTAGTCTGCGAGTCTGCTCATCACACCGATTGGCCCGGCACCTGGGCCCCCTCCTCCATGAGGAGTAGCGAATGTCTTGTGAAGGTTAAGGTGGACTATGTCGAAACCCATGTCCCCCGGCTTCGCTTTACCCATAATGGCGTTAAGGTTAGCACCATCATAGTACAGCAATCCCCCTGCCTCGCGGACGATGCGAGTCACTTCCAGAATTTCACGTTCAAAAATGCCAAGCGTGTTGGGGTTTGTTATCATTAGGCCCGCAGTTTTGGGCCCGACTGCACCTTTCAATGCCTCAGTGTCCACACAGCCGCGTGAGTTGGAAGGCACTTCGATAACCTTGTAACCCGCCATAGCTGCGCTTGCGGGGTTAGTTCCGTGCGCCGAATCTGGAACAATTATCTCGTCACGCTTCAGATCTTTCATATCTCGATGATAGGCTCTCATCAGCATGAGACCTGTGTACTCCCCGTGAGCGCCAGCTGCGGGTTGCAGAGTCATTTTCTGAACGCCCACGATTTTAGCGAGAGAATCTGCGGCTTCGTAAAGTAGTTGAAGAATGCCCTGCACAGTTTTCTGATCCTGGTACGGATGAAGTTCCTGCATCTTATGTGAGGCAGCGAGAAGGTCACAGACTTTCGGATTATACTTCATCGTACAGCTCCCGAGCGGATACAGACCAAGGTCGACCCCGAAATTCTCTTGTGAGAGACGGGTGTAGTGACGAATTACCTCAATTTCCGAAAGTTCGGGAAGAGGTGGCGGAGCCGAACGCCTCAGTTTTCTAGGAATGGTGGTCAGTGCGGGAGATGGGTCTGACGCTTGTTTGTGGAAACCGATTTTCCCGTGCCCGGAAAGTGACTTGATCGGCGGTTCGTCCCATCGGGCTTGAGAGTATACCATTTGTTTCATTCCCCCAAAATGACTCGAAGTTCGTCAGTTAGCATGTCGATGTCGTGAGGTGTGTGAATCTCGGTGAAGCAGTAGAGTGCGGTTTGCCCCAATTCGGGGAAGTATGTGCTTAGATCAAGTCCTCCCTGGATTCCGGCTTCTAAGAGTGACTCGTTAATTTCACGAACTTTCTTTCCGGAATCACGAAAGTCTATGGTGAACTCCATGAAATGGAAGGCGTTGAATACGGGTGCCTTGACTCCTGGCAGCTTTCGTATCTTCTCGATTGCATAGTTTGTTCTTTCGATGATAGTCGCGCTGAGTTCTGTGATTCCAGCGGGTCCTAGTAGTGATAGGTACATGGCCGCAGCTAGAGCGAGCAACGCCTCGTTCGTGCATATGTTGGATGTTGCTTTTCCTCGTCTGATGTGCTGTTCTCGCGTCTGTAACGCCATGCAATATGCGTCCTGTTTACCATCTTGGGTCGTAGTTTTTCCAATAATGCGTCCCGGCATCTGCCTCAGTAGACTCTGACCCTTGCATGCAAAGATGCCGAGGAGGGGCCCGCCAAAGTTCATGTGATTGCCGAGAGGCTGTCCTTCTCCAACAACAATATCGGCACCTAAATCGCCTGGCGGTTTCAGCGCGCCGAGTGAGATGGGTTCACAGCCGACCACAAACAGTGCGCCACGGTCGTGGGATAGGTGAGCGATGTCATCACAGGACTCATCTACGAATCCTAGAAAGGAGGGCGATTCGACGTAAACCCCAGCGGTTCGATCTGAGAGTTTCGCTCTCAACTCAGACAGTTCAACGGACCCTGTCCCGGGATCTTGAGAGACTTCGACAATTTTGATGTCCGCTGGGTCGCAGAATGTTTTGAGTGTTTGGAGGCGTTCCGGGTGTATGAAGTGAGGGACAATGAATTCGTCTCGGGTGGTTGCGCGTGATGTCATCCTCGCGGCTTCACCTAGGGCTGTGGACCAATCGTAAAGGGAACTGTTCGCGTAGTCCATTGCTGTAAGGTCGCAGATTAGACTCTGGTATTCGAACATGGATTGGAGCATGCCCTGGGAGACCTCAGGCTGGTAGGGCGTATAGGAAGTGAGAAATTCTCCTCGACTGATTATTGCATCAATTGCCGCAGGGACGTGGTGAGGCCAGACGCCCGCACCCAGGAATGATAGAATGTCACGGGTAGATTGATTCTTCGAGAGCAAACCTTCGACGTATCGTCTTGTTTCCATCTCAGAGAGTTTGGACATGATTGGTAACTCCGATTTGGACTTTAACGCAGCCGGAATATCGTTGAAGAGCTCGTCGATGGATTTGACGCCAATATCGTCGAGCATTTTACGTTGGATTTCTCGGTCGCTGTTGGGAATGTATGGATGGACCGCAGACACTTTGGCTACCTCATCAATGCCACTAACAAAATCGGTAGATATTATTCGGTTATGGTTGCTTCTCGGAGGCAATTGTCGTCCCGATTGTCAACAAATCACATTAACCACGCGTGGGTCAGTGTAGCCACGGCTGGAGATCATTGAGATCAACAAAAATTGCGCCGTCTGCATTTGTAGAGAACAAACGCGCGCTTGGGCAGGGGACCTACGTTGAGAGGAGCGCTCGACTGTTTGGTGTTGTGCGGACGGGTGAAGGGGTTCACATAGATGCGAATGCAATTCTGTACGGACCAATCAAGATCGGGAGGCAGAGCTATATCGGGCCGAACTGTGTCATCGGATTCCCCGCAGCCAACGAACTCAATCAGTTAACACAGTCTCACAAGACCAGAAAGAAACCCACCTTACTCGGCGAGAAATGCATAGTCCGATCCGGCGCTACAATCTACTCCAATGTGACTGCAGGCAACAACGTTTCCTTTGGCCATAACGCAATGGTTAGAGAGAACGTCACTATCGGAGCGGGCACGAAGGTGGGCACTAACGTTGTCGTGGACGGAAGCACGAAGATAGGTAGTCGGGTTTCAGTTCAGACTGGAGTCTACGTCTGCACCTACTCAACAATCGAAGACGGGGTATTCCTAGGCCCATGCTGTGTCTTCACCAACGACAAATTCGTTACCCAGAAACCGTACAAATTGATCGGCCCCACGGTCAAAAAAGGGGCAAGCATTGGCGCGAAACTGCGCTCCTCTTTCCAGGAGTAGTGGTCGGAGAGGGAGCTGTGATTGGGTCGCAAGCGATGGTAAACACTGACGTTCCGCCTCGAACGATCTTTGTGGGAGTCCCTGCAAGGAAGATGAGAGGCGTACCTGATGATTGGCATTCTTCTCTGCTGCAAAATTGATTCCAGGCCCTCAACAGAACGAATAAATAGTGAACTTCCCAATCACGGCGATGTTCGAGTATCCTTAACCCGATGAAAGCGAGGCAAGCTGAGGTTGAAGACGAAGTTCATAGTCGTTACCCTAGTCTTGGTCCTCGCGCTCATGGCTGCCGTCCCAACCCATGCCCAGACCCCACCTGCTCAATTGACAGTAGACATCTCTAGAACCGCGTCCATCGGGGTGTATGGCATAGTGCACATGGTCGACAATTACACTGTGCACAACTCAGGGACGACACCTGCCACCTACCTGGACTTTGGTGTGCTTAGCATTTTCAAGGGCGATGTATACTATGTTGATGCGACGGACAGCCTAGGAAAAACCCTCGTAGTGGATTCGAATGTGAACGGGACGAGTGGCTTCTATTGGCTACGGGTTCATTTCGCCAACCAGCTTCCGGCTAACTCGACTTATCGATTCACCGTTTACTCCATCGTAGCTCACGTCATAACAACCGCCCCGAATGGACTTCTATACAATTTCTCAGCCGCTCCGGTTCTTACACAAGATGCAAGAGTAGCCAACGTTACGCTCCTGGGAGCCGTGGGATCCAGTTTCGCAGTTGCTCAAAATTCAACTTACGCTCAAAAGACTATTGCAGGCCAACCCGCCCTGGTTAAACAGTACAAACCCTGGAAAGCGTATTCTGCGGAGACTTTCATTGGGCCTTACCTGACTGTTAGTCAATACCTTGTGGACGTCGCATCCGTGGAGAGGGATATCAAGATCGGCAGTACGGGTACATTGAGCGTTCGTGATACTTACAACTTGCATAACTATGCGATTCCAGTCACTAGCCTAACGATTACCCTTCCTGACGGCGCAACTAATGTTATGGCGTACGATGTTGTTGGTGCAATGTGGACGACGCCGCAGAACCCTGCTCCACCTTACCAAGTAAGCGTATCGCCTAGGTACGGCCAAGGGGTCAGGGGTGGAGAGAACTTCACCTTCAGCCTCTCATATAACCTCCCCCAGTCTGAATACCTCAAACAAGTGAATTGGTGGGGAGACTATAACCTCACCCTTCCGATGCTCAACAATCGTGAAGATTTCGTGTTTGATAATGCCACGATCAAAATCATGGCACCTAGCGGCATCAGGATTGACAACGTTCAACTTCCACCAACAAACCCTGTCGCTGCCCCAATCCACTACGACCCCATCCGAAGACAAATCCAACTTCAAGGAGTCACGGTTTCCAGCAATGTTACACTTGGAGTATTCTTCAGGTTCATTCCATTCTGGGCTGCATTCGGATATTTGCCTTGGTTACTGGGGCTTGAAGTGGCACTTGCCGCAGTAGTTTTGACAGTCAGAGTTAGACGAGGACCGGAACTCGCGATTCCCATACCCGTCGAGAAACTCAGAGAATTCGTGGGGCTGTACGACGAGAGGATTTCCCTCTCAAGGGAGCTCGTTGCGATGGAGGAAGAAGTCGCGAGGGGTGGAATGGTCAAGCATGAGTTTAGAAGGAGAACCAAAGTAATGGAATTGAGGCTCGATGAGATCAACAGGTCGCTCATGGCTGTCAAGGCGGAGATTAGAGCGATCAGTCAACACTATGACGAATTGATCCGCCGAATAGACCGTGCCGAAGCTGAAATCCAAGTTTGTAGAGGCAGTCTGAACCAGGTGAGAGCTCAGTATCGATCTGGAAAATCGACTAGGGAGACATACGATGCGATGGTTAACGACCTCACGAAGCGCATAGATCGAGCTGAGGAGACTGTTGAAACGATCTTGATTACTCTGAGAGAAGAAGCCCGCTAAGGGCAAGACTAGAAGGCCGTGCCGTAGGTTCTTTAGCACGCATTGATGCCAATGGAATGCATCTCGTGTCCCCGATGACCAACCAGGTCGCAGTCTCGAAACTTCAGGATTGGCTAAGAAAGTCGTTAGGTTCAAACCTTTCCCAGGCAGAGCGAGAACGAGACAAACTGGTTTCAGAGATCAAACGGGGGGTTGATTCGCTTAAGGGCTTTTGCGATCAACTCATTCGAAAAGCAGAGCAGGACATGGAGACAAAACGGGACAATAGAGCTCAATATAGGGCTTCTAAAGCGGTCGCAAGACTCACTAGCATCTTACCGGATATGTGTAAAGATTTCAACGTCCCAACTCTAAACGACTCGACTAGCCTGAGAAACCTACAACGGGACACGTCAAAATTAGCATCCGAGGCTGCCAGAACCAGAGAGGAATGGTTGCGTCAAATCAGGCCCTACTACATCATAGACATGATGACGTTAGGCGGGAACATTGACAAGCTCCGCAGGCTCAGTGACGAACTCCACAGCTTCCTCATGGGCCGCGGAACTCTCCTTCGATCCCTTGAAGATGTTGATGAAAAAATCAATTCTCTGAACAAAATGAAAGCATCCGAAGACCTAGCAGTGTCTCAAAGAAAATCCCTTGAGGAAAAGCTGGAGGAAACAAACCGCTTAGATGAATCATTGAGGCTCCAAGCTGAAAATGTCCGAGGGAACCCAAAGGTAACAAGGTTCATTGAAATCGACTCCGAGCTAAGGAAACTCAGGGGCGAGTTAATTCGAACTGGTTTCAGTAGACTCGGCCGCCCCCTCAAAAAGCTCATATCAATTTCAGAGCGCGGCGACTACCCGCTTACTGTCGAAGTTCGCGAAACCCTAAAAGAGTACATCAAAAAGCCATTCACAACTTTCCTTGCGGAAACAGATGAGTACCCGCGTTTGAAATCGGTAATGTCAGCTCTATCCGCCGCGGTCTCTTCAGGTAAACTAGCCCTCAAGCAACGCGAGGCTAAGAAAGTCGTAGAAAGATCGGAACAGGTGACTTCCGGAAACTCGTTGTCTACCACTCATGAGAGTGCAAAGAAAGCAAAATTGACCTACGACCAAATTCTCTCCGACCAAGAAACCAAGGCGCTAGTGCAACGGCTCGCAGACTTACGCAAGAAAGGTAAGGAAAACCGCACCTCACAGGAGGAATTAAGAGCGGAACTCGAACGGGCGATCGAAACCGAGAAACATTCAGGAGAACAGATTAACTCGCTCTTGCGGGAAATAGAAAACTTCGTACGGAAACTCTCAGGCACAGATCTGAAACTTCAACCCCCGTAGGATTGTTAGGTTAGAACTCGAATTCTCTGCTTCGAAACTAGGGCACGGAGGAGGCTACGGCCTAGGTCTGATTTCTTTGATACCCTGATTTGGCCCTTCTTCCCTACGGTTGCTGAGAAGAGGTACTGGTCGCCCACGTAAACGTTAGCGACTGTTCCGGTTATGTCTTCGTCGAAGACGAGGTCGATTCGATTGCCAACTTCCCTAATCTCGTACCGTGTTTCCTTTCCAGATGAACTCGGAGCCAGGGGTTCCACGTCAATCTTCACGCCGAGCTTTTCTTCAAGCTTCGTGACCGTTACGCCCTTCTTGCCGATGAGTATGGGAACGATGTCGTTGTCGACTCGCACGACGGCTCGGTTGTCGGATACTAGTGTTACCTCAGCGTTCGGATCGAACCGTCTGATCTCCTGTGTTATCCTCTCTTCAGCCAACTTCCGGGCTCCGCTGGTCGTATGCTTGATTTCGCTGACTGGAATAATCACGTTCTCTTCGCCGAAGGTGTAGATCTCGAATTGCAGGTTGCCGGTTTCGAAGTCGTTTACTTCAACCACTGGCCTAGCGAGATCAGCTTCCGTCATTCCAGTAGGAACTTTTACCGTCAGATTCAAGCGTGAATAGGTTTCTTACCTCCCCATATTGGATGAAGATTATCGTGTCGATTATGTGGGGGATCATGCCTAACTCAACTCGTCCAATGAACCGTTGGATTGCGTCGATAGCTTTACTCGCATGAACGACGCCGATCATGCCTACCCCGGCAAGCCGCATGTCCGCGAATATCATGAAGTCCTTGCTTTTCCTCACTTCATCGAAAACTGTGTAATCAGGCCGGACGAGCAGTAGGATTTCTGCGGTCTTCTCGAAATCACCTTCCAACGGACCGTATTGGGTAATCTCGGGCCCAACCTGCAGGTCTCTCGGAGATTCCAGCGTCTTGACTATCTTGTTCTGTTTCCAATAGAACTCTGCTAGGGATGACGCGAACGTTGTTTTCCCGGAGCCGGGAGGGCCTGAGATAAGGATGCCTTCTGCGCGTGTGGCTAGGCGCTCCATTAGCTTCGGTGATAGCTTGTAGTCTTGCAGGGTGAGGCTGATTACTGGTCGGACGATGGTGACTTCTAATCCATCTGATAGTGGCGGGCGGGTTATGGCAACCCTGAAACGGCCGAGTTGAATCACCATGGCCCCGCCGTGGTTGATTTCAACGAAGCCTTCATCGCTTACACGCGCAGCCTCGGTGACTTCGCGTATTATCTGTTCGACTTCTTCAACGGAGGTAAGATTCTCGGATAGGGTTACTAGCTCGAATTTACCCGGTAACCCCCTCTTGGCTAATGGCTTGGTCCCTTCTTTCAGGTGGATGCTCGATGTGTCTGGGGTGAAGAATTTCTCGAACGCTAGGCCAGTTAGTTTGACCTCGCCTGGGATATGCTTCACCTTGACGCCTGCCGCTTCGGCGGCTAAGGCCTGCACGTAATCCGCGGTCAGTAGGGTTCCATTCTCAGTTTTCGCGACATCGGTGATTAGCGCGTCCAGACGTCCGCTTCTTGCAAGCATAATGTCATTGTAGCCGGGTCGCTCGCCCAATAATGTGAGTTTGATGCCTTTACTCTCGCATAGGATTCGTAACTTCTTGATTTCCTTCAACCCAATGAAACCTGTTTCGCGGCCTTTCGATGCTTGAGCTTGCAGTTCATCTAAGACTGCACGGGGGATGACAATTTCCACATCGGTTAACCCCTCTTTCTCTATGATTGACGGAACCTTGCCGTCAATGATTATGGATGTGTCGGGAACAAATTTCTCTGTCATTCTAAATCCTTACGCGACATGAGTAGATAACTCTCAATAAAAACAGTACCAACTGGATAGACGAGAGTTAATCGAACATCTCTTATCGATGAACGCTCCGAGCTGTAAACGATGAAGTTGGAACAGCGCATCACATCGAAACGTGTCTACGAGGGCAGAATCCTCAACCTGCGTGTTGACGAAGTCAAGATCGAAAACGGGCAAGTTACGAGCCGTGAAGTTGTTGAACATAGAGGGGCTGCTGCGATAGTTCCGCTTCTCACGCGAGATGAAGTGCTACTCATCCGACAATACCGATATGCGGTCTCCGCTGAGCTGCTTGAAATCCCCGCCGGGACATTGGAGCCTGGTGAGGAGCCTGAGAATTGTGCGAAACGAGAGTTAGAGGAAGAAACCGGGTACACCTGCCAGACTATTACTAAGGTGCTGGAATGCTTCGTAGCGCCCGGCTACAGCACCGAGAAGATTCACATCTACTTAGCCAAAGGCTTGACGAAGACTCATACGCGAATGGAGGAGGATGAGAAGATTACCGTTGAAAGTTTTCCATTCGAGGCTGCTCTAGACAAGATCCGGTCAGGAGAGATACAAGATGCGAAGACAATAGCCGGCCTCCAAGGCGCAGCGCAATTGCGCTAGTGGTTGCCGTTAATCTTGAGAAACTCTGGACGACCTGTTGAGATCATTCTTGAGATATCGTCGCGTAAACTGTCGATGTTGATGTTGAAGTGTTCTGAATGATAGCTGGTCAGCTTATCATAGGCTCGGCCCATCACGCTGAGAGTAACGGCGATTTCGTCCTTTTGTAAATGCACTAATGCGGCGGCGACCAGGATTATGCCTTGCAGTATCTCCTTCTCAGCCCCGGACGCCTTCCTCCACGCCGACTCCAGCGCCTCGTGGCTTTCCCAGAACCGCTCTTCATTGAACATCTCAAGCCCTTCCCGAATCGCTTCCCCCGGTTCGATTTGAGGACTCGAGAGGTCAAGCTCCCGTAGAGTAAGTAATGGCCCTAGCTTTTTCTCAAGAGACTGGGTTGCCTCAGGCAAATTTGCCTTTGAATCTAGGAGGAGATCCAGTTCGATAGCTGAACTGCTCACTCGAAGATTCCCAACATCTCCGCGAAATTCCTTCACCGCGGCGTAAGACTGCAGCGTCAACACTTTCGCGTCTTTTGGTGTGAGTCTTTTATCGTTGGATAGCCTAACTAGGAATCTCATCGAGACACGGCCCTAGCGCTTAGATTAATGCCTGAGTTATTTGACAACATCTATAACGATGGCCAAGAGTGTCAAGCGTGCATCGCTTCGGAGTTGTAACGGTCGTGTCGACAGCGCAGGAGTACGTAATTGACGGTAACGATTTGAACAAGAAACTCGAACCATTGAACTCTGGAGGCTCCCCAACCGACCGGTGAACTCCATCAAATGTTGACCGGCCAAGTTTTTGATATCGTTGAAAAGAAAGTCATTAAGGTAATGGCCGACGAGATCGAGAAGGCTAAACCTCAAACGGTCCGATTCGTAAATCTTGAGGCTCTAGCGTCAGGCCCGCACAAAGACTACTTGGCACCAATCTGCGGATGCCTCGCCGTTCTCATCGAGAGCTTAACGGCTAAGGGGATTCAGGTTACCGGCACGATTCAGAACCCAATGCTTCTTCCATGGCATTTAGTGGCTAAGCTCGACAAGAACTTCAAAGGCCTACCTGCCCCAGGCCAAACCGAACCACCCTGACCGCGAAAGTCCTGTACGTAATCGGTTGAAGCTCGATGAGAAACGGTTAATTGGGAGCCCGAAAAACCATCGCAGGAGGAATCAGGTTTGTCAGTCGAAGTAGGTCAAAAGATGTTAGACTTCCAACTTCCTGATCAAGACCGGAAGCAAAGATCATTGAAAGAGTTTCAAGGAAAGAAGATTGTCCTGGCGTTCTTCCCAGGAGCGTTCACGGGCGGTATGTACCAAAGAAATGTGCACATTCAGGGATTCTCTGGCAAGCTTGCCGGGGCAGGTTGTTGCGGTTAGCGTGAACGATCCGTTCACGAATAAGGCTTTCGCGGACGCGAACAAGCTGCAGTTTCCGATACTCAGCGATTACATGAGGGAGACTATTAAGAAACTGAACATCTTTCACAACGATTTCGTCGGAATGAAAGGGTATACGGCAGCGAAAAGATCCGTGTTCGTACTGGATCCCACTGGGACGGTGCGTTACAGGTGGATATCTGAGGATCCAGGAACACAACCGAACTTTGACGAAGTCAAATCCGCCCTCGCTAAGCTCTAGGTGAATTCGTGATTAGAAAGGAAAAAAGAAAGGCGGAGGGAGTTTTAGGTTTAGTCGATTTTAATTTCTTTACCCTTGGGTCTAGGTTGCAATTTGCGTAGAGTGATTTCTAGGACGCCGTTGTTGTATGAGGCTTTGGAGCTGTCGGGGTCAACGCCTGTTGGCAGTTTGACTTCCTTGTAATACTTCTGGGTCGATGAATCCACCTTGATCGTCAATTGGTCCTCGTTGATGCTAGTCTTGATGTCTGATTTCTCGACGCCGGGTAGTTCTGCCACTACGCGCACTTGTGCTTGTTCGTTGATGACGTCGACTAGGGGTTCACGTGTTTCTTTTGGTTCTAAGGCTGGTTGTTGGATGCCGAATGCGCCTGGGCGTCGGGATGGTTTTACGTTGCCGAATTCTTGTACGTTGGGTTTTCCGTCGGGTCCGATGGACATAGAGTACCCGTAGACGAATGGGCCGTATTGCTTCACGGTTGAACCGTCAGGTAGCTTTCTCTCTGTCATCATGTCCTTTGGCATGCCCTTGAGCATGTCCTGGAACATGTTTCCGAACATCTCATCGACGTCGCCGAACCAGCGGTCCATCCAACCGAAAGGGGACTGCCTGCCTCTTCGGGACCTAAACCATTCGGGAAGGAATTCGTCTGAAGACATTTTCTTACTTCACCTCTGATAGGCTAGTTTGTTACCTTTAGTAACAGTTCGATATAAATATTGTTACGTAAGGTAACTCGTCATTGTCGTTTGGTGCTTAGGGATGTTTACTTTCGTTTGGTGGGATTCGATCTTACCGTTTCTAGCCGTTTGCACACGGAACCATGTTTCGATTCGTGAAAAACAGGGAAACCAGTAAGAACGAGACTGCGGCACATTGATGGTGGGTGAAATGTGATGACAGAAGTGAGCGGCTGGACAAATGGCTCTCGACGTACGCCAAGCGTATTGTAAAGTATTGTGTCGGATTGACTTTTGTTGCTTGTCTTTCCACGCTTGTTGTGTACGCAGTTCATGGATGGACTTGGAATTCGAAATTTGCGGGAGGAAGAATTACATTGACTCTGCCCGAGTTTGTGATTGCTATAGTGCTGATCACACTGGTTCTCGGCATATGTGTTGACATGCGAAGAAGCCGGAGGAAGGCTTGAACGATGAAAGGTCTAACGAGCAAAGAACGCCTGTTCCTGCGCGTTCTCTCCGTGGTCGCCATCATAGATGCCGTCACATTCTACGCTGCCTCACGAAACCTGCAAACATTCATCGCCAACTTCACTGAGGTAACCACCCTGATAACCGTCCTCACTCTCTTCGTCCTCACGATCCAATTGGAGTACTGGTGGAGGTACTCACGAAGAACGGACAACCTCCGATTTTGGAGAACTCCTCGGAAAACAGAGAACCCGAACTAGACTGAGTTACTTTTTGCGTTCTGAATTAGCGTCATCCGTCTTTTCCTCCGACTTGGATTCCCGCGACTTCGGGAGTCTTTTCATCTAGGTGCTTCGTGTGGACGAATGTAGTTATGATAAATTTGATAGCCCGTCAGAATTGGTGTATCTGGTCGCCTCAAAACTGCCCCGCAAGTTTGGCAAGTTCGACGTACTGGTTTGCAGAATGACCCCTTCACATGTGCAGGCGCGAAACTTCGGATTTCGAAGCCTACCCGCTAACAATAACCCCTAGTCTCTTGAAGCGGCGAGTTTATTCGCCGAGGTAGGTTGTTCCGAGCATTCGCATTAGTTCTGAAGATGCACTAATGAACGGCGTCGTGACGTCTGGGGCGTAAGTAAGTGCTACAACGACTCTCCTGACCCTGAAGAATACAAGAAGAAGCTTCTCATATCTCATCGTTACAGACTCCAATTTGCCTAATATTGGCTGGAGCTTTTCCGCTGCATCGACGATGATGGGTGGCATTACTTGGATGAAATTGCGTTCATCCTCCGAGGGCGCTACACTCACTACTCCCTCGCGTATCTTAGAGAGGAGGATGTGAAACTGATTGTCCACGATTCCAACATATCGAATGCCCTTATCACGTCGAAAGGCCTCCGCGGCGAACTTCTCAACATCCAACCGACAAATCCTCCACAGTTAACTTAGATAAACCGGATATTGGAACTTATACGTTGCTTGCGCGGGTCTTGAGAGCGAGAAGGCCACCAAAACTGGTTGATTAATCGATAATCCGTCAGCCGCATCGGGCACATACAAGAATCTCGTTTCGTCTCTGGGGTTGGCGGAGGTTGCCGTTACACGTGCAGATCCCTACCGGTCCCTTCCCTTCGTTTGGCGAGAGTGGGCCGCCCCTTATTTCTGCACCAAGGCGCTGAGGAACGTTAAACCTCTTTGCTTGCATGCGCGGCCGGTGGGCCGCAGCTTACTAAAACGTAAGTGGAAAGAATAGAAAACCAGATTCAAAGGACCGTTTAACGCTCAATTTTGTTCTACATCCGTAGAATTGTCACAAAACGCCGCCGTTAGAGCAAAAAAATAAAATATAATTCCATCCCGTGTAACCATCAACTCACTTGTTTCCGCGACCAGTTTGTAACATTATTCCTTGATCCAGAATCTGGAAGGGGATCCATTTATCGGGGTGACTCCCAAGGTTGTATTTTGTTATTCTGAGCATTCGCTCCAAATGTTCTCCCGCTTCAATTTTCATCTCCACAATTAGGTCGAATAGAGAGTAGAGTTGGCCGAGTGTCGAGTTGGCGTGGATGCCCGAGGTCAAGGATACGACCGCGGACCCATGTTGTCTAACTTTAGCAATGACGGACGGGATAAGTCTAAGCGCTCTCTCTTCGCCAACAGTACTGACGAACGTCGACAGTGAATCGAAGATTACGAGACTCCATCCTGCGCCCAACTCCTCGTACAGTTTCCCAATGGCTAATTGTAAATCAGTCAAATTCAATGGGCAAAGTCTGCTTCCATACTGAGTTTCGGCGTAGGCTTGGTTCCCGTCCTCCAACCATGAGTACATATCCACTAATCTCAGGCTCGATCGAAGGTATCCTTCGACGTTCCATCCATGCTCCTGCATGCGCTCGAATATTTCCGCGGACGAACGCTCGGTCGACATGTAAATCACTCGGCGTCCCTCCTTGAGAGTCTCATACGCAATCTGCTTACATAACACCGACCTCCCACTCCCAGGAGGCCCCACGTACAATCCCAGAATGTGTGGATCAGCTTCTCGAATATTCAAAAGCTCTCGCATCGCGGGAGCTAAAGCATTGCTCATCACTCAACCTTCAATGAGGCCTCGATCGAGCGAGCCATTGCTACACCTCAGCTTCATCAATAGAGGACGCTCTCTGCACCTTATTGCGTTTTTGCCTAAGGACAGGTGACCTTAGGTTCTGAAGATCTGTGTGAAACTAACAAAAGCAGGAGATAGCTTTGAACCGGAAAACTGTTACTCTTCAAATATCCTGAACAACTGATTAGTTTTCGCGTAGGATTGCTCTTGGTCACCAAAGATCTTCTGGATGAAGTTTTCGATCTGATCTATGGTAGGAATAGGACAGAAGAAGCCATTCTGAAACTGAATGGCATAATCAAATCATCTCCCGAAAACAGCCGCGCCATCGCACTCAAAGCCTACTCGCTCAACAAACTAGCGAATCTCCACAAAAAGTGGGACTACTCACGGCTGGCTCTGGAGTTTGCCGAACGGGCATTATTGCTAAACCCTAACGACGATATGGCACTCACAAGCAAAGGATGGGCATTAATAGATCTCGCAAGGGCGAACGAAGCGGTGGCGGTGCTCCAACAGGCTACGAGGGTTAACCCGGCGAATGAATACGCATGGTATAATCTAGCATGGGCCCAATATCTCAACATGGATGCCATTGCCTCAACGGAATCGATCAAAAAGTCCCTCGCCCTTAGCCCTAAGAATCCAATTCTAAGACGTGGCAAGGAAATGATGGCGAAAGGCGAGGTTCCTGAGCATTTGAAGAAACGTAACGCTGGTTCAGCGCTAAGCTTCTTCGAGGACTAACCTTTGGTTACTCCGATAGGAGTTAGGCGGGCGACTTTGGTTGCGATGCCAAGTTGGTGGCTGACTTCCGCTACACTATCGACGTCCTTGTAGGCTTCGGGGGCCTCCTCGCTCACGGTCCCAATGTTTTCCGCTCTGATCATAATCCCCTTCTTAGAGAGCAAATCTTCGACGGCTCGCGCAGGGTTCCTTCTCTTGGCCGCCGTGCGGCTCATGAACCTCCCCGCCCCGTGGGCGGTTGTTCCGAAACTGAGTTCCATTGACTTCGGTGCCCCGATCAGAACCCACGATGCTGTGCCCATGCTTCCGGGGATGAGGACCGGTTGCCCAATGTCACGGTACTCTGGCGGTATTGCCTGATGCCCTGGCGGGAACGCCCTTGTCGCGCCCTTCCTGTGAACGTAAACTTTCTTCCTTCCCCCATCAACCGCATGTTCCTCAATTTTCGCTATGTTGTGGGCTACGTCATAGATCAAACCCATATCGAGCTGGTCGGACGATTTTCCAAACGTCTTCTCGAACGACTCCCTCGTCCAGTGGGTTATCATCTGTCTGTTTGACCAAGCGAAATTTGCCGCACAAGACATGGCGCCGATGTAGTCTTCAACCTCATTGCTCTTGGCGGGGGCGCAGGCCAACTGTCTATCGGGCAGCTTGATTCCGTATTTCTGAATTGCGTGTTCCATAACCCTGAGGTAATCGCTGCAAACCTGGTATCCGAACCCCCTGCTACCGGTGTGAACCAAAACTAGGATTTGGCCTTCTTTCCGAATCCCAAGTTTCTCTGCTACCGGCTGGTCGAAGATCTTGTCGACTTTCTCGATCTCAAGAAAATGGTTCCCGCTCCCCAAGCTTCCGAGTTGGGGTGCACCACGTTGCTTTGCAACCCCCGAAACCTTGTCCGGGTTAGCCGTCTCCATACAACCACTCTCTTCACAGTGTTTCTGGTCCTCAGCCCAACCGTACCCATGGTCAACGGCCCATTCCACCCCCTCGCACGTAACCTTCTCCAAATCTCCCTGTGAAAGCCTTCCAACCTTCCCACGACTTCCCAAACCCGACGGAACATTCACAAACATAGTATCCAACAGTTTACCCAAGAACGGTCGAACATCCGCCTCCATCAGGTTAGTTCGGATCAGTCTGACGCCGCAATTTATGTCATAACCGATTCCTCCGGGGCTTACGACGCCTTCGTCGTAGTCGCTTGCAGCGACTCCGCCTATCGGAAACCCGTATCCTTCGTGTCCGTCTGGCATTGTGATGGCCCATTTGTATAGGCCTGGGAGGGTTGCGACGTTGGCGCATTGTTGGAGTGTGGCGTCTGTTCGCATCTTTCCGATGAGTGCGTCGTCGGCGTATATTCTGCCGGGTACCGTCATTCCTGGTTGAGAGTCTTTTGGAATTTCCCAGACATACTTGTCGATCTGTTTGAGTGCAACTTGTTGTGAGGCTCGGCCGTATGCTGGAGTTTGTGCGTATGCTGGGGGTTGTGACATTTAGGCCACTACTTGGAACGCGTGAATCACGTCCGCGTTCTATTTAAGCTTCGACAGGTTATCTCGAAAAATAATTTCTTTTTCAAGTGTTCATTTCGGTCTCAAAGTTCTTTCGAATATTCGAATTGCGTTCTCTTGCTCCAAATTCTGGATCGAACCCGGGCGCTGTTCCCTCACTTTATTGATAGCGTCATCCACGCTCAGCCCCTTGTAGACCAAGTAAGCTGCTAAAACCGTCCCTGTTCGTCCCATACCCTCGGCGCAATGCACAACCACAGGTTTCGTTTTAGCGTTCTGTTCCTCAATGAATTGAATGATTTCGTGAAGTTGAACAGTCGAAGGGGCTCCAGAGACATGAGAGTGAAGGTATTCAAAGCCCAAGCGGTTGACGGGTTCAGGGTAGAGTCGTGTTCCAGTCAAAGAGATTATGGCTTTGACTCCTTTACTTCTCAGCCCGTTCAGCTCAGCCTCAAGCTCTGGCCTAGCACAACCCGCAAGTTTCGATTCTACCAGCCAGCTGAAATTTCTCGGGAGGACCATTCTCTCACCCAAACTTGACCACTTCTAGCGAATCAGTTTTCGATGAAAGGTAAATGCCTGTCCGTGCCGGATAAACCAAGAATCCTTTAGATTGCCATCCCCCACAGTTCGCAACCCTGTGTTTCGCGTCGATTCCTGGAATATGAGTGTGACCGAAAATTACCCAGTCCTGGCTAGGAACGCCGGCTAAGATCTTCCAGGCCCTCTCCAAACTCAGTTTCGAAATGAATCTGTCCCAACCATGACCTACTGCTCCTTTCAAACTTAGATCGTGGCCATGATAAGCCACCACCCGCATACCATTGAAGCTTAGGACTGCACATCGTCCTACAGGGACGAGAGGTGACATATCCAAATTTGCGCACTCTTCTGGGGGTGGGTCATGTGGTGGTGACCCATCGACAAAGAACGCTTTCACAGGTAAACCATCCAAACCCAGTAGATCGCCAATCGAAGGAAACGTATCTTTGTCCAGAATCTTCCTCGTCTTCGGGTGAATCGAATAGGTCACCATCAACAATTAAATTTGAAACTTGGCGGTCTTTCAGAAGTACCTGAAATGCAGCGGAGTACACGAACGGCTGACCATATCTTAGGTGTAGGTCTGAGATGAAGAGAGCATTACCTTCAAGGTCGAGGCGCATCGCGGTCGTCAATGGGTTTAGTTTCGGCAAAAGAGGATATAGAAGAAAGCGAAAGTTTGCGAGAGCGGCGAGAAGCGGTGCGGTTAGGATTGCAACCGCTATTAAACCCAACGCTTGCATCACCGAACTCCCCAGGTTTCTTTTACTAAACTCTCTCACTCTCAATTCCTACTTTGAGTTAAATCCACGCCTCCACGAATTCCCACACTGATGAAGCTAAACGGGGCAAAACTGGTTCTCAAGAATTTGTGACCATGCTGACAAACGAAGTAGGCGTACTAACCTAGGCGCGAAGATTGACAAATGCACGACTCATATACTCAGACAACCACCAAAAAGCATCGAAAAACCTCTACAATCGGTGCTGAGAAAACATGACCATGACAACCCAACACCCAAAGTACCCGGCAGCACGAAGACAGTTGATCTCTTTCCTGCAAGCCGAGGGATTCAAGGTGCATCCGAAGGAGGTATACTGTCCTGACGCTAAGCATTGTTGGGTGGATGTCGCGGCTCTCAAAGGCCAGGATTACTGGGCTTTTGAATACAAGTCTCGGAAGGACTCGATAAGGCGCGGTCTGGACCAGTGCCGCTGCTACGCGAAGGCGTTCAACTATGTTGTGCTCGTCGCTGACCGGAATCGCGCAACCTCGAGCCCATATTTCGGCAACTTCAAACAAAACGGTTTCGGTGTCTGGTCCCACGTGGGGGTCAGATTCCATCCACTTCTGAAACCCCAACGAAGACTAGCAGCTAAAGATAACAGGGCTGTTGTGGAACGGCAGTTTAGGCGCATATTGGGCAATGCTGAGGAACGTAAAGACCGAAAAATATCAGACTGGTTCTCTCCGTAATCCTTTTGGACATCGGTCTGCCGGCGCCTGAAGATTCGGTGTTCGAGCGGCTAGTCTGCGAAACCATTGTTCCAGTTCGTAATGACACCGAGAGCTTCTGAAAGGCTTTTGACTCTTGCATCTGGGTTGACTGGATGTACGCCCTCAATTGGTTTGCGAAGTAGGTGAATCGAACGCATCCCCACGTGCTTTGAACCTGCTACGTCCGCTTCCATTGAGTCCCCTACAAAAATCGAATCAGACGCATTCACACCTAGACACATCAAAGCTTGTGTGAAGATTTCCGGACGTGGCTTCCTTATCCTCAGCGCCGCGGAACTCAGGATAGTCTTGAAGAATCTGTCTAGGTTACGTCGCTGTAATATCGCCGCACAGCGTAGTCACTCTTCGTGTTCGATACTACACCCATCGCATAACCTACTCTCTCGAGTGCGGTTAGGGTTTCGATCGTATCAGGGTAGACCTGCCAAGCCTCTATTTCCGGCTTGAAGAATTCAATCATCGCATTCGTCGGCAGGTCCATCCCATGATGTTGTAAACCGGATTTTCTGATGGCTTTTGAGATTATTTCCTCCATCGGAATCTCGATTTTACGTAGGTTCGATTGGTCTGAGGCAATGTCAAATTGCTTGACAAAATTCTCAGCGAATTTCTGCGAATCCACTGTCAAACCTTGCCTGACGAGATAATTGTAGAGTTGTTGGAGGTTTGCGTTGAAGACATCTTCCCAAGGGCGGTTTAGATGAACCAGCGTGTCCCCGAGGTCGAGAAAGACCGCCCTAACCAACGATACCACGAACCCAAAGCATGCGAAGGGTAGAGGTTCATAACCCTTCGTGAAGCTTAATCTCATCAAGCATTCAGTTGTTTTAAGTAGGCTCCGTCCCTCAGCCTCATGGTGTTCATGGATGCCAAGCGGCCCAACTGGCGTAACTTTCTACGGCGGCGTGGGCGAGATCGGTGGAAACAAGATTCTTGTCGAGGACAAAGGTTCTCGAATTATGCTTGATTTCGGAATGAGCTACGCCGACCGACGACGATTCTTCGTTGACCCAATTCTGTCCCCTGGCGATGAGAGGGATTTGCTTGAGTTCGGGATATTACCAGACATAAAGGGAATTTACGCATTCGAAGAATCTCAACCGTCCATCAACGCAGTATTCCTCTCCCATGCCCACGGCGACCACTGGGGCTACATCTCATTCCTGAAACGAGAAATCCCAATTTACTGCGGCGAAACGTGTGCACAAATATTGGAATCAGTAGCTGCAACAAGGGTTAGGCATTTCGAGTCAGACATTCGAGGGATTCACTTTGAAACATTCAGAACCGGCAGGACGGTTAAAATTGGCACCATTGAAGTAACCCCCTGCCACGTAGACCACTCCATCCCCGGGGCTTACGGTTTCATCGTAAGAACCTCGCAAGGAACCGTCGCTTACACAGCCGACTTAAGATTGCATGGAACAAAACCACAACTGACCGGCGACTTTCTCGATCTCGCCGCCAAGTCTGAGCCCAGAATCCTTCTCGCTGAAGGAACTAACATCCTCGGCGGCGAAGTAACCAGCGAAGGCGAAGTAAAGTCGAAACTAAACCAGTTGGTTTCAAACACAAAGAACTTGGCCCTGGCCAACTTCTCGAATGTCGACGTAGATAGAATTCGCAGCTTCTTCGAAGTGGTCAAGGAAAATGATAGGGTGCTTGCAATCTCGATGAAACAGGCGTACCTCCTCAATCAACTATCCACAGACTCAAACCTGAACCTACCCAATCCACTTGAAAGAGATGACAACATCGCGGTATTCAGGAGAGCGAAAAAGAGGTATTACGACTGGGAAGAAAAGGTCATGGAGAAATCCAGAACAATCGATAGCGAAGAATTACGAAGAGATCAGGGAAAGTTTGTTGTAGCTTTCTCGATGCCTGACTTCAAAGAACTAGTCGACATCAGGCCGAATGCGGGAAGCATATTTGTACTCTCAACATCCGAACCCTTCAACGAGGAGCAAGAGTTCGAGTTCGAGAGGCTAAGGAATTGGCTAGACCATTTTGGTCTACCAATGTATCACATACATTGCTCAGGCCACATCATGCCCAGCGAGCTGAAGAAGAGTATCGAAAGAGTCAAACCTCGTAGGCTATTCCCCATTCACACCGAATACCCAGGCCTATACGCCAAGTACCTCGCAGACACGGCGAAGATCGAAACTCCCTCGAGAGGGAAGATATTCCAAATAGCCGACTAGTAGTCGCGCTCGAATTCAACCCTAAGGGTCATACCCTTGAGTTCTTGAGCCATCGCCTTCACTATATCGACGTCCACCGGCATCCTGCGGGGCTGTCGTCCGGTGAGAATAACTTTAGTCTCGGTGCTACCGTCTGGAATCCAGATCGTATTTATTGTGAGAATTGAAAGCGGGCTAAAGAGATCCTCGAGGAACTCACGGTCGTCACCACCATAGCTGATCAACTTAACGCGCTTGCCGAAAGTGTCGCCAAGGTCTTTGACGATCTTCGCCCCACCTCCAAGCAATCTCGGAATATCCTTCCGATCCACAAGAACAGCCATCGTTCCATCGGCCTCAACGGAGCGATGGTAAGTAACGTCCTGAAGAACTGGATGCTCCTTCTCCAGTTCCACCATTCGCTGGATAACCTTGAGATCTAAGTCGGTGATCTGCCCTTTCTCAAGCTTCTCCTCACATCTACGGCAGAGGATGCCCGACTTCACGCAAAATGCATCCAGAATCGTCTTTACCATTCACTCTCAACTATTATCTGAATCCTACAGTTCGTCAGCCAGCTCCGCGTTTGCGAAACCAGCGTCATCTCACATCACGACACCGCGCAACCTATTTGAACAATTTGGTCATGAAAACCATGATTGACTAACAAAACGGGTTTCTAGTCAAGGCTGAAAAACCTGAGTCTATTTTATTACCAAACCCTCAGTCTAGGGCGACATATCGTCTGGGGCGGTGATCGAAGTTGAAGCTGTTTGAATATGAGGCCAAGGAGATCGCGCGCCAATACGGCCTGCCCGTTCCAACCGGATTTATCGCATCAACCTCAGCCGAGGCAAAAGACGCTTATACAAAACTAGGACGACCATCGATGATTAAGGCGCAAGTCCTCGTGGCCGGCCGCGGTAAGGCTGGAGCAATCAAACCGGCTTCTAGTCCTGAAGAAGCAGAACGAGTTGCACGATCGATCCTTACCATGACTGTGAAGGGAGAGAAGGTTGCAAAAGTTCTGGTAGAGGAACAACTTGAGAGCAAATACGAGCGTTATGTGAGTATAGTTGTGGATCGAGGATCCAAATGTTACACAATCCTCTGCTCACCAGAGGGAGGAGTCGATATCGAGGAGGTTGCCTCGTCTCACCCCGAGAAGATCATCCGGTACAGAATTGATCCGCTATTGGGTTTACAGGAATTCGAAGCCAGAACCGTTGCAAAGCAACTTGGCTATTCCGGGGGCCAGATGGCCAAAGTCGCGAGTATTATCGGTAAACTCTACCAGATCTTGCTGCAATACGACGGGGAACTTATCGAATCAAACCCCCTGATCGAAACAAAAGCGGGCGATATCATTGCCGCAGACCTCAGAATACTCGTAGACGACAACTCACTATTCAGACAGAAGAAATTCCAGGAGCGTTCAAAGACTATGGAGCCAGACATGACTGACCTCGAAATCAAGGCACGAGAGAAAGGGCTGGCGTTCGTTGAACTAGAAGGAAGTGTAGGAATAATCGGAAATGGAGCGGGTCTCGTAATGGCCACCTTGGATATGATCATTGACTACAAAGGAAAACCCGCCAACTTCTGCGATGTAGGAGGAGGTGCCAGTGAAGAGAGAATTGCGGCCGCACTGGAGATCGTCCTTGCGAACCCGAGAGTGAAGGTTCTTCTCATCAACATCATGGGAGGAATCACGCGTTGCGACGATGTAGCCCGAGCCATTCTAGACATTCAGAAGAAAATGGGCATAACGATACCCATGGTCATAAGACTCGTTGGCACAAACGAAAAAGAAGGACAGAAGATTCTTGCAGCGGCTCACATCCCATCCTTGAACAGTATGGAAGAAGCAGCAGAGAAAGCCGTCTCCCTAACTTCGGGTGCATCCTAACATGGCAATTCTGGTAGGGCGCAAAACAAAGGCAATTGTCTGGGGCATAACCGGTTCACAAGGACAATTCCACACCAAACTAATGCTCGAATACGGGACAAAGATCGTCGCCGGAGTCACCCCCGGACGAAGCGGCCAAAAAGTTCACACCGTTCCTGTGTTTGATACTGCGCAAGAAGCACTTGAAAAGGTGAAAGCAGATGCGTCAATCATCTTCGTGCCGGCACCTCATGCTAAAGATGCAGTGCTTGAGGCGATAGCTGCCAACTTAAACCCAGTCGTGGTCATCACCGAAGGAATCCCGGTTAAAGACGAAATCCAGATCATGGAAATTGCACGACGAAAGGGGACAACGATCATCGGTCCCAATACTCCCGGAATCATAACACCAGCCCAATGCAAACTAGGCATCATGCCTAGCCACATCTTCAAACCCGGAGAGGTAGGATTAGTATCCAGAAGCGGAACCCTAACCTACGAAATTGCAGCAAGCCTCACCAACGCCGGCTTGGGCCAATCAACATGTCTCGGAGTCGGCGGGGACCCCGTAGTCGGCATGAGTTTTGTCGATGTATTCACAATGTTCAGGAAGGACCCTGCAACAAAAGCCATCGCGATGATTGGCGAAATCGGCGGTAACGCCGAGGAGACGGCGGCGGATTATGTCAAGAAAACAAAGTATCCCAAACCCATCGTAGCCTACATCGCCGGGCGTGGAGCTCCAGCAGGAAAAAGAATGGGTCACGCAGGTGCAATAATCACAGGTAAGGCCGGAACCGCTGAGACCAAGATAGAAGCACTCAGGGCAGCTGGGGTTAGGATCGCACTCAAACCCGGCGAAATTGCAAAACTCATCAAACGACCAAAGCTTATCCTAAATTAACAAGTATTACCAGTAGAGACTGCATTCAGAAGGGTAGTCTCTATTGCTCAAACGCACGCACTACACAAACGAGATCGAGAACACGAAAGGAACAGTCGTTCTAGCGGGCTGGGTACATGACATCAAGGAACTTGCACGGATAAGATTCATCTGGCTAAGGGATAGGGGCGGAGTTGCACAGGTCACAATCTCAAAATCGAGTGCCCCACCCGAATTGATCCAGGCTACAGAGAAATTGAGCAAGGAGGATGTAATCGTCGTTGAAGGTACTCCTGTTCAACAACGGATAGCAAAGATAGGCTCGGAGATTACACCCTCAAAAATTGAGGTAATAGTCAAAGCGCAAGCAGCGGCGCCCCTCGATATGTCAGGAAAGATTGAATCGAACCTTGATGTTCGCCTAGACTGGCGGGTCATTGACCTCAGGAGACCCGAGAACTTCGCAATATTCCAAATTCAATCTAAACTAGTAGAGGGAATGATAGAATACCTGAAGCAAAATGCCTACCTCCAAGTCTTCACTCCATGCTTGCTTGGCGGCACGTCGGAGGGTGGGGCTGAGGTTTTCAAAACTGACTACTTCGGAAAAGAAGCATTCTTGCGCCAAGATCCTCAATTGCATAGGCAGTTGTGCATCGCAGCTGGCCTCGACAAGATCTACGACCTCGGACCCAATTGGAGAGCGGAGCTATCCCACACAACGCAACATCTCTGCGAGCATAGAGGCATGGCCGTTGAATTCGGCTTCATGAACGACGAAACGGACATGATGAGAGTTGAGGAGGAAGTTGCAGTCGCAGCATTGAAGAAGGTTGAAAGGGACTGTTCACGCGAACTAGCATTGTTGAAGGTTGAAGTGAAACTCCCAAAGACGCCGTTTCCTGAGATGCGTTACCCTCAGATTTACGAAATCCTTGAAGAGTACGGGAAGAAGATTCCTTACGGCAATGAGGTTGGAAAGGAAGGCGAGAGCATACTTACAAAACATGTTCAGGAGAAACATAAGACGAATGCGTTCTTCGTCAACCGATACCCATCCAAAGTCAAACCCTTCTACGTAATGCGGGTCGACGAGGAGCCGCAGTGGGCGCGAAGCGTCGACTTCGTATATGGAGGCATAGAGCAATCGTCGGGAGGACAGCGAGAACACCGCTACGACAAACTCATGTCACAAGTAACAGAGCAGAATATCAACGCGGAAGGGATGAAGTGGTTCACCGACCCGTTCAAGTTCGGAGTCCCGCCGCACGGTGGCTTCTGTCTCGGAATCGAGAGGTTCACGATGGCGTTGCTTGGAAAGGAGAATATCCGGGAAACAACGCTCTTTCCAAGAACCCCGGAAAGACTGCTACCTTGATCACTTGAGGGTAGCTGAGATTAAGTGGGCTAGTCGATATTCTCAGTGGCCAGTGGGCTGGATGATGTTTACTCTATTGCCTTCGGTATCAAAGAATGAAACAAACCAGCCGACACCGGGTATCTCCATCGGTTCACCAGACAATTTGCCGCCCGCTGCTTGAATCTTTTTCATGTGCTCTTTTACGTCATCTACCTGAATAGTCACAGTGGTAGTTTGGGCTACATCTCCTGTTTTCTGGTAAAAGCCACCATTGATTGTGCCTGGTTTCTTTGGCATGTTGTTCTCGGATTCGGTGGTCGTAACGAGAACGAACTCTCCCATCTCGGGGCCAAGCTGTTGAGTCTGCCAACCAAATACGCTCCCATAAAACTTGGCCATGCGCTTCCTATCCTCTGCGGGTATTTCAAAATGGACTACGGGATTCATAATGTGGCCAAATGTTTTTCAATCTATTAAACATGGGAAGTCCAAGTAACGTAACTTATTTCTGTGAAAATACTGAGCTACGTTACATCAATCTTGAACTCAGATCGCAGAATGAGGATGACGAAGGATTGACAACACCCGCTCCGATAACGAAGCGTTGGGCTCGACTTGGACCGAACGACCCTTCATGGCTAATTCATGTCCCAGACTCGGGCGTCTGCCTTTCAGCGTTCGTAATCTGTCAACGCGGCGAATGGATTCTACTAGGGCGTCCGCATGCTCATGATGCCTGGCCGACCCAAGGAGGCTTCCCAAAGAGACACGCCGCAGAGCTCGAGAAAGAAGGAACTTGGATCTTACCAGCGACCCATCTGAAAATGTGGGAGTCCCCTGGCAATGCGGCAGTTAGGATCGCACGAGAGTGGGTTGGCCTGAAGGGCAAGCCTAACTTCGTCATGGTGCAATCGCATCTCCGGCCAGCGTCTAGGCTGAAGAAAGGGAACGTGGGCAAGCATTGGGACATCTGTTTTGTCTACGAGATGAGGACCAAAGAACTGCCCAGACTTAGACCATGGTGGAGCGAAATGCGGTTTGTTAAACCCAAGGACGTTCGGCAAATCAAGGTTGGCCGTGGCCACAGAGACATTCTACGAGAGGCAGGATACATCTAATCTCCGCTGACATGGAAATCTGGGCGGGTCCCACGATGTTGGGACTCGTTACCGACAGACAAGATTCAGGGAGCGGAAGAATCAACAACGGTTATTATCCGCCCGCTCCTCGCTGATGATGAAAAGGGATTCTGAGGAATATAGTCGTGGTTTCAAAGGACCAAGTAATGGGATCGCTGAAGGATGTCATAGACCCAGAACTTCACATTTCCATAGTCAACTTACAAATGGTCAAGGATGTAGAGATTCAAGGAGACCGGGTCAAAGTTCTCATCGCACTTACCGTTGGCGGATGCCCGCTCTCAAAGACAATATCGACAGACGTTGAAAATGCGGTGACCAAACTCCCAGGCGTCAAGACGGTTAACGTCGAGACCACCGTCATGACCAAGGAAGAACTCGGACAGCTACGCACCAAGATACAAGGTCAGATGGCGGCGGCCCAAGCACAGAAGCCCGGTTCCACGATGCCGCCCGGAATCAACCGCCTTGAGCGAAAGGGCATCCGAAACGTACTTGCAATAATGTCCGGAAAAGGCGGCGTAGGGAAATCATTCGTTACCGCATTCCTAGCGGTCCAATTAACTAGGCTTGGTTACAAGGTAGGCATCCTTGACGCCGACATCACAGGACCGAGCATAGCTAAGATGTTCGGGTTGAAGGGCCCACTCTTCGTTACGGCGGACAAGCATGTGCTGCCCGCAGTTACGCGGACTGGCATCAAAGTTGTTTCGATGAATTTGATTCTCGAAGAACCCCAAATGCCGGTGATCGTGCGTGGCCCAATCATCAACAGCGTGATCCGCCAGATGTTCCAAGACATTGAATGGGGAGAATTACACTTCCTCCTGACGGATTTGCCGCCGGGAACGTCTGATGCCCCGCTGACGGTTTTTCAGTCGCTACCCTTGCAGGGAGTAATTGTCGTTACGACACCTCAGGATTTGGCGCTGATGGTGGTGGCGAAGGCGATCAACATGGCCAAGACCTTGAGCGAACAGCTGAACGCGGTGAAGATTCTAGGCCTAATTGAGAACATGAGCTACGTAATATGTCCACACTGCGGCGAGAAGACAGAGATCTTCGGCAGAAGCAAGGCCCCTGAGGCAGCCAAAAAAGCTGGGATTCCCTTCCTTGGGGCGATCCCAATAGACCCTGATATCGCAAGGTTAGCGGACGAGGGTAAGATAGAAGATTACAGCAACCCGCTGTTCGAAGATGTCACCAGAGCCATCAGAGTGAACGCTACGAGTCTCCTTGAGCCAATACCCGGGGCTATGCCGATTGCATGGTCTGAACAGAAGGCAAGCTGAATGGATCAGACTAAGATTAATAGGGAAGCGAAACGCGACTAGTCCCATCTTGACGAGAGGTGATTAATAGAATGATCACTAAAGATGAAGTAATAACAGTGCTCAAAGACTGCTACGACCCGGAAATCCCAATCAACATCTGGGACCTCGGACTAGTATATGGAATCGACCTCAACGATGATGGAAACATTGGCATCAAAATGACGCTAACAGCTCCCGGCTGTATGATGGGCGGCATGATAGCGGAAGAGGTAAAATCCAAAATCAAAGCGATGAACGGCGTGAAAGATGCTAAGGTAGAACTAGTCTGGGACCCACCATGGAGCCCGGACAAGATGAGTGAAGAAGCTAAGGCCCAGATGGGAATCTCTTAGCCTCACTCCCACCCTATTCCCTCCGCAAAATTCTGGTAACGCCTATTCACCACAAACTCTCTTGCGTGAATGTTTGCATCGTCAGATCGGTTCAACTACATCTCATCAAGTTCCTTGACGAAAGCAAGCGGTCTCATTTCCGTTAAAGGTTTTGACCGCCTCCCCACACAAGAACCCATGAATTTCTTTAGCCTGGACACGACTCTTGTGCTTTCAGTTACATGACTCGAGAACCCATGTTAGGCAGGCGATCTGATGAGTCTTGATTTAGCTTATACCCGCTTTCCAGTTCTCACCACAAACCGATTATGCCTTCGTCAAATTCAGCCATCCGATGCGGAAGCATTCTTTGGTGTCAAGTCTGATCAGGAGGTTACGCGCTGCTATGGGCAAGAGCCTCATCGGTCACTCGACGATACGCTTGCTTGGATTCAACGATTACAAACGTTTCTTATGATCATCGCGAATGCATCTTCTGGTGCATTACGCTCGTAGGAGAAGATCGGGTTATAGGTTCGTGTACTTTCTGGAATTTCAGTCCTGATCTTCGTTGTGCCGAAGTTGGGTATGAACTCCATCGCGGATATTGGCGTCGGGGCATTATGGCGGAATCAGTTTCAGCAATTCTGAGTTACGGGTTTGCTGAGCTTGGTTTCCATCGTGCTGAAGCAAATCCGTTGGCAGGAAATGAGTCCTCTAGAGGACTCTTACTGAAGTTGGGTTTCACATATGAAGGGCGTCTTCGCCAGCGCGTATTCTTCCGTGGTCACTTCATTGACCAAGATTACTTTGGATTGTTGAAAGATGATTGGCTGAAGCCTATGTAACCGCGTGTAGTTTCTCGCGATTGAACTGAAGTGAGAGAGTTACTTCGCTCCGAGTTGGCGCTTCTTCGTGCGCAGGTTGTGACCGTGGCATTTTCTGCACCTGTTCGACGCTTCTGGGTTCCGCGCCCCACAGTCCCTGCAAACCTTGTAATGCAACCTGACCTTCTGTGCGAGTTGCTTCTTCACGACATCAGTGATAGGCATCGATGAACCACTTGAGATGAATTCTCCCTCTGAGACGGAAAAGTGCAATATATACCGTGCGTTGCCAACATCGATAACACCCTGATTCGAGTCCATTGTAGAGTTGATATCGACGGAATCCCAGGATTCAATTGCCAAGGTTTCAAGCGAAGTAGTCGCCTGTACCAAATGCAGACTCTGCGAGACTAGAAGAAACGCTGTTCCAGGCGAAGGCTTGGAAAGCTCGAGGATCATTTTCGTGGGAGAAGCGCCGGGCGAACAAGAGGACGTTCAAGGCCGACCCTTCGTCGGGGCTGCGGGAAAACTGTTGACCGAACTCTTAGGATCGGTGGGTTTGAGGCGGGAGGACGTCTACATTACGAATATCGTCAAGTGTAGGCCTCCGAATAATAGGCCTCCAAGAAAAGATGAGTCCACAGCATGTAGGCCATACCTAGACCGTCAGATCAGATTGATTACTCCTCGGATTATCTGCCCGATGGGGAATTCCGCAATTCACTCGTTAATGGATTCTGAAAAATCCGTAACAGATCTGCATGGGATACCGTTTGAGGTCGGACACCTCACCTTCTTTCCCATGTACCATCCTGCCGCGGCCCTCTACACATTCCAATTGAGGAAAGTTATGGAGGAGGATTTCAAGAAGCTTCGTGGGCTTCTGGATTCGATATCTGGGTCAAACTAGTCTTCTTCGAAGGTCTGGCTTGTTCCCGAGAACGCCATCGATCCCCTCGATAACGTCTGAGCTGAGTTTCTCAACCACTCCATCAGCCTTCATGTTCTCAGTGACCTGTTCTGGACGGGTCGCGCCGGTGATTACGGTGCTTACGTTCGGGTTCTTGAGGCACCAGGCCAAAGCCAGTTGAGCCAAAGTGCAATTCATCGACTTCAGCGATCGGTTCTAACTTCTTGACTTTTTCAATATTCTCTGGCGTGAGAACGTACTCTTTCAACCATTCGTAACCCTGGAGCGAAGCCCGAGTGCCCTGCGGTATGCCCTTGTTGTACTTCCCAGTAAGAAGCCCTGACGCTAGTGGGCTCCAGATCGTTGTGCCCAACCCGATTTCCCGGTACAGGGGCAAGTACTCTTTCTCAACCCTTTCTCGGTGTAGCATGTTGTATTGTGGCTGCTCCATTTGCGGTGGAGTAAGACCAAGCTCTCGTGATATCCCATGAGTGCGCATTAAATCGGCCGCGCTCCATTCCGAGGTCCCCCAATAGAGCACCAAGCCCTGGTGAACCAAATCGTCCATCGCACGTACCGTCTCTTCGATCGGTGTAGTGGGATCGGGACGATGGCAAAAGAAGAGGTCGAGATAATCGAGCTGCAACCGCTTCAAGGACCGGCGGCACGCTTCGTAAATGTGTTTACGCGGATAACCCTCGGTCGTTGGGCCCTTCGCCACCCCAGAAGACTTTGCTCGACACCACAAAGCTCTCTCGAGGCCATTTAGTCTTCTTCAGCACGTTACCCATGACGATTTCTGCGTTCCCTCCCGCATATGCTTCAGCGTTGTCGAAGAAGTTAACCCCTGCCTCATAGGCCGTTGACATACACTTCAGAGCCGCCTCTTCACCAACCTGGCCCCCGTACGTAACCCAAGCACCAAGCGATAACTCACTGAGCTTCAAACCGGCGCTGCCGAGAACGACGATAATTCAACTTGACTCACACGTCGATGAATATCATCGGAATATTAAAAGGGGTGACGCAAGGCGAAAACACGATTCAAGATCATTCTGCGTATGCAGAGACCGGAAGTCAGGGCGACTAGTGCCAAAAGCCCAAGTTTGCCCTACCAGTGTTCGTAGTGTACAGTCTGTTCAAACGACTTCCGACCACGCTTGAGTGATGGGGACGTAACATCCTTCGCCCGAAGTCCAATCGAGATTACTCCAACGGGATGAAAGTCATCTGGAATTCCAAGCAGCTTGTTCATTTCCTGGACTCGGAATACTCCCGTGAAGGCAGAGGCGTAGCCCTCGTTGACGGCTGCGAGGAAGATTAGCATACATGCAGCGCCAATGTCGAAGTACCAGTATGGAGTTGGCCATTCGATCTCAGTTCCATCTTCGTTCAATTTGTCTGGCTCTCTGTACCGTTCGTGGTAGATCTTCTCGCTCGCGCAAGCTACGATTAGCAAGGGGGCCTCTGACACGAACCTGTGGAACCGCCGAGTAGCATAGAAGTCCGTCTCCCCCTGTAGCTCTCCAATTTGTTTCCTTAACTTCTCATCTCGGACCACAATGTACGCCCAGCCTTGACTGAATCCGGCGCTCGGCGCATGCAGAGCTAGCGTTAGAATTTTGTCAACGATCTCCTTTGGTACAGGTTTTGGTTGGAAGTTTCTGACCATTCTTCGCTTCAGAACTACTTTCTCAAATTCCATTTGTAACCCAGTAACAATCGACAGCCGGGAATTTCAACAATTGCAATCTAGACTCTAACGGCAACGAACTAAGTTACGACGTACAAGGAAGAACAGAAAGATAAGAAAAGGAAACTAATGGGATTATACCAGAAATTGACTAGTATCGTCTGTGTTTCTGGTAGCAGGCTCTACAATAGACTGGTCGGCCTTGCGTAGGCTTGAACGGCACTTCAGTCTCAGCACCGCAGTCAGAACATGTAACCTTGTACATAGTTCGGCCGCCATATCCTTCTTGACTCATACTCAACTAACACCACTCTATGCTTTAGTTACGCGTACCATAGTACCGAAGTACAATCGCAGCGTACCGACGCTTAGGAAGCGACCGAACGTAAATAAAGCTATACTACATTCCGCTATCAAACCTCTATCGCATTGGCTAGTTCGACAATGATTGGATATGCGATCAAAATCTAGTTCCCGAGACGAAACCGAGAAGGTTACATTCTCCTCCGCTTATTATGTGTGGCATATACGAAACGCGGTGGGAGAACTGAAAGGTAGTTTTTCATGTTGGCAGGTCAACGGAACCTGTCGATGGCGGGTAAGCCTCTAGGCTCCTTAACCGTTTGTGAATGCGGGAGGAACATGTAGATTGAGAATTGAAGAGATACGCAACGGGATGAGGAACATCCATTTAGAAGGAAAGATCTTCGACATGAACCAGTTCATGCTTGTACTTGATGATGAAAGTGGTAGAACGTTCGTCAGATACAATTACAGAAACCTCGCAAAACCAATTCAGAAAGGTGACTACGTTAAAGTGGACAACGGGCAAGCCGTTAACTACTCTGGAATTCTTCAGGTAAAATTACCGCGTAACGGCATGATAACGCCTACCCAGTAAACGTCGACTTTTGATCTGAGCCTTTACTCGAGCGGGATTGCTTAGATCGACTTTACGGTTTGAAACCGATTGCTCGTGGCAGTATCCTTTCCTCCGAAATTGTCTGTGATTCAAGAAACTTCGTGTCCACTTGAACCCCTATTCCAGGTTCACGCGGTACCTCAAGCGTTCCGTTCTCAGTTAGTTCGAACTCTTTGGTGATTATGTCCTTCTTGAAATACAGTCTGCTAGCGGACGTGTCACCTGGAAGAGTAAATCCCGGCAAGGAAGCTAACGCGACATTAAACGCTCTACCAATGCCAGTTTCAAGCATTCCCCCGCACCATACTGGAATTTTCCGTGCCATACAGAAATCATGCAATTGTCTCGAACATTTCAGACCTCTCAGCCGTCCGGGTTTGATATTTATCACCCTGCACGCATCAATTTCTATCGCCTGCCTCGCGTCGTCCATGCTACGTATGCTCTCGTCAAGGCAAACCGGTGTCGAAAGGTGCTTTTGCAATTTTGAATGATCAATGATATCGTCAGGCGCCAGTGGCTGCTCAATCAATAACAGGTTGAACCCGTCAAGTTGTTTCAGTAGAGGCAAATCCTCAAGGGTGTAGGCCGAGTTCGCGTCCACTTGGAGAGGAATATCAGGAAAGCGTTTCCTGATAGCTCTCACGGGTTCGAGATCGAACCCTGGCTTAATTTTTGTCTTTATTCGCTTGTATCCTTCTGCAACACGCAATGCGACCTTATCGACCAGTTTTTCAATTGAGGGTTGAATCCCTACGCTTACTCCAACTTCAACCTCTGTCTTGGAACCTTCCAGTAGCTTGGAAAGCGGTTGTCGCTTTAATTTTCCCATGAGATCCCAAAGTGCCATCTCGACCGAAGCTACTGCCATATTGTTCCCCCTTAATCGTCGAGTGCCATCAAGAAACTGTGCAGGATTCGTGAAAGCATTTGAAAAGAGTAATGGCGCTAGGAATTGCTTTATGACGTATCCCGCAGACTCTATCGTTTCTTCGCTATACCAAGGCCCAGTCCCAGCAACGCATTCCCCATAACCAACAACCCCTTCCTTTTCAACGAGCACGAGCAGAGCCTCCTTGACGGTTTCTACGCTAGTACTGCTCTCGAACGGAGCAACAAGCGGCAACCGGATAATGCGCAACTCTAGGGAGTCGATAGGCGTCAGTTGCGGAGAATTCATTTTGCCAACCTCCCGTCTAGCCTAAATGATGCCTTTCGTACTCCATCAAATGAATCCAACGGCGTTCTGGCTAAGTAACGCCATATGTCCCCATCTATTTGCAGTTCTCCTTTTATCAACGATACCGTGCCTACTTTGCGCAGTTGGTCATTGGAGCTTAGAATTAGGATAGGTTCTTCTGTCTGAGAAATTATGAGCGACAAAGGCTGTCTTCGGGAAGAAGAGGAAGCGAGAGAGAATGCGAGAGAGATCCATAGGGATACGGTCGCAAGACAGTGCGATGGATCGCTTACCTCAACGTCCCTATAGGATTTCCTTGGACAGAGTGCTGGGGCTCATTTCTGATGGAAAACGACGCTCAACCGAAGTGAACAGACCGGTACTTGTATCGCTCACCCAGCACCTTGCACATGAAATTGATCCGGTGCATGTCTTTTCCGCTGCAGCGCGAGTTGATAATACTAGGAATTATTGGGCCCTCCCCGCTGACGAATCTTGGATAGTAGGTGCGGGTAATGCTGCTGACCTAGTCGTTGAGGGCCCTCGGAGATTCCAACAAGCCGCTACCTTACTCCAGGACACGATGAGCCCGGCGATTGTTGAGGAAAACGGCGGTCCCGGACCGGTTTTCATGGGAGGATTCCGATTCAACCCACGACCGCCTGCTGATGGACTTTGGGAAGATTTTCACGATGGCCTCCTGACACTGCCCCGATGGATGATCACATCCCAACCGAACGGTCGGCGCTGGTTGACCGTCAATGTCGTCGTTAACGGACGCACGGACGTTGATTCTGTACTAAAGGATCTGACGCTTCAAGCTGCCGAGCTTTTCGACTCGCCTGGTGACTCATCTAAACCTGTGTCGGCTTCAATAAAATCTCAATCGGCTGATGATCTTTGGCGGCGAAGTGTGGAACAGGCTCTGGACGAAGTCAAAGATGGAAGGCTAACCAAAGTCACTTTGGCACGTACCCTCAAGTTACGCGCTGGAATACCAATACCTCCAGAAGCCGTCCTCCGAAGCCTCGCAGCTAATTATCCTGAATGTCGCGTATTCGCTTTCTGTCGTCGAGGGACATCTTTTGTGGGGGCTTCACCTGAGGAGTTGGTGAGCATTCATGGAGAAGAAGTGAGTTCGACCTGTTTAGCAGGTTCGGCTCCCCGCGGCACTTCGGAGAACGAGGACTCACAGCTTTCGGAATGGCTGTTAGGAAATGTTAAGGAACGAATGGAACACGAAGTTGTCGTTAACTGGATTTCTGAACGAATGGGAAGGCTCTGCTCTAAACTTCAGTGGGACGACGCTCCCCACTTGATGCGACTTGGCAACGTTCAGCATCTAGCGACCCGTTTTACGGGTCGACCAAAGAAAGGTTCCAATGTCCTAGATTTTGTGAGTGGCTTACATCCAACGCCAGCTGTAGGTGGCACGCCTCTCGAGCCAGCCCTTGAAATGATCGAGAGGCTTGAGAAGTTTGATCGCGGTTGGTACACGGGACCTGTCGGATGGGTTGACAAGAATGGAAACGGGGAATTTGCCATCGCAATCCGATGTGCACTCTTGCGCGGCAATGAGGCGTTACTGTACGCTGGGGCCGGGATTGTTTCGGGCTCCGACCCAGACCGTGAAGATCAGGAAACCATGATAAAATTCAAGCCGCTCCTGACCGCCTTGGGAGTGGCATGATGCCGCTCCCACCGAATCGCAACTACGCTTTCTCCGAAGCATTTGTTGATGAACTGGCCCGTTCGGGGCTGCGACATGCATGCATCTGCCCCGGTTCGCGATCAACGCCCTTGGTGATGAGCCTGGCGCAGCAGCAGCTCATCAAAGTCTGGGCTCCATTCTGATGAGCGTTCAGCAGCGTATTTCGCGCTTGGGATGAGCCGCGCCCTTAACCAGCCGGTCGCCATCGTCAGCACGTCTGGTACAGCAGCGGCTAACTTCTTTCCCGCTGTGGTCGAGGCGTGCTATTCACATGTGCCAATCCTGATTTTGACAGCGGACCGTCCTCCAGAGTTGTGGGAATGGGGTGCGAATCAAACAATCGACCAGACCCGGATGTACGGAGGGCACACAAAATGGTCCGTCAACATGGCTAGTCCAGAAATGAAGCTTGATTTGCTGAGGTATGTGCGTGAAATGACATGCCGCGCATTGAGCACTGCGATTCAATCGCCCGCTGGTCCTGTGCAGATCAACTTCCCGTTCGGAGAACCATTAGTACCCAAAATCGTTCCCTCGGATATCCCTGAGCAAACTTCCGTCGAAGTCCAAGACGCTTGGGAAGGTCGAAAGAAGGGCAGACCTTACACCGATGTGCAGAACGGGCGACGTTCCACCAACATAGAGAAAGTCAAGGAGTTGGGAAGTGAGATACAGTCTCTGAGGAATGGAATAATTGTCTGCGGCCCACAAGATGATTTAGGCTTCCCACATGCAGTCTCGACGTTAGCCAACCGCCTAGGTTTCCCAATACTAGCCGACCCCCTATCTCAAGTTCGATGCGGCATACACGACCGAGGACTGAACGTTGACTGCTACGACGATTTCCTACGCTCCACGAAAATGGTTCGGGAATTGGAACCTGAAATTATCCTGCGGTTCGGTGCGACACCCACGTCTAAAGCATTACAAAACTACATTGAGCAAAATCACCGAGCCCGCCAAATACTAATCCAAGAAGGGAACTGGCAAGACCCAATGCATACTGCTACCGACATGGTTCAGACGGACCCCAATCAATTCGCAAGAGAACTTGCCGCTGAGACCGCGACTCGCCCTAAGGGAGAATGGTCCGGACTGTGGATGCGAGTTGCTGAGAGAACTCGCCAGGTTATTCATGACCAGATGAGCAAGATCGAAGAGATGTTCGAAGGGAAGATTTTCACCAATTTAGCGACTTTCGTTCCGAACAAAGCGACGCTGTTTGCTGGCAACAGCATGCCGGTGCGTGACCTTGACTCATTCTATCCGTCAACCTCTCAAGAGATTCGATTCTTGTCCAATCGAGGAGCAAGCGGAATAGATGGTGTGATCTCAACCGCCCTAGGAGCCAGCGTAGTTACCCAAGAGCCAACAGTACTCGTAGTCGGCGACCTTTCGTTCTATCAAGACATGAATGGCCTGCTGGCAGCAAAGAAATACAACCCTAACACAACAATCGTATTAGCAAACAATGACGGCGGGGGCATTTTCTCTTTTCTTGCCCAGCGAGAGTACGAGGACTACTTCGAAAAGTACTTCGCAACTCCACACGGCCTTACCTTCCAAGCAGCGGCCTCCCTTTACGGTCTAACCTATTCCAAGGTTACATCATGGGAAGAATTCCACACCGCCGTTTCACGGAACATCGGATCCAAAGGCACAGCTGTAGTGGAATTGCAAACTGACAGAGACCGAAACGTTGAGCTTCATCGTCGCATTTGGTCCCTTTCGACAGAGGCGGCGGAGAGCACGCTCACGGAGCGGACCTGAAGGCGTGCTGGTCAACGAAATCAACCTCAATGTCAAAGTCCGCGGGTTCGGGACCAGCAATCGTCGCACTTCACGGATTCGCAGGATCCATGTCCACTTGGAGTCAGTTCGTACAAGAGGCACAGAATGGATACACCATCATCACAGTCGACTTGCTAGGGCACGGTGGTTCAGATGCCCCCGATGATCCCAAGAGATATCGTATTCAACGCTCCATCGTCGATATTGCCGCAGTCCTCGACAAATCAGATGTCTCTCGTGCTTGCTGGTTAGGATACTCTATTGGAGGCCGAATCGCACTCGCAGCGGCTGCGTTAATGCCTAACAAGTGCGGGTGCCTAGTGCTTGAAGGCGCATCCCCAGGAATTATCGAACCAAAACAAAGGACACGCAGGAAGAAACGCGATGAGGCGCTGGCACGCCTAATCACGAAAGCAGGCGTTGAGAAATTCTCGAAATACTGGGAGCAACAACCAATATTCGCCACTCAAAAACTGCTTCCCCGCAAAGTCCAAGAACACATCAGAAACCAACGGCTCGCAAACAATCCCACGGGGCTCGCGAATTCTTTGCGCACAGGCCGGCTCCGGTGTCCAACCATCCTTCCACAAATCGCTTTCCAAGCTTAACATTTCGGTCCTCTGCATTGCTGGTGAATACGACCACAAGTTCAGCGCGATCGCAAAAGAGATGTGCAGTAAACTACGAAACGGCCGTCTTTCCATTATAGCAGGCGCAGGACATGCCCCGCACATAGAGAAGCCTCAAGAGTTCAACAGAGTCGTACTCGACTTCCTCCGTGAATCGCACTGGTAGTTAGTCGCTCTAGCGCTGAACCTGCCTCAGCGAGCAACAGCCCAACCGCAGAGTATAATTTCGCTGAGCTTGATCTTGTGCCTCATGATCGATCGAGACTCTCCCGCGAGAGGCCTTGCGTTAAGTCCTCTAGCTGGGATAACGGTCCTAGAAATCAGCCACCTGCTTTCTGGTCCCTTCTGCACGATGCTTCTCGCAGACCTTGGCGCGAAGGTGATCAAAGTTGAGCGGCCAGGCTTGGGAGATGAAGCGCGGCGCTTGGGTCCTCAAGTAAGCGGAGACAGCGCATATTTCATGAGCGTAAATCGAGGGAAAAAAAGCGTCACCCTAGATCTCTCCCGCGAGGAGGGACAGAAGATGGCACGGGAACTGTGCCAGCACGCTGATGTTCTGGTTGAGAACTTCGTGCCTGGAACAATGAAGGGATTCGGGCTCGACTATGCGAGTGTGAGGGCTCTGAATCCCCGCCTGATTTACGCATCCATCTCAGGCTTCGGCCAAAGCGGCCCCTACACCCACTATCCGGCTCTAGACATCATTGTTCAGGCGATGGGGGGCATGATGAGCGTGACCGGGGAACCCAATGGGCGGCCTGTGCGGCCCGGGGCCTCGCTTGGCGACAGCGTTGCCGGACTCTTTGCTGCGTTAGCAATACTCGTCGCCCTATGGGAAAGGGAACGCACCGGACAGGGGCGAAATATCGACATTTCAATGTTAGATTGTCAAGTAACTATGATGGAGAATGCGTTTTCAAGGTACTTTGCCACGGGTAAGGTGCCGGGGCCATTGGGATCACGCCACCCAGCCGCAGTTCCTTTTCAATCATTTGCCACACAAGACGGATACATCGTGGTTGCGCTAATCTCCGACAGCTCTGAGCCTTGGAACCGCTTCTGTTCCGCGATCGGGCACCCTGAACTCGCGAAAGATCCTCGCTTTAGTGACGCGCCATCTAGAGTACAGAACTACGATGTTCTCGCGCCCTTGATCGAAGAAGCTATGCGCAAGAAAACTTCTCAAGCCTGGCTTGAAGAATTCTCTAGGCTTGAAATTCCATCCGGTCCAGTCAACGCTATTGACTCCGTAGCCAAGGATTCTCAGGTACTTTACCGAGGCATGATCGCAGAGATACCCCACAAGAGATTGGGAAACTGGAAAGTTGCCAACACCCCCTTCAAAGTAGACGGCGCTTCTTCAGGCCCCCAAGGTCCTTCGCCCGACCTAGGCGAACACACCGATGAAGTGCTCCAAGAAATGCTCGGCCACTCCCGAAATGAGATTGCCCGCCTGAGATCGCTCGGCTTGGTTTGAAAACGACCGTCTTAAGAAGCAAGCGCTGACTAAAACTAGGAAATGTGGTATTTGAAATGGAGTTCCAAGACATACTCTACGAAAAGAAGGACGGCGTAGCGTTCGTTCGGATGAACCGGCCTAAAGTGCTCAATGCCTTTCGACCGCTGACGATAGATGAGATGCGACAGGCTTTCTTAGACGCTTGGTACGATCGGGAAGTTGGAGTTGTTGTTCTCACCGGGACAAATGGTAACTTCTGTTCAGGGGGCGACGTTAGCATTCGCGGTGAGGGCGGCTACGAGGACGATTCCGGGAACTCCGAGACTGCAAGTTACCCACCTCCACCGGTTGATACGAGAGATACCGAAACCCGTCATTGCAATGGTTGATGGGTACGCCATTGGTGGGGGGCACGTCCTTCATGTGTTATGTGACCTGACTGTTGCCTCCACTCGCACGGTCTTCGGACAAATCGGACCCAAATACGGTAGCTTCGACGGTGGTTTCGGGTCGATTTATCTCGCACGCATTGTTGGCGAAAAGAAAGCTCGAGAGATCTGGTATTTGTGCCGTCGTTACTCTGCCCAAGAAGCTCTCGACATGGGGCTCGTCAACTTTGTGTTTCCACCTGATCAACTCGAAAACGAGGTGATGTCCTTGGCTAAGGAACTTCTCCAGCGTGCACCGACTGCTTTGCGCTTTCTGAAGTACGCCTTCAACTCAGACACGGATCATGTCTACGGCATCCAAAACCTCGCACACGGAGCTACGGCGCTTTACTACTCGAGTGACGAATGCAAGGAAGGTACGAAAGCCTTCCTTGAGAAGCGCGCACCAAATTACGCTCGCTTTCGAAATCAACCTCCTTGGTAAGTAACCAAGCAACCTGACATGATGAATTACAGGCACCCGAATGGTTCGCGGTTAAGACGTGTTATGGCTGTGCCGCAACGGAATGACAGGCATTCGTTACATGTCTGGTACATTGCACTCAGGCCATTCACCTATCCAGCGTCGATAGTCCCCGTGCTTGTAGGTTCCGCTATAGCGTGGTATGGTGGACATGCGGACTGGTTTCTCTTTCTGCTCACCCTATTCGGGTCCGTCGCCATGCAGGCAGGAACAAACTTGGCTAACGAGTATTTTGACTATGTGCAAGGGGTTGACAAACCGGACTCTTTGGGCCCCGCAGGCGTAATTCTTGAAGGAAAACTCAGGCCGAGGCAGGTGCTCTGGGCTGCAATAGTAGCTTTTGCTTTCGGTGTCATAGTCGGTTTGTACATAGTCAAGCAAGTTGGATGGATCATCCTAATTCTCGGACTAACGAGTGTTTTGGCAGCTTGGTTCTACACAGCGAAACCTGTCTCGCTTGGCTACCGGGGCCTTGGGGAGCTCGAGGTTTTCATCTTCATGGGTCCTGTCATGGTCGTTGCCAGCTACTATGTTCAAGCTAGAAGCCTCGCTTGGTCCCCCCTGCTTGTCTCCCTCCCCGTAGGGCTCCTAGTAATGGCCATCCTACACGCTAACAACCTGCGAGACATTGTACAAGACAAGGAGCGAAATCGGATCACTTGGGCAGTACTGGCAAGTAGGTCGTGGGGCATCGAGCGAGGTAGGGTTTTCTCCCGTTTGGTCTTTTACGCGATGATCGCTGGAGCGTATATCATCTTAGCAGGGCTTGTTGCGACTAACTCTGCGCCTCTGTCGACCCTCTTAGCGTTCCTAACGATTCCACAAGCGTATCGGCTCACTCGGTTTGTCGCTTCCGGAGTGGAAGGCAAGCCGCTCAGCCGCGCTGTTCGAGGCACGGCCTTTCTCCAGATGACCTTTGGAGCGACGCTGACCTTGGGATACGTACTGGCATTTTTGATGCGCTAACCAAATGTCAGAAAAGGCACGGATTCGCTTATGTGTGAAAGTTTCGGTTCCAAATCGTCCCCAATTCAAATTGTCATAGTCAGGAACCATCGATAACCCGTTTATCACTAGCCGTAAGCTCAGAATCAGACGAGTTGACAATGGCCAGTATCGAGAAAATGCTGAACCCCAAAGTCGTTGCTATAATCGGGGCTTCTGAGAGCGAGGGATCGATCGGTCAATCTCTGACGAGAAACCTACTATTGGGGAAGGATCGCAGGAAAATCTACCCAGTGAACATAAACAAGGATACCGTCTTGGGATTGAAGTGTTACCCATCGATATCCAAGATACCAGAACACGTCGATCTGGCTGTAATCGCTACGCCGGCAAGGACTGTACCGTCCATAGTAGCGGAGTGCGCGAAAGCTGGCGTGGACGGCACCGTCATCATTTCGGCCGGGTTCCGAGAGATCGGAGCTGAAGGCGCCAAACTAGAGAGCGAGATTAAGCAAATTCAATCGATGCACGACATTCGGATTCTAGGACCAAACTGTGTGGGAGTGGCGAGGCCACAAGTAGCCCTCAATGCCACATTCCTCCGAGACAACCCTCAACCTGGCCAAATTGCATTCATCTCACAGAGCGGAGCATTGGGATCAGCGATAGTCAACTGGGCTGTAAGCACGGGCATAGGCTTCAGCATTTTTGCTTCGCTAGGATCGACCCTAGACATCGATTATGGGGATATGATCGATTATCTTGGCGAGGACCCAAACACTAGGAGCATCATCATCTACATGGAAGGCGTCGGAAATGCTAAGAAGTTCATGAGTTCGGCCAGAGGCTTTGCACGCACAAAACCCATTATTGTAATCAAGGCGGGAAGAAACTCTGCGGGCGCAAAGGCAGCATCATCACATACAGGCGCACTGGCGGGTGACTTCGCAGTCTACGAGGCCGCCTTCAAGAGAGCCGGCGTTGTGATGGTCGACGAGATTGGAGACCTCTTCAATTGCGCCACCGTCCTAGACTCAAGGTTTCTGCCAGCGGGACCGAACTTAGCCATCGTCACCAACGCCGGAGGACCCGCGGTCTTAGCAGCTGATTCAATTGTCACTCATGGTGGCCAATTAGCGCAATTGTCTGACGAGTCCATGAAAATACTGAATGGAGCCCTTCCTCCATACTGGAGCCGAGGAAACCCACTCGACATACTAGGGGACGCTGACGTCTCTCGGTATGAACTCGCAGTGAAGACCTGCATTGCGGATCCGAATGTTGATGGGCTCCTTGTAATCTACACTCCCCAAGGAACGACTCAACCCACGCAGCTCGCCGAAGCCGTTACGAAAATCGCCGCGGACAGACGCAAGCCAATGCTTACGGTCTGGATGGGCGAGAGCAGCGTTAGGGAAAGTCGCGAAATATTCCACCGAAACGACATACCGACTTACTCAACGCCTGAAGAAGCGATAAAGACCTACACGTACATGTACCAATACCGAAGAAACCTCGATCAGCTCTACCAAACCCCACAAGAATTACGCGTGGACTTCTCTCCGCCAAAGAGCCATCTCAAAGTACTGATTCGCAAGGCAGCGAAGACGCGAAAAGCCCTCAATCAATCTGAAGTTGACCGATTCCTCGATGCTTATGCAATCCCGAGAGCGAAGGGCGCGTTGAGTAAAAGTGCAGACCAAGCGGCAATGATCGCGTTAGACATTGGTTACCCAGTAGCGTTGAAAATCTCGTCTGAAGACATTCTTCACAAAACGGACATTGGTGGAGTCGTTATCCGCATGGAGTCAGCTCAAGCGGTCAAGGATGCGTACAAGGCCATTATCGATAGAGCCCACAAAGCGTATCCTGAAGCTAAAATCGACGGTATCTATGTGCAAAAAATGGCATCTGAGATCGACTACGAACTCATCCTAGGCGCGAAAAAGGACAAGGATTTTGGATCTGTGATTCTATTTGGAATGGGCGGGACAGGAGTTGAACTCATTAACGATGTATCGATCGGACTCGCGCCGCTAAATCAGATTCTCGCACATCGCATCATGGAAGAAACAAAGATATTCAAAGCACTTACGAAAGGTCTACGGAACAAGAAACCTGTCGACATACGACCCCTCGAAGAGATCATGGTACGCTTCTCCAATCTAATCGTTGACTTCCCTGAAATCGCTGAGATGGACATCAACCCACTCATCGCCTCCAAGGGTGAATTCTCCGTTCTCGACGCAAGGATGATTATTGATCCCCGCGCTCTCGACCATACCGAACCCTACCCCCATCTGGTAATCACTCCTTACCCGTCAAAATATGTCATGCCCTGGAGAATGAAAGATGGGACCGAAGTTACTCTAAGGCCCATAAAACCGGAAGACGAACCCATAGAGTTAGAATTCATAAGAGGCTTGTCTACGGAAACGAGCCGATTCAGATTTTTCCAAATAATCAAGGACCTCCCACATGAGGCCCTCGTCCGTTTCTGCAACATCGACTACGACAGGGAGATGGCAATCATCGCCGAAACCCGAGAAGGAAACCGAACTTTTGAGATCGGAGTGAGCCGATTAATTCTCGAACCCAATAAGAAACGGGGAGAATTCGCAGTCGTGGTTGCCGACAAATATCAGGGAAAGGGTCTCGGTGTCAAGTTAGTCGATATGCTAATTGAATTCGCTAAGGAGAAGGGAATTGAATCGATCTACGGTACAGTGATGGCTGAGAATCTCAGGATGATCCGACTCTGCGAAAAACTTGGCTGCTCCATCCGGAGAGAACAGGAGAACGTTTTTGCAGAGCTTAAGCTAAGCTGAACTGCAAGGAATCCATAGCTTGGCGGTTACTTCTTCTTAGCCTTCGACACGACGAAGAGGATAACCCAGACTACAACCGTCCAGACGACGATGTCAAGGATTAATCGCAAGGGACGGACGACCCATGGGAAATACTGAGGAGCCACGACGAGCATCTCCAACCAGGCGAATGGATACCCGAAGTAAACCGCCCCCATCAACGGCTGACCCCCGATCTCGGGGGTGTTACCAATTAGGCCGGTTAACAGAGTGAGTACGACACCCGCCACAACGGCGTAAACAAGCATTTTCATGTTAGACTTCAATGGTTTTACCTCTTGACCGGTTACTCATGTTTCATAGCCTGCTCATATTTAGAGGCTACCCGATCCGGCGAACACAATGCGACGTGGCTGGCTAGGATAGATGAAATGTTTGAGTGGTGGGGTGGTGGGCCCGCCCGGATTTGAACCGGGGATCTTCGCCGGTCTCACCTAGGAGATGTGAGGGCGACGTCTTAACCAGGCTGGACCACGAGCCCGACGCAACGAGTTCGGCAACCTGTCCCTCTAACCCTTGAATCTTGTGGAACTACTTGGGCTGCTCGATACCAGTAATCGCTAATCGAGTCTCTGAAATATGTCCCTACTTCATAAGACTCAGCCCTAGAGTCTTGAACATGTTTGGTAGGGTTGAGCGGTGCAAGCCGTAATCATCCAAGAGAATGGAACGGTTCAGATTCAGAACCTCCCTACGCCTGAGATTAATCCCGACGAGATACTCGTGGCTATGCGAGCGTGTGGGATCTGCGGGACTGATGTGGAGAAGGTTCATGGAGAACACATTACTCCTCCCATCCTTGGACATGAGGTATCTGGAGTAATACACAAAGCCGGAACACAAATCAAAGACTTTGCTGTCGGCGACCGAGTCGTCGTACACCATCATGTGTCATGCCGCCACTGCTACTTTTGCAAGAACGGCCTCGAAACGCTTTGCGAAGAATATCCGAAAAGCAATCTCGATCCTTGCGGTTCGCGGAATATTTCAGGGTTCCAAAGGCGCTAGTGAACGGGGGAACGGTGTACAAGTTGCCTGATTCCATGAGTTTCGAGGAAGGCTCACAGGCAGAGCCCACAGCATGTTGCATCCGAGCACTTCGTAAGGTTGGCGTTTCTGTGGGTAACAGTGTCGCGATATATGGTCTGGGTCCAGTTGGTCTGACTCATGTACAACTCCTGAAATGCTTCGGGGCCGGACCCGTATACGCTATTGATGTGATTAAGCAACGTAGACATTTCGCGACCAAGTTAGGCGCCGATTTATCATTCGATCCAACAACCGACGACGCCCCTAAGACAATTTCCCTATTAACCGGAGGCCTCGGGGTTGATTACACGATTGTCGCAACCGCCAACTTGAAAGCGCTAGAATCAGCGTTTGCCACGGTTCGTAAAGGAGGAACAGTCCTTCTGTTCGGCGCACCAACACGAGGCACGACGATGTCACTGGATATGAGTAAGATGTTTCTCCGAGAAGTACGGTTTCAGTCGAGCTACTCCACATCCGAAACTGAAATGCGAATGGCAATGCAACTGATCGAGAGTAAACGAGTTAGACCATCAGAGGTCATTACGGACAGGTTCCCGCTCGCTCGAACAATAGCCGCTTCGCCTTGGAGAATGCGGGGGAAGCGGTTAAGATAATGGTTGAGAACGAATGAGAGACTGCGAAGCCCAGTCAGTTGCAGCGGAGCTAAATATCAACTAACCAGAGGAGGTTAAGAATCAATTCATGGCAAACACAATGCTCGCAGTTAGGTTCTACGAACCCGGTAATCTCAAAGTGGAACAGTCTCTGTGCCTGAACCTGAACCGGGAGAATTGATTGTGAAAAGCGCCGTCGCTTTGACATGCGGCACAGATGTTAAGATGTACAAACGCGGGCACCTACTCGCAAAACCGCCCCAGATAATGGGACATGAATTCGCCGGAACCGTTTCCGCCCTCGGCAAAGAGGTCACAAACTTTAGCGTTGGGATGAAAGTGGTTGCTGCGAACGCAGCCCCTTGCAATCGATGCTTCTACTGCCTCTTGCACCAACCGAATCTGTGCGAGCATTTGAATGACAGCATAATTGGGTTCACTTGGCCAGGGACGTACGCTGAATATATTCGAGTTCCAGAAAAAATAGTTCGGCAGAATACATTTCAGGTGCCGGAGGGCGTGCCACTCGAGACTGTGGCCAGTCTAGAACCTTTGGCTTGCGTCGTTCACGGTGGGACCTTACTAAGGACCTACCTGCCGGAGCAACTGTCGTAATCATCGGTGGTGGCCCGATAGGTCTGTTACATGCCCAACTCGCGCGGCTCAACGGTGCACGTCAGGTGGCATTGTGTGATCTCGTGGAAGACCGGTTGAAGGAGGCTAAGGGAGTTGGAGTGGATGTAACGATAAACTCGTCAACTGAGGATCTCGTAGCAAGGGTCCGTGAGCTAACTGACGGGAGAGGAGCTGATATGGTCGTGGAAGCGGTCGGCCGACGTGAAACTTGGGACGCGGCTCCGGGTCTAGCACGAAAGGGCGGGACAATCCTCCTCTTTGGCGGATGCCCGTCAGGGACGATGGCTTCATTCGAAGCGGAGAGGATACACTATGGCGAATTGCACGTTCAAGGAGCGTTCCACCATACACCTTCCTCAGTTGAACGGGCCTTCCGATTGATCGTGTCGGGGCGGGTATCCATAAAACCGCTAATCTCCCACGAGATGCCTCTTGATCGGGCTGAGGAAGCTCTTCAGTTGATGGGAAGCGGAAAGGCATTGAAGATAGCCTTGCGTCCGCCAACAAAGTAGGCTTCTAGATACTCGATAATCCGTCGATCGAAGGTTGGAGTTAGAGCAGGCCTTCCGGTTCCTCAAGATTACGTTTCAGGTCCCTTAGGAACTTAGCCGCCGGGACACCATCGATAATTCGATGATCGAAAACTAGTGTTAGTAGGGTTGATGGTCTAGCGCGGATACCTGACTTCCGTTGGCGAATGGTTTGTAGGCGATTCGGCCCAGACCAAGAATTGCGCATTGAGGAGGGTTGATGACGGGTGCGAACGATTCGACGTCGAATGCGCCGAGGTTGGTTACCGTGAATGTTCCGCCAGTCAAGTTCTCAATTGTTAGGCGATTCTCGGCAGCTTTCTTGGCGAGCTCTTCAATCGTTGAGCTAATCTCCTTCAGAGATAGTTTGTTTGCATTCCTGATTACAGGTGCAACTAGGCCTTGTTCGGTGTGTATGGCTACGGCGACGTTTACGTCAGAGTAATTTGTAATTTCGTCGCCTTCTATTGTTGAGTTAACATCGGTATGGTCACCCAATGCTTTTGCAGCTGCTTTTACTCCGAGAGCTGAGAACCCAACGTGGCTCTGCTCTTTCATCGCCAATAGTTTCGTGGCGTCTGCTTCGATGGTAATCGTGACTGGGACGACTGTTCGCGCACTGAACGAAAGTCTTTCGGCTACAGCCTTTCTGATCCCTGCGAGTTTCGTTCTCTTTAGAACGGCGGGTTGAGGCATCTTTGAGAGGATTTGGGTAGACTGCGATGCTGGTGTGCTTTGTTTTGCTGCGAGGATATCTTCTCGCGTTATTCGGCCACCTGGGCCAGTTCCCTTTAGGGAGGTTAGGTCGAGGCCGTATTCTTGGGCTAAACGCCGTGCTGCGGGAGATGCAATTACCCGATCCGACGGAGTTCCGGAGGCAGGGACAGTCAGAAGGTTGCTGTGGTCGCTCTTGCTCAGTTTTCTCGTTTGGTACTGATTGGGGTGTTGCCGATCCGGCTTCTCCGATGATTGCGATTGGTTCGGCAACTTGGACATCTGTCCCGATGCTCGCTAGAATTTTGGTTAAGGGGCCGCTGTCTGGAGCTTCAACTTCGAATGTGGTTTTCTCTCCTTCTACGACGAGTATGGGCTCGCCTTTTCTAACCAACTCGCCCTCCTTCTTCAGCCATTCAACTATCTTGCCTGATTGCATTCCAGGATCGAGACGCGGCATCACAACTTGCGTCAAGATGAATCACTTGCCCAATATGGTTTGGACGGCTTGGACTACGCTCGCTGCGTTGGGCATATACTGCTGCTCGAGGGGTGGGTGAGAATGGTATTGGCATGTCCGGGCATGCGACCCGTGTAATTGGTGCGTCTAAGTAGTCGAAGGCCGCCTCTGTGACTGAGGCTGAGATCTCGGCTCCCACGCCACCTCTCTTTACATCATCGGATGCGATAACCAGCCTGGAAGTTCGTTTAACTGACTCGACGATTGTATCAAGGTCGAGCGGTTGGATTGTTCTCACATCTATGACTTCAGCTGAGACGCCATTATCTTCAAGTTTTTTCGCGGCTGCGAGAGATTCATTAACCATTCTTGAAACTCCTACAATTGTGACATCGTCCCCCTTCTTCTTCACGGCTGCTTGTCCGAGAGGGGTTAGGTATTCTTCTTCGGGTACTGGTCCTTTGGTTCGGTAGAGTAGGCCACTCTCTACGAAGAGGACTGGGTTGGGATCTCGTATTGCTGACTTCAGTAGGCCTTTAGCGTCGCTTGGATCAGCGGGCAATGCTACCTTCAATCCTGGTGCCTGCAGAAACCAAGCGGGCGTGAATTGTGAGTGCTGTGATCCATGTTGTCGGCCGAGGCTGTATTGGGTTCTCAAGACCATGGGTACCTGGAGTTGGCCTCCACTCATGAAGCGCATTTTTGCAGCTTGGGTAGACAACTGATCCATGCATATGGGGAGGAAATCCATGTACATGATTTCGGCTACGGGCCTCATGCCAGCCAACGCCAAACCCACTGCCGCCCCAGTGATGGCTGCTTCTGAGATTGGAGTATCCCTAACACGTTCAGGCCCGAATTCGTCGAGCAAACCTCTAGTAACCTTGTAGACCCCGTTGAAGACGCCGATTTCTTCCCCGAGAAGTATCACGTTCGGATCACGGATCATTTCTTCGCGCAGCGCTTCACGGAGTGCGTCAGCATAAGTGAGTTCTTTCATTGGTATCACTTTGCGTAAACGTAGTTTCCGATCTCGTCGAAAGGTAAAGGTGAACCTTGCATGGCGAATTTAACCGAGTCCTCGATTTCTTGTTGTGTTGTCGCGTCGAGTTGTTCAAGTTCTGCCTTTGTCATGATCTTCTGGTCTAGGAGCCGTTTCTTGAATGTAAGAATAGGATCGCGTTCGAGCCATTTCGCGACTTCTTCCTTGGGACGATATTCTCCCTTGTCATAGACTCCGTGACCTTTCATCTTGTAAGTTAGGCATTCAAGGAACGTTGGGGTGGAGTCTCTGCGGGCCTTTTCAGCAGCGGATTTGGTTGCGGCGTATACCGCTACAACATCATTTCCATTGACAACCGTCGTTTCCATTCCGTAGGAGCGGGCTCTCTCAGCGATGCTTGGGCTTGAAACTGACATCTTGACATTGGTGGACATTCCGTACTGATTGTTCTCGCAGAATAGTAGAACCGGTAGCTTCCAAAGGGCGATGAGGTTTACACCCTCATGGAACGCGCCAGTATTGCAAGCACCGTCGCCGAAGAATGTGGCGGCAATCTGCTTTGTCTTCTTTTGTTTGAGGCCTAGCCCAACCCCGGCGGTGATGGGTATTCCGCTACCAACTATAGCCGTGGCGTAAATGGAACCCGTTTTGGGGTAGATTGCAACGTGCATGGAGCCGCCTAGCCCTTTGCAGTTACCCGTTGATTTTCCGAAAAGTTCCGCCATGCAGAGGTTGGACGGAACATCTTTGGCAAGAGCGTGTCCGTGGCCGCGATATGTGGTTACCGTTAAATCGTTGGGCTGAAGCGCCATCATTGCGCCTGTCGCTATCGCCTCTTGGCCTAGGTACAGGTGAGATGGGCCTATCAATAACCCTTTGACAATGAATAGTTCCTCGACTTTCTCCTCGAACTTTCTGATAATGAGCATCTTCCTGAGCATTTCACGTAAGAGATCCTTCGTTAGGCCGTACTTTGCGTAGTCGTTTTGCGGTACTTCTTGTACTTCGGTTATGGTCGCCATTTCTTTCTCAGCTGGTCAATAGTTGCAGGCTAGTTCTTTAGCCATTCTCCGCTTCGTATTCCAAGTCAATTTCAAGTTCGCGTATGAGTTTCATTCTAGGATCTTCGATCTATGTTCCGGCGGCCCTGAACATCGGCTGCACCAGACCTTCTTCAACCATCCCTAACGACTTCTTGTACACTTTGCACCATCGGCCGTAAAATTTCACGTATTCTCTATGGGTGGTCTGATTGGGCTCGAAGGTCCGGTCCCATTTGACCATGCTCTTCGCAGTCTCTTTCAGGTTCCGAAATATCCCGACGCCCACTCCCGCGCAAATTGCCGCGCCTAGGGCCGTAGATTCCTTGATTATCGGAACCTTGACCGTGATACCAAATACGTCTGATAATATTTGGGGCCACAGGAAGCCTTTCGATGCCCCCCGCAGAATACAACTTGTTTCATTTTTCTATGGGTGAGAGCTTGCAATATTTGCAGATGGCCCAACGCCACATAAGCCGCGCTCTCTTCAATCGCCCTGACGCACTCTTTCTTGCCAGATGCCTCGGGTCGGTTGATGTCGAATTGCACAAAGGAAGGGGAGGCATGAATCCACCTTCTAGCATTCATTATGTCTGAGAAAATTGGGATGACACCGTTCGAACCAGGCACCCGCTTTTTCGGCCTCTTTTTCCAGCAAAGAGTATGCATCAACTCCTTCCCGAGCCGCAATTTCCTTTTCTCGTTCGCAAAACGCGTCCCTAAACCATCTCATTGTCAATCCACATAGGAACCCTATTCCCTCTGTCATCCACATTCCTTGAACTGCGTGGCAAAGAGTGCGCAATCGAATCTTCGGGTCTATGATCGGTTTGTCTGTGACAACCGTTTGTTGCCAGAACGTTCCGCCAATTGTGGCGGAATCATAGGGTTGAACGGCGGATATACCGATAAGACCGAGCTGAGTGTCGCCCCCACCTACGACTACAGGGGTTCCCAGTTTGAAACCTGTCTCGGCGGCGGCCTCAGCCGTGACATCTCCTAGCACTGTTCCCGGTTCCTTTACGTCCGGAAATATACTTCTAGGTAGGGAACACCAGTCGATGATTTCGTCCGACCAAGTCCTTTTTTCGAGTTGAAACAGATTTGAGCTTGAGCCAATCGAAGGATCGGTAGCAAATTTCTCTGTCAGCCTGTAAAGAATCCAGTCGCTAATCATAGTCATCTTTGCAGTTTTCTTGAAGATCTCTGGCTCGTGTTTCTTTATCCAAAGGAATCTTGGAGGCGAGGTAATCGCGAGCCAGTCCCCAGCCTTGAAGTAGATCTTCTTAGCGAGACCCTTCTTAATCATCTGGACAACTTCGTTCTTCGCGCGCGAATCGACGTTCGGGCAGGCCCAGATTTCTACTGCCAACCTCATCATAGAGCACCATGCCCTCACGCATGCTGGTCGCGCTTATGCCACGAATTTCATCGGGCCGAATCTTAGCCCTATCAATCGCCTCGTGAATTGATTCGCAAATAAGCTTCCAATTGCGCACGGTGTCAAACACAAAAGCTCCAGGATACGCCGGGATCGTAGGATGCGACCACTCCCTCGAAGCAATCGCAACTTGTGTGCCCTCCGAGTCAAAGATTACACACCTACCGCTGCCCGTTCCCGCGTCTATTGCGGCCAGATAGTCATTGCTCAAACTGACTCATGCCCTAGGGTAAGGGTCATTTTGCAGAAGGATGCTGTCCATACCTCGTTCGTTTGAAGACCTTCAAGTAGGATAGTTCCTTTCTGGTGAACTCCCTAGGTTTCGCAAGAATCATTGAGTGGACGGCCATGTTGGCAATGTCCTCGAGCACTATCGCGGTCTCCAACCCTTCTTCGGGGGTCCTTCCGACAACAACGACTCCATGCTTCCTCAGGAGAGCGGCATCACATTTCTCGAGCGCCTTGAGGACCGCCGCTAACTCCGCACGTTCCGTTGTGCCGGGAAGTGAATATTTCCTTACCAGAGGTACTCTGCCTCCAAGGTAGAATGCTTGTTCCGCTGACACACATGGAATCTCCATGTTAGCGGCTGCAAACGCGCAGGCCATCGGTGAGTGCGTATGAATCACCGTACTGATTTCGGGCCGATTCTTGTGTATGTAAGTATGCATGGCGGTTTCTACGGATGGCCTGAAATTTCCTTGAACAAGTTTGGCGTCTAGGTCTACGATGATCAGATGGCGGGTATTGAGTGTGAGTTTGCTGAACCCGCTCGGAGTAATCAGTGAATAGTCGGTGTTGGGGATTCGATTGCTCACGACACCGAATGTGGAGGTTACTAGGTGGTTCTCAAACAATCCACGAGCTACTTCAACCGTTTTACTCGCCAAGTCATCAATGATTCGTTGTTCAACGCCTGGTAGGCTGAAATCAGACATCTCGATCTCCTCGGGCTTGTCTGTTACGGCGCTTGCTTCTATTTTCGATGGATGAATGTCAAGGGTAGGTGTAGATGGGCTTCATAGAAATCGCGTGACCACTGACGGTCTCAGCCACCATCTTCAAAACTGGCTCAGTATCCATGTAGTAGAACCTGATGTTCTCACCTAGCCTTCCGCTCATCATTACGTCAACGCCGTTTTTCTTGAAATCGGCGAGTGCTTTTTCAACATCCTCAGCAGGGCTAACAACCGAAACGTGATGCAGTCCTTCACCTTTCTCTTCTAAGAACTCCTTGTAGATACTCGGTCCTTCCAAAGGTTGCAGTATCTCGAAGTCGATCGGGTCACAGTGGACTTCCGCGCCAAGCATGGAATAGTTAGCCGATTTTCCATGGAGTTCTTGGTGGTGCAGGATTGGGGGTTTATGTTCGTAGACACTCCAGGGCCCCAACCGAGAATCTTGTGATATGCTTCCATCGTTTTCCGTAAATCCTTCACAACTACCGTGACTGAGTAATCCTCATTCCAGATGGGGACTGTGTGGGCATAGGTTGTCATCTCGTAGAAGACAGGCGATTCGCTTTGTATATTAGCCTTAGTCTACATCGACCTCCTTCAGCGAGGTATGTGGATTGAAGTGTGGAATAGCTGTCACTGGACGGGCAAAACCGAAGCTCATCGAAAGACTCGCAGTGGAAGCCGAAAAAGTGGGTTATGATTATTTTCTTGTAACAGATCATTTCATGCTCCCAAACTCAAACAATCATATCGATGTTTGGACTTCCTCCCTTACTCCGCCGCGAAAACCGTCAAACTCAGATTAGGAACGGCCGTTACACCCCTCACATTTCGACCGCCGGGTATTCTAGCAAAGATGGCCTCAACTATAGATTACCTGTCTGATGGACGCCTGATAGTTGGAGTGGGGTTTGGGTGGTACCGGCCTGAGTTCGAAGGGTATTCCGAATGGCATGAGAATAAGGAGAGAATCTCGGTTTAGCCTTGAAGCAATCCGATTGATGAAACGCTTATGGACCGAGCCGGTGTTGGTGGATTCCCATGGGAAATATGTAACGCAAAGGGTGCCGCTCTCGAGCCTAAACCAATTCAGAAACCCTATCCACCAATCTGGTGGGGGGGACATCTACCAGTGTCGCTTCACGTAGGCGGGGAAAGTATGCGGATGGATGGATGCCTATAGGCCCGAGATGGTTCGACGATAGCTACCCCAAACCTAACGAATATGCGGAAATGGGAAAAGTAATCCTCGACGAGTTGAGCAAGCGAAAATATCCTCATGACCAATTTGCATTTACGAACTTAATCAACCGAACAGACATCCAGACTCTTCGGAGAGACGTTGAACAGTATGTGGACGCTGGGATGACGCATTTTACTTTAGGCGAGAAAGCGGAAGATGAAAAATGTCTGACAGAAATAGGCCTCGTCGTGAAGGAAATAGGAGGCTCTTACTAGAAAATTGACAAGAGCCTCCGACTGGAAGTTATCATTGATCCCTTACTACATGACTTCCCCGGCGGTTTGGGCTTCGCCGTCAACTGACGAAGCCATCCTGTGTCATCTCGAAAGCAGGGTACTGCTGGGTGTAGAATGGATGCTAGGTCAGCATTTCCGGACTACCAGGGAACTCAGAAAGCTGGTCATCAAAACGAGAAGACGTGGCCTCGCCGTATCGAACATAATGTGTTGGCAGGATCTCGTAACGAAGAATCGTAGCGTTAGGAATAGGAGTCTGAAAGTCTTGACCGCTATGTTGGGGGAAGCGAGCGAATTATCCATCCCCTTGATGAACGTCTTCACGGGACCGATGACTTGGAATCCTGAGTTTCAGAGGATTGGTCGGGAAATCTCGGAATGCGAAGCTTGGAAGGTTGTTGTCGATTCATTTTCTAATCTGGTCGAGTCGGCGGAGAAGAATCATGTCGTGGTTACGGTTGAACCTGTATTCGGAATGTTGGTGCACGATTACTATACTGTTAAGGAGTTTCTGAGTTACTTTGATTCCAAGTATCTTGGAGTGAACCTGGATCTATCTCACTTTGTGGTGTATGGAAATGACCCCGTTTGGGCGGCGAAAATGCTCGGTGATAAAGTGTGACATGTACATGTGAAGGATGCCTTCGGGAAACCGGGAGGCCTTGGAGAAACCTTCATTTTCCCATTTCTTGGCGAGGGAGTAGTCGATTGGAAGAAGTTCTTCATGGCTCTACGAAATTCTCGGTACCGTGGGTATCTCTCGCTCGAATTTGAGAATGACAGTTACCTAAACAATGTGTGCGACGGGAAATGGTCAAAAGCCGCTATAGAGCTCAGGAAACGAGTAGAGAAGTTCTTACCGACCAGCGCATACTGAAAATTCCCTTAACCATACAGCTGTTTTCGACGGCAGAGTTCAGAGAATTAGATGTATCAAAGCCACGACAGCTATTGCGCCCCAAACCACATTTAGAACGCCATTTTGATACGCCCTCTTAGCGAACGCTACTAGGCCAAGCCCTACGGCTCCGCTTAGATTCAAGAACTGATACGCCAAACTATTCGGCGAAGCAAAGCTCAGACTCACGGTCCCATAGGCAAGTACGATAGCGATCAATCCATACCATCCTAGAACCTCAACAACGATCTGCCGTTTATGACCCACCCAGCTGAATCCACAGGGAGCATCTCTTTCAACACCAACTCGGCCAAGAGAGAGGCCCTAACATAAAAGACGCCTCGTAACCTGCTATAATCCAAATTTCCGGTCTAGGTTACACGATTTCCTGGATTTGCTTCGGTAAGACGTTTCTCGGACGGACGGCCTTTTTTTTGCAGCTCGCAAAAAAGAGCCTAGTAGTCGTAGACTTGGTTTTCCCAAGAAGCCTTTAATCCCGATGAAAGCGCCAGTGTGTTGATGACGGGTTTGCCTGACGTGGTTGATTCAGACTCAGTGGAAGCTCTTATGGCAGTTAGGGTTGAGACCGTTGAACCAAAGCGATCGCTGAAGTACGCATTGCAGAAAATGGTGAAGCGGAATATTGGAAGCATCGTAGTCGTTGAAGAAGGGACACCAGTGGGGATCGTCACAGAACGTGATATCTCACGGTACGTGGCGAAACGAACAAATGCTCTCAAAACTCCAGTTAGGAACGTAATGTCAGGTCCACTGATTACGGTAGCACGTCCGACCAACCAGGAAGCAATGGCTGCAATGCTCAAACACGGCGTCAGGCGACTACCTGTGGTTGAGAAAGGAAAACTGGTCGGCATCATATCCCAGCGAACCTGCTCCGATGGGTGTTTAGAATTACATACGAGAAAGACGTTCAGATTACGTCCGAGATCAGAGAAATCCTAGAACGCCCACCCTTCTCCAAGACTTAGCTGACCGAAAAATAACGTACGGTGCATCGACGGCATTGACCGATGACGCACCTTAAGGCGGCAGAGTATTTGGAGATTTGTTCGCTCTGTTGGTCTTCTTATTCTGGCGGTATCTCCATTTGGCCCTTGATAAGGTCAAGACCTTTGCCCTTGAAGTAGAAGTATCGCCGCTAGGTAGATGACGACAGCGGATCCGAATATCACGACCAGCAGGAGGGTCGAGGCCGGAGTCGAGGGCCCAATTGCAGGGTTTGTCACAGACCAGTAGAGGGTAGTTCCCATGCCTATGATTGTTAGAACGCCAAAGATTGGAAGTAACCAACGACCGCCAATGAGACCCTTGGAGAATTCTTTCTTCCAAAATGGAAGGACAATGGCCGATATTCCTACCAGAATCCAGACGACGGCCCAAATCGTAACCACATTGAGCAGCTGTCCGATGTATGTCGTGTATATGGCGATGTAGGTTAGGATGACTGAAATTACGAAAGTCAACCCGACCGCTTTCAACGGGACGTGGAGTCTATCGTTCACATCTGCGAAAACGGTTGGAAGTACCCGGTCGAATGAGAATGCGAACACGTACCTCGAGATGCAGATGGCGAGGCCTGCGGCCCACCAGAAGTTGAATAATAGAAATCCGATCTCGACGAAACTCGATAGGTATGGGTTGCTTAGGACTGCTGGGATGAAAACGGGCGACCATGGGGAAACTCCTAGGGAGAGCTTACCCTGGTTGAATAACCCAAACACTGCTTGCATGAATGGGTAGCTTTCCGCGTTCGTTATGAAGTAGAGTCCCGTTATATCGAGAATTCCGCAGATCAATAGTGCAACCATCACACCCCATAGCATTCCATTCTTCACATTCCTTACTTCGCCAGAGATGTAGACGGAATAATTGAATCCGTTGAATAGCAAGACCCCAAATGGGACTGCTAGGAAAGTGGCGGTCTGATTCACCGGAACGAAAGGCATACCCGCCGATGCGGCTTGAGATACAACTCCATTAACCGTCATGGTTCCATTCGTTAAGTTACTTAGCCCTGTCGCAAATGAGGCACTTGTTGGGTCGCGAAGGCGCCGATGAAGATGAAAGAGGCAATGAAGATTATTCCAGCTAAAACGAGCATAATACGACTGTAAACCCTTGGCGTGCAAGCGGCGATAATAATCCCAATAATTATCGTGAGGATCGTCCCAGCGAATAGATTTGTCGTACTACTCGCGAAGTTCTGTCCCCAGGAAATTAGTCCTGGGTTGTTCCAGATGTATCCTAAGGCTACGCCTACGTCTGGTATAACGACTGCGGGTTCCGTTACAGATGCGCTTGCTAGAAGCGCAATGAATGAAATGAACATAGCCCATCCCCCAACAAATCCCAAAATTGGGTTCAGTGTTCGCCCAAGCCACACATAGTCCCCTCCGGATCTTGGCATCTGAACCGAAAAGATGTAGTATACTACTGCGAGGGGGATCATGAACAGGAATCCAATGATCGCGGAAATTGTGAAGTCGGCTCCAGGTCCGTTAGGGGCTACGTAGCCGATTTGGGAGGACATTCCGAACAGGGTAGGTCCTGTTACGGCCAGGCTCAATATAGTCGCATCATACCATGTGAAGGACCTAACTAATCCAGTTGCTTCCCGTAGGAATACCTTCTGTGTAGACAAGGGGATCTGAAAACTGGTTCTTCGAACTATATTTAACACTTGGCATGAAGGCGGCCGATTTCAAGCCTCAAATTGAACGTTCGAGGACTCGCTACTTGATTAATAATCGGTTTCCGTAGGACATTGAAGCAAAAACAATCTGTCAATCAGGAAGGTTACGGTATTAGATCTTCGAAGAAGATTTTAGAATAAAGACCTCATCTCCTTCTCGTGATCTCACTCATGAAATTGAAAGATAGAGTCACGATCGTTACTGGTGGTTCGGGCTAGAATCGGCAGCGCCATTACCCGAAGATTCGCCGTTGAAGGTTCCAAGGTGATTGTTAACTACCGTAAGTCGGAATGCATTAGATGAATGTCTAATCCTGAACCTGAGCCATGGTTCTTATTACCAGAGATTTCCCATGGACGTTGAGAGCCGTTTAGCTTGAGTCAACGAAGTGCGAGAACCTATCCAGAGATTGATGAAATTCAGAAGCGCGTACGCAACTCATACCGTTCAGCGTTAGGCAGACATCGCCGTGGGCTCATAACGCCGGCATTGATCTTGGACTTGGATGTGGTTCGTCGCAACATCAATTTCATGACACAACGTTTGAAATCACTGCACGCTAAACTGAGACCTCACATAAAGGTCCAGAAAAGCATTGAATTAGCCAAAATGCAAGTCGAAGCGGGAGCGATCGGAGTTTGCACAGCCACAGTCTGGGAAGCCCTCGTAATGAGCCGCGGCGGTATCGAAGACGTGTTAATCGCGAATGAGGTGGTCGGTAAGGAGAAAATCCAAACGCTTGCCGAAGTCGCGAAAGATGGACACCTCACGGTCACAGTTGATGATGCGAATAATGCCGATGACATCTCCAAGACTGTTTCTAAGGTAGGAAGCAAACTTGACGTCATCATCGAGATAGATGTCGGAATGGCGGCGGGGGGTGTTCGTTCTCCAGATGAAGCCGTAGACCTGGCTAAACATTTGGCTACGCTTTCTGGCCTCAGGTTCAGAGGCGTGCAGGGCTACGAAGGACATTGTATGCTTGAACCGGATCATGAATTGAGAGTAAAGAAAGCTCGGGAAGCCATGGATCATATCGGTACGGTAGTCAGTCGCCTAGCTGAGGCTGGGTTCAAATGTGAGATAGTTTCGGCTGGCGGAACTGGTACTTATGATATTACGGGCGCAGATCCACGTGTTACTGAGATTCAAGCAGGGTCCTACGTTTTTATGGATAATTTCCATGGAAACCTAGTCCCGGGTTTCTCGAAATCGCTGACTGTTCTGGGGACGGTGGTTATACAGCACGGAGACACAATCGTATTTGACTGCGGTCGTAAGTCAGTCGGCATCGACTTTGTACAACCCACGATGTTGGATTACCCATTCTACGCGGCACGCTACTTTGCGGAGGAGCATGCCCTCTTCGATGTCGACAAGCGATGTAGCCTCAAACTTGGAAGTACCATGGAGTTCGTTCCAGGGTATGGTCCAACTACAGTAAACCTCTACGATGCGTACCATGTGGTCGAGGGGGGGGTAGTTGTCGACATCTGGCCGATTATCCCCCGAGGACCTGGACACGGAGACTTACTAACCGCTAGGTAGGTTCCCGACACCTGCGCACACCGACGAAAACAACAACCATGACATGACAACCGGTAAGTTCGACCAGTTATTCGAGAAATTTCCTTCCTGGGGCGGATGGCGCCCAGACTACCAGTTGAGTACTCTGAACTGCATCACACCAGACCACATCGGTGCCGCCACGAACGCTGGTCCGTACTGGCCGACCAGTTTGACCATTGCAACACAGTTGATGGACCGGATAATCCGCGACCTGCATTCCACTACATGGTGCAAGCCCACGATACTCCGAACATCACAGACGATCCAAGGTTTGCAGTTATTTCGATTTTGCCCAATTCTCGTCCGCTACCAGTATGTATTACGTTTCCATGTGTTCCGTTCCAGGATTTCTATCGTTGTGCCGAATGTCTTGTCTTCGGGTAGGTATGCATATTTGTTATCGTCACCAGGAATTGAACACCATTTCCTGTCCTCTCGCAAAGGCCGACCCATCGGATCGCAGAGAGTAATTCCCCTCCCCTTCATTTCGTCATAGAATTCTTCTATGCTATCTACTTCCACGCATAACTCGAACATTGTGCCTGCGCCCTTCTTCTTCAAGAGTTCCTTGCTGGGCCCTCTTACTGGGGCAAGGAGTTCAACGTAATTGTCTCCCTTTGGCAGTGGGAGGTATACGTAATTCATCTCTTCGTCTTCGTTGTCCACACGGAAAAACCGTGGTTTCTCGCAGCCAAGCACCTGCCGGTAGAAATCGATCAATGGCTCGTCGAGTTTCTCCACTAGTATACCAACATGGTCCAGTTTCGCCTTCAATTCCGATGCATCCGGGGTAAAAATCAGCTACCTACTACTTTAGTTCCGCGAAATCCCCCCAGCTTAAATTATTGACTAAATTTCTTCCCTAAATGACGACTTCAGGAGGTGACGCACAAGAGATGGACGAGCAGGGGACGCTTTATGCCATTGCTGAGAGCTGCCCACTCGACAGCGTTACCGTTCGAGATATGAGAAGTGCAGTTAACTCGCTTCTGCAACTAAACCTTAAGCGATTCAGGGTCCCCCAGAAGAACTTGGCCAAGTATTCTGCTCTGGACATTGTAAAGCAAGGGTTGGAACTTCTCTTCGAGTTTTCTCCCTCCGAGAAGAATTACCGGGAAGCCATGCGTACTCTTCAAGTCTATTCTGAGGGGGATATGGAAATGCTTGCCGTGCTGCAATCGAGTTTCCGATTTATTGCGAACGCCGTGTATAATGCATACAGTGGCCAACGCCAAGCTGAATCCCTGGCTCCACATACGCTCTTTCTTCAAGGAGTGCCGTTCGAGCCAAGCGAACTCGAACAGTCATTCAGGTTCGTCGGAGTTAGGCCACCAGAGATCAGCCCGCCAAGCGTAAAGAAAACGATATTCCTTGACGAGGGATTCGACCCGTACAAGTTACTGTTAGAGCGGAAGATTACGGGAAAAGAAGCCGAGAAGGGGAGAGAGGAACACTGGGTGAAACTGATTCGCACAAATGTTGTTGCGGAGAACGGAACAGCTCTGATTCGGGCTAGTACGGAACATGTCGATCTAGCAAGCACCTCGAAGAGCGTCCTCGCTAAGTTTCACATTTCTAGGGTCGGGAAGTTGCCGACATTGCTAAGAAAGAGTGGAATAGAAATCCGCGTCATTCACAAGGTCGGAGACGTGAACCAGACCTTCGGAAAATAGTTTGGGTTACCTCTTTCTTTTCTGCGGTGTCATAAGGTACTCGCAAGTGAACCCTCCGAGAAGGGCGCCTGCAATTGGACCCACCCAGTAGACCCAGAAGCTATCAAAATCCATGGAAGCAACGGCTGGACCAAGCCACCTCGCAGGATTCGCTGCGCCACCAGTCAGAGGGCCAGCGATAAGGACGTCCACAGCCAAGGTCATCCCAATCAACAAACCGGACGCAGCAGGATGCACCTTACCAGAGTATAGAACAGCGTAAACCGAGAACATTAGGAAGAATGTGATGATGAGCTCAACGAGAACCGCGATGAGTTCGCTTTGACCAATTATTGGTGACGGAGACGGTAGTCCGAACTTTATGAGAGACCCATTCCCAGGCTGGATCAACCCGTCAACCGCACCTGCAAGAATAGCCCCCAAAACTTGCGCCACCAAGTACACCACGCCATCGCTAGCCTCCATCTTCTTGAGGGCTACGGCGGTGATGGTTATTGCGGGGTTAATGTGGCAACCCGAAATCCACCCAATCGTGTAAACCATAATCATTAGAATTAATCCGTGTGCGAACGCGACTCCAAGGAATGAGGCTTGGGGCACGGAGTACCCGAGAGCTGGGAAGAACACGATAACTGACATTGAACCGAAGAAGACTAGTGCGAATGTCCCGATGAATTCAGCCACGTAGGCTTGTCGTCCCATCTTCAAGCTGAACATCAACGCAACGCTTACCGAAGACCGTTGCTATAAAACACTTCTTCATCCCTCAGCAACAGCCAAGATAGAAATGAGTACTAGAATCGCGCCAAGAAGTGTTGCGGTGGCATAGCTTTCGCCAAGTAATAGGGTCGAGAGCACCATTGCCGCCACTATCTCTAACATCCCTACCACGCCCGCGATCGTTGCAGTAACGGACTTCAACGCAAAGATCCATAACGCGTAGGGTATGATGGTGCAAACGATTGAAGTAAACGCAACCCACGCCCAACCTTCTACGGGAACATTTCGTATGTTCAGACCTCCCAAGAAGAGCGCTGTGGGAAATAGGACGATGGCTGTAGCGAGCATTACGACTGATGACATCTCAATCACGTTCCTGTCGCGTTGCATCTGTAGACGTTTGTGAATCACGATGAACAACGCGAAGATAAGGCCCGAAATGAGAGCGAAGAAATCTCCCTTTAGCTCCCCCCGTGCCAGACCTGATAAATCACCGTTGGTAGTAATCAGTACGGCCCCAACAACCCCCAAAACTACTGCAAGTTGCTTTCGTAACCCAAATGGTTCGGCAAAAATCCTCCAACTTAGGAGGGCTACTACGATCACGTTCAAGTCGATGAGTAAGGCGGTTTTTGCAGCGGTTGTGTATTCAAGTCCAAGAAACTGAAACACATATCCCGTTCCACTTATCAAGCCGAGTGCCCAAACTGCGGGTTCTTTCAAAGCGCTCGATCTGAATCTGCCTCGCATTATGAGAACAGCTAACAATGTTCCCGCGGCTATGAGTAGTCTCAGGAATGCGAAATCGAACGGGTCGATAAAAGTAAGGCCGATCTTTATCGCAACAAAGGAGCTGCCCCAGAGAATGGTGGTGATAACGAGTAGTGCTATCGCTGTGTTATTGCCCTGTTCCATTCGAGAAGTTAGGCGCCGCATTTGCGAGCGACGCCTGGAGGTTAGAGTTGTTGCCCGATTCGATAAGTGTAGATTGTATGGCCCAGGAGTTCGTCATAGACTGAGCTTGGTTTCCAGCCGGGGACTTTGAAATCATGCGATACGACGCGGGCCCCTTGTTTCAGTTCCGATTCAAGCTTCGGCCTAAGTCGGTCGTTTGCACTTGAGGTGAGGTAAAGCGTAACGACGTCTGCGTCGGATATGTTGACATCGAAGAAGTTCCCTTGAATCACCCTCACTTTGTCTTCCACATTAAGGCGCTTGATCTCCGTTCGCGCCCGCTCCACGAGATCTTCCCTCAACTCAACTCCCGTTGCCTTCGCGCCCGCATCCTTCCCAGCAAGTATGATCAGCCGACCGTCGCCGCACCCTAGATCGTATAGGTTTTCTCCAGCCTTGACCTGGGACAGTTCGAGCATCTTCTTAGCTACTTCGAGCGGTGTTTGAACAAAGGGGGCAATACTCATCGGTTGAGGCTTCCAAAACTGCGGTCCGAGGCTGTGTGATTTATGCGTATCGTCTCTCGGCTTCGGCGCGTTCACCCTTGGCTGTCTTCGATCCAACAGGTAGATTCTTCTCCTTCTTCCCGGTCCAACGAACATCCTCTTCTAGAAAACGAACGCAAACATCCTTGAATTGCTTGAAGATCTCCTTCAACTCATCTTGAGTGAAAGTATCGATGAATGATGGATTCCTTAGCCAACTGTCCCAACCGCGCACACTCTCGAACAGAGCGGAATTCATGCGAATCAAAGACGCATACAGGGCAAGCCGATCCGCCGGCTCAAGCTTCTTAATCTCGTCCAGAGCCTTGTTCCGTTCTTCAGTCCAAGACAAACTCTGAGGAGCACCTTTCTAATCTCGCCCACTGCGGCCGCCGCAATTTAGCCTTATTCCCATCAAGTCACACATTCGATGAGTGCGCAAAGAAATGGAGGAAAGGCCCCACAGCCAACGCTTAGATAGTTTACCTCAGAAACCATTTGGGGAACAAATGACCAAGATAGAACCTGTCGTTGTAAAACTCGCAGAGACCAAGCTGGACTTAGAAGGCGTCCAGAAGCTTATAGAAAGCTATAACGCCACTGACTGGTTCGAAAGAGTGCGGCCAACACAGGGTAATGATACCGAATTCTTAATCGAACTCTCGGGCAGGGCGTGCTACAAATCGTACGGTGTTGGACTGAACCCTAATGTGACTAAGATTCGCGAGGACTCCCGTGCCTATTTGAAAAATGTGCTCGAGAAGGGGGATGGAAGCATATTGGAGCATGCGACGGTTACCTTCGCGTTTCTAAATGTAAGTCGGGTGTTTACCCATGAAGTTGTTCGACACCGGGCAGGAACAGCGATTAGCCAGGAGAGTTTGAGGTATGTTCGTCCCCGTGACATTTCGCTGTGGTTACCTCCGGACCTGGAATCAGTCTCGAAGGAGTTCCAAGATGCCGTTAAGGAGATTGAAACGCAATATCATGATCTCGAATCGAAATTCGACTGGGACAAGATGCCATTTGAACAAAAGAAACGCGTTACCTCCGCTTTGCGCAGGATTCTCCCCGACGGGATCGCAACGAATATGATTTGGACCGCCAACCATCGAACACTGCGTTGGGTTATTGAAATGCGCACTGACCCAAGCGCGGAGGTCGAAATTCGCAAGGTATTCGGCCAAGTCGCGGAAATTTGCATACGGGACTATCCAATCCTCTATGCCGACTTTTCAAAAACGCAGCTGTCTGATGGAACGTTCCAATACACGCCGAAGTTTTCCAAAGTGTAATTCAATCAACCGAAAATCAGCAGAACCAGTCCCACGATATAATAGAATACTCAGCACCAAACTGAATCCTGCTCTGACAATACGGTGCGTTGCAGGAAGGTTTCTTCCAAAGAAATCAAACGTTCCCTCACCCTTCGCTAGAGCATACCAGTAGACGTTTGTGTCGTAGACACCGAAAATCAGTAAGCAACCCCCAACGAATTTCAAGAATAGACTGGGTAACATGATACATGCTCAAGTTACATAGAACAAAAGAGGCTATAACGTCAATGATCCATCTTTCATAAAGCATAGATCAATCGACGCAAATTTGGAGCGCCATTTCGATTATAAGGGAAGAATTTTGTCGGAACCATTTTGGAAAACAGGCATCTCGAAAGTCGAACCGAACAAGATTGTAGTTCGAGGTTACAACCTAATGGACTTGATCGGCAAATACAGCTACGCAGGTTTAACTTACCTGCTTTGGCGTGGACAACTCCCGACCGAGGAGCAATCCCGCATGATGGACGCACTCTTAACCGTCTGCCTGGAACATAGCCTCAACGCTCCGTCTGTGGACGCTACCCGATTTGTGGCCTCGTGTGGGGTCCCATTGCAGTCAGCCGTTGCCGCGGGGGTTTCGGCGATTGGTGACTGGCACGGAGGGGCAATTGAGCAAGCGTCAAAACTTCTTCAGGAAGGAGTTTCAAGTTCGAAAGAGATCGAACGTTCGCTACGTGCCACTGCTGAAGCTATCCTGCAAGGATACAGTGAGCGTAAGGAGAAGGTGCCCGGTTACGGCCATCCCACTCACACTAAGGACCCTCGCACGATGAAGCTTCTTGAAATTGCAGAGCAGACTCGACTGCGCGGTCCCCATGTCGAACTTGCTGAGATCATCGAATCATTAACTGAGAAATTCTTTCACAAACACCTGATCTTGAACGTGGACGGTTGCATAGCTGCGATAATTTCAGACATGGGCTTTGACTGGCGATTGGGGAAGGGATTCTTCATCGTGAGCCGCACTCCCGGCTTGGTAGCTCACGCTTACGAGCAGATGTACTTCGACAAACCGTACAAATCTGCGAAATGGAACGAGATTGTGTACACCGGGCCTGCTGAGAAACCGGTTCCGGAAAGATAGGAGTCCGCAGCGGATTTAGAGCTATGCGTTGCGTAGCTTGCGTGCAGTCCTAAAGTTGCCTGACCGTTCATAGTATTTTGAGGCCAATTCGGTCGCATCTTTGGCGAGTTTCGGAAGTTTCTCCTTTTTGAATTGCTCCGCCGTATCTGCGAAAAACTGTGCAGCTCGAGTGAAATCTCGAATTTTGGCGCAGAGGTGCGCAGCGAAGAGCATCTCGTGGCTGTAGCCTTCCTTACCCGCCCTCAGGCAGATGCCCAGCGCGTTTAGGTAGCTCCTCGCCGCCCTTCGCATCGCCATGCTGGGTGCGTAGTCTTGTATCGCGCAGCGAAATTCAACCATGCTGTAGTACGCCCTTTCCGATGGCCCCATGAGTCTACCCGGGAGCCTCATGTAGCCCTGCCCAGCTTTCTCGTGCCACTGTGCAGCTTTGTTCATTGAACCGCGTTTCTCGTAGCACCTTGCTATTGCCTGATGGATCCCGACACGGTCTAGACTAGAACCTTGTTGGGCGAGTTTTGTGTAGGACGCAATGGCCGTGTGGTAATCTGCTTTGAGTTCGGATCCGATTGCGGAATTCAGAAGATCCATGCGCTGGACCTTGCAAACTAGGAGTTAGTTTTCTCTCTCGAGGATCTTGACTTCGCATTTTACGAGTTTTTGCAGAGCCTCTGCGTCCTTACGTTCGCCAACAATTGCACCGTAATGCATCGGGATTACTACTTTCGGGTTGATTGCGTTCGTAGCCTCAGCTGCCTCCTGAACGGTCATTACGTATGTGCCGGACACTGGAAGAAGAGCAATCTCGGCGCGTGTTGCTTTCATTTCGGGAATATGATCACTATCGCCTGCATGGTAGATGCGGATCCCGTTCACGGTCAACACGAAACCCAACTTCCCATCCTCCTTGGGGTGGAATACCTTACCTGGCTCTCTGAATTTGTTGACGTTGTATGCCGGGACAGCTTCAACTTCAAGCGCGCCGACTTTGATTTTGTCGCCCGGTTTCATGATCTTGATCTCCTTAGGTTTCAGTTTTGAAAGTTCGTCTTTCGATTGGTGATGAGCAATGACAGTCGTGTTAGGCCCTACGATCTTCGTCAAATCGTCAGGGCTAAGGTGGTCGAAATGTTCATGACTAATGAGAACAACGTCAGCCTTCTTGCCACCGCCTTCGATCTTAAACGGGTCAACGTAGATCGTTTGACCGTTTTGAATTCGGAACCCGTCATGCCCTAACCAGGTGATCTTAACGCCTTTGTACTCATACATACTCGAATCTAGTGAATACTAGACGCGAATTTCGTTTAAAAACGATACCTCTCCAAGCACTCCATTGTGCACAACCCTCATCGTGACGCTAAGATCTCCAATCCTTTTGAATGCCATTTCTCCACTCTATCTTGTAGGGGATGTTTCGAGAGGCTAGAGGATGTCTCAACAGGTCTTCCAGAGCCTTTCAGAGCCGATTCGGCTTGCACTCGCCGAGTCCGGAATCCGAACCCCTACCCCTCCTCAGACGATCGCCATTCCCAAGATAATGGCAGGAGGCAACATCCTACTCATAGCGCCCACCGGATCTGGCAAGACGGAAGCAGTTCTGCTACCTATTCTCGACCAGCTTACGAAATTGGAAAAGCGACAGGGAATCTCGATCATCTACATCACCCCCTTAAGAGCGCTGAACCGCGACCTACTCAAGAGATTAGATTATTGGCATTCTAAGCTTGGGTTCACAGTCGAGATCCGTCACGGAGATACTCCTCAGAAGGACAGACGAAGACAATCGCTCAAACCACCGGACTTCCTAGTCACTACACCCGAAACCCTGCAAGCCATCTTGCCTGGAAAAAGGATGCGATCGCATTTGAGTCACGTGCGTTGGGTCATTATTGATGAAGTTCATGAATTGGCCGGGGAAAGGCGTGGTGTACAGTTAACCGTCGGTTTGGAGAGGCTTAGAAAAGTTACCGGCAGAGATTTCCAAAGAATTGGCCTTTCGGCTACGATTGGAAACCCCGAACAAGTTGCCGGATTTGTCTCCGGCGAAAGGCCGTGTGAGGTTATTCAGGTTCTTCCGCCTAAGGAAGCGAAGTATTTCGTTGAGTTTCCTCATCCCACTGATGAGGACAACATCGTAGCTCAGAGCCTGTACACGGCGCCGGAAGCTGCAGCCCGCTTGAACAGGATCTGGGAACTGGTTGAGAATCACGACTCTACATTGATTTTTGTTAATAGCCGCACTAATGCTGAAACTCTTGGTTCAAAATTTCATCAGTTGAAGCGCAACGTGGGCGTGCATCACGGCTCTCTTCCGAAGGAGGAACGAATACGCGTTGAGAATGAGTTCAAGAACGGAAAAATCAAGGCTCTGGTGTGTACCTCCACCCTAGAACTCGGCATCGACATTGGAAACGTCGATTTGACCATTCAGTACATGTCGCCCAGGCAAGTCTCCTCACTCATTCAACGTGTGGGCCGTTCAGGCCACAGCCTCGACCGTGTCTCCGAAGGCGAAATCATGGCTGTGTCAACTGAAGACATTCTCGAATCAGTAGCGGCTATTCAGAAAGCAATGGAAAAATCTGTTGAGCCCATTGCGATCCATGAGAAAGCGTTGGATGTGCTAGCCCATCAAATTGCAGGAATAATTTTGGAGTCAGAGGGGGAGATCAGAGTAGACGAAGCACTTGCGTTGATTCGTCGTGCCTATCCTTACCGAGAGCTGACTGAGGAGGAATTCGAGAGGGTAGTTGCGTTCATGGAGAAGATGCGTTACATATACCACGATGACGGCGTACTCCGACGGGGTGGTCGAATTCGTCAGTATTACTTCGAGAACCTCTCAATGATTCCCGACGAACGACGGTATCAGGTCATTGATGTTTCGACTCACCAATCGGTAGGTATCCTCGGCGAAGAATTCATGATGACCAAGGCTAGGCTGGGCTTACATTTCATCGTGAAAGGCAAGGTTTGGCAAATCGAACAGATATCCGACGACGCGAAGGTCTACGTTACACCGGTAGAAGACCCGACCGCGGCCGTTCCTGGGTGGGACGGGGAGATGCTTCCAATCCCATTCGAGTTGGCACAGAGAGTTGGCCAACTCAGATCTCAGATTTCAGACGTGCTAGACAAGAATGGCGTTAGCGGCTCTGTGGAATATGTCGCAGAGAGTTGGCCTACTGAACGTTTCGCAGTACGCAAGGTCGTGGAGGAGCTTCACGACCACCGAGAGACGGGGTCACCTGTTCCCACCGATAGGCGCTTGGTGCTAGAAGCGTTTGACCGGTTCTTGATAATCCACTCCGCTTTCGGAGAGACCGTGAATAACACCCTCGGTGAACTGTATGAAGAGCTGCTCTCAAGAGATGGGTTGGTTAGACAATGGTGGGCGGACGGGTATCGCATCCTTCTAGAACTAACCACCACGACTCAAGACATCTCGTTAGAAGAAATGCGGTCGAAACTGTTCGACGTCGACCCCGGGACGCTTGAAGGCATATTCAAAGGCGTACTACACAGGCACTTCCCTTTCGGATACTACATGAAATTTATCGCCGAGCGTTTCGGTGCTCTTCGGCGCGGCCTAATGTTTTCGGGAGACAATTTGAGGGAACTCGGCCTTCGGTTCAGGATGACACCGATATACGATGAAACAATTCGCGAAGCGCTAATGCTTCATGTTGATTTTCCACGAGTCAGGGAGATTTACAGACAGATCCGGAACGGGGGTATGGAGGTTGCTGTTTTCAAATCCCAAGACAGGCCCACTCCCCTCGCATTCCACCTACTCAACAAGCACATCGACGTCCCGGAATTAATAGCGCCTGAGACGGTTGAGAGAGATACTATCGAAAGGTTACGGTTCAGTCTCGATAATATGACCGTGGACTTACTATGCTTTGAATGCGGCGAAATCAACCAGGCAGAAACCGTCAAGAACCTTTCAGCGAAGCCTCAGTGTAAGTCGTGCGGCTCAGCGCTTCTGGCAGTTTCAACATGGTCTTCAGACTACCTCTCAAGAATCCTGGAGAAGAAACGCAAAGCCGAACCTCTCGAGGATGATGAGCGAGAGTCTCTGTCGAGGGCTCGCCGGTCTGCCGACCTCGTTCTGTCTTATGGGCGACGAGCAATCGTCGCACAGTGCGTCTACGGAATCGGACCACAAACAGCTAGTCGAATCCTAGCCAGAATGCACGACGATGAGAAGTCTTTCTACAAGGACCTCCTTCAAGCGAAATTGAAGTTCATTACGACTCGACAGTTCTGGGACAGGCCCTAGGTAGAAACGCGTTCCGAATACACAGGATTCGGCACTCGACGCTAAACCGAAGACGATATTTTTGCGGAGCGCTCCGTTTTTAAAGCCTAGCTCGCTCAGCCTCGACAAAATCGAGGCGAAACACGATTGGTAGATGACCTTCAACGCAGAGTGGTCGAACTAAGGTTCGTTGAGGGCATCGAAAAGGTCGAACATGTCCCCTACCCTACGGGCGATCAGTTTTGGGTCAGATTCAACCGCAAGTTGGATTTCGGAAAATTCGGGGACGTTGCGAAGAAGCACGGGTTCGTCATGGTAAGCTTCGCAAGCCTCCCCTCGAAGTTACCGCGACCGATAGCGGAGATCCTGTGGGACGGTGTCAGCCACATCATTACCAAGAAGATCAGTGGTTGGACGAAGTTCACAGCATTCTTTGGGCTTGAGCCAGACGGAATCGCAAAGATCGCAACCGACTTACACGGCCCTTACCAGATATTCATGTCAACGCAAGAAGAGGGCATTCAAATCCTCTACGAATACCTTGGACTGAAATACACACCCCCTGTCCCACCACCAAAACCTGTCACGCCAGCCAAGCCAGCTGTTCCTGCGGCCGTCAAGCCAAGTCCTACGGCACCGCGGCCGGTGGCGTCTCCGGCTCCGGACACGGTGAAACCGACTTCTTCAACGCAGCCTTCGCCAGCTCAGCCCCCACAAGAGGCGAAAACGCAGGAACCGCCAAAACCCACGGCGCCTGTCGTAGAGCAGAATAAGAAAGACGGCCAGGCTCAACCAAGTGGCTGAGCAGTCATGCCGATTCTTTCGGTAACGAGTCTACTTTCTTAGGTTGGACTGTAAACAGTACGCCTTCCTCTGCGTCTAGGGAGCCCTGAGTACAGTACTTCCCCCAAGATTCTGCAGCCAGGTTCGATTCGAACGTCGACACCATGAACTAGAGTGGCTCTGCTTCTTTCCTCCAACGTTATGGTTTTTCCGTAGACAGCCTCAACGTCCGCTCTTTCGCCTATCCTAATATCGTCAGCGACGAGTGGCCCTCTAACCCGACCTCGATCACCAATGACTATCGAATCTGCCTTTACTCCATTCTTGGTTGAGATGGCGCCGCCGATCTCAATGTCTTTGACCTTCACTGTGTCTGCGTCAAGGGACCCGCCAATTTCTATCCGATCAGCAGTCAGAACCTTGTCGATTCTGCACTTTCCTCCGACCTCCAAAGCCGCCGGTTAAGTTTAGATTGCCGCTTACTTGGAGGACGCCGCCAACATCAATGTCTTCGCCCTCGCCATCGCCTTCGATGTCAACCTTACCGCCAACGTCAATCTCTTCAAACCTCAAATTGCCTGAGACATCGAAAACGCCACCAACGTCTATCCTTCTTCCGGAAGCGTTTCCTTTCAGCCGAACCGACCCACCTACATCTATCTCGTTGAATTCGAGTGGTCCCGTGGATTCGAAGGTTCCCCCAACGTCTATGTCCTCGGTGACATTACCCCCGCCGACGACGACCGAGCCACCAACGTCGATAGATTTGGCGTTTACTTGCTTTGCAATCCGAACGGATCCTCCGGCTTCTATTTCATCGACATCCGCACCTTCCGACGCTTCCAAAGATCCACCTACCTCGACAGATTCGGCCTTTAGTTGGCCGTGAATTGCAATTCGGCTCCCTGCCTCAAGTTGGGCTGCCGTTAAGCTCCCGAGCACCTCAAGGTGTCGGTCGATGTCAACATCTACCGCTGAGAGCGATCCAGATACGTGTAGGCTGCCGTCCGAGATGGTGATGCCGTCTAGAATCTCTAGGTCTCCGCGTATATCGAGATCGCCGTCGCGGCCCTCTAGTTCTGACGCCTTGAGTCCGCCCTCGAAGATTACAGGCCCTTCGGTTTCCACGCGCCCGTCTACGGTTACGAGCTTGTCTTCCGCGGTAGACTATGACATTCCTCTCGACTTCCAGGTCACCATCGACGTGACTCAGCGTCGACTTTGACCCTCGGGCGACTGCGACATCAGGCGTGGTTCGATTCTCCTTATCCTTAGTGAATTGCTTGCTGCATTCTTGGTGCGTACGCAATAGCCATTTCGCGGCTAAATTCAATTCGGCTTAGAGCTTCCCGGTCCTTGCGCTCAAGGAGTCTTGCGGGTTTCGCGTGTTGGGCGTATATGTTATGTGCTTTGACTTGATTCCATGCGTTCGAAACGTAGCATAGAGTTCTTGTCCAATCGAATATCTTAGTTCGGAACATTTCAATCACAGATGATTCCTAAGGTTTTCGTCCATTAAAGGGCAGGGCACGTTCCGTAATGACAGAGGGTGGTCACAAAATGTGACTACTCAATGTGACTATTGCTGGTCGCTTCCCAGGTATGTCATGAAGCCCTGAACTTTTCGGTAAGCCTCAAGGAATTCTAACCCTCGCCGAGTTATGTGGTAGACTCGACTTTCCCCTGAAATGCGAATGGAAAGCAACCCGAAGTTTGCTAGTGATTCGAGCATGGGTTTGACTCGATCGAGCGGAAGACCTGCACCGTAGGAGATTCTGGTCACTAGAGCTCCCTCGGGTCGATGTTTGAGCACTTCCATAATGTCCGCGTAAATATCGACGCGGGCACGCTTCTTCAAAGAATACACCGCCCAAGTTTACTCATCCTTCTCAACTCACCTATTCTCACGCTTTGTGCGGGTCTTGAGATTCAGAACGAGTAGAATAATGAAAGCTAGTGCGGAAAGAATTAACCATGGATTTTGCGACGGGCTTGTTGGTTCTTGGGAGCTGGGTGTGCTATTCCACACCGCCGCAACCATCGTTGGTGAGTCTACAGGGATTAAGTTTCTCACTTCTGATTGGTTCATTCCAGTTGTCCAATTCGAGAAAAAGACCGGTGGCTCGTTGAGCATCGGTGGCTGAACTAGGACTGTGGCCAATGAGTTTGCATCGTACCATCCTGAGCCGATGGGTTGTCCGTATTGTGAACTGACTTGTAGGAGGTATTGTTGCGTGTAAATTGCGTCTAGGGTGGTGTCGTTCTCTAGGTTTAGCTGCCTAGTCGTGGCGTTAGTTGAGTCTTCCCAACCTGTGAAACGCAACCTAGAGGCATTGCTCAAATAAACGAATGGTTGGATCTGTATCAAGTGCTGACCCGGCGTAGTATGAATTTCTGCTAAGCCACTGGAATTAGTGGCGAATTGTGAGCCGTCGAATGAAAATACCATGCCTGGGACAGTGGAATTGATGGTCACGGTTACAAGATTAGTAACCGCTACTTTTACCGTATAAGCGTTGGAGACTTGTGACCATTTACCATTAGAGTTCTGAAGAACGAAGAGAGAGATGGATGATTCGGTGCTGTTCAAGATTGGCGGAATCACCAGGCTGGCCATTGCGCTATTGTTTGCTAACGCGGTTTCGGTTAAGATCGTTCTCTGATCCGTGTCATAGGCGGCAAGAATTCTTTGCCCGGTTTGAGAATTCAAGGTCAGATTGCAGTTGACGACGAAGGTTTCGCCTTGCGCTACTTTCTTTGGTGCTTGCACCGAAATTATCTGTGCCATTATGGTTGCTGTCGAATTGCTTACACCTGATTCTAAACTGGTTCTAAGTTGCAACACTTTCGATCTTTCAATAAAACCGACAATCAAGTTGAGGGCACGCGTGTCATAGGCGCCTGTGGCACGGATTGTCCAAACCTCGTGTCCAGCATCTGCGATCACGTGGAATTCTTTGTGAGTATACTCCGTCCCAACTAGTCCCTCCGGAGGGGTGCTGTTGAAGTATTGAATGCCAGTGGCCTCGTAGTCCGGTAGATTTCCCCCATAGATTATGAATAGATTCGTCCGTAACTCATTTGCGTTCTTGAGTACATCTTGGCCGAAGGGGACTGTGATTAGAATAAGCCCGTCTTGAGTTGACCATTCTTGTGGATGGGTGAGCGTAAGTTCTGCGGTAGCGGCTTGGCCTCCCACCGAGTAACCTACTACGAAAGTATGCGGATAGCCCTGCTCGCTAATCCACTTGTGCACTTCTTCAATCAACCTTGTCTGTGGGGTGAAGAGTTCTTGATTGATGGTTCGGTTCGCCGCAGGGTTGAATCCTTCCGTTGACCCTTGTTGCAGAGCTAGGACGCAGTAGTAACTCGCCAGGCTTTGGATGAAGCGGATTGTTCCGAATGACTCGTAATCGAACGGATTAATGAGATACCCGTAGGATCCCGGCTCAGCTTCTTGAGGGATTCCGCCCCCTAGCCAAAGAAGACAGGTGTCGCTGCCGGGTCGATTCCAGTAGTACCATTCGGCATCTCCGATCTTTACGATTGAAGCCCCAGGTTGTGAAGGCAATTGCGCGAAAACGTTGGGAAATGCCACGGATAAAAGAAGTAAGCAAAAAACGATACAAATCAATCTGACGGTACGCCCACCGCCTTGACCCTGAACTTGAGGTTGCCCACGCCTCCGATAGAGGAGAAAGACGAGCCGAACGCTCAACAGCAAGCAGCCTAGGAGTATAAGATCGATCAAGACTCCTTGGTCAATCGTTGTACCGTCATTGATCCAAGTGGCGCGGATTTGCTTTGGACTATCCATTGTAAGGGTCAGTAAGTTGCTTGGTGGATAGCTGCCACCGGACCAACTATTGAACCGATATTCGTCTATCAAACCGGGAAAAGAGGAGACGGTGATCGTTGGGGTGACCGCCACCGTGGCTTGTTCACCTTTTTCGTACCATCCCTGGCCGACCACTTGCCCCATTTCCGACTGAGCAGACAGGTAATACTCGGTTCTATACAGAGCGGTTATAGTGGTGGGTTGTGTCAAGAATATTTCATGCGGATCCGAGTTAACACCGTCACTCCAACCGGCGAAGACGTAACGTTCTCCAATATTTCCCTGAACAATCGGTGGTACCTGCAATGAGTGTGGCCCTCGTTGTAGGACGAGTGGAATGGATGATCCATTTTGAATCTGGTAAGATGCGTTGTCAACCGAAATTTGCGTGTCGACTCCATTTGAACCCAGTGTGAGGGTCACATTGTTTGACGGGCTCTCCACTGTTACTGTGAAGGGCATAGCTCCGTTGGGATCCTCGTACCAAGCATTCTGCCACCAAACTCGATTCATGGCTATGAGATGCCACTGGCCAGGTGTCGTTGGGGATGTTAGGGAGAGACTGAAGGTTACGTTGCCGGGACCTGTGAACTGGCTGATTAACGTAAAGCTCTGAACCATCAGCCCATCGTCCGCGTCCCATATGCCAACGTCGGCCAAGAATTTGTCAGAATATTCTGCATGAATATTCACCTGGAAAGGCGAATCTGGGAAAACGAGCTGCGGAGAGTCAACCGAGGTCACTTTCGCAGTTGGGTAAGTCGTCGCTTCTGCGATAGGAAGTTGACGATTAGCGCAGACATAGCACGGCCGCAAATGCAACAATTAGAACCAATGTTCTGATTGTACGGCGCATGCAGAGTTCGTTTGATACGTACAGAGGGGTTTATTCAAAGCCATCGCCTCAGATTACGCCTCATCAGCGTTCTACTCAACTAGTCACACAACAGAACTCTATTTTATGAGATAGTAGGTGACTCTACCGGCCGGCTGCCGGGGTAGCCAAGAGATCCTAACCCTGATCTGGCAACCTGGTATGGCGTCGGATTGCTAATCCGATGACCGCAAGGTCTCGTGGGTTCAAATCCCACCCCCGGCGCTCTCAGCTCTACACGGTGTACACTCCCGACGTTTTCGCCAGAGAGGGCGCTCACTGGTCTAGGGTCACATCGAATTTCTCGTTGATCTTGAGCCGTTTCCACCGCCCGTCGAAACCGACATTTTTTAGGCTCCTAATCCGAAGCAGGTTTTGAGCAGGGTCAGTCGTTTCATCTAGCTTGAAATCGATTACGCCATCAACTGAAGCTTCCATAGACTTGTAGACGTAATCAGAATATGCTCCCTTAACAGCGCCAATAATCTGCGTGGACTTCGTTGCAGATGCGCTCGGAAGTTCTCGCGTGCGCCAGAGGTCGATGAAGCTTTTCTCATCATTGAACCTTAAGATTACCAACTCCTCATCCGAGATTCTGAGGACGTTGGACTCCACCTTCCAACCAGTCCATCCAGCGCCACTGTATGTGCCAGGTAAAGTTGCGATGGGCGTGGAGCTTTTTGCAATCATGGTTCTGGAGTATAGTATGCTTAGATCCGCGACCTTCAAGGAAGTCGCCGCGTATTGCTCTTTAGATTTTTGGCCTAGTTGGAACGTGTACCAGTCTATGATCCTGAACTTCCCGTCTGTCTCTAAAGCTGGAACATCTAATCCGAGGCGTTCGAGCTGTAACCTGACCTCATCAGGCCGGTGAATTCTGGCAATTGCAGGCGAATGCTATGCAATTCGCCGCATCCGGCGGGGCGACAGGAGCAACGATTTTTCCTCGATACTTGCGAAGCCGAGGTCCGAACTTTCCCATAGACGCTCGATGGCTAATTTTTCACGCGCGTACGACGCGCGGCGAACAGCTACTTGAGATCGTACGGATGCTTGATAAAGCAATGAACAACACGAGCGTCATCCTCCTGTTTCAGATAGGCCGTGAACGCCTGCTATTTCCGGGTGATGCGCAAATCGAGAATTGGCAGTTCGCGCTGAGCCAAGCCAAGTTCAAGCCGTTGCTCTCCAACGTCAACTTGTACAAAGTGGGGCACCATGGGAGTCGCAATGCGACCCCAAAGTCGCTTTGGAAAATGTTTAAGAACAAATCCACGAACCAGCACGCGCCGAATCGTTTAGTTTCGCTGATGTCAACCATGGAACACAAACATGGTTCCGAAGCCAGCCACACGGAAGTCCCACGAAAGACGCTGGTCAGCGAGCTTCGTCAGCAGTTGACGCTGTTTTCTACGCAAAGCCTGAAGGGCCGGGAGTTTTTTCACGATACCGAGGTGAACTTCTAGCGGACCGAATTCCAAGCGAACGGCCGCTCGCGACGCGAGGTGATCTACCTCCCTAAATATCTGTCGGCGAGACATCTGGGGCTCAACTTTGTTCCTTCGGGCAGGGTAGCGCGACGGCGTGGGCATTCCTTCCGACAAAGACGGGTAATACTCGGAGTGGCCGTGCGCACTTATCTCTGAGTGAGCCGTTCCTCGGAAGACGGCGTTTGTGAGAGCTTTATGGCCAAGATTTCATTCGAAGCGCTGCGGCCCTATAAGTCTTTTACGGTGTTCGAAGCCCAAGACAAACTTGAGCCAGTTTTCATTCGCAAATTGCTTACAGAGTCTCGCTTCATCATCAAGCAGGCTGCCCGCAGGTTGAAGGGCAAAACCGGCTCCTTCTCCATTGCCACTTTCGAATCAGGCAAGTCGGATGAATCTGTGGCAGCGATGAGCTATAAACTGGAGTTGCCAGTGGCCTGGTTCCTTGGGCCAGACGGGCCTCGAGACAAAGTTAACCACCTGATTGTACTCTTGGCAAATGGCAGACTCCTTGCCCTGTGTACGTCTGACAAAGGGCTGGGAAAGCGTTTCACGAGTGCGACAAGCAAGGGCGGCTATCGAGCTTGGTCATCATTGAGCCCGGTCTCGGCTGGGTCATTGAACGCACTGCTGAGCGAAAGGCCTATTCGCACTCTGTGGCTTTCAGGATTGCACCGCTCGGTATCTGTAAAGGCGGATAACAAGGTTTTAGGTGGGCGGGACCTCCGCGACGGACTTGATCCCCTAGGCGATCAAACTTATCACTTCACCTCCGCCAGGTCCGGCGGATATGCACAAACGATAGGCGCCGAGATGGTTGGAGTCTCGCCGCATCAAGCCAAGGTGTGGATTGGGCCTGCCCACGACTGGCAGGAGTTCATCCAGCATACCCAAAGAACCCTCGAACTTGTCGCCCACAGCAAGAAACAGAAAGCGCCCATACCAATTATCGCTAATGAGATGGATTCGCTAGACGAGGTGAATAATGCGTTCGACGTCGGCCTGCTTCCACCGGAGCAGCTTGTCGAGACTGACCCCGAAACGAGCCGATTGGTGGAACAATGGTGGCTGTCAGGAACCTGGTCTATTGTGGACACAGACGGTGCCAACTTCTCACTCGAGGTCAGCCAACAGAGAAACAAGATTGGCATCATAAAGGTCACATTTGCGCCATCGCGGAATGAATGGGATCCAATTGTTGAAGTGTCCTCCGTGGAGCCGGAGTTCCGTGAAAAGCTCGATGAATTCGCCGAGCTCTGCAGGCAGCGTGACTTGTTCAAGGTCTATTACGAATCTCAACATACATATTCGGATGGCTCATTCTTCCAGCCGCGTGTCCATGATATGCCTTTCCGAGATTTCTCCTTCGATCCCTTTAGACATATTGAAATCGACCGAGAAAAGCCCTATCGCAACCCGCAGAAGAAGGAAGGTGAGGATCCCGGTCGCACCGGCCGTACTGACGATCAGAGCCTGTTCACCTGGGTCTGGCGCAAGTTCAACAAAGGCTGGCTTTGGTGCGACGACGGAGCCGGCGAGGTGGCAGATTTCATCAACCTTGATACCGTAAGAGACAAAGGGTCAGTCCTAAGGTTGATTCACGTTAAAGCAGCAGGAAGTGCCAAATCCATGCGGAAGGTAGCAGTTGCTCCGTTTGAGGTGGTTTGCTCTCAGGCTCTCAAGAATCTTCGGTACCTGGAAAGGACCGTGCTCGCAGATGCTCTTCGGCCCAAGCTCGAAGCCGCGAAGATACGGAGAGCCTGGAAAAACGGGAAGAGTCTCCCGAACAATCAATGGTTCAAATTGCCCCAAATGATCGCCAACGCCCCATACAGCGAACTGTCAAGAGAAGTCATAATTGTTCAGCCGCATGTAACTCGCGATATGCTCAACTCTAGAGACGAGAGAGATATCCTTCGAATTCGGCAACTTCACGCATTGCTCAATTCAATCAAGGCTGATGTCAACAGGCTGGGAGCGAACTTTGTGGTCTTCGTTCCGAAAGATAGGTGAAAGCCGAGCCGAAGCGGTATCTGTGCTTCGCCAGATCCTCATCGGCGTCAGTTTCGCGCCGACGAGACCTCCTGGGGCTGTTCGGGGTGTCACGAGAGTTATGGCAACTTAGTGCTTCGAAGCGCTTGCCGGAAGAGTCTGAGAATCTGAAGGAGTTTAGGTCTCAGCTGGCGGATGGGAAGAGGATGATGAAATGCTACCATTAATTCTTGCAGGATGGCTCGAAGAATTCGTTTACTTCTTACGGGAGGTACCACAGTGGCTGACAGCTCCCGGGACCGCACCAAGAAAAGATTGAAAATCGCTCATTGTCTCGCTCTTAAGGGAAAAAATGCGGAACAGTTGAGGGATTTAGCAAACCGGTATCTCGCTATCGATCCGTCGGCAGCTTCCTCTAGCGCACTAACCGAGAAACTCTCGTTTGCCGCGACCCAAGATGAAAGTCTTTCCAGAGAGTCGGAGAAGCCTTGATATCCTTCAAACCGAGCTTCTATCTCATGGTCGCCACGCTGGACGGAAAAGGTGAGGAGACCGCGAAGAAGGCAAAGCAAAAGGCAGCGGTGTTTTTTGACGCGATCAACACAAGGCTCAAGAAATTGTCAACGCCGCCACTGAAGGATTTTCAAGTCATTGCCGTGGAGAATCCCACAACAAGGATTGTTGAATTGCAGGTGACCTGGCACCACATTATCCACTACTGGTCTACCAGCGCCGTTTTAGAGCATGTCTACACTCTGAACCTAGGATTTATATTCATCGATGTTGTCACCCGTAAAGCTCTGGTCTGCTGTCACACAGTCGCGGAACGTGATCTCATCACAGAGGCATTGGAACAGCATTTGCACATACGCTTCACTCCAATTACCTTGACAAAGCAGCTGCTCGAAAACATTGGCTCGTTTGAACAAGTCGGCGCGTCTTGATGACCCAAAGTACTGTTGCTAGAAGTACGATCCCTATCGCGGCCGCGACCGCCAGTCTGCGCACGCTCGTTATCCCAAAAAACAAGATTTGAGATTGCTGTTTCCTGAAGGCATCCAAGATTTGTTCCTTCGCTTTTGGAGATAGAGTCGTTGGTTCCGGCAGGCTACGCATCGCGGCGATCATTTGCCGAATATGTTCGAAATGCCCGCGACACTTCTCGCAAGTCGCCAGGTGCGACTCGATCTCCTGTTTCTCGAATGGTACGAGGGCACCCTCGAAATAGTCGGTCGCGCGGGCGAAAGTTTCTATGCACTTCATTGCTTTGGTCCTTCAGTTTCCCGACTTGCTGGGGCCTTTCTTCGTTCCGAAAAGTAGGAATCGAGCATCTGTTCCAGTTTCGTTCGCGCAAGGTGCAGGAGCACTCGCTGATTGGTACTCGTGATTTGCATTAACAAACACACTTCGTCGGACGTCCAGCCCTCAAGATCCCTCATCGTAATCACAACCCGCTGCTTGAACGGCAAACAATCAATGGCCCTTCTGATGTGCTCGGCAGCTTCTTTCGAGAGAAGCTCTGCTTCCGGCGTTAAATCCCACGATGGAGTTTCGAAACGCCATTCCCCCGACGCGTCGAATGAATTTGAACTCACTTCGGCTGCGCCAACATACGACACGCTGTCCGGCGACTCCCTTGTTTCCCGAGCCGCGCGCTTCTTGGCTTGGTTGACCAGGATGCTGAATAGCCAGGTCTTAAGCGACGAGTGGTGTTTGAATCCTCTCACTCCCTTAATAACAGCCAGCCACGATTCCTGTACAACCTCTTCGGCCAGGGCCTGATCTTTTACGTACGCCCTCGCCACCCTGATCATGCTGCGCTCATAACGAGCTACCAATTTTGCAAAGCTGGCGTCGTCGCCAGTGCGAATATTTTTCAGTAGGAATTCGTCGTCTGGCTCGACGGACGATTGTCCGGGCGGCGAAGTGAAAGCTCGATTCGATCTGTCGTCTTTCTCTCGCATGACTGATAACGGGTCCGGCGCAAGGCGAACACCCGTTATTATCAGGCCAAGACGCCTTGCCAGCGCAGGGTGAAAGAAAAATAAAGAAAAATAAAGTTGACATTTCGCTTTAACGTTTCAGTGGCATGCGGGAACTATATAGAATGGAACTTATATGAGGGCATTTGAACGACGAACCGGCACTGAGGGTCATCGAATTTTGACGAACGTACTTATAATAATTGTCAACATCGCTTCCTTTTGATTTGTCCTTCCTGACCCACGGTCCTTCGGTTCCACTCTTCGCCCATCGGAAATACGCGCAGCAGTGTCGATTGCCAAATCACACCTGCGTTCGCGCCAAGGAAGGAGTGTCGATTGAGCACGGGACCACAGTTTCCCAATCACCCGCGCCGGTCAAATTGGGACTCGGACCTGGACGAAATCCTCAAAGCCGGAGCCGCCGGCGGGCCGTCCAGGTTGCAAATAGCCGTTCAACGAATCAAGGCACAAGATCCCGACCTCAATGTAATTCAAATCCTCAGACGGACGGCGGAGTTAGACTTAAGCAGCTGGAAGAACCCGTGGACGGAAGAGGAGAAATCTTTTGTCTTGGACCACGCGCGCGAGTTCTCGGTCGCCGACATAGCAAAACGTCTGGGTCGAACCCCTGGCGCCGTGTATCAGGTGCTTTGGCGATCTCGCGAGAGCGCCAAGTTTCAGGACGGCTACACTCAGGGTGAACTGGCTCAGGCGCTTCACGTATCGCCTCGCAAGGTGCGGCGGTGGGTTCAATTAGGCTGGCTGATCCTCTACCAAGGTCGGGTCAAAGACCGATCGCTCGAACGATTCCTGGAAGGTCATAGCGACGAGATAGATTGCCGGCGACTCGAAACCGACCTGCGGCTGTGGTTGCGCGACCTCGGTTTACGTGAAAACGGAGACCACTCGCGCGAGTGGTTTGCACAGAGGAAGCAAAGCTTCAAGATGTTCGTTTGCGATCGCTGCGGTCGAAAGATCTACGGCAACGCATTCCGTCGCCACTTGAATAGCTGTGTCAAGAAGTCTGTCGCCGGAAAAAGAAGCGCCGGGGAAGGCAAGTTGTATTGACCGAATGAACAAGCTGAATTTCGGTTTCAGCTTGCACCTTCGTTTGGGAGGTAATTCTCTGCCTCGCGACGCCACTGCTCGAACGGAGGAAACAATTCTGGATTGCCCTTGGGCCAATGATCCACCCAGTAGAAGGACCAATAATCGGCAACCTTCACTCGCCGCGGGTGGAGTTCTGCAGTGTAAACAACAGGTTCAAACCAGCCTTCGCATTGAGCTTCCTGAAAAGCCGCGCGTCGCATGCAATCCCAAAGTTGATCCCAGTCGCGCGCGGAACTAATTCTGATGGAAGGAGAATGCGCTTTGAACTCCTCGGCCAAGCTACTGGGAAGCGACAGTCGAGCTTCGACCATCGGCCTGAGCCAGTAAGCGATGGCCTCGAGCTCGATATAAGATTCGACGGCCCGCTGCAATTGTTCGCAGCTGACCAGACGAGCTGCCTTCACGAGTTTCTTTCGCTCCTCCCGCAGCCCACTGGAATCAATTACCGTGTCGGCGCAGTTTCCCACCGCGGATTTCCATTCTTCAAAAGAAGGATAAAAGGAAGAACGCCGCGCTGACCACAGTCTCTCGCAGTGTTCCCAATATGCCCATTTCCGTGCGTACGTGAGGTCTCGAACAGCATAAAAGCTGACGGCTCGCATCCAGCCTTCTCGAGTTGGTTTTTCGAAGATCATCTCGCGCTTCCATCTGTCCAAACTCTTCCAAAGCTTTTCGCCCTTCTGAGGTGTGATACCTGGGCATCGGGATTCGACGACCTTGCGTAGCCATTCAGGTATCTGTTGTTCCGCTTCAGTGATGGCGCGCGCCCAAAGAGTGAATGCCTCCCAATCGACATATGTTTCCGGGCATCAAGTAGCACAGGCCACGGGACCTTTCGCGCTTGGCATTCGGCCTCGCCTCTAACTTGCGCTTCTGCGCGCGATGTAAGCGATCTCATTGATCGAGCTCGATTTTCTATCCGCATTGCGCTGAGGGATTGTACCTGGTGGACTGAAGGATGGCATAGATCGAAGCCATTTCTCAAGCGCCTACGCGCCCTTAGGCTGGGTCAAACTTCTCAAACCGGCCGCGAGTCCCAACTTGATGTTACTGGCGCGAGGCTCGATATATCGAGCTGTAATCCGGGCATCCGAGGCAATCAATATAAATCCACTTCCTATCCCGCGACCAGGGCGGATGACCCAACGAGATGCGGCACAATTCCCTCCATCGCACGGTGCGAAGTTAGTGGAGCTATGTCTTCTGCGATGCGATTCTCGACGCCGCGATAAACTTCCCTTCCGGCGACCCGCGCGACGCCTTCGGTTACTGTCAGTCTCGCAGGACCTCACCACGGGCCCTCCGTTACACCGTAAATTTGATTCCAAGCTTTTGGATCGCCCACACTGCATAATGCGAAACAGGCGTCGCGCACGCAATTGCGGTGAAAATGGCGATCGGCAAAAGCGCCACCAGTCCGGGGTTGCTGTTCTGTTCACGTCGCAGGCTCAAAGTGGATAAGCCTCTCAATTATTTTGGTCAGCTCAGTTCCGCTATGGAAGAATGCCTGAAGTTCCGGATCGTCGGTGTAAGCAGGCACGAGGCTTTGGAGGGTACGATGGTACTTATCCTTTTGCGGTGACTCATTCCCGGGTCGGCCTTCCAACTCAGCCGTTGCCCCAGGATGATCGATTAGGGCCTGTGCGAGTTCAGGCCATCGTTCGCAGAGAACAGCCCATTTTCCGATGTGCCTGGCAGTGAGTTCGGGCGCTCCGCCGAACATTCTTCGTTCGTGGGCAACGAACAACAGCAGGCGCAGCCGGTTCAAAAGTCGCTTTGCGTGCCTGGGTAAAGGCTGAAGATAATTCATGACCTCATCCTCAGCCTCTCGCTGAAGCTCGGATTCGTCCTCGATGTAGGCCTGAACTCGCTCGCGAATCAATTCGTTCGTTACCCCGGACGTTCCATTGATCAGTGAGCTTGCAATCTGGTCTTCGACCTTCTTGAAATCCCGCTCGCCGTCGCCGACGGATTGCCTGATTTTGTCGTCAATCAATCGACGGGCTTTGCGTGTGAGCATATTTCTGATAAATTTCATGTAAACACCGAAAGCGCGTAACGTTAAATATAAGTAGGGGGCGCAGAGAAGCGTGACGAATAGCACTCCGCGATACAAAGCTCCCCATGAAACCATTATTATTAATATAATGGAATATGGGATAAAGAATGAAAGCACTCCAAGTAAAGCGAGCCTAATATTTCGGGGGCTAGGCTGAAGTCCAGACATCGCACCCCTATTGAAGAGGCGTTGTGTTTCTCGCTTCCGCCAAATCTCGATTTTCGCCCGAATCGTGTTCGTAGCTGTCTTTGGAGGTTGGTCAATCTGGCTAGCTAACGCTTCCACTAAGCCTCTTATTTTCGTCGTCGAATGGGCAGGTATGTCAAACTGAAGCTGTATTATCTTTTGGAGGAAAGTACGCCCAAAATCTCCGCTAGCGTTTCCAGACGCGTTCGATCCGGTTGGAGCGTAGAATTGAGCCAGACTCTGATATTTCAGGTCGGCAGACGCCGCGACTGCAGGCATATCAGCAGCAACGACCGTTACTACTCCTTCTTGATTCAGAAGTTGATTTACAACTTCCAACACATCAACTGGCCGCGGAGGTCGACATCGTTCCAAATCATCCACAAAAATCACGAATTTCCTGCGCCCGTGCGTTGCCTGCTTGATCAGTCGCCCCAATTGCTTACTGACTTCCTGCATCGAGGCCGTTGCAGCCACTCCTTTCGGATCTTTTACAAACTCGGACACAGTTTTCGCAGCAGGCATTACAATCTGAAGCGCATTGATGATCATGATAAACAGCAGAATCCATAAACCGATGGTTCCCGGATAGGTAACCTTAAAATAGTCTCGCCACCCTTGCACCACGCTCGGAGCGAAAGGCGACAAGCGTATAACTAACGAGACTGCGGAAAGGAGAATTACCCCGACCACGCCGATGTAGCGGCGCGTACGCTCTTTCGAGCCCAGGAGCCCGTCGGGGAGAGGCCGGACCAGTCAACTCACGGGCGACCGGAAATGGTTAGCGCAGTGCGCAACGTAAGCGGCGAATGCTGAAGCTAGGTGAGAAGCGTCGTCATGCATCCACGCATTAAACCAACAGGTTGCATGCGGAAGGTACTCGTCGGCCGCGAGCTTCTGTTCCAGACGCCTCTTAATCATCATAGATAGAGTCGTCTTACCGGCGCCCCATGGCGCGTTGATCGCGAGCGTGAGCGGGGTAGCGGTATTTGGGCTGTCAATCAATCCGGCCAGCGCGTCTGCGTAGGGCTTAAAATCAAGTCGGTCGGCGTCATCGTCAGTCAAGGGTGTATCTGCCAACATGCGCAAACTGGGGCGGCCGGCTGGGATCTTTGGAGATTGAATATTCGCTGCGACGCGAACATAATCCATGCCCGTCTGCGCGACTGGCACAAGACTGTTTTCAGCAGCCCATCCTTGGATACGTCGCTCCGCATCCTCCCAATCGATTCCACCACCGTGAAGCATTCGAACGTGGCGTTCGTAGACGTCCTTGAGACCGAGTTCGTAAAGTTTGATTCGCCAGGGACCTAGCAACGGACTCAGGAACTCCAACGGATTAAGCTCGCCGAACCATAGCGAACGCTCAAAGAAAGCTGGCATAACAACAGTGTCAGGCTCCGGTCCAAGGACGAGCTCACGTAGTGCGATAAAATCTTTGGAGAGACAGGCTGTCGCCTTACTACTGATGGTTATCAGACCACTGGCGCTTGCACTGTATTTGGCGAAAGCGGGCTCGTGGGACCGCTCAGCTTCCTCTACAAGATTCTGTGGTGCGGAATCAGAATTCCAAGCCACATGAGCAGCAGCCCATGCGGCATTTGCGGCGTCGAATCCCCACGGCGGCGAACCGCCGACAGCATCGCGCGCTCTCAGTGCCGCACCGACCACTCTTCCCACCATGTCATGGTTAGAGGCCTTGCCTAGGCCGGCGAGTGCCGCGACCATCCAACAAACCTCTATCGCGATGAGGTCCGCCTTCGCATCCGGGATGGGACGGCTTGCGGTCGGCACGAATAGAGGAGCGACGCGCATAACACAGCGCGCAGCTAATGCGGCGCGCTGCCAAGGGGGGAGGTTGGCCAAGTCTTCGCTAGGGAGAGATTCTTGTTGAGACAGCACTCCGGCGTCTGTTTCGGTCGTTTCCTGACCTTGAGGGCTCGTTGGCGCTGACGTGCTAACCTGGTCTGAGCAGGTCTTCAAGTATTCGCGTCCCTTTTGGGTGACGTATACGAAATCGCGATTTGAACTCCCTGGGCGAGGCGCAACGTAACCCTCCGAGCGAAGCCACTCCCAAGCTTCGTTCTGTGCTTCCTTGATGCGCTCATGATGGTTCTGGGGATAGCCAAACGTCGAATCTGGCGAGATCAGATAGTTGTACCGGTTGCGTTGCCCATCAGGCAGGGAGTTGATAACTTTCAGCAATGGACAGCCCAGTTGCTCCCGTCTAAGCGCAAGGAGGGCTGCTGAATCGGGGATCAAGGATGAAATGGTCATGGCGAAATTCTTCCTCTTGCATGGACCGAGAGCCATTGTTCGCTGAAAAGTAATCCAGGCCTGCCGGAAAGAATTATTGCGCTGAAGCTTCTTCAACGCAAGGTAGACGAGGCGCCCGAGAGGCGCTCGCGCACACGCGCCGCTGTTTAGCAAGAGTGCCGCTAATGTCGTCGGCGACTCCGTTAGCGTAATACCCTTTATCTCAATCCTTTGCTTAGGCCAGGGTCCGACCAACGTCTTGATCCTAGTCAAGAGGAATTGAAGCAAATCGACCAGCAAATTTTCTTTGGCACATGGATTGCTAACGATAAGACGCGGGGAAGACCATGGACCGCCGTCACCAAATCTTGAGAAATTTCTCGACCAGCAAAATTTATTTGGCACAAGATTTGCCTGACTAGACCTGCCAAATTGACTCCCGCCGCGAGCCGCTTCTCCTTGTGAAATAATTCGACCAGCAAAAAATCTTTGGCACAAAAAGTGTTCCAGAAGCGGCGCGACTCCTGCGTTCCTCTGTAAGCCTCTGCTTTGCCAGTCTATTCCAGTCATTGCTTCACAACAAATGATGCTTCTCATCCCGACTGCCGCCGCCTTCCGTAGCCCGATTTCCGCATTTCAGCATGATGCGGAAGAAAAAATGCCAAGTTAGATTCCGTGCTCGGGAGGCAGGCACGTGTTCCCATCCGTCGAACACCTCGGCACCCGGCTTCGCGACGCCCGATACGTCGTTGATCCGGTAACGCTCAAGGCGATTTATCTCGCCGCAGAGATGCGGAAGCCAATGCTGGTCGAAGGGCCGCCGGGGTCAGGTAAGACCGAATTGGCCTATGCGGTGGCGACTGCCGCAGGTACGACCGTCGAGCGCCTCCAATGCTACGAAGGGATTACCGAAGATAAAGCCATCGGTAAATTCGATGAATCTCTGCAGGACCTCTTCCTGCGCTTCGAGGGAACGCGAGCTTGGCGATGACTGGGAGGCGATCCGCAACCGTATTCACTCTCTCGACTTTTTCTCGAAAGGCCCCCTGCTTGGTGCCTTGCTTCATCGTGAGCGGCCTTGTGTCCTGCTTATCGACGAGCTTGATAAGGTGGGTCACGCTTTCGAGGCGATGCTGCTCGAGCTGCTCAGCGCCTGGCAGATCACGGTACCGAAGCTAGGAACAATCAAGGCCCAAACCATTCCCTTTGTCGTGCTTAGCTCGAACGAAGAGCGACGTCTCGGAGATCCGCTCCGGCGTCGGTGCCTTTATCTCCGGTTCGAGTATCCCGCGATTGAGCGTGAGGTCGAGATTCTGACCATGCGAGGGACCGGCCAGGATCCTAAGCTGCGAGGCCAAGTGGCGGGTCTCGCCTGCGCACTGCGCGCCTGGACCATGGAGAAGCCGCCGTCGATTGCGGAGATGCTTGACCTTGCCAAGGCGCTGGAGATTCTAGGAATGAATGAGATCGACCCTCGAGACCGCGATCTTCTTCTTCCATTACTCGCCAAAACCGTGAGTGACCGCCGAAGGCTATCGATGAATGCGGGATTTGAGGGATTGGTGTACGACTCCCTGCGCTATCGCGACAAACTATCGCAGGCAGGAGAGTTTGTAAGCGAGGTGGAAGTGTGAAATTCACGGCTTTTTTCCTGCTCGCATTTGTTGGCGGTCCCATAGGTTCAGCCAAGGCACCGCCGGCAGTGCGGGAATACGCAGTCCAATGCGCTGAGCGCTACGCTCGCGTCTACCAAGTTCCGGTTGAGTTAGTCGAAGCGGTAATCGATGTTGAATCCAATTGGAACCCAGATGCAGTGTCGCCCAAAGGCGCCGTGGGATTGATGCAGTTAATGCCGGGCACCGCGTTGACCTTTGGTGTTCACAGCCGATTCCGCGTCGAGGACAACATCAAGGGCGGCGTGGCGTATCTCGCTTCATTGATTGAGTTTTTCAAAGGTGATCTGCGCCTGGCGATGGCGGCCTACGTCGCCGGCAAAGAACGAATTTTACCGCACGGGCTGAAGTTCTCGTCGCCCGAAGTCTATGAGTACGTGTCGCGTGTGGCCCAAGAGTACCACCGACGAAGGCTCGAAACGATGATGGGAGGAAAGCGATGACCAGAATATTTTGTGCTGCGGCGCTCGTCGCCTGTATTGCCTGTGCCCATGGTCAAACGACTCAGCTCCAGCCTCGGATTGCGACCCTTTCCGGCTTCACTGATCAGGTGACCGTGGCCGAGGTAGCGGCGCACTTTGTTACGGCCATCAGGGTTCCCGAGCCGGTAAGCTCGGTGGTTGTTGGAGACCCAGCGCTTTTCCAGGTGGAGCACTCCGACCGCGAGCCGCAACTGGTGTTCGTGAAAGTCCTTACGACCAAGGCCGCCCAGACTAATCTGCTGATTTCGACGACCAAGGGGCATCAATTGAGCGTCCTCGTGCGAAGCCCGGGGGAGCAACCGGGCACAAGTGTAGATTTCCTGGTCAATTATCGGCCGGAAAAAAGTTTTGTCATCGAGCCGGCAGGTTCGACGCTTGCGGTCTCACAAACGGTTCCACTGTCGCCGTCCGAAGTTCCGGCCGGGGCTGACCGTAATTCTCCACCAGATTCGCCGTCAGCTTCGCCAAGCCACGTGTCTCTCACTGTTTCCCCGGCGACACCAGCGACCCCCGTGTCAGTTCGGCGAAAGACCCTCGACGAACTTCTTCGCTTCCAAGAGTCTGCCACGCTGCCGGAACTATATGGCGAGCGTTCCGAAGAGCGAATCGTCGGGAGCTGAGAGAATTCGCGCCGGGGTCGGTCAAGTCATTGACGGCGGGCAGGAAGTGATCGTGTTGTTTTCAGTCGTCAACCCGCAGGATCGGGACATCCTGATGATGCCGCCGCAGGTCCAGTTGGGAGGCAAGACGAAGCAAGGGAAATTCATTAAGCATTCAAAGTGGACGACTGCCGAGCAATTGCCGGTGATGGACTACCGGCTGAGCAAGCGGCGCCTTGCTCCGGGAGAACGAGCTGACGGCGTGGTGCTTTTCGAGCGCCCACCCTACAAGCAATCCAGTGAAACGTTGTTTTTGCAGGTTGCGGAAGCCGGCGCGATTAACCGGCCGGCTCTCGCTCCCATCGGCTTTGGGATCAACGTCTCTGAGGAGGAAAATCATGATCGATCGAACACAGGAAGGTAAGGCCGCAACTCCGAGTGAGCAGTTGCACCTGCTCGAGGACGAAGAGCCGGAAACTCCGCAGACTCCCCTCGAACGAATGCTCAAGGCGCTCAAGCTGCCCTTTCAAGCTGCCAAGCGCCCATCCTCAACAACCCGCACGGAGCTTGGCAAGGACAAGTCAAAGTCGTTCTTCATTCTGGTGGCCGCGGCTGTCCTTGGCCTGCTGGTTTTCCTGGCTTTATTCTCCTCACCCCAGAGACCAAAGCGACGAGATGCTTCGAGCAAGGGGAAGCCTGACCTCGGCCGGAGGGTCACACCGGGACAAGAACAGCGGGAAGCAGGTTCGACGACGCCGTTACTGAGTGCTGACACCCGTGAAGAGAATCACTCGACAGGCGATCAGGTAACCCCAGATGACATCAACCGAACTTCGCACGCGGGCGTTCAAAGTGCAGTTGCGAAGCCAAACACGACCACCAGCACTTTGATTCCACCCGCAACAGTCGCGCATGCCGATCCGAAGACAAAGAATCGCTTGGGCCAAAACTACGAGCTCGGCCAAATCGACTTTTCCGACCCGGACTTGCAGAAGGAGTACGCGAAGGCCGGATTCGGCGGAAACCAGAGCCTCCCGGCAGCCTCGCATGGTTTACCAATCACACTCGCTTCTGAGAATGACCTCAAGAAGCCGTCGCTCGTTTTCGTGAGAAACACTGAAGCAAGCTCCAGTCTGGCTTCCGCCGTTTCACATGCAAATGGCGAGAGTTTCCGCGCCGACAAATCACTCGCCGAAGCCACTTTGCTCGATTCACTTCTGCCGCCGGGTACTGTTTGGTTGCACGACTCGAGTCGGCGGCCAGCACGGCGGTTTCGGCCCCAGTTGTGGCGGCGATTGAGTACAACTACGAACGCGATGGCGAGATTGTGATTCCGGCGGGCTCAAAGGTTCTGGGAAGGCTGCTGCAAGCCAACTCCTCCGGGTTCGTCTCGCTGCATTTCGACACGATTGAGTTACCGGACGGAACCACGGAAAAGATTGACGGTACGTCGATGGGTCTGGACTTCGAGCCGCTCAAAGGTCTCGTTGCAGGCAAGAAAAGAGGCACACGATTTCTCGTGCAGACGCTGACCGGGTTGGGCACCGCGGCGGCTTATTTGGTAGGGGCAAATAACATCAACGGCCCGATCTCGGGTAGCGTGCTGTTAAGAGAGCGAATGGCTGACAACGTAGGAATTGCCGGACAGAACGAATTAAATCAGGTTGCGTTCAATCAAGACATTGTGGTGACGGTTCCCGGCAATACTCGATTTTACGTCGTTCTTCAAAAGACCACCGATTCCGCCGGGAAAGCTCGATCCTCCGGCCATGGAAATGACGCTTCGCGCGCAATGGGCGATGGACAAGACGCGCCCAGCTTCGAAGAGCTTAGACAACTATTGCAGTTGAGGCAGGAGTTGAGCCAGCTCTCTCAACGAAGAACCCACGGAAAAACCTGCTTCGAGCGACAACCAGCAGCAACAGTAGGTTGAACAACATTGAGTCCCGCCATAGAACATCCCCTGATTCATTCCCACCTCAAAAAGGTTCCCTTAAGGGGCACGAACAGTGCCCCGAAAGGGAACCTCCCTCGGGGATTCCGGGACTCGTTGCGGCGCTCGTATTTCCTTTTCTGTGCCAAGAACGTCGCGGCCTCAGTCGGGTTGCGAGGCCGGGAAGATCGACAACCCTTTATGAGTCTCGCGCCCCATGCGTCTACCTTCACTCTCCGTGCGAGCCGTTTGACAGAAAAAATATCTCATTGCACAACAATCGCGGTTGGGCCGAAGACTCGATTCGCGGCCCAGCCAGAAAGGAGGGATCCATGACCTACAGAGGCTCAGAGGGCCGACGGCTGGAAGCGGCCCCTGGCAGTGGCGGGAATCGCGTTGATGCTGTTTGGCACCTACGTTCAAGCGCAGAACCTCGGCGCGGCCCCGCAGACCAACGTTGCCGTCCAGGGTGAAACCGGAGCGCAGCCGGAAGGGACGTTTCTGAATTTCATCAACTGGATCGGCAACGTGATCGCGCCGGTCGGAGCCGGTGGCGCAGTAGTCGGCGCCATCGTCTCCTGGCTGACCGGACGAGGGTTCGGCCGCTGGCTCTTTGCGGCCGCAGCGCTGCTTCTTGTGTCGGGCGTGACGCGACTGATCGAATTCTGGATCGCGAACGGCACAGGAGGAGTTCCTTAGAAGGAGCGAGAGTCCCGTCACATCAACCCGGGCGGGCAGCTCCGGACCGACGCTGGCGCACGGTCCAAGCTGCCTGCCCACAACCGAGCTTATGCAAGGAAAGAGAGTATGCAGACACCTCACCTGCTGACAGACATTGCGAACCTGCTGTTACAGCTCGCCCCTTCAGCCGCGCTCGTCTCGCTGGTCCTCGCCGGTATCAGCCTGCGGCGCGAGACAGGCGGAGTGAGTTTCGTCATCGGGGGTGGATTCACGAAGTGGATGTTCTGGGCCGTGATGTTCCTAACTCTGCCTGGGCTGCTCACTTGGTTTAGCAGCTTTGGAGTGACCATGCCGCCGCTCGGAGGGAGCATCACCTCCTGGTGGCTGGCGAGCTTCGAGAGTGACGTTTCGAGCTTCGTCCAAAGCTTCGTCATGGGGCGCATGGTGCCGGTTCTGGCCGCGTTCATGGTTTTGCGGTCGATCCTGGACACAGCGGAAGGCGGCAATCCCCTGCCCTCTGTGTTTGCGGCCCTGTTCCTGCTGGGTGCACAGACGACTTACACGCTGATCCAGCAGTACAACACCGGGACCCAGTACGCGACCGTCGACGTGCTCGACAGCCTTTGGACTTATCTCGCGAGCGTCATCATGCCCATCGCAGCTGGTCTCGGAATCTTCGGAGCAATCATCCGATTCGCCGCCGGCAAGCCGGCGATGCGGCTGGTTGGCGTGTCGCTCGCCATGCTTTGTGTTTCGGGCCTGTGGTATCTCGTCGAAGCCATGGCGCAATAGGGAGAGGCGAACCATGTCTTTCTACAACGGCATTTTGAACCTGACGAACTGGACCGGTAACGTCATCCTGCCTACGCTGGCCGGGCTTCTTTTCGCCCTCGCCGTTGTTCGCTTCTCCCGCGGCCTCGCCTACTCCCAGCCGATGTATGCGGGCCTTCTGTGTCTGCTGGGTTCGGGGTTGCTGCGGGCGCTTGAGACTTTCGCTTCACAGAAGAGCTGGAACGATCCCGACGTCTATTGGATGTCCATCGTGACGCTCGTTGACTGGACGTGCAACGTCATCATGCCGCTCTACGCGGCGCTTGAAGTAGCCGCGGGTGGACTGTCATTGGTCTCGGGCATGCGCATTCACCACACCAGTGGTTGGCAGCGGCACTTCCTCGCGGCAGGTCTGAGCCTGCTTCTTTCGGGGCTTCTGCGCCTGGCCGAGTTCTTTGTTGCCCAAGGAACCCAAGGAGTCGCGTGAGGACCCGGCAGAAACGAGTTTGAGAAACGGAGTTATCTATGGCGCTCGAAGTCACTGCGGTACACAGAAACTTACGGACGCGAGTCACTTTTCTGGGTCTTGAGGCCGAGGACCTGTTCGCGATTCTCGCTGTGGCGATTGTCGCTAATATTTTGGGACGCTTCCTTCACCGGGAAATGTTCGGGCTCCCCATGAACATGGTCATTCAATACCTCGTGCCATTGCTCAGCGTCCCGGCCTTAATGCTCTTCAAATACGGCAAGCAACGCGGGTACTTGCTCGATTGGGTCGAGTTCCACACCAAGCCTCATCTCTATTCAGCGCTGGAACCCGATAACCAACTGACTAAACCTTATCTCAATTACGGAGACAGGTGATGCCCATTACTTTGGAAGATTACGAGCGCTCTCTTACCGCCGCTTCGCTGTGCGAGCAACTGAGAATCCGCGACCTGCTGGACGACGTTGCCATCCAGGTTGATGGATCCCTCGTCGCGGGCTACGAGTTGAGCGGCCTCGCATCGCTCTACGCGAGCGACGACGAACGCAACCGCAACAAGCAGGCGCTCGAAGCCTTGCTGCGATCGCTTCCGGAGCGGTCGATGCGGATGCAGATTCGATTCGAAATCGCGGAAGGCGTGGGCGGCTTGCTTGGCCGCTACAACCGTGAGCAGCGAAACCCCAACTCTATCCTGCAGACGATCGATCAAGAGCGTGTCACGGCCTGGCGAGCGTACGATGCCGCCGGCCGCTATCTCCGCCACCTGCTTCATGCCTACTTCATCTGGAACCCGCGAATCCACCACCAGTCGCCCGACTTCGAGTGGAAGCGGAAGATGAAATCGAGCCGGCGAGGCGGTTGGAGCCCATCGGCAACCAAGTGCATCGAGCGGACTCGGAGGGAGCATGAGGATCTCCGGGCCGAGTTCACCAGCCTCATGTCGGGCCTTGAGACCACGCTGCATTCGACCGGGATGGGTGTTCGCAGGATGACGCATCAGGAGTTGTTCCTTGAAATCAAGCGGGCGCTCGACCCACTGCGCGAAGACGCTCTTCCCTTCAGACCGCCCGAGCTGATGCTCGACTATGAGAGCGCTCGTTCTCAGGCAGCCAACGTCAACTTCGAGAACGAAGCCGACGACTACTTGAAGATCGGCGGTTTGTTGTACTCGTTCGTGAGCGTCAAGGACCTTCCGGACGCCACGTTTCCTGGGATGTTGCGCGAGCTATTGAGCTTGTCTTTCCCACTGGTCGCGAACGTAGAAGTTAATCTGCCCGACCAAGCCAAGGTCCAGAAGCAGTTCAAGTCGCGCCTGCGGAAGATGATGGCGGCGCAGCGCGACATGCACGGCGGCTTCCGGATGAACGTTGACGCCCAGGTTGCCGAAGAGCAGTTGATCGACGTCCTGAAACAAGTGATCTCGAGCTCGCTCAAGGTCTGTGAAGCTAGCATGATTATCGGCGTCCGAACCTCAAAGCCGATCTGGAATGATTTCGAGCGCGAGGAGGCAGCGCGGACGCTTGCCGATCGGCGCCAGCGCGTTCTCCACGCACTCGGGCGGATGAACGGCGCGCGCGGGGTCCCGGAAATGTTGGCCCAGAAGCGGTTGTATTTCGCGAGCCTCCCAGCCATGGGCGGTGAGAATAAGCGTGAACTGCCCCAACTCACGCTACATGCCGCCGATCTTATGCCCGTCGAAGTTCCCTGGCGCGGCACGCCGCAATCACCCGTGATGCTCTTCGAGACCCCGCAGCGACAGTTGATTCCTTTCTCGCCTTTCGACCCTTCGCTCGGAGACGCCAACATGCTGATTATGGCCAAGAGCGGCGCCGGGAAGACGTTCATGGCCCAGATGTTTCTGTTGATGCTGGCCAGGGCCAATCCCTTCATTTCGATTCTCGAAAGAGGCGACTCGTACGAGCCTCTGGTCGAACTGATGGGCGGACGATCGATTGCTGTGGATCTTGAAGGGACAGAAACGTTGAATCCCTGGGACCTGCCGGTGGGCGTTTCAGAGCCTACCAAGGACAAAATCGCCTTTCTCAAAAACCTGACCCTTCACATGATTGGGCAAAATCGCCGGTCGGACGACACCCTCCTCGATAACCTTCTGAGCGACGCCATCGCGCGTACCTACAAGCGGTGCCGCGCCCGGTTCTCGAATCCCATTCCGACGTTCAACGACCTCAAAGAAGAGCTTGCGAACTGGCGGGACGAAGAGCGGATCGAGCGCACGATCGATGAAGCGAAGCTCGCTTCGATCAAGCTCCGGTTGTGGACGGGTGAAAAGGGAGTATACGCGAACCTCTTCGATCGGCCCACAACCATGCGCCTCGATGCCGGCTGGGTCTTCTTCAACGTCGAAGGCTTGAGTTCGGACCCCTTGCTTGAGACTGCGATGAGCATGGTGATTGCAAATGCCGTGGCCGAGCGCGCCTCGGGGAAGACCGGCCAGCCTTCGATCACGGTGCTCGACGAATGCTGGGCGCTGCTTGATTCCCCGAGCCTGGCCCCGGAGGTCGTACAACTGTTTCGCACGGCGCGCAAGCGTTACGGAAGCGTGTGGGGCATCAGCCAGACACCGGAAGATTTCGTCGGGACCGAAGGCAAGCCTCGCGAGCACGGCCCTGGAATTCTCAAGAACGCGACCACGAAAATCATCGGGCAACAGCCTGGGGACACGACTGCGCTGGTCAAGCACCTTTCACTCGAATCCTGCCGCAGTCAACGAAGTGAAGGAATTCAGCGCGCCGCGAAAGGGGCAGTATGCGCAGGCGCTGATGGTGCTGGGAGAAAAAGCGGAAACGACGCAGACAATTCGGCTCGTACCAACCGCTCTCGATTACTGGATCTCGACGACATTTCCCCGAGAAAGGCGGTATCGCAAGTGGTTGTTGGGCCGAAACGAAGGCCGCCCGCTCCTTGAGTGCTACCAGGAGTTGGCAAAGAAGTTCCCGCAGGGACTGGCGGATGTGCCGCCGCTGCCTGAGGAGTCGGTAGGTGAGATCCGCGAGGCAGTGACGGTTGACTGAACGATGTATTGAAGAAACGCTCATAAGTATCTTGTGCGGAGGTCAGCAAATGACAGCAATCTTTTTTCTCTTGTTTTCATGGTGCATTGTGAGAGCCAAATCGAAACGCCAGGTCATCGCGCTGGCTCTTGTGGGGACGACGACGGCGGTGATGGTGATCCAGCCATCGCGAGCATTTGCCTTCAGCATCATCGGGGCAATCGAGGCCGTCCTCAATGCGATCAACGGCGTCATCAACTCGGGGCTCAGTGGGATCACCAGCGTCCGCACCGCCATTAGCGATTTTTACCAGACCACGGCCTGGCCGACCCAGCTTATCAACCAAGCCCAGGGTCAAGTGACTCAAATGACCGCTCAATACCGCGTACCGATGCAGGGCATCTTCAACATCAACCTGACGAGCGCATTGCAGCCGGCGACGCAGGCGCTCGAGAGTGTGATTCGGAACCAGCAGGTCGGTGACTTCACGACTTTGAGCACGAATTACGACAACGTTTACGGCCCGCTGCCAGGCTCGGCAGCCATAAGTCCCGAAGACCGGGCCACGACTGACATGGACGATGCCCTCGCCAAGGACAATCTGAAGACGCTCAAGGAGACCGACGACGCCGGCCAGACAACGCTCGGCATCGCGGACCAGATTGAAGACACATCAAGCCAGGCGGCGCCGGGTTCTGCCCCTTTCCTTACGGCGACTGCCGTCGCGGCGAGCATTCAGAGCCAGGCTTTAACCCAGAAAATGCTTGCCGCCGAGCTGCGGCAAGAGGCGGCACGCCTTGCACACTCGAATGCCCTGCGGAAACGGGGAGCGGCGCACGTGAGCGCGTTCAGTGGGTCGATTCAGAAAATGCTTCAGCCCAGGTAATTCTTCGAAGGGAGATATCATCATGAAAGACAGACTCGAAAAGTTCGGAAAGTGGTCGCGGCGTTCAATATCCTTGGGCGCCGGCTGGGTCCGGTCGCACATGTTAAGAGCGACGGCCCTGGCAGTGGTGTTCATCCTGCTCATGCCGCGGCCGGTGAAGGGCATCTTCCTCGACCCATGCTGTCTGATTCTCGAAGCGGGGCTTGCCTCGATCTCCAGCGCCCTAACCAGTGTTGTCGGTGGCGGCCTCAATTCCATCCTGTCAGTGGACCAAACGATCGGAAACTTCGAGCAGACGGTCGTCTGGCCGCAGCAATTAATCACTCAGGCCCAGACACTCGTTGGAAACCTCCAGGGCGTCTTTTCTCAAATCCAAACCGTTATCCATATCCCGGTTGCGAGCGCCACACTGCCGAGCACCCAGCAGCTTGAGAGCATCCTTCTCTCAGCCGATTCCGGCCAAATCGGCAACACAAGCTCGAACTACACGACCGTCTATGGGCCGGTTCCCGACCAGACTTCGGCGCCACAGAATGTGCGAAACGTCATCGACATGAGCGACGCGGTAGCGCAGGATGCCATGAAACGCGCCATCGAGATCGACAACTTGGCCGATCTCGAAATCCAGGCTGCAAACCAAATCAACCAGAGCATTCAGACCGCGGCGCCCGGCAGCGCCCCAATCATCGAGGCGCAAGCGGATGCTTGGCTTGTGAGAGCCAACGCCTACACGCAGGCAGCGATGGCAGACTTGATGCGAGTCCGCGCCATCGACCTGGCCAACGCCGGAGCCGACGTTGAAAATGGGCGCCACCAATGCGTCCGGTCTGCAGCAGAAGATCCAACAGATGCTTCAGCCCAGGTGAACCATGTTTTATTTCCAACAGATGTTTCTGAACGCTTTGGATGGAATCGACAGCTCGAACATCACGACGGGCGTGGTGGGCATCGCGAGCACCATTCTGATCTTGAGCTTTCTTTACGGGGCTTATCAGGCCTTTGCCGCTGGAGGAGACGTGCGAGCTTTGGGAATTTCCGGGATCAAGTATTTGATCCTGGGCTTGGTATTCGCAAGCTACCCCATGATTTTTCGCGACGTTAATGGAATGTTCAATTCTGTGGCGCAGTCGATCATCAGCCTCGTCGGCGGCACAGACATGTTCAGCGATTGGATGACCCAGTTGCAGCAGTACTGGAGCACGAATGGAACCGAATCGCTGTGGTCGATTATAGGAGGGGTGGGGGCGAGCCTCTCGGGTCTTCTCGACGCCCTGCTGATCATCGTAGCCTTCATTGTTATGCCCATCGCCTACGCGCTCTTTGCGCTGTTCTATTCACTCTACGGTTCGATCCTTTATATTACCGGGCCGTTCGTCCTGGCGCTGCTGCCCGCCAACGGAGTTGGGCAGCTCGCCCGGACTTATCTCGTGAACATGCTGATCTTCCAGGCATGGGGATTACTCTACGCGATCTTCGCCGCGCTGGCCGTGGTCTTGAATGTGAACAGCGTCAGTAACGTTCTGAATTCGGGTGGAGTGGCGGGTTTCTTCCAGAACGCGAGCCAGGACTTGTTGCTGGCCCTGGCCAGCATCCTCTTCTCGATATGTATCGCGCTGATTCCGTTTCTGGCCGACCGAATCATCAAGGGCGACGTGGGAAGCACGGTCATGGTCATCGTTCGTTCCGCCATTTTGCCTTCAAAGATGATTCCAAAGTAGAGGAGCAAGAACTTTGATCATCAAGAGATCTAGTTCGGAAACCGGCAGAGATAGCATGAGCTCCTACACGAAGTACTACGAGCACGATGGGATGCTCCGCGCATACGCCAACCGCTCGATGTTGTTGGCGACGATCTTCGGACTGATAGCCTTGACCTCACTGGGCTTCGCCATCTATGTCCGGCTGCAGCCGCCCACCGTCATCCGCGTCGATAAAGACGGAAATGCAACCGTTGTCGGGTCCGCTCGACTTGGAGCGCAGAGACTATTCTCGCTCTCGGCCGAGGCGGCAAAAGAAGCGGCGCCAACCGACCTCGAAGGACGGGCGGTCGTAAAACACTTTCTTGAGCGGTACCTCAGCTATACGCCGGATTCGGTCGATCGCAACCTTTCGGAAGCCCTCAACATGATGACCGTGAATCTGCGGACCTACACCATGAATCAACTCCGCGATTCAGACACCGTGGGAAAAATCGCCGAGGACCGCATCATTTCCGACTTCGAGATCAAGTCGATTGAACATCTGAAGGCAACACCCTGGACTTATCTTGCGTTCGGTGTGAAGGAAGTCCATCAAGTCCGCAAAGGAACGGAAGCCACGGACCGAATAGTAGGTCGTTACACAGTCCGACTGGTTGAAGACCGAAGGTCCGACGACAACCCAAGCGGGTTGCTGGTGGCGGAATACAAGGAACAACAGATGGTCGGTGATCGGGATACGGGTCTCATCCAGCACAGCGACCTTGAGACTCGGTCACCCGGACAGGGACAACAGTAAAAACCGAAGCTTGAAAGAAGGAGGAATCATGGCAGGAAGCGCTTCAGAAGTTGTCGAGGGAAAAGGACTGCAAGCTTCGAGTCGGGGTCCACAGATGGCTAAGGAAGCTGCTGCGGCGCAGGCTACGACGCCCCAAGGGAGGTTCTTCCTCGCGCGGCCGGGAACGAATTCCCGCACGCCCGAGTTCGAGCGGGAATTTGCATCCGAGGCAGAGGCGATGGCGGAGGCTTTCAAAGCCGGCGTGAGCTACTACGCCGTCATCGAATACCGCGCCCTTGTCGACTGCAGTGGTAAACAGCCCACTTTCAAAAAGGAGGTAGTGAAAAGGAATCCTTAATTCATACCGGTTTCATTTGAACAAAGGCTAACCGTGAGCCATTTTCGCGGAAGAGTTTCGACTCTGCGTTTCTGACGCAGGGCCGAGAAACCTTTCTTTCTATCCGAGAGAGAGGCAGATAGACACGAAAGACGGCTCTTCGCCCGAAGAGCCGAAAGACCAATCACCTTTCGGCACTAAACGGCGAAGAGACCGGCGACGGCCTCCTTGCTTTTTTGTGCCCGATTAAATCCAAAACAGGAGGAGACCAATGAACTACGGGATAAACGGGGCGGCGCCGGTGCTTGCCCTCGAAATCAATCGAAACGGTGAGGTTCAAAAGAAGTTGAATCCGTTGGATCGGGAACACGAACTCAGGAACACGATTCTTGAAGGACTCTACCCTGGCATTGCTGTGGCCACGGTGGACGTCCCTCAGGAGGAGCTCTCGCCTTTCGAGCGCGCTACGGTCGAGCAGGCGCTGGTTCGGCTGGAGTGGGAGAAACAGAAGTTCGCGTTAATCGGGGCCAGCGGGTCAGCAAAGAACGGGAAGTTTTACGCCGTTGATCCGAAGCACGAGCGGGAGATTGCTTCGCGCTTTGGAAACTGGCCCGAAGCCGCCATGACCTACTTTGGCATTTTGGTTTCAGACTGCATCGTACGCATCGCGAAGCCTGAGTGCCGGGTTCTGGTGGTTGACGATCACGAGCTAGGGACCAACGATTCAAGAGGCTGGATCTCCGAGGCGCTCTTCCGTGAGTTGCAAGCTGGCCACCGGACCGGTTTGCTCAAGCGGGAAGTCCAGCGGCTCGCGAAAATCCATCCCAACCTGGGTGTAGCAGAAATCAACTCAGCGGCAGAAAGAAACGTCCGCCATTCCGTTATCTCGCCCGGCGCCTTCTACCAGTTCCGGCTCGCCTTCGAACGGACCCAAGCGAAGGGATCGTTCAAGGTGATGACGGAACGCGGTAGCCGAAATCCTCGATGCCGACATAGTCTTGCCGGCGTCATCGGTCAAACCTGAATACAAGGGTAAGCCAACGCTCATCAAATGGCTCACTGGCTCTGCCCGCACCTTCCGTGGTCCGGTAGTTCTTGGCATCCGTGACGTCTCGCGGAACCTGGAATTCCGGGCCAGCTACAGCCTGGTCGAGCACGCTCCGACAGACTCCATCGAGCTGGAAATCAAACCATACGCGCTCGATCAGATCGAGAAGGTCAAGGCAGCATTCGAGGGACGAAACTTTGAAGCGCTTCTCGAGCTGCTCGGGACCTCCGAAGCCCAAGCTGTCATTGACGAAGACAGCGACCAGTCGTTCGATTCCGAGTACACCGGCATCGAGCACACTATCATCGAAGCCGTGCTCAAAGCCGATCCTACGGGTTTCATGCTCAAGCACCCGTGGATCCACTCGCAGGTGGACCGCATGCTCACTCGATGGGCCTACAAGGTCTCGACCGCCTGGCGGATTGCGCTTACCGGCGTTCGCTCTCGCGGACGATGGCTTTCTCGTCGAACACAATGGCGAAATATACTCCGGGTCAGACTGGATTCCGCCCGACCGGGGCTTGGTCAGCCTGGCTTCGAGCCGGATGCTTTCGGTTCGGTATCCGATTCGCACCAAGGAAGACCTTTTGCCCATCACGCGCCTTGCGGTGCCCGAAACCCTTGATCTCCTCATGAAACGCCTGGACAAGTCAGGTTGCTCCATGGCGGAGAAAGAGGCACTTGATCGGATCATCGACGCGCAGCTTCTCTTGCGCGGGACCTTCACCATGCATTCTGAAACCGCCAAGCGAAACGGCGGGGACTTCGACTTCGACTATATCTGCGTGGTCGAGTCGGAGAAGTTTCCTCGCTGGATCGATGACCGGTTCAGGTACGAGGAGCGTTTCTCGAACCAGAAGAAGAAACGTTCGAAGAAGCGCTCGCCGTGGTGGAACCTTCCTCAGGTGGCCATGTCTGCCAAGGGAAACTCGATCGGTGCGATCACAGACCTGAAGACGATTGCCCAGGCTGCCGGGAGGCCGGAGCTTGCTGAGGAGTTGGCGGTCGAGCTTCAGGCGGCACTCGACCAGCTCAAGCACGGAACCGAGCCGGATCGGGAACGCATCGCAGCAATTCGCAAGGAAGTCGGCTCAGCGGCGCCGTGGCTGAAGTGCAAGTTGGCTAGGCGCATCGAGGAGCTGCCCCTTCACTTCGATGGCGTCGCGCCCAGCGATGTCGTCGGACAACTCTACAACTCGGTGAGAAAGGAGATTCACTCGTTCCTTTCCAACGAGGAAACGCTTCCTCTTTCATCCTTCGGTGGACTCATCGCCGGGAGCGAGTTCAACGAGAAGATGTTCGAGGAAGTCACCAAGCTCAACCGAATCTATGCCCGCATGATCGGCCGCACACGGAAGAAACAAACGGCCTACGAACAGGCTGCGAAGGAAGCTGAAGCCGGATTCGAGCGTGTCAAGGACAACGCTCGCGCCCGGAAAGAGGCCCTCTTCCGGCTTAAGCAGGCCAGGGCGGCTCTGCGTTTCTTCGAGCGTGAGAAATCTCGCCACGAGATGAAGACCGCCATCTGTCTTGTGCGGAAGTGGGCTGAGCGCAAAACCGACAACCGGCGTGGCTGGCTCCAGGCCTTGCACAGCAAGGTGTGCCAAGGCCACGGAATCGGCTCGACTGTGTTTTACGCCTTTCCCCAGGAATTGGTGGACGGGATTGTGGAACGCACGGGAGGCCGGCCCATCATGGTCCGGGTTCCCGACTTGGCCGATGGCGAAGTCGAAATCGGTCAGGACGGCGAAGTCTTCCTGGTCAGCCGGTTCGCGGGTCTCGATGGCGACATCCAGGAAAGGCGAATCCTCTACTGTCATGTCACGGAGGATGGCGACCTTTTCATGGACTACAACCACGGACGGCCAGTCCTGGTCGAGAAGGTACGTCCGTTCAAGGTCATTCCCGGCCGAAGCGAAATCCGAAACGGCATGGTGGTCATGCCCGGCACTGCCCAGCGCCCAGCCGTTCCGGTTCGCAAGGTCCACTGAAACCACAACCCCCAGGAGGTCTGCCTTTAGACCTCCTGGGGCCAGTAATTCAAGAATTGGCGAGACGAAGGAGAACAATTATGATGCGACGTTTTCTTATTGGATTAGCGGTTTTGTTGCTGACGGTCCCGTCCTGGGGACAGAAGGTTGAGACGGAGTCACCCAACCGTGATCGGATCATTCATGTCCAGACGGCCCTCGATCACCTCACCGTCATCGAGGTGGGCGAGCCCGTTGTGTCGGTCGCCGCTGGAAGCCCTGCCTTCAAGATTGAATGGCGAGACAATAAGGTTTTCGTAGAACCTACGGCGCCTAACGTATCGACCAACCTTTTCATTTGGACAGCTTCAAGCCGGTTCAGTTATGAATTGAGCCCGGCCGGACCAGTCGAAGGAATGGACTTTGCCATTGACCATCCGAAGCCGGCACTCGCAACGAATCCCACCAAGCTGACGGCAAGCGTCTCACCAAGTCTTCCGGCTGGCCCTTCGCACATGGATTCGATGGTCGAAGACCAAATGGTGCGAGCCGAGCAAGACCAATCGTCCAACCATCGCGTGGCCGTTCGTCTGGATGATCTCTTCCAGGACAAGGACATGATTTTCATCCGATACGAGATTCGAAACGACACAACTCACGTTTACACTCCCAGCTCACCGAAGATCTTCCTGCTGAGTGACGTGCGTTCATCACGCACACTGCTGTCCCGTCAGAATTCGCAGTTGAGCCAGGCGGAGGCGCGCCGGCTGAAAATCCAAGCTCGAACCTCCTTGGATGTGGCTGCCCAGAAGCTGCCGAAAACCAAGCTGGGTCCGGGTGAGGCGACCATCGGCGTAGTCGGGGTCAGGCTCACTCGCTCTTCGTCCGCACCGCAGGTGCTCCGTTTTGAGCTGGCGAACGACTACCGCGGCGAAGTGAGTGCCACACTTGTGCTCTAAAGAAAAGAGGAGTCAAGTTTCGTGGCGACGAAAGTGGAATCTCAAGATCGAAGTAAGCACCCGAATTCCTGCGCGCTCTTTTCTTTGTATTTCAAGGCACGGAACGACATCGGGTTTGCCAACATGCTGCTCGACCTGGCACTTCAGCCGCGGGATCCGTTCAAACCATGGGAGCGTAGGAAATTCAAGAAGGGATTTGTGGCAACGATGCTCCTCCCGGTCGTGGCGGTCGCTTGGTTCATCTACTTCAGCCTGCCACGGTGAAGGAAGTTCAGGTTTCGTTATGGCCGGACTACCGACAACGCTGCCCCACCAAATAGACGCGAGAGTCACCAAGCCGGAGGATGTCTTCCAATTTGCAACGGTAGACGACAGACCGGTGACACCAGTCTCCATCACTCCCTGGTCCATCTTTCACTTTCTTCTGTGTATTGCCCTCCTCATCTGGCCGGTGATTTCGTTGCTGAGGGATGGTCTGCCTCACTCGCTGCCGATCCTGTCGGATGCATTGGAGCGGCTTTCTCCACAATCCGAACGCCCGCTTGGAGCGAACACTACCTGTCATTGTCTCTCGTTGCGTTGGGGCTTGTTCTTGCCGGCTTAGGAGCCCTGCAACTGTCATGAGACCCGCCTGGGAAGTTCCCCGCCAGCGCTCACCACTTGAATTCAGCCCCGAAGTTCAGGCCGTGTTTGCACTCATGGTCTTAATACTCGGCGTCTCCTACGTCGGCGTCCACGCTTTCCACTTCTCCCGCCGGCAGATGATAGAAATCGACGGATACGGGGTGCTTCTGGCCCTTGGAGTCTTCTTCGCGATTTGGTTCCCCGCGGCGGCGAGATCGAGACGGGAGAAACAGTGGCCGCACCCCCCGCTTGTGATCACACCAGACATCGACAACGAACATTGTCGGAAAGCCTGGGCCGACAACTCGGTGGTCCTCGGTTACGACATCCATGGCAGTCCCTTTCTCTGGCCCGATCGCATTCGTGTGATGCAAGGGATCATCCTGGGCAAGACCGGTATGGGCAAGACTACTTTGCTCTCGAACATCATCAGCCAGGACCTTGCTCGGGTCATTCAGACTCCAGGAGGTCCGCGCCGCATCCCCATGGTCATCTTCGACGGCAAAGGAGACATGAAGTTCTTCTACGACTTGCTGCCGTACTTCCACCGCGCCGGCAGACTCCATCAGCTCCGCCTGCTTTGCCCCGCCCGGCCCGACATCTCGGTCCTCTACAATCCCTTTCACTGTTCTCACGACGACTACTCGGCTGTGGTCAACATGGTATTTGGCTCGTTCAACCTTCACGACGAGTTCTTCGCCAAGCACCAGTTGAACTACCTGTCCGATATTGTGCGGGTGCTGGTATACACCGGGGCGAAATTCAACTTCTACGACGTGATGGTGATGGCCCTGGACGAAGAGGTGCTGAAAGAGCAGGTTGACAAGTCACGGGCTGCCATCGCCCGCGATTCCTCCGTCACAACCCAGCGCCGGCTCAACTTCGAGATGTCGGTCAAGAATCTTTACAAGTCCCTCGACGACCGGGAGCGAGTCCCGAAGATCCAAGGCCTCCTGAACGAGTGCATGACTTTCCTGGACGACGAGCTGTCGGTCATCACCGGTCCGTATGAAGACCTGTTGTCGATCGACGAGGTGATTGACCAGGACTTGATTCTGTTCGTCAGCCTGAACGTGAACAAGAACACGGAGCCGGTCCGGGCACTGGGCAAGATGCTCCTCCAAAACCTCCAGCTCGTCGTTGGCAAGAGATACGAGAGAGCGATGCCCTCCGAAAACCTGCCTGGCCACGATGACTCGGGAGCCGGCGATCCGATCTTCAGCGTCGTCCTCGACGAATTCTCGCCCTTCGGCTACCAGAACTTCGCCCACATCCTGAACACGGCCCGGGGAACCAACACCGCCTTTCTCTTCTCCCTACAGAGCATCCCGCAGTTGCTGAAGGTTGGGCGCGGCTTCCAGGAGGATGTGACCTCCGCTCCCAACACCACGATTCTTTTCAAGACTCAGAACGAGGACACAGCCCGCTACTTTCTCCAGGCCTCGGCGCTGCACCGGGTGCCCCGGCGCAGTGTTGCACTCGAGGGTTGGCGGATGTTCGGCCACGAACACTACGAGCCAACGGGGAAGGTAACCGAGACCGAGCAACTCGAGACCCGGGCCGCCGACTTCCACATCAAGAACCTCCCCAAGGCTCAGGTCGAAATGCTCATGACGGACGAGAGCCAAGGCACCTTGCACACCCTGCTTCATGTGCGGGCGCCGAGCGACATCCGCATTCCAGGGTTCAGACCGGAACTCTACCCTCAGCTCCGGCACTCTCGCGCTCAGTCGGTCGGCGCCAACCTCCGCTTCAAAAATAACGAGCTGGTAAGAAAGCATGGAAGGCGATTGGGAGGAAGGTGGCCATGACCCGAGCGCTCCGAATTATCCTTTTTGTCTGCGTCGTCAGTGCGCCGGCTCTTGGGCAGCACAAGCCCCCGCGTGCAGGTGATCCAAACGCGGCACGGGCGTCTTTGCGCCGAGCTTCTCCGTCACCTCGTCCTCTCTATGAGCGCGGCCAGACCTGGTACGAGTTCATGTTCCACGAACTCAACCCACGCGACGTGGACTTAGGTTCCTGGTACCGGACCCGGCGTGAAGCCTTCGTCAATGCGTCCGTCGAGAGTCCTTTCTTCTGGTACAGCCTTTGGGTCTCGCTCGCAGCTCTCCTCTCTTTCGCGGCCTACGTAAAGTCCCGATATGACCGGAAGCGGGAGAAGCGGATCATGGGCGAGCAGATGGACCAGGTCCGGGCGCACGACGCTTCCTCCCGGCAGGTGGCGCGAGAAGCGATCCGCCAATACAACGAGCACATCGAGCTTTGCAACCGGGCTATCGAGGCTTCGGGTGCCGGCGAGTCCTCGGCGCTGGGAGGGAATTCCGAAGCTTCGAGCCTCCGCATGGACCTCGACGAGGCCAAGGGCCAGATCAGCGCGCTAGGAGCCGATAAGAAAAGGCTCGAGGATGAGCTCGCTCAGAAAGCGGCGTTGGTCACCGACCTCTCCCTTCGCATCGATGCACTGAGCGGCCGATTAGGCGGGAACGGACAGGGTTCCGCCCCTCCCGATGTCCAGCCCACTTCCCCGACCGAGCTGGTCCGGCACATCAATAGCCTCCAACAACAACTCCACGCGGAGCGGGAGAAGAACAAGCGCCTGAAGGGAGGAGTCTGAGCCATGGTCGTGAGCGTTCTGGCGTTTGGGAGTGTGTGGAGGCGGCGGGTGAGGAACGACCCTCGTGATCCGAGGCGGTTCGCGCGCACCGCCTACTACAACACGACTGGCGTGATGGTCAACGGCGCCCTGCGCACCCGGCCTCGCATTCTCGGCCATGTGCGGTTCAATGGCATGGGTGGGTTCGATCCCAACTCCCCACAGAGGATGATCGGCCGTGTATTCGAATGTGGGGAGCCCTGCGTATGGCAGGGCCAGAACAAGATCCTCTTCAAGACCTTGCTTCCCTTCGGGGCTGAGCCCGATCGCTACCTCGTGGTGCTGAGGTCACGCGACGTGGGTCGCCTTCAGGTTGGCGAGCCGGACTGGAGCACGCCCGACGTTTGGGTCATCGCCTTGAGCGGGTGGCGAGACGATCAAGAGGCCATGATGCTCATGGCAGGACATGGCAGGGTCCGAACCTCGGTGGGGACGTACAGCCTTGAGCCCGTGGCCGGAGAGCCGTGCCGGGCTCGGCTCGAACTCGCGGTCAACTGTGAGGCATAGGCGGATGCGCTACTCAAAGGGAGCGATCGCTCTCGGCCAGGCACATGACTTTCCTCTTCTCCAGCAGGTCGTCCGCTCACAGTTCGTCACGCACTCACAACTGTTCGAGTTCATGAGGCGCGGCGGATACGAGCGTGACCGCAGGGTGTTCGACTGGAGGCTCCGGCGCCTCGTGAATCACGGCGTGGTGGTTAAACTCGAGACCGCAGCCCTACGCGCGGAGTCCATCTACACGATCTCCCCGAGTGGAAGTCTCTTCCTCCAAGGCTCAGGGGAGTGCTTCGTGCCACTTCCATCCCCGCGCGGCGCGCGCGACCGCGAGCTCAAGGTGATGCACGCCGTCGAGCTCAATGACCTCCGCCTCCAGCTTCTGCGAGCAGGCATGGAGATTCTCTGGGTCGGCGAAACAGAGATCCGCTCCCGGAACGAGCTCACGCCCTTCGGGTTCGCCAAGGACTACGATGCCCTGGTGACGGTGGCACTCGATGGCCGATCGGCTCGCTTTGCCCTGGAGTACGAGCGCACGCCGAAAAGCCGGAGACACTACACGGAGATCGCGAAGAGGCTTGAGAGCGAGCGCGCCGTTGAACGGATACTCTACCTCGTTCCCAACCGCGACCTGTTGAGTTTCGTGGCCGGCTTCTTCTGGCGTGTTGAGTTACCCCTATTCTTCGGACTCGCACAGTCGTGGCATGAAAAGCTTTTGGACATGCCTGTGTTGAACCCCCATACCGAGCGAAATTCAACCCTCCGAGAAGCGCTTAGGTAATCGATCCAGAGCGGGTATTGCCGCGACATTGCCTTGACGTTGCGATGACCTTGCCTTCACAAACCGCCTGATATGTCCTGTCGAACCAATCGGTTGGGCCTTGACTAGTACCGACCGCGTGTCGTTTTTCTGCTGAAAAACGACACGCTCGCCTGAGTGGCATTTAAGAGAATCTCGGAAAGTCCGATGCTGTGACTTCCCGTGAGATGATGTTGCGGGGATCATTGGAGAGTACGCCGAGCTGATGCAGGGAGTGTACCGCTGGGCCATGTATGAATCCGGAGGCGTAGGCAGCAGAGAGAAGCCCTACAAGAGAGTGATCGCGACGTCCATTAGAGCGAACGTGTTCCGCGGGGCCCTTGTTGAACTTGTGAAGCGCCGCGAAAGTTGGCCAACGTAGCTTGCGTCAACCACTAGCCATTATTCATACCGCAGCGCCACCATGGGATCGACCTTCGTCGCCCGGCGGGCGGGGATATAGCTTGCCAACAGCGACACCAAAAGCAGCATGATCGCTGTAAGAGCCAACGTCAACGGATCGGTCGTACTCACGCCAACCAATAGTCCTTTTATGGTGCGGTTCAGAACCAGCGCCAGCAGCAGCCCCGCGGCCAACCCAAAGCCTGCCAATCGCAGTCCCTGGCCCATCACCATCGACAGTATTTCCCGGCGCGTCGCGCCCAGCGCCACGCGGATGCCGATCTCCCGGGTTCTTTGCGCCACAGAGTACGAGACGACACCAAAAAGCCCGACCGCCGCCAAGGTCAGGGCCAAGGCGGCGAATGCGCCGAGTAGCAGCATATAGAACCGCCGCTTCCCCAGCGATTCGGCAGCTAGTGTCTCCAGCAGGACCGGCTCCCCCACCAGCGCGTTACGGTCGATGGCTTGTACCAGTCTCCGCGCCGGTTGACCCAGCCCGGCCGGCGACTGATGGGCGCGCAGCACAACCGTCGCACCATCCATCCCCGCCTGCGCCAGAGGCACATAGAAGATTGGCGGGATTGGCGCATCCAGTCCAAAATGACGCACATCGCCGACAATGCCTACGATCTCTCCCTGATTTTTTTCGTATCCGCCGCTCGCGCCAAATATGACCTTGTGTCCGATTGCGTCACCCGCGGGGAAAAACTTCCGCGCGGCAGTCTCGCTGATCAGCACAACCCGGACCGCTCCCACACGGTCGGCATCTGTAAACACACGACCCCGCCGCAACGGAATGTCCATGGTGCGGAAATAATCGGGACTGGCGAAGCGCACGTCTCCCGACGGCTCATCCTTCTCAGGTACGCTTGTACCCTCCACCCGGAAGCTGCTGCTGAAGTCGTCGCCGGACAAGGGCAAAGGTGTCACCACACCGACTGAAGCTACGCCTGGCACACCTCGCAGCTTGCCCAACACCTGGTCCCAGTAGTTTTGGAGCGCAAGGCTGTTCTTGTAATGGGCGTCGGGCACCGTGATGTCCAGAGTCAATACGTCCTTGGCGTTAAAGCCCGGGTCGAGTGAACTCAGTCGAACGAAGCTGCGAACCAGCAAGCCCGCGCCTGCCAGGAGAGTCATCGACAGGCCTACTTCCGCAATCAGGAGCGCGCTGCGAGCGTGTCCCGCCTCTTGCGAAGAAGCGGAAATCTTCAGCAGGCCGCTGATGCCCGTCCCCGATGACCGCAACGCCGGAATCAACCCGAAGAACATCGCGCTCGCCACCGCAACGCCCATGGTAAACACCAGCACCTCGGGGTTCAGCCCGGCACTCGACAGCCGCGGGATGTCTTTCGGCCCAAAGCGCACGATCGCCATCAGCGCCCAGTGCGCCGCCAGCAGGCTCGCCGCCGTGGCCAGCAGCGCCAGCAACAGTCCCTCGGTCAGCGTCTGGCAAACCAGCCGCGAGCGCCGCGCTCCCAGTGCGATCCGCAGAGCAAATTCCCGATGTCGCGCAGCCGCGCGTGCCAGGAGCAAGTTGGAGACGTTCGCGCAGGCAACCAGCGCCAGCACGCCCACCGCCCCGAGGAGCATAAGCAACGCGGGACGAATTTCGCCCACCAGGGCGCTGCTCCAAAGTTCAGCGCGCACGCCCCATTTCTCATCCTTATCGGGATATAGCTTCCGGAGTTGCGCCATGATTCCCGCCAGATCGTCATTCGCCTGGGCCAGCGAGACTCCGCTTTTGAGCCGTCCCAGCACGCGCACGTAATGGGCGCCCCGTTGCGTCATCACTTTGTCGTCGAACCCAATAGGCATAAAAAGATCACCGGTTTGCAGAGGAAATCCGAACTCGGCTGGCATGACGCCGATCACGGTGTAAGGTTCGCTATCCAGTTGGATCGTTTTTCCGATGGCGTCGGGCATGCCGCCAAAATCCGCTTGCCACAATCCGTAGCTCAACACCACCACGTGATTTGCGCCTTTGCGATTCTCGTCCGCCATGAATTCGCGTCCCACGAGTGGATGCGCTTCGAGTGTGGAAAATAACCCGGTGGTTGCGAGCACAGCGCGCACCCGCTTCGTTTCGCCCTGTCCCGTCAGAGCGTATTCGCCGATGTAGTACGCAAACATCGACGAGAAGGACCGGTTTTGATCGCGCCAGTCGAAGAAGTCAGGCGGCGATGAGGAGTAAGTTGTCGTGACCCCGTCCCGCTCCCATGTCGAAGCCACGCGCGCAAGCTCCCTAGCGTGGCTATATGGCAACGGCCGCAGCAATACCGCCTCAATCACGCTGAACATCGCCGTGTTCCCGCCAATGCCGAGCGCCAGCGTGATGACGGCCACGGCGGTTAAGCCGGGATTGCGGCGCAACTGACGTAACCCGAAGCTGAAGGTCCTGCAGCAGGGTTTCAAGCCAACCGAGGCTGTTCATCTGAAAGATCTCCTCTCGGATCAATGTGGTGTTGCCCAGCTTGCGGTGCGCAGCGTAGCGCGCCTCTTCCGGCGACATGCCTCGCGCGATGTTCTCGTCGGTCTCGATTTCGAGATAGGCTTCGAGCTCACGCGCTCGCTCCTTATCCCAATACGTGCGGCGAAAGAAACGGCGGAAGCGTCGAAGAAAATCAAATTCCACGTTCTATTCCTCTGCCGGACCGCAGGCACGCGGTTGATGGCGCGCACCATTTCTTCCCAGCGGCTGGTTTGATGGGCCAATTGCTTGCGGCCCGCGGGCGTCAGCCGGTAGTAGCGCGCCCGGCGGTTGTTTTCCGAAGTGCCCCAGAACGAGGCAATCCAGCCGCGGTCCTCCAGCCGGTGCAGTGCGGGATAGAGCGAGCCGTGCTCGACTTGCAGGACATCTTCGGAGCGGTGTTCGATGGCGTAGGCGATGGTGTGCCCGTGCGCGGGACCCAGCACCAGCGTTTGCAGAATCAACAGGTCGAGCGTGCCCTGGAGCAGCTCGCCTTCCAGCGGAGGTGAACCTTTCTTTGGCATGTGCCCTTATACTCCCATAGATCATCTACTACAAGAGGAAAATGCAAGCCATGCCTATTTCTCACACAGGACAAGATGCCCGCAGACAACTGGAACGGATATTAGAGAAGATTAGCTATGGGTAGATTGGGGCTGACCCTTGGCCTCGCAGGTGTATTTGAAAAGGAGGAATTCACATGATCATTGGTGTCACTCACGACCAGGATGGCCGTGTTGTTCAGCGGCTGTCGGTTTCAACCAAGGTCTCCATCGGCCTGCCGCCGAATGGTGATCGCAACCATCCCACCAAACTCGACCACTTTGTCTTCCTGCGCAAAAGGAAGACGGCCGGTGGAGTCGAGTGGGAGCCTGACCCCGAACTTATCCAGCACTATGGCGAGCAGTGCCGGGAGCTTCACATCATGCTGATTGACGATGACATTGAGAACGTCTTCCTGAGTTCCTACGCCTGGTGGACGGCCACCGAGCGGAAGTGTTCGGGTGACGGTGCCTCGGCAATCCGGCGCACGTCCGAGAAGCCCGGCGGGCAGCCGTGGACTCCATGCGGCAACGGATGTCCAGAGCTTGCCGCAGGCCAGTGCAAGCCGAGTGGTGACCTGCGCTTTGTGCTGGCCGACTTCCCTCGGTTAGGGAGTGTCTGCCGCATTCACACGACTCCTACCGTTCCATCCGGCAAATCCACTCCGCCTTGCAAGAGATCCAAACCTTCACAGGCGGGCGGCTCGCCGGAATCACCGGCAAACTCACCGTTCGTCCGGAGGAGGTCTCTTATTTCGACCGCAAGGAAAAGCGGAAGAAGACAACTTCCATCTGGGCTCTGAGCCTGGAAGTCGAAGGCGATGACATGCAGAAACTCATCGCCAACCTTACCGAGAACGCCCGGCTGTTTGCCGAGACTCGCAAGCTGCTCGGGTCTGGCGGCAAGATTCTTGAAGTCGTCGAGGATGAACAAGAGCAGGCGCCGGAGATTGCAGGAGAGTTCTACCCCGGATCGGCGAATGGCGCTTCGACCGAACAAGCCAATGGTGGAAACGGAGCTTCCGTTGGTACAACGCCTGATGGTGTCAAGTCCACTGTTGTGTCGGGATCGGAAGCGGAATCAAGATCCACGCCCCCGTCAAATCCCGATGTGGGAGCTAACGGCAATGGATCAGGGAAACGTGACCAGCCCACTGCGCCTGCTGCGAAAAGCAATGGCAACGGATCGGCTCCCGCTGTTGGGTTCAACCAATTGCGGAATGAGTTCCTGACGGCGGCGCGTCGCATGGCCACAGCGACAAATCGGCCGATCGGTCATGTGGTTGAACAGGCGAGTAAGGGCACCTTCAAGTACGGCGACATCGGCCGGCTCACGGAGGCCGACACACCCAAGCTGCGCGCGGCTGTCGAATTGATGACCTCGTCCGCTGGCGAACCGGCTCACTAACACCGACCTTCTTCACACTGAAACCTCAAGTACCCCGCTGTACGCCCTGCCTCAAATCCTACCCCACGCTGGAGCGCCGACTGAACCCGTGCGCTTTGGACCGGCGCACGTTTGTCGGCGCTCCAGTCCCTCTCTATTTCAGTTCATCCGTGAACCCAGCGCTCTCTCCGGGCATGAAATCACGGCAGGGTGGCTGAGGAAGAGCGCTAATCGGTCTTGGCAGTATGACGAATCCTGAAATTGAAAAGGAGAACAAAAAATGTTCGGCCAAGTGCAAATCAGTCAGTTGTTCGAACTAAGCAAGAAGGAAACGCTCGACCAAGCAGTTGCGCGACTCTTGGAGTTCGCAGACTTTCCAAAGGTCCTTCGCTGGTTCCAGTTCCCAGCGGCTTTGGTGGTTCTTGTTGCGCACGAAGACTCTCCCGATGGGGGAGCGGTATACGTGTACGACCGGAAACGCTGTGCCTGGCTGTGGGTGGATTTTGAGGATCAGAACTACGGTGGGTACAGTGCGGACGAGTTCGACGTTCTCACCAACCAGTGCCACTTTTTCAGATTGGTGGGAAGCCCGGCGCTATTTCGCCAGCCAACGAATTTGGTGGGTGGGGCCGGATAAGCCGCCCCAAGCCACCCGCGTGTACTCCTCCTGAGAAGCGATTTTCTAATCGGTGATTGGGGCCTCTTTCCAGGGGCTCGCCGTAACCAACTGAAAACACGCCCTCTATCCAATCGCCTGTCGGCCGTTTGACAGAAAATATTTCTCGTTTTACCACAGCCACTATGGAGAAGTGGCGACCACCAGACTATCGGGAGGAAATGATGCGGAGATACCGTCTCAAAGCGCCCGCTGGCGTTGCGGCGGACTACTCCCGCCTTTTCGTTAACCGGCGCGCCTTCACCATGCAGTCCGACCGACCGCAGCCGGAAAGCAACCGTCATTATTATTACCGCCCTACCGACAAGAAAACCGGCGAGGGGCTCGGCCTGACGCTCGATACCATCCAGCGCCACATCGAGGGCGACATCACCATTGGCCTTTATGCCATCAATCCCTCCACTCAGCGGTGCAAGTGGGTAGCAATCGACGCCGACTACAAAGAGGCGATGGCAGACCTCATCAAGCTGGCCTACTACCTCAAGCAGGACGGCGTTGATTCGGCGTTCGAGAAAAGCAATCGCGGCGGGCATCTCTGGATCTTCATGCAGGAACCCTTGCCGGCCCGAGATTGCCGGATCTACGTATATGACCTTGCCCTGCGACTTGGCATGCCCGTGAAGGGCGCCGGGTTGCGCGAGGGTATCGAGATCTTTCCCAAGCACGACGAGCTGAAGCCAGGCGAATACGGCAATGCTATCCGCGGGCCGCTCGGCATTCACCGAGGAGCAGCTAAGCGCTTCTGGTTTTACGGCGCTGACTACGTGCTCGAAAACCAGATGCATTACCTCACTTCGCTCGCGAAGGTTTCAGGCGAACAACTCGCCAAGCTGATTGTGGGGAAGGCGATTCCGCCTCAACTTGCGCCACCGAAGCCGGAACCCGAGTTCAGGCCCAGGACGGGAGGACCGGAGTTTCGGATTCTTGACCACATCTCAACCAAGCTCCGTCGTGTGGGGCGGAACTACGTGACTCAGTGCCCGTCGTGTGCCGAAGGCGGCCATGACCGCAGCGGTGACAACCTGTCGATCTCGATCGACGACCCGCGCAAGTACATATGTTGGGCTGGATGCACGAAAGACATGATCAGGACTTCGGTGGGATGCCCCAGGCCGAACACCGATGTCGTACAGCGAGGAGACCATGGCTGAGAAGACATTTGAAAATCCGAACTGGAAACCGCTTGAACTACTCGTCGGGACCGATGGGTGTCACGAGTTTATGTGGATGTGGCGCGAGGCAGGGGTTGAGTTCTACAAGCACATCCGCACGCGTCAGTATCTGCGGCTGGATTCCGAAGGCCGGTGCTACCAGCGCGGCTCCGACCCCGACGGCCTCACTCCCGCAGATGCCATGGCTGAGCTGGATCGAGTGAGGGAATTAGAGACATTACAGCCGACCGCGTGACAGCGGATCGGCACTGGGAGTTCAGTCCGCTGCAAGGAGGTAAGCATGAGGAGTAGCACCAAAGGGCGCGACGAGGCTCGCCAGGGATTAACCCTTCCGCGGCGTGGGCTGCGACGGTTGATGGAAGTTGGAATCTCCGCACGGCCTGCGGTGAGTCTCGAACACCAGCACTTGGCGAATCGCTATGTAGTTCGGGGGATCGAGTCCGGTGGCGCGGTCGAACAATTCGGGCATTACGTGACCTTTTGCGGTGAAGGGGGCGAACGGCTCGGATGGATCCATCCACTCGACTCGGTGGGCTTCAATGGCGTTCATGCCTTGGTGATTGCTCCGAGCTTCGTTCGCGTAGAGATGTTCCGGACGGGCCACACCTACAGCCTCCTGATTACTCACCACGCTCCCGGAGCCGCACAAGACGGAAAGCGACCGTCATTGGAAAGCAAAATCCTGTTCCGGGCGCACGAAGGCTACCTTGCTTTGGACCTGGTGAAGCAGCACAGGGAGAAACGAGGCTCAGTCATACCGGCCTTCTTGTCTCGGGCGGGCGAAGCGCTAACTGTTCCGTCGGAATTAGAGACAGTTGTAAAGGCTCTTACCGGAGCGACGAACTGCGTCGGCTGTGTGCATGCTCACTACCTCCGTAGACCCGAGGACGATGAGCGAAAGACTGAGACGACAGTTTCCGAGGCGCAAACGTGACTCCCATCGGCGATGTCGAGCTTGAGCTGGTATTCCGCGTCGCAGTTCGGGGCCGAATGCGCGACCTGGCGGGAACTAATGCGCGCGCTCGGGGACGCGCAAACGGTCCTGCTCTGGGCGGTTGAAAAGGTCCCTGCGACAGAACACGACGCGGGCGCCAGTCTGATTGAGAGCAAAGTGAGTATCGAGCCATGAAAGTGGGAACCAAGAGTGTGATTTTTGGCGTGCATTGCATCCTGATTCATCCGTTCTTCGTCGCCTGGGCGTGGTGGAAATTGTACGGTTTTCCGTGGGACCTCAGGATCTGGTTAGCCTGCTTTTTGCATGACGTTGGCTATGCCGGAAAGCGCGAAATGGAAAGTGTTGACGGCCAGGACCACGTGATCCTCGGTGGTCGCCTCATGGGCTGGTTCTTCGGTTCAGAATGGCGAGACTTCGTGATGTGCCATTCGCGGCACTGGGCAAAGCGGGTTGGGAAAAGGTACTCAAAGCTCTGCCTGGCGGACAAGCTCGCGTTCGTCTTGACGCCCGCATGGCTTTACCTCCCTATGGCTCATATGAGTGGGGAACTTTGGGAGTACATGCGCGTAGCCGCCACTCGCCAGTCAGGCGAAAGGTTCAGCGAGACGGAGTTGATCCTGCTTCACTCTTCCGACCCGCGCGTGTGGCTGGAAGGGCTCAAGAGCTACACGAGCCGCTGGGTCGAGCGGCATCGGAATGGCGGTGCCGATCGCTGGACAGTCGTTCGCAGCGGGCGAGTGCAAGGCCAGGCCTGTGAATCGAGAGACTGACCACGGGATCATTTTGAATAGATCCCTGAAAGTCGAAACGGCGAGGGTTTATGGATGCCAAGGAACAGAGCGTCGGAGCGTTTCCCATTCGTCGGCGCCTCCCTGACGAGCGGGAAGCAATTGTCCATCACTTCAACGTGGGCGGATTTGAGGGATATCTGACCGTTGGATTCTATGAGGACGGTCGACCAGGCGAGATCTTCATCACGGCGGCGAAGGAAGGCTCGACGGTTTCAGGTTTGATGGACTGCTTCGCCACGGCGGTTTCGTTGGCGCTTCAGTACGGCGTGTCTCTCAAGGTTCTCTGCGATAAGTTCAGCCACACACGATTCGAGCCGAGCGGATGGTCGGGAAACCCAGACATCGGCTATGCAAAGTCCTTGATGGACTATCTCTTTCGTTGGCTCAGCCTGAAGTTTCTCCCAGAAGATTCTTCGCCTTCTCCTTCTGAAGCTGGCAGCCGGAGCTTGGACCAGAGTCCGGCTCCGGCTTCCGCCGCTTTGGCCGAGGACAATGGCAACCATGGGGATGCGCCGGCGTGCAAAGACTGCGGGGCAATTATGACTCGCAGCGGGTCTTGCTATCGCTGCGGAAACTGTGGAAGCACGAGCGGATGTTCGTAGGGCAGTTCCGGCTTTGACGGATGGCGAATCGATAGTACCGATCCAGCAGGGCTCAGGCAGGCGAGACGCACGAGCGGGATGAGCAGCAGCAAGCGCGCGAAGATTGGGAGCATGTCTAAAGGAAAGCGGCAGGTCGTGGCGGTGGCACTTGCTGGTTTAGCCGTTCTTCTCGCTGCGGCCGGGGCACACTATTTCGAACAGAGCAGACTAGCCGCTGCTGCCGAAGGATTTGACGGCAGGCGAGCGTCCGAAGATTTGCGACGTTCTCGTCGCGCTTGGGCCAAGGCCACCCGATTCACCGGCTCTCGACCAAGCCCGGAAATACATTACGGAACAATTGGGCGATGCGGGAGTCGATGTCACTTACGATTCGTTCGTGGCTACGACACCAGTCGGAAAGCTCGGGATGCTCAATATCATCGCGAAGCTCCCCGGAGATCGGTCTGAAGTTGTCATCATCGCCGGCCATTACGACACGGCGCGCCTTCCTGGTATCCGCTTTGTCGGAGCGAATGACGGTGGGTCGAGTGCGGCTGGGCTACTCGAGTTGGCGCGCGTGTTGGCAAAACGGCGCCACGCATCGACTTACTGGATTGTCTTCTTTGATGGCGAGGAGGCACTGAACCATTGGTCACAGAGTGATAGCCTCTATGGGAGCCGGCACTTTGTCGAGACGCTGCGGAAGGGCGACAGACTCCGTCAAGTTCGTGTCGTGGTTCTCTTGGATATGGTCGCTGGCTGGGAACCACAGTTCAGACCCGAGGCAAATTCTACGCAATGGCTTCGAACTCTAATGGTCACGACCGCGTGGCGGCTGGGTTATGAGGAAAGGTTCCCAACAGCAAGTCCATTGCCCGTCGAGGACGACCACTTGCCGTTCCTCGCTGCTGGCCTGCCCGCTGTGGACATCATCGACTTTGCCCCTTTCTTGAACGGCTATCACCATACGGAGCGCGACACGGCTGACGTGTGCAGCCCGGACACGCTGGCGATGGTAGGGCGAGTTGTGCTGGCCATGCTTGCTCAACTCGACCGGCAGCCCACCAGGTAGAATGGTGTCTGCCCTTTGATAATTAAGAACGCCGTCCAGCCAAATCACAGCAACATGTGATTGAAACCATATCTTGGCCGCGGTTGAAACCGTATAGTGTCCGGGGAACGAGCAGAAAGGTTTTGTTTTTAGTGGCCGAACCTTGGGACCCTCGGGCAATTGCAACCATAATGTGGCCGAAAATGCTGAATGAAAGCATAACGTGGCCGCAAGTGCGATGTTGCCCCGCAGGCGCGACCATGACCCTTCAAGCATAAGTTGGCCGGAATTAAACCATAAAATGGCCGCAGATCCATCACTTTGCACATCGGCTTGCAATATTGGGGGCGACGCGTTGCTAAAACGTAGACCGTACCTTGACCGAGACCTTACCGCCCATTTTTTCGGCAGCGCCAGCTGCGGCGAGAGATTCTCAGCCGCGTTGTCAACGTGGGGAGAGGCGGCGCATGGCGCCTTTCACTGACAATAAACGACTTGCGGCTGGTAATGTCGGCCAAACTGATGCTTTAGAAACGGCCAACTCACGCTTGAGGTTACATACCACGTTGAAACCATAAAGTGTCCGCTCTGGCCAATTTATGGTTTCAATTACACAACAGCCCAAAGTACAAGGAAAGGAGACACCCCGTGTCGAAATACGGCGAGACCCAAACAGTTTTGCGCGAGGAACAATACCTGGTGGAAGTTCTCAAAGAGATGGGCTACGAAGTTGAGGTTCATCCGGGGGTTGCAAGACTGAACTCTTACTACTCCGACCAGGAGGCAAAAACCGCGAACATTATTATCCGCCGGAACCAACTTCGAGGCGCCTACGGCGATATTGGATTCGCACGCCAGCCCGACGGCCGGTTCGGAATAATCAAGGATGAACTCGACGAGCACCGCGGTTATGGAGCCAAGTGGCTTGGCCGCATCCAGCAACTCTACAAAGAGAAGCAGACCTTGGCCATGGCGCGGGCGAAGGGTTACACCCTAAAAAGCCGCGAGGTGATTGAGACCTCAGAAGGTGAGCAGGTGAAACTGCAATTTGTTGTGCGGAGGTAGGCGACGATGCAGGAGAAAACGATCACGATCACCATCGACCAGCAAGGAAATTCGACCCTCGATCTGGAGGGCTTCGCAGGACAGGGCTGCGAGAAGGTCTTTGATGACTTCCGTGGCGGGGACAACGTGAAAATCGAGCGGAAGAAGCCTGTCTATTTCACCGGCCAGCAGACCGAGCGCGAAACGAGCCGACGCTGAAGGAGGCCTGACATGCTGCTTCATGCGTTGATTCCCGCCAGCCGTGCTAATGGGCCAGGATTACGCGCCGTGGCATTTTTCCAGGGTTGCACGCTCGGCTGTCTTGGATGCTGGAATCCTCAGACACATCAGTTTCGGGGCGAAGAAGTCACGGTTGATGAGGTAGTGCAAAAACTTCTGCGGGTGCACGAAAACCATACGCTAGAAGGTGTCACCTTCTCGGGCGGTGAGCCCATGCAGCAGGCAGACACCTTGCTGGCATTGATACACAGCGTGCGCCGGCAAGCATCGGAGCTAAGCTTCGGCATGTTTAGCGGCTACACAGAGCGCGAACTCGCCGAAGGGCGCTACTGGACCTGGGGCGAAGGTTCTTCGGAACAACGCCGGAAACGTCTGTGGGAAGAAACCTGTGCCTGCCTCGACTTCGCCATCCTCGGGCGTTTCAACGCGGCTCAGCCAGGAAGTCTACCGCTGCGCACAACTCGCAATCAGGTTTTGCGACTATTCAGCGGCCGCTATACTCCCGCCGATTTCACGGAAGAGCTGATTGAGGTCAGTATTCGCGAAGGCGGCCGAGCAGTAGTCACAGGATTTCCCATTCGCGGTTTGCCGTGGTAGAGCCCGCCTCAGTTTGCCTCATTGCTTTCGATTCCCCTTGAGATTCTTCCCCGAAAGGAGCACCCGTCATGATTCGTTCAGTGGAGGAGTTTGCGTCGGCCTTCCTTGCCGCGCGGTGTGTCTCGACTCCGCTCGTGGCGGTACGTACTGCCGACCCCGCGAGCACGACGCATTTCGTAATCGAGACTCTCAGTCAAAGCCGTGAGCTTCCACCGTTGCTCGGCTGGGATGTAATCCGGGGCCTATATGCTGCTAGCCGGGACAGCGGCGAAGAGCTGGCACGTGTGCTGGGCGACCGTCAGGCTGCGACGGTCGGGCCGGCCGACGCCCTGTTTCTGGGGCAGCAGCTTTGCGAGGACGGGCTTCTACTCTACTCAAATGCTCACCGCTTCTGGAATGATCCTGGAGTGATGCAGGGGATCTGGAACCTGCGTGATGCGTTCAAAGCGACAGGCCGGACACTGATTCTCCTCACCGTGCCTGGTGCGACGTTGCCACCGGAACTGGGGCAGGACGTCCTCGTCCTTGACGAGCCTCTGCCTTCAGTGAGTCACCTGGAGCGAATCGTCCGAGAGACTTTCAATGCGGCCGAACTGGATGAGCCTGAACCCTGCGTGCTCGGCAAGGCAGTAGATGCCCTGATCGGCTTGGCTGCCTTCCCGGCAGAGCAGGCGCTAGCGATGTCGTTGGTCAAGCGCGATCTCGACACGGAGGACCTTTGGGAGAGCAAACGTCAAATCATCGAGCAGACCCCGGGCCTCTCGGTGTGGCGAGGTGGCGAGACCTTTGAAGACATTGGTGGGGTCGGCCACGTCAAGGATTTCCTACGAGCAGTGCTCGCAGGCATCAATCCTCCGCGCGTCATCGTGTTCATCGATGAGATTGAAAAGGCGTTTGCAGGAACGGGCACCGACCTCTCCGGCGTCAAGACGGAGATGACTGGAACTATCCTGACGTACATGCAGGACCGCGAGGCAGACGGTGTTGTGTTTATCGGCCCGCCTGGTAGCGCCAAGAGCGCGACGGCCAAGGCCACCGGCGGTACGGCAGGAATTCCCACGATTGCTTTTGACCTGGCGGCCATGGAGAGCTCTCTGGTAGGTGCTTCAACCGAGCGGCTGCGCACGGCGCTCACGATCATCGACGCGGTCTCGCAAGGGCGAATGTTGTTTGTTGCGACTTGCAATTCCATCACGAGCTTGCCTCCTGAGCTGCGTCGACGGTTTACGCTCGGCACTTTCTTCTTTGATTTGCCGACCGCCGAGGAGCGCGAGGCCATCTGGAAAATCTATCTGAGTAAAGTACGAAGTTTCAGGCGAGCTTCCCGACGACGAAGGCTGGACTGGCGCGGAAATCAAAGAGTGCTGCCGGAAGGCGCACCGGCTGAGGATGACTCTTGCCCAGGCCTCACGCTACATCGTGCCGGTTTCACGATCTGCTGGTGAGCAGATCAAGGCGCTTCGCCAAATGGCGTCCGGCAAGTTTCTTAGCGCCTCGATGCCTGGCGTCTTCCAGTTCGAAGAAAACCAGCCCGCGCCGCGGCGGCGCGTCATTCGGGACTTAGGCCGGCCCCTCACCGTCTTGCCACCCTCGAAATCAGAGGTCTAAATATCCCTCGCTAGACTGTGCAGCGATCGCAATTGGAGTTTTTCTGTAACGAGCGCTGATACGTGGTCCTGGCCATGCAGAGTGCCGGAGTAGGACTCTCAATTCCAAGGAGGTCAGTATGGCAACAGCAGTGCCAATCCTAGACATTCGAGAACTCGGAAAATGATCTTGCCAAGCAAACGGTCTTCATCAAAGTTCATCTCGGGCTTGCTCGGCAACAGCCGAAAGGTCAGTTCGTCCCAAGTCGAAGTGGACGCTGACAAGGCACTGATCCGGGTCTCGAAGAATTTGCTCGACTCGCCAGAGCTTCAGGCAATCCGCTCGCTCGATGGCGACGTCCGCCATTTCCTCTACGACATGAGCCTCCCGTTCGAGGTTGGCATTCATCTTCTGCCCCTCGGCTTGGTGGAGACCGTCGATGAGAAATTGCGCGAGTTCAAGGAGAAGCGCGGTGAGCTGGTGGAGACCTTCCTCAGCGCCTATCCGCGGCTGTGCCAGGAAGCTGCTGGGCGACTGCGCACGCTTCACAATCCGGCTGATTATCCGCCAGTGGAAGAGGTGCGCTCTCGCTTCACCTTCAGTTGGCAGTATGTCAGCTACGGCGTGCCGGAACAACTTCGAGAAATCTCGGCCCAAATGTTTCAGGAAGAGCGCGAAAAGGCTGTCGTGACAATGTCGGAAGCATGCTCCGAGATTCAGCAGGTGATGCGAGCCTCCCTGCTCGAACTGGTCAGCCACCTGCGCGATCGGCTGGCCGACCAGCCGGACGGCCAGCCGCAGCGGCTGCGTGAATCGACCCTCCAGAAGCTCCGCGATTTCCTGGTCACGTTCGATCTTGCGCAATGTGGTGAATGACCAAGAGCTGAAGGAGCAGGTCGAGAAGGCGCGGGCATTGCTCGAAGGAGTGAGCACCGATGCCTTACGCAACATGCCATTTGTTCGCAGTCGGGTGCGGGAAGGCATGGCCGCGGTCGCCGCTCAAATCGACTCGCTCGCTACTGATCGGATCAGCCGCAAATTCCGGTTCGATGAGCAGTGAGCGGTCCATCGGTCAGTGCTTTTTCATTCGGCGCAACGAGGGAGCCTCCAGAAGGCTCTCACGGAAGGGAGAACGCAAACATGTCTCAAAGTATGAACAAAGTTATTTTGATCGGGTTCCTGGGTGAGGCACCTGAAATCAGATTCAGCCAGCAAGGCAAGCCCGTCGGCAAGTTCAGTGTGGCCGTCAACGAGAGTTGGAAGGACGCGCAGGGCACGAAACAGGAACGGGTCGAGTGGTTCCGAATCGTCTGCTTCGGCCGTTTGGCGGAGGTCTGCGGTCAGTATCTTGACAAGGGCCGCCATGTGTACCTTGAGGGCAGGTTGCAGACCCGGAAATGGGAAGACCGCGGAGGCGAAAAGCGAACCACGGTCGAGGTCGTGGCCAACCAGATGAAGATTTTGGATCGAGCACCAGAGAACGGGAATGGCGCACAGCCAACTGAACCATCAAAGGCCGCGGAGCCTGCGGACGAGCGTGACAACCCGTTCAATGGGGCAGACGGCGAAAGCACGGAGCAGGAAATACCCTTCTGAGGTATGGTTTTTCTTTGTGTTCGTTTTCGCTCGACATTGTTCAAATTGGAAATTTGGTGCGCCGCATCGCCTAGCGGAGCCGCCGCGATAAGTAAGACGTTTTAAGATTGGGTGAGTACTTTCCGCGTGTCGTCATCCAAGCGCAACGTCAGAAATGGCAGCGCAGACCACATCCAGGTTTGGCGCCGATACAACCAAGTGACCACCGGGGTTACATGAGGAGCCGCAACGCACTGGGATTGTTCACGAGTAGGCGACGAACCAGGAGTTGAAGTGCGCCGCCCTACGCTGCGGCGTTGATGGGGGTAATCTGTCGTAGGGCGCGTCGGCCGCTAGGGCGTATGCCGTCTATGTGCAAGGCGCTGAGAAGATTCCGCGAGTGGAAGCGAGAAACATAATGGTGATGCTTTCTTCTCATTTTATCTGTCACCTGACCGAGACTCGAGCCCTTAGGCCGCTAGTAGCGAACGGATGCACGAATCCTCCCGCTGCATTGTTTAAGTGCTTCTTATAACTTCTCGGGCCAAAGGGGCGAGGACGTAAATCTCTGAGTCACGAGTCTTACTTTCGAGTCTTATGAGCCCACGAGCGATCAAGGTGTCCACGGCTTCGATCCAGGGTTCGAAATCAGCCTTCGGGAAAGCCCCGCTTTCATAAGGTAGAGAACACGGCCCTGCTTGTACGAAGAATCGGTCGGCGATCTGCTCGGATCCCCTGACGAAGATGCTTCCGTCGCCCTGCGCCGCGCACGAAAGTATCTTTGTTTCCCGCTCGGACAATCCGGCAACGGGGTTAGCCGACTGATTTCTGTTGCGCAGCGTGTTGAGCTTGCAAATTTCAACAAGCTGCTCGCTCAGCCCGGCGGGGAATATGTGGGCGCTGATTTTTGCGTGCAGGGGTTCCTCCCGGGAGATACGTTCCCGCCAACTTGGGTCATCGGAGAAAGAAAAGAATAATGAGCCGGTCGTTATCTTCCTGCCCGGAAGGTCGAGAGGCATGCGCCACCAACTTGGGCCGTTGTAGCGCCCGGTCCCGAACGGTGTCAAGTACGGTTTCAAAGATGCGTTCAGGGCAGGGATGGAAAGACCCCAGTCGGTGACTTGGTAACTCATGTCAGCCGGGTTCTGCAACTCCCCACCGACAAAGACACCGTCAAACTCTGTTGTGTAGAAGATTTCGCGTATTTTCAAAATAATTGGGCAAGATCGGTGCCCCTCGGGGCTGAGGAGTTCTTCCGCGGCCCGACGAACGCCGCGTACAATGTTCAGATGAGCCTCGTCGCGGCCGTCGATTAGTGCTCGTGCGGCAACTGTTATTGCATTGTCTGGACTGCCGTTCGGGAGGGAACGCGGTTGTTTAATTTTCTGCGCCCTGATGAACTCTCGGTTCATTTCTTCAACCTGCGCTCTCAGGTCCCGCGGGAACAGTTGGGTTTCGATGCCAGCTTCACTTAGTAGCTGCTCCCCCAGTCCTCGAATGCCAGGATTCGGATCAAGCATCCCAATGACAACACGGGCCACTTTTCGTTCCACTAGCCGCTGAGCACAGGGAATCTTTGGATGCTTTCTACTAGTGCAGGGTTCAAGTGTGGTGTAAACGGTAGCCCCTGCGACCAGATCATCAGGCAGCTTGCCTTCTAAGGCGATATATTCCGCGTGAGACTTTGGGCTTTCTCCACGGTGAGCCTTGCTCAGGACGATGCCGTTCCTGACGACAACCGCTCCCACTTTCGGATGGGGTCTGTCATCCTCGGGAACGCTCTTCCGCGCCTCCTCAATGGCCATATTTGCGAAACGGCGGTCAACATCCGCATCGCTCTCGGGTTTCGATGGCGATACGAAGGTATATTTGTTGTCGTAATCCGTCTTCAGCTCCGGAAAAACACGGAAAAGCTCATCTTCGTGCGTCGCCCATTTAACAGCGCCAAGCTCCCGAAGGGTAGACTGCCTCTTGATCACGAAAGTGTCCCGGTCAGGTTCTGGCACCGGGATGGAAGAACGATTGATCTCTGCGATGAGAGTTCCTGCAGCTTCCTCCTGAGCCTCATCCGCGTTCAGCACACAGAGGTCTGCGGTGCTTAGCAACTCACGGATAGCTTTAGGATATTTCTCATTCCTCAGCTCGCAAAGGTTCTTAATAACCGATTCGCGCGAGTCGCTGGGCGTCTCCGCCAATGCCTGATGAAGCGTATAGCGAACGATAATGCGCCGAAGGTCGAGTTGCCGACCAATTCGCTTCCTGAGATCCCGAAAGCCTATGATCACCCGGGTCACATGCGGCATGCGCCAAAAGCCATTACGAAATGCCGAAAGCTCGTATGCTCTCATAATCGTCACAAGTGTGAGCATATTGCGAGTGACGAACTCCCGCCGTGCTCCGTCAGAGTAGCGGTCGGGTAGGTTCTTTGGGGCATTTTGCAGCGCTGAGTCGAGGATCTTGATGACATCCTCGGCAATGGAATCTTGGATTTTTCGGTTCATGTGATAGGGCACGGTGGTGCCGTATAGGTACTCGGCAGGGTCCCTCTTCTCCTCAAACACGGACTCGTCCCAACCGAAATACATGTCCGACTCGCGCGCCAGCCACTCCTTGAACCGTGCCTGGTCAGATTCGGACCTTACAGATTCTTCAAGCAGCCGTAGATCGCGGATGATGCCCTCGCTGTGGCTGCGTTCAGCAATGAGTTGATCACCATGGATATCCTTATCGACAGGAAAGTCGCCCAAAATACAAGCATCCGCTTCGTTAATTGCATTCAGAAGATCTGGTACGCTGTATTTGTTTGAATCGAGTGGCGGACGGAGGGACCCGTACTTTAAAACTTTGTCGGAGTAAACCAAAGCGAAGGCTAGGTCTTCTAGACAGCGGCGATAAGAATATGCACACGAATGGAGTAACCTTTCGTTTACTGGACGCACCAACTCGGAGGTTTGCGAGAAAATGAATCCATCAATGCCGATCTGGAGCATACCGTCTCCTGATGTACATCTCCTACCGTAAGCAGCCAGCCACAGTCAGCTGCTTTCTGACTGAGGGCTCTCTCGATAATCAAACATCGCATTGTGACATAATCACATGACCATCACATCGTGCCACCGAAGATCTTTCTTCCAGCGGTCGTTAACTTTTTCCCAATCCGCACGCGAGGCCAAGTAACCAGCGACGACCAGAAGCGGTTGGCTGAGCGCTACAGTTTCACTCTCATCGCAGTATAGCTCCGGCTTCTCAAAGACGATTTGATCGAAAGTGGTCACGCGCACATTTTAGCACGTGGCCTTTGCAGTTTACTCGGACGTACTACGGCCTACCCGTTGAAGCGGCTCCCTGGCCATCCCGAGATCGCGTCGGGCCAGTTCAGTCCCGATCGTCGCGAAGACGGAAGTAATCGTCCTGCTGCGCCCCAGCCACAGGATGCACCCCCATGGCCGTATTCTTCCATCTCGCAACGTACCCTGGCGCCCGCTTTCTGCCGAGTGACTCTGAAGCCCAAACACCGCTACCACGCCAACCGATTTTCCCAAATAACAACATACTCGGCGTGAGCTGAAGATCGAGAAATCAACCCACGCCGCGAAAGGAGGTCACATGTTCGTTGAACTCATGCCGCTTCTTGCGGGCCGCACTGTGCTCATCACAGTGGCCAAGGTGGATGATAAGACGCTACGCGTCAACGTCGTTCCCCATGGAAAGGCCAACGAGAATCCGGCCCTAACCACTCCACTCACCTACACCAGCTCGCCAGAGGAACTCGACGCCGAACTCGGCAAGAATTTGGCCGGCTACGTCCAAACACATCAGCAAACCGCCAGCACTCTGGCCGAGGCCAAAGCCACTATGGATGCTGCCGCGAAGGCAGTACAGGAGGAGGCCAAGCGCAAAGCCGAGGAGCGCAAGAAGGCAACTCAGAAGCCACCCGACAAGGGAACCGTTCCAACGGGGGCTGAGCCCGCCTCAGTGTGCTCTTGCCCATCGGCAAGCCCTGCTGACGCCGCGCCTTCTTCGGCGGCGGTCGGCACTCTCGGGCTGTTCGCAACCGAAACACCCGAACCCGCTTCAACTCAATCGAAAGGAGGTCTCGCACTCTGATGGAAGGCCAGATACTTTCAAGAATTTTTGAGTTTAATGGCGTGCGGCTTCCAGACATTAATTCAAAGCTTTCTCCGGAGGAAATCCGTGACCTGTACGCGCACCACTATCCAGACATCGCCACGGCGTCGATCACCGGGCCGGAGGCTGTCGGAGACAAGCTGCGCTACCAGTTCACGCGAGCCATCGGCTCGAAGGGGTAACGCGATGAGCCGAAATCCAAAAAGCAAGGAGGTGACGAAGCGGGCGGTCCTGGCGGAACTTGACAATCTTCGCCAGGGCCGCCACGCCCGTTACCAAACACTCGTCGGGAGGTTTGCGAGATGCCCGGAACTGCAACGTGCCGCCGCCCTCTTCGCCGCCGCAGTCGAGGCGAGCGCTCGTACTTACAACCGCACTCCACTCGACGCCCCGCCCGGATGGCTTCCTCCGGTCAGTTGATAGCACCTGCAGGAACTCTCTCGCTTCCCCGGCTGGCGGGCGTTCCGATAACACAGCGCCTGATAGCGGACGACCGGTTGGCGGTTGCGCTGGCCGAATGTCTCCTGACGCTGGACATTGCTGTCTCTGAAGATTGGAAGAAGGCGGAGTGCGATCCAACGTCTTACATCAGGATCACACTTGAGCGCTGGATCGACGCGCACGGCGGGCCGGCCATCCGCCGTCGCTTCTTGTTGGCCGCTGCGATCAGCAACTCACCCTGCGAGTGGGCAGAGCCCGACGAGGCCAAGTCCGATCAATTGTTCTTGACGGTCGAGCCATCGGAGTCAAGTTGTGGCTGTGTGGTTCTTGGGCCAACGTTGCAGTTGCTTGAGAGCGTCCACCCTCGGCTGCCAGCAACATTTTTCCATCTCTTCGTTGGAGCTTTGAATCGCTGGAGCCGGGTCTACGATTTTCGCGATGCTGAAGATCGAGCTGAGACTTTGCGGGAGTGGGTCGCCCAGGAGCCCGATGCTGGCCAGTACGAATTTCCAGACGTGGCCGGCTCCATTCCGCCGTGCATGAAGCAGGAGGCACTAGAGGGAAACGAGCTTCTTCGAATTACAAACGAAATTCGCGACCCACTCGCAAAGCGGCTAATCGAGGGCGCAGTCCGTTTGGATCAACTGTCCGCCGATGCAGAACGGCCGGACATCAATGAAGACATCGGGGCGTTGCTTTCGGATTGCAACCCTCCGCTCCCCACCCTGCTGGCACTGTTCGCCGAGTCCGACGCGATTGCCGGCTGCTTTGACGAAGAGGCCCAGGGAATGATGGAAGTGACGCCGGAACCCAACCTCATTATTCCTTTTGATCCCAGCGAACCGGAAAGCGTCCGCAGTGCTTTCAAAGTATTCGGAGCGGCCTGCGAAACATTGGCCGCTGCGACTCGCCTAGTTGACCTGATGCAGGGCAACGATAAGTGGATCATTTCGAGGTGACAGCCATGCGAGCATACGTCAACATTGGCGCGAACTGCGAATTCAAGCTGAGTGAAGCCGTGCTCGTTTATCGAGGCGGCGGTGAGGGGGCATTCGCCAGCCTGCACCAAGTAAAGCAGGACCAGAATGGATGTCCCTATCTCGCTCCGGGCGAACCGGTAAGCACTGCGTTCGTGCGGAAGCTCGCTCGTGGCCTCGGAACTCAACTCGACCCGGAGGTCTTTCCGGATAACATCCTCGCGCGCACCCCGGAGCTGGTGGTGTGGTGGACGCGGCCACGGCAGCAAGTAATGTTCTTCGGCGGAACCGACGACGAAGCGCGGAAGCTCAACGGCCTTCTCTTCCCTCATCCGCCTTTGGTCTTCAAGGTTGCGGGCCGAGATCTCTTCGTACGAGCTCTCGCAACGAACTCACGGCCAAGCCCAGAGACGCCCCTGAAAACTGCTCCCTACTGGAATACGGACAGTCGAGGCTTGGTCTGCCAGGGCACAATGCGCGCGCCAGAGAGTTCCGAAATTCCGTCCATTTCACAGTGGGAAGACTCATATTTTCAATCCGCCTTCACCCACGCCGCTGGCGCGGTCCGCCTTACCAAACACGCCGAAGGTTTCATCGGGCTTTGGAGATGTCTTGCCGGCAGGAAGCGGTTCCCGGTGCGGCACTTGACCGATGCTGGGGAGGCCTTGCAGGAGTTCGTGTCGCACGGAGATGACCGCTAAGGAGCCGCGCATGGAGACTCATCGTATTCATCCGGATCTTCTCGAACGGCAGGTTCGTGTGCTGGTCGTGGGTTGTGGAGGAACCGGTAGCGCCTTTGTCGCGGGGCTGCCGTACCTGCATCAATCCCTCGTGGCTCGTGGTCACCCCGGCGGACTGCACGTGACTATCTTGGACGGCGATTTGATCACGCCCACCAACTGCGTTCGCCAACCATTTGCGCGATCGGAAGTGGGCCTCAACAAGGCGATTGTTTTGGTCAACCGGCTCAACCTTTTTTGGGGAATGAAGTGGGAGGCTGTCCCGCTTCACTTGAGGTCGGGAGCCTTCATCTCGCGCAGCTACTCTGGTGACGACCTCCGTGCTCACATCGTTGTGGGGTGCGTCGACACGCGCGCTGCAAGGGCTGCAATTCGCGATGCAGTCAGCAAGTGGAGCACAGTTTCGTACTGGCTGTTATATTGGCGATGGCAGGTATGTGTATGATACAGACCCGCACGATTGCAGCCTTTGGCTCATCTGCATAAGAAAAATCTATATGTCCATGTTGGAGCGCGGCCACGCGTACGAGAACTTTGGCGAACCAAGGTTGGCCGACACACACCCACTCACTCATTCTTCGCGCGGGATTTTCCAGGTGGGTTTATAAGCTTTTTCCTGATCCTGTCCATTGAGCGCACTCCAAGCACCCATCCGACGTCGGCGTGTAACCGGTCAAGGCACTCCGGGCAGCGCATCACGTGCCGTTCGACCCGTTGCCGGTCACGACTGGAGATATCCTCCATGACATACCGCTCCAGTAGTTCAAGGGACAGATGCTTCACATATTCCATAATAGCGTGTCTCGTTCGCAAGAGAGTGCGAAGAGCGCTGGCGGAGGAGAACGCAGCCGCTTCGCGAACTGCTTTTGGCGGCAGTCGATCTAAACGCAGATCGATCCCGGGTGGCGTTTTCGCGGGTTTGGTCGAAGCACGGTGGAGCATGGAATGGAGACACATAGATTGCACGGAGAATTGTTGCGCCGCGAAGTGCGGGTGCTGGTCGTCGGATGCGGCGGGACGGGGAGTTCGATCATCGGGGGATTGCCCTACCTCCACCAGGCGATGCTCGCGCAGGGGCACCCTTATGGCTTACGTGTGACCGTGATGGACGGGGACACGATCTCGCCCGTCAATTGCGTGCGCCAGCCTTTCAGTCGGGCAGAGCTGGGATTAAATAAGGCGATCGTGCTGGTTAACAGGCTGAATATCTTCTGGGGGCTCGATTGGGACGCGGTGCCGAAGAGCCTGACGGAGAATCATCAACTCCGGTCGATGCACATCGTCATTGGTTGCGTCGATACGCGCGCCGCACGGGCCGTCATTGAACGTCAGACCACAGGCAACAGTGCGATCCATTATGCAATCGACATCGGCAACCGCGAGTCGAGCGGCCAGTTTGTTCTGGGCGAGCCGCTGAACAATGTCAACCGCAGGTCGAGAACCCGCCTGCGGACAGCCGCTGAGCTGTTCCCCGAGATTATCGACGCGGCACTCGACAACGACGGCCAACCGAGCTGCAGCGCGATTGAGGCGCTCGACAGACAACACTGTTTCGTCAACTCCGTGCTGGCGCAGCACGCTCTTGCATTGCTCGCTCGGCTGTTCCGATACGGCGAAATCACCTATCATGGCGCCTTCGTGGACGTCGCGACTTCGCGGGCCATACCGCTTGCGGTTGATCCCTTGCTGTGGCGTCGGGTCAGGAAACGGGGGCAACGAAACGCAGCTTAACCACTGGACTGAGCCAAGGCTAGGTTACTGAGGATTCGACTTGGCGAGCAGACAGCAGGGGCAGAGCCGTACTCTGCCCCTCCCCATCTCGGCCCCTGGGCCGGCGCTCGGGTTGCTTCCCAGCATTGCCCTACCCTCCGCCCAGGCCGTCTCCAGTCTAAGGGAAGCGCGAGTGAAAGGCCAGATCGCCGATGGCGTCAACTCGGGCTTCTGAAGTTCCCTTGCTTGGGGGCTTGCCCCCAAGACCCCCAGGATTTGTCGCATTGATGCCAAGATGGCTCTCAAAAAAACTCTCTGGAAGTCAGAACAAGAGAGAGCCGGCTTTCAGATGGAGAAGCCGACCTGCCGCTCGTGGGAACGCGGCGGCGCAGTGACGGCAGCGTCGAACCCGTCCCAGTCTCCAATGAAGACGACCTGTTCCATCCCGCGGGTCAACGCCGTGTAGATGAGAGTGCGGTCCAAGAGCCGATTCCTGGTGATGGGGACGAGCACTCGCTTGAACTGGCTGCCCTGCGCTTTGTGAACGGTGATCGCGTAAGCCAGATCGATACGCTGAAAGTCTTCCTCCGGGATTTCGTGCCGCGTGCCATCGAGAGAGCACAGCAGAGCGCGTCTTCCGTTCGAGTTCAGGATGCTCTCGATCCTGCCCAGCGAGCCGTTCCACAACTCTTTCTGGTAATCGTTCACAAGATAAATGATGGGATCGCCCTCGGCGAAACCCCACCCTTCCACCTTTGGCTTCGTGGCAGAAGTTGTCGCGTGCAGCCTGGCATTGATGCTCCTTGTCCCGCTGGTCCCTCGCTTGGTCACTCCGAGGGCTTGTGTATCTTCACAGCCACGCCAGTCGGTGAGGACAGCGAGGATGTAATCCATAACATCATCGTCGTTGGCCTTGATAAAGCTCACGCCGGCGGAGAGACCGGCGAATGGCAGCAGGGACGGCACAATGCCGTGCCGGATGTCGCGTGCGATCTGGGGGATGCCGGTCGATTGCGTCTGCCGATGCACCTCAACAAGCTCGATCTTCGGGATGTTCGGGCTGGCGACGAGTACCTGAAAGACGAGACCGAAGCCGATCGGCGGCAGTTGGTACGGATCGCCAACCAGGAGTAGACGAGCGTGGGTCGGCAGAGCCCGGACAATGCTGTACATCAGAGGCACGTCGAGCATTGAGGACTCATCGATGATGACCAGCGGCTCGCTTTCCGGATTGACGCTCCCTTGCTCGGCCGCAAGCAGAAAGGCGGCGATGGTTGATGCCGGGCGCCCGGTCGCCTCACGGAGGCGTTGGGCCGCGCGCCCGCTGAGAGCCATCTGCAAAACCGGCACAGTGACTTGCTCCGCGACCCGGTGGATGACCTGAAGCACGGTCGTCTTGCCAGTTCCAGCTCCGCCCGTAAGAACACTGAGCGGGTGATGGAGTGCCATCTCCACGCCCCGTCGCTGCTCGATGTTCAGGCGCAGTCCCGCATCTTTCTCAAAGCTGGCTATCGCTTCGACAACGATCTCGGAGAGCTTGCGCGAGAACAGGTTCCGTTCCGGTCCGGGAGCGCCAGCCAGCAGCTCGTGAAGATAGCTCGTGATCGTCTTTTCCATCACGGCGGCGCCCAGAGGCTGGTAACCATTCCCAGTGGCGACGATCGCGTGCTCGCCGAGCGCTCGGTCCAGGGCCGCGCGCGCCACGCCGGTGCTGCACATTCCCATCGCGGCGCACACGCCGTCCAAGAGCATCGCCGGGGGCGTTTGCGTGTGCTTGGCATCCAGCCGTTTATACAGGCAGGCTTCCACGGCAGCGACCTGCCGACGCGGATCGTCGTGAGTCACACCCAGAGAGTGCGCCATTCGGTCCACTTTCTCCCAACCTGCGAAGGCCAGCATCCGGTATGGATTCTCCTTCAATTTGGTCAGCGCATCCCCACGCCAAATCTTACGAACCTTGCCAGCCAGGCGAGCCTCGAAGCCGTGCGTATCGAGAAACGAGATGATGTCAGCCTCGGCGGAGACCGTCTGCCAGGCCTCCACGAGCCTCTGTGCGCTGCCCTCCGAAAGCACGTAGGTGAGTTTTTCGAGATCCCCTTGGCTGAGCACTTCATACAGATCTGATCCAAAGTTCTTCCACAATCGCGTCGCCTTCGCTTTTCCAATGCCCAAACCGGCAAAGGCCGGATGCTTGGAAAGGAAGTCGATGATGAGCTGGCCGCGGGGTTGGATCAGGGAAGCCTGTTCGACATGGACCTGGTCTCCGTATCGCGGGTGCCGCCGGACTTCACCTGTCAGTGACCAAGTCTCTCCCACCACGGGAGTCCGAAAGATATGATGGTAGCCGGCAACGAAGCGCAGATGCTTGCCCGCAGTATCGCGCCCCGAAAAGATTGCGCCGCCGCGAGGGCCAGGATAGACGGTCGTGATAGTCGCCACCGCCGAGATTCTCACGGGATCACCCGCCGGCCCGTTTGGAGAACTTCCTCCTCAATCACTCGGTAACGAGTCAGCTTTTGCTCGGCTGCCGCCAGCCGCTGGCGCAGTTCCTCGGTCTCCGCCTTCATGCTCGCCAGTTGCTGCTCAAGCTGGAGAATGCGGCGTTCCTTGATGTCGAGTTGTCGCTGGGCGCGGGCCGTGCCGGTCGGCTCCTGGTTGCATTCGCCAAAGTCACCGATAAACTCAGCCAGTAGGCGCTTCACACCGGCATTGGTGTAAAAGACATTCCGGAGCACGCCGGAAGCTTCGGCAATGGCGGTGATGTTCGGGCGGCCATCTTCGAACGGCAGCGATTGGCCGGTCGTCTTCAGGTCGGAAAGATAGCGGCGAACCTGCGCCAGATTTTCTTCGCCCCGCTCGCGACCGGATAATCGGCTAACCTTCATGCCTGGCCACCACCTTCAACGGAGTGCGTCCGCCGCCGTGTATCCGGCTGATCTCCTCACGGAGTGAGACATTCTGCCGCTCATAAACCGCCATCCGGTCGGCTCTTTCCCTCTCCTCCAGTATCTGCTGGCCGATGCGATTGATTTCCAGGGCCAGCAGCCGGTTTTGCTCTCGCAACCTTTCGACTTCAATTCGCAGCTCGGCGTTCTTCTCTTCTCTTGCATCGGAACCAATCACCACCGGTCGGCGTTTGTTTCTCAGCTCCTCGAAACGGTCGTTGATCTCCGGGAACGCCCATTCACCGCTCGGAAGCTTCCGGACGAGGGTATTGATGTTGATCCCTGCCTCTCGTGCCAGCGTCGTCTTACTCCACTTAAATTCCGGCGCAACCACGACCGTGTGACCACTCTCCATCCGATCGAGCGCTTCGAGCAGTTTCAAACGGGTTTTGACCGGACGGTCCGCATGGTAACGACGCAGGCCGGCCAATTTCTTTGCCGAGGCCTTCATGTCAGATCCCGCAGGATTTTGCTGCTGACCGCGTGGATATCCCGGAGCGCCTTCTGGTAAGGCTCCGCCTGTGGCTTCAACTCCATCAGCTCCACGCAGTCGCGTTGCACCTTTTCCCAATGGGGCTTGTGCTCCGGCGTGATGACCGAGTTCGTGCAGGCCCCGGGGTTGCAGCGTTTGAGCAGCGGCTGATTCCCCTGGGTGCAGAGCGCCGATTCCGGGCGGAACCAGCAGTAATTCGACGCCGCACAAGGATAGACGCGCTGCCCCGACTCCACCAGATCGCGGATCATGTCCTTGCGCAGATGGGCACCTGCCTCTCCTCGAAATTCCCCAGGCAGGCGGCCGTCGGCAATCGCCTCATCAATCTTTCTCTTTAGCCGGGCGCCGCCGGGGCCCGCCATGCGCTCGGCCCGCAGGGCTTTGTCGAAACTCTCAAAGAGCAACTTCTCTTCCTCCTCCACCATCAGCGCCCACAGTTCCAAGTCGCTCCCGACGTAATAATCTGTCATCGAAATGGAGACGTGCTTGAAGTGCTCCTTTAAGGCCAGAAGGTTCGTGGTATCGTGCCTCACGACATGCCGGGCAAAGGTCCGACGAAACATGTGCGGGTGGAGGTGGAAGGGGCGGCCCTGAGCATCTTTGACTACGAGCATGGTCGCGAACGCTTCCAGCCGGCGCCTGATAGTGTCGCCGATGAGAGGTCCAGCCGGGCGAGGCCTGCGAACGAAAGACGGTATAGGTACCCACAGAGATCGGACTTTGGTCTCCCGCCGCGTCCGTCGAGTCAACCGCTCCATGACTCGCACGGCACGGGCGCAGAGGGGTCCGCCCAACCACCTCGCTTTGCGACCCTCGGGCACTCCTTGCATTTTGAACACTCGGCTGCGCAGCCAAACCAAGTCCACTTGACCAGATTCCTTTTCAATTTCGCAACAGCCTACTTGGAGCGACAGGATTTCACTGAGTCGCATGCCGGTCGCGAACGCGATCAGCACAAAGCAGGCATTCTGGAGATAACACAGCTCCCTGTTCAATTCGCACACGCCTGACAAGCCATTCTCGAACTTGCTTCCGGAGAGGCCGTAGGCCGATGGAAGATGTTCGTGCAACCAGCGTCTCGAACGGTACTCAATCCTGGCGCGTCTGTCAGGCCATTGTTTACGAATGTCCTCGACCGCGTCGCTGGCTTCCAATAGGTAACCGGCAAACCGATCCACGTATTCGAGCGCCCCCTGCACAAGCGGCCCGAGGATTTCGTCAGGAATAATTGCCGTCTGGCCTTCGAGCAACGAAGCCTTACTCCAGCCAACCACCTCACCGGCCGCCTCGCCTTTCAACGGGTCGATCACCAACCCTTCCTGCATCGCGGGACTGTATAACGCCAACTTCTCAAGGATACTCACGCAGTGGTATTGGTAGCCCACACTGAGACGGGAACCCAACAACTCCGCGACGTAATCCTCACAGTGGTGGGGCAGCACATCCTTAAAACGAAGGATTGGAGACGGATATCCCAAGAGATGGACGACGAATCGCTTCGCGTGCCCGAACGCGCCCGGCAACGTGCCTGCGGCAAACGGCACCGAGTCGAGAGGATGCCAGTGCAGGGCGTAGATGAACTGTTTCAACGCGGTAAATAGACTCCGGAATCGCGGGTCGGTGAAGAGGCCGCCGTCCGGTGTCCTAAATGCCCAACGTATCCGCTTCATTGACCTGTCGTTGGCTGGGTTCTGATTTTCGTGCGAGAAATCCCATACGTCGTCATGGAATCGCGAGACTGCGGAAAGCTGCGGGTTGTCGCCATGGGAACCGGTGAGCTGCGTTTCGACTGCACCGCGTCTCAAAGCGAGCGCCAGTTGCTGGTTCATGCCAGCACCCCCTTGGCCACCAAGAGCGGTTGGCGTTGCTGGACCCTTGCTTTCACTTCGGCGCCCTTGATCTGTTCGGGTCGAAACGCGCCGATGATCTGCTCCTCGATGATCCGCACACTGGCTCCATAAACCGTCTCCCATTCCTCCGACCTCATCTCTTTTTTCAATGACACAAGCCGATCGCGTGTGGCGATGACTTGGGGTAAGTCCTCCAGGAACCAAAGACCATTCGGGCAACTGAAGCAGGCATGGAAGGATGTGCATGCGCATCCTTTCTCTTCGCCCGGCTGCGGCGAATCATACGGATCGCGGCATGTGCCACAGCCGGTGTCGAATTGTCCGGTCACAATCTTCAGCACCTGCGCCTTCGGCAGGTCCAGTCGTTCCACGCCCTGAGCGCGCTTCTCGGGGATGACGGTGATCCGCTCAATCATGCGTTCTTGCGCTCTCTGGATCACGCGGGCGTTGAAGGGCGCAGTAATGCTGTTGAGCAGATACTTCACCGTCGTGCGAAGCTCCATGTGTTGAAGAAACTGCTGAACTTTGCGTAAATTTCCGCCGGTTTCCAGATAAAGCTGCGTCGCCGCCGTTGGCCGGATGCTCGCCAGGGTGCATCGGGGCAACCTATGACGCTTTCTAAACTCGCGGAAGTACCTCGAGACCGTGTGGGCTTGCATCCCCAGCGAGACAAGCCTGTATTGAATATGGTTGGAGCCTCGGCTGAAGTAGAGAAAGAGTTTCTTCGATCCCAGTGGACCCGCCTCCGATCTCAGCGGCTCCGTAAACTGACGTAAGAACTGAATCAGTTCCACCACCCCCATCTGATTCCGACGATCGGCACGATGCAGCTGCTTTTGCTGTTTACCGGCTCGCGCTTTGTCCCACACGCAGTAGAAGAGGGTTTCGTCGAACTCATGCGGCCTTAGACAATCTCTGTCGAGGCCACACAACGCTTCCGCATTGATGCCCGTGCGCGCCCCAATGATGACCATGAACGGGATCAGGTGTTGCGCGCTGGTGGGGACCTCTCCCTGTTTGTAGTTCTCTTGGATTCGCCGGATGTCGGCCCCCGCTGCAGCCAGGAGTTTTTGGAAGTCAGACCGTGAGAGGGCCCTCGATTCCGTGCGATCATGATCTGCTCCCGCGAAGAGGTTTCTCGGCGTAGAGAGGAGGGCATTGAACTCCTCGGGGTACAGCCGGCGCGACCTGCGCAAGAAACGGCAGCACGCCGCAAAAAGGCCGGCGGCCGACTTCCGTTTCAGACCGGGTTCGGCGATCAGCCAGACCGCAAACTCCTTTAACAAGTCGGTGGTGAGATCTTTGGCAGCTTGCACGTCCGGCTGGCTTTGGGAGCGATAATTGAGAAACCGGTGGAACAGTCTCAGAGTGCCCGTTGTTCGGCGTGCGGTCGCCCAACGCAGTCCAGGTTGGCCGATCATCCAGAAGCTATTGGCCAACACATGGGCAAGAGCGGGACGAGAAGACAAAAACGTCAGATTCACGGAGAAGGGTCGCCTGCCCGGCGGCTCGAAGGTCTGCACCAGAGGTGCACTTTCGACTCGCAACTCGGCAAGATTGTGTCTCCGAAGCGTCGCCTCACCCGCCAAGGCCCATCGCCGTCCAGTGCCGTCTTTTCGCGTAGCTCAACCTTCCAGCAGCCGGTCCACGAAGCTGTTGTGGGTTTCGATCATCTCGCTTCGCATTCGCTCGGTGAGATGAAGATATTTTTCCGTCGTTGCCATGTGCGCGTGCCCCAGTTCCATCTGCACCACCTTTAGCGGATTAGGGCCACCAATATCTTCGAGGTAAGCCAATCGCTCGACGGCATAACAGTGGCGCAGCAAGTGAGGCCAGATGTGCAAGCCCGACCGTTTGTAGTTGGTCGAGAACACACGATTGATCGCGGACGTGCGGAGCGGTTTTCCCGTTCGTCCCACAAACACACTGCCAGGGGTTTCCCAATTGCTCTTCACCCGACGCCAACGCTCCATGTGAATGTATTTCTCAATCGATCGAAGCAATCGGATCGGAAAGAGAACCGCTCTCTGCTTCTGTCCCTTACCTGTGATCTTGATGGCTACGGTTTCCTTTTCCAATGAGCCCGGGGCTTCGGGAAGTGCATTCAGTGGCAGCGAGCACACCTCGGCAGACCGCATCCCCGTCAGCCACATGATCTCGGCTATCAGTTGATCCCGCCAAGCCCGGAAGCTTTTTATGAATCGCCGCACCTCTTGTCGAGATGGAATTGATAATTCCTCCCGAAGATCCCGAAGCTTCAAGCTGTTCCTAAGCCACAAGCGAGAAATCGGCTGGGTCTGTAGGGAAAGATTGGCCTGGACATTGTGAGGAATTCGAGCTGCTTCCAGTTCGAAGGGAAGTCCATCGACCCAGCCTTTGCGGTGGGCGAACTTGTAGAATTGGCAGATCACGGTCAATTTGTGATTGATGGAGCTTCGCTTCAGCGGCCGGGCGGTCTGTGGACTCGGCTCTGCTGCAAGAATATTCCGGTAGGTCGCCAGGTTAAGTTCGCTCGCGTGCCTCCAATCTAAATTGGTCCGCTCGCTGAAGCTCAACCAATCCGCCATCTGATAGGCGTAACTCCTCCAGGTTCGTGGCGAACTGGTCTTGCCGCTGACCAAGCTCATCCTTGTCAAAAAGGCGTTCGGCTCGACTTCCCACTTCATCTGGGAGTCCAGAAGAAACGGTCGCCTGTTCGAGTCGAAGAACACGTGCATACAGCCATGAGACGAACTCTAACTCGGTCGGTTAGCAGACTGCGCTCGAAAGCCAGGAAATGAATGAGTCCGGGTAGGTGAATATAAGTCTGGATTCAAGGAAGGTCAGATCCTGGAAAACCTCTGTCATTCAAATCAAACATACAAGAAAAACCGCTGAGATAATGGCTCGACATCGGCAACAATGCCGACAGTGGACAGTTCGTGCTTGGGGAACCGCTCAACGAGCGGAACCGCAGGGCGAAACTCCGTCTGAGGTCTGCGGCGGAGCTCTTTCCTGAGATAGTGGATTCGAGTCTCGACGACGACGGCGAGCCGAGCTGCAGCGCGGCTGAGGCTTTGGAGCGGCAGGAACCGTTTGTAAACTCGACCCTCGCGCAACACGCTCTGGCGTTGCTGGCCCGGTTGTTCCGGTATGGCATGGTTTGTTACCACGGCGGTTTCATCAACCTCTCAACCGGTGTAAGCAGTCGCCTGCCCATTGACGCTTCACTATGGACACGACTCCGGAGGCGTTCAAAGAGTGTTCGGAGCAGGGCATGACACCGCACGCCGCTTCTCGCCCGATTAGTTCACTTTCATATTTTTGATTCTTTCAACCTACCTCGCGGCGATGTCCTGATGGACTCGGACACCATCGCGGCCAAAGGTCATACCTAACTCGGGTTTTCTCACACTCTTTTCGTCTTGCCGAGTCGCACCGCCTTCAACTCGTGACTCAACTGAGATGCGCCCATCATGCGCCGCAAGCGGCCGAGATCGCTTGCACCCCCTGATACAGCACTGGAGAGCCCACATGTCTGAACCCCAAAACCAATTCAGAGGTCTTCGCGGTTTCATGTGGCAGGCCATCGGCTATTTGCTTCTGGCGGCTGCTGTAGGAAGCGCAATCTATATCGTTGCTCATCTTCTCGACTACGTATGAGCTGCCCGGTGCTGACGAGGCCTTTCTCACGCCAAACGAGATTGACGCCCACAACTCTCCGCAATTGTTCCCGTTCTGCGAGCGAGGTCAGTCAAAGAGTGATGGGCGGAAAACAAAGGTATAGACAATCGCGGCATAACCGTAGACAATCCCGCACCCGAAGTCAAATCTCGAATTGGGACGTAGAGTCTTCGCCGAGAAGGGCCTTCAGATTCTTCAGCCACAACCGCGGATTAGAGCCGTGAATAACCCGACCCACAAAGCCGAGCTTCTCGGCTACATTGCCGCGGTTCTGCCGGATGTCCTCTTTCGTGATGCGAGTGTAGACGGAGAGGAATTGCTCCATGCTGCTGGGTTTTGCAAAGAGATAAGTCGCGTGGCCAAGCTGCGGCGTTTCGACGACCATGGCACTCTCCAGTTCGAGGATGTACTCATTCCTGAAAAGATAAAATCGCCTCGCGCGATTGCGAAGCTGCCGATAGAAAAAGGGGTCAAAATCCGGTTGCCACGTAATTTCAGCGGCGTCAAAGTTACCGGGAATTCCTGCTTCTCCGCACAACCGCTCGATCTCTGACATTGCGACTGGCTCCCGCGCAATCCGGGCCCGGAGGCGCTCGAAGAAATCCGAAAACTGCCCAAACCGATGGTGGGTGTGGCGCGCTGCCTCAATTTGTTCGTTGATGTTCGTGGGTAATCCTACGCGGAGGCGGCTGGGAAGAGCTTTCTCCCGGCTTACCAGGTTCCATTGACTCCCCTTCATTCGATACACGCCGGTCTGGAGAAATGTGGCTTGAACGTCTACCTTCACGCCGAGCAGATGTTTCCACTGATTCCAGGTTTGATCCCAAAGGAGAGGTAATGCAGCTTGGTCCACCGCTAGCTCCAACCTGCGGCGCGCGTCGCGGTAGATGGCCCGATCGGCACAAAACTGGAACTTCCGCAGAGGTGCCTTGAAGCGGCGCTTGCGGCGGTCCGGCAAGAAAGCAAGAATGCGGTGCGCGAAAAACGTCTTCCCGTCCCGCGAGCGCTCGCCTTCCACCACCAAGGGTCCGAATCCTCCGTAAGGAAAAACCACGGGAATCTCAGGATCTCTCAGGAGAGCGTCGTAACAGGCGCGCAACTCAGGCTCAGCCAGGATGTTGAAAGCTCGCTCGGCAGTTGAGAGTTCGTCGCGTCCCGCCCTCACGGTTCTGAGTTCCAGCTCTCGAAGCCTGTACGCCAACCGCAGTTCAGCGAGCGAGGCGCTCGGGCTCGCCTTGAGAACCTGATAGAAGTTTGGCTGCTCCTGATTGCGCCGGGAGGCCCACCTCGGCACATAAAAGTAATTCCGCACGACATCGCAATTGAGCCGGACAGTGGATATTCCGAGTGAGTTTCCACGGACTTCAGCCAAGGAATACATCTGGCCTCGCTTGTCCTCTTTTGGTTTGGTTACAGAGCCGATGGGAGCTTGGTAGACATCCTTCGACTTCGAGCTGGAACCCTTGTGAACGAGGACTTCTGTCCCGCCATCGGGGGATTCAGAGGGAAGACCAAGCTCGATCGTGTCTCCGGGAAGAATGTAGCCACCGAGAAACCTGGACACTAGCACGGAGCCTCCGTCTCGAACGACACACTCCACCTTTTGGCCATTCTCCTTTACGTTGCAAACCTCAGCCCGATGAGCCGCCGCTGGCCTCACAGCTTCCGCCATGGCCACAAATTAGAGCGAAACAGCGAGCCTGTCAAACGGCGGCTATCTATTCTGTTTTCATTTACTTACGTCGGTGGGGTTTGCACCTGCCAAAAAAATTCCAGACGAGTCTTCCTGAGAGAGGAGCACCTGCTTGAGATTCCAGGGCAAAAGCCGGCTCGGCTTCTACCCATTACCATCAGCCGAGGCCCAGCGTATCCGAAAATTCTTGCAGTTCCCCGCAGTACCATGCGCCGCCTTGGATCCATGCATTGGCGACAGCGTGGCGCTTGCTGCCATTACGGCGGACGCGCCAGTGCAACGGTATGGGATTGAGTTGGACTCTTTTCGCGCCGCGCAAGCATCAGGGGTCGCGGACCAGATTGTGCAAGGAAGCTGCCTGGACGTGCACTGCCCGGCCGAATCCTTTTCGCTGCTGTATCTCAACCCGCCGTACGACTGGAGCATTGGCGAGAGCCGAAGCGAACGCGTGGAGCCGGTCTTCCTGGCTCACATCTATCGCTGGCTCAAACCGGGCGCCATCCTGGTGCTGGTGATTCCCGGTGAACGCATCGCCGAGTGTAGTCACACTCTGGCTGTGCAGTTCCGTGACACTCGCTTGTACCGTCTTAGCGAAACGGAGTGCGTCCGCTATAAGCAGGTGGTCGTGTTTGCGGTGCGCCGCAGTCGGCGGGAGAGGGAACGGCTTCAGGACAGCGACATCACACGCGCGCGTCTTCAGTTTGCGAATTTAGCGAGAAACGCGGCGCGGCTCCCCGTTCTTCCTTCGGAGCCAGAAACGCAATATCTGTGTGCCGGAAAGTGGCCCGGTGCAACTTGTGCATCGCGGCCTGCCGCTCGATGAAATCGAGGATCTGTTGCCGCGCTCGGCGGCGTACCGACAGGCCGGGCGCATCTTGTTCGCTGAGCAGTCGTCTATTATCGGGCGGCCATTAACCCCATTGCATGCCGGGCACGTGGGAATTTTAGCTTGTGCCGGGCTCCTCAATGGAAATTTTGGCTCCAAGGAAAACCGCCACCTTTCTTTCTGGCAGTCCGTGAAAGTCGTTGACAAAAGCGAAGAGGAAGACGAGGACGGGACGATCACAATACACGAGAAGGAGTCGTTTTCGAACGAACTCACATTGGTGTTTACAACTGGCGAGACTGCAATCCTGAAGTGAGCTGGACAAATTCTTCCCAGCTCTGGGGCACGAGCTTGGAGGCAAACGATGAAGAACGCCTACGAACGGTTCGGCACCCTGCACTTCACCAAGAGGTTGAAAGACACGACCACGGACATCCGGCTTCAACTCGACCGCTTCATCGGCGAGCCTGCGACGGAAGATCGCAATCCCGAGAAGGCGCATGTGATCTCTGTTGTGGGAGGTGACCAGGATGTAGCCGCGGTGTGGGCTGCGGTCATCGAAGGTGCATTCTTCACGGTTTCTGGTCCCGGTCTGGACTCGATGTCGGTGACGCTGGGCGAAGGGGCGGAGTGTTTTCGCGGAACCCTGAATCTCCCCGGTCGCAAGCGACCGGTGCGACATCTGGTCGCGATTTCAGCAGAGTTGGCGAAGACGCGACCCGGAGCGGACCCGGAGGGCCAGCGCACTGTCCTTTGCGACGATGATCCTACGTTCGTGCTGCATCGCATCGCCCAGCGCTTCGGACTGCCCGTGGCGCCGGAGTGGGCGGGGTGGTTTAAGGAAGAACTGACGCGGCGGCATGCGATCCGACCTCTGATAGGCGTAGGGTGCTCGCCCGCGCTCGTCTTGGGAACGAAGAAGACTCTTCTGAAATGGATTGGCAACGCTCTCAGGCGCGAGCAGATCCGGTTTCCGGACGACAACGGGCCTGTTGCGTGGACGGTCCCAAAGAATTTCCTGCGCGTGGTCTCGTCGGAACCGGAGGAAGAGGGTGGGCCTTGGCCGCTCGACCTGGCGAACAAAGCCGCTCCAGAAAAGCCAATCCGTAGGTTTCGCTTGGAGGACTATCCATGACGCTGCTCCCGAGGGTCTCGAGTAGTAACCAGTATTGCGACGGTGGGTGCGAGTTTGCTTTAGTCGAACTGACGAGAGAACTCGCGAATGTCGCGTTGCGACGCATCCAGGTCCTGAAGGACTACAAGAAGGTTGACGAATGGATCTACGAGACGTATTACTGGGATTTTCATGCAGAGTACCTCAGCCCACGAGCCGACTTCAGCGGCGTGCCGGAAAATGTGAAGACCGCAATGCTGGCCGTGGGCGAGATTCTGGAGGCTCTGGGGGTCGAAAAGCTGGAAGTCGTCACGGCACCGGATGACTTCCACGCCGTGGAAGAGCAAATTGCTGTCGTTTAATGTGGAGGTCTCAATAACGTGGAGTTGCTCCCGCCGCGCCCCGTGAAATCAAGGCTAACAGCGAAAGCAACTCCACATTTCTAACTGTCTTATAGCGCTTCCAGCCACGCCAAAATCGTACGGTTCTTCCGCCATGCAATCGCACCCTTGCGCGGAACTTGATGGACGCGTGCGATCGCCTGCCGCTTCATTTCCAAATCGACAGTCGCATAGTGGTTGGTGGTATTTAGGCTGGCATGTCCGAGCCACTGACTGATAGTGGAAAGATCTACGCCCGACTTGAGTAGGGCTACGGCGTTGCTGTGGCGGATGCTGTGAGGATGAAGTTTCTTCCTTGCGAGGTTGGGCGCTTGGCGGCGCGCGCGGAGAAGATGCTTGGCCAGGATATAACGGACGCCGAACCGCGTTAAAGGCTGCTGGCGGTGGTTGAGGAAGACGCGAGTGTCGGACCGGATGTCCAACTGTCGCTCCTTTGCAAAGTCGCGCAACAACCGAGCCGTTTGCGGCCAAAGAGGGCAGAAGCGTTCCTTCCTACCCTTACCGAAAAGTCGGAGTTGAAAAGGTGCAGTCAACTGAAGGTCGCAAACTCGAAGATCGATAATTTCTTGGACCCGGCCACCTGAGTTGAACATGGTTGCCAACAAAACGTAATCGCGTCGTCCGTCCCGAGTGGAGCGGTCGATGGCCGAAAGGACGGCTTCGATTTCCTCCTCCTCGAGGTACTCCACGCCGCGTTTTGGAGTACGTTTGAAGGGAATGCCCAAAATGCGCTGGGCCATTTCGAGTTGATCGGGGTGCTGGGCGGCGAAGAAGCGGAAGAAAGCGTGAATAGCCGCCAAACGGACGTTGCGCGTTGCTATGCATACCTTACGTTCCTGCTCCAAATGCGCCAGAAAGGCGACCATTGCCGTAGGGTTGAGATCCGAAAGATCCAAATCGGCGACCCCACGGTGCCCCTGGGTAGCCAAGAAACGCAGAAGCAGGACAAGGCTGTCACGATAGCTCTGAATCGTATGGGGACTGACGCCACGGAGGCGGGGTAGATAGTCGCCAAAGAAGTTCCGCAGGGAGGTGGCCAGTAGGTTGGGGCGCGGTACGCTCATCGAGCACCTCCTTTCGGATGAAGGTAGGGATTGACCAACCGCCCGTAGTGCTCGGCGAAGCGCTGGCTGGCCAGCGCCCGCAGGGGCTCGACAAAATGTAAGTAATAGTAGGTCGAGAGGGGGGTGGCATGCCCTAGATAAGCCGCCAGGAACGGCAACTTGGATTGAACGTCTGCGCCCTGTTGGTACCAGCGTACCAAGGCGTTCACAGCAAAACTGTGACGAAAATCATGAATGCGTGGGTGTCGGCCCTGTGCAGTCTGAATCTTCGCGCCCTTGAAGAGTGGTTGCAGCCCGCACCAAAGTGAACACGCCGCATAGGCGCGTCCGCCGTGCGAACTGTTCCAGACGAACGGGGTATCAGGAGTCATCGGCAGCGAGCGACGCCGCCGATCGTCAAGATAGACCTCGATCTCTCGCCGCACATCGTCGGGCAGAGGCAGAAGCCGTGACTTGTGAAATTTGGAGGCCCGAATCAGCAAAGTACCCTGTCGGGAGTCGTAGTCTGCCACGGTCAGGCGTAGCAGTTCTCCCAACCGCATTCCGGTGGTAAACAGGAGCACCACGACGAGGCGGTAGACTTGAGGCCGCGCGGGAGAATGGCGTATGGGCCTCAGGCGCGAGCACTGAGCAAGCAGTTCCTGGACTTCAGCTGGAGAGAAAATATAGGGTTGGAGGGGTTGATGGGGTCGGGGAAAAAGTGCGATCTCGGGCACGAAGCACTGGGGCTCACTACGGCGGCGATAGAGGCAGAAGTTGCGCACAATTCGCATTTCGGTTCTTCGCGTTCCAGGGCGAAGTATTTCTTTTTTTTGAAACCACCGGTGGAAGGTTTCGAAATTGAGATTGTGGTCTGGGTTCTTCGGATCGGCCAGGAACTGGTCGAGGGATAGCAACACTCTGGTTTCCTTGACATATTCTCGTCCCAGAGTCTGTTTGAGGGTAATGTAACGTCGGAGGAGCAAAGCCAAAGATGACGAGAAGGCGATGTTCATGCCCGCACCTCCATCTGGGAGTTGGGCCGGGGCACCGACAGCCCGACTTCGCGCAGATCTTCCGTGGCAAGCCGCAAATAGTGCGCAGTACTTTCCGGCGACCGGTGACCGAGGATATCCCCAATCGTCTTCAGCGAAGTACCATGGCGCAGCAGTTGAACGGCATACGAATGGCGGAGACAGTGGGCACCTTGAAAGGGAATATCCAATCCGCTGCGGCGTGACCAAGCCTGAAAGGCTTCGGACACAGCTGCCCGCTTAAGTGGGCCGAAGGGCGCCCGAACGCGAAAGAAAAGGTGGCGCAAGCCCGTGGGGCGCCGTACGTGTCTAAGATAGTCCGCGAGCACGGCCGCCACTTCATCAATTAAGGGCAAAATCATCGCGCCGCGAATCTTCACTTGGGAAATACGAATCTGAGCGGATCGCCAGGCAAGGTCATCCAGTGTTAGGGCCACCACTTCACTAACGCGTAGGCCGTAAGTGGCAATGAGGAAAAACATGGCGTGATCGCGGCGACCCATCGGAGTCGCCCGGGGAATCGATTGGAGGAAAGACCGAACCGTCTCCCAAGGCAAAGCGCGTGGGAGTCGTTCCTCTTTATAAAGGAGCGGAGTATCGATTTGGGTCTCCAACCCAGGAGTGACCCTACCCGAGACCGCCAGAAATCGCAGCAAGCCCCTCAATGCTGCAATCGTGTGCTGAAGAGTTCCGCGACTTACACCTTTGCTTTCCTTTCGCACAAACCCCTCAAGATGGCCAACCTGGACGTGTGCCAACACTGACGGATTTTCATCAACCCGGAGAAAGGTCAGAAACCGGGTCGCAGTGCGAAGATGGCTCTGAAGCGTGGACTGAGAACATCCGCGCACCTCGCGCAGATAGTTCGAATAGGCCTGCAGTTGGAGATTCATGGGGCTGGGAACTGGGATGGGGGAGAGCCGGATTAATCTCTGTCTTACCAAGAAACGTTCCAGCACATGCACGGCTCCAGCCAGAGTTAAAAAACGCCGATGGAACACACGCCAACAGCGATCGAAGACCGCGGGTGTCAGTTCCCGGATACAGCGGACACCGCGCCGACGCAGGTAGCTGTCTAGCTGTGCAACGATCACAAGTTGATTGTGACGCGAACCGGGGGCGTAGCCCTGTTCGGATAGCCAACAATCAAAATCATCAATGACAGGGCCGAACAACGGGAGCGACAAATAGCGTCGTGCTGATTTGGGAGAAAGAGTGGCAAGCATCAGAGCCTCCTAAAGGGATGTCAGTGCCATTCGGCACTCGCTCCGATGCTACCCAAAAATGTGGAGTCGAAGATTCAACGATCACGATGCCTAAAGTTGACAACGGCAAGAACTCCACATTAGCGACCTCTCCACATTAAACGACTAATGTGTCGCGACACATTAGCTGTCGAGTGCGAGCAGATGGTTGTGGGCGAGGATGGGATTGCATTTCTGGCGATTCCTAAACATTGCGATTTCCACGTAACAACTGCCGAGATTCCTGTGCTGGTGCTCGAAAGTGCAGCGGGCATCGACAAAACTGACGTCCTCCAGAAAACAGCTTCGTAAACCAAACACCGCCCAGACAGAATCGTTCACAAGAACTGAAAGGAGAAGACTGTGCCCGCGCCTCCTGATATTTCCACTTATCTAAGAACCTACACTTCGGAACTCGGTGAGAGAATCCTTGGATCGTACCCGCCGTTACACTCGATTGATGACGCGCCATCGCCGCTCGTCGGAAAACTCCTGCGCCGGCCCTACCCCGCGCAGACAGCGGCCATCATGGGTTTG
>CAWHWX010000015.1:0-47861 GCA_963833125.1 Candidatus Bathyarchaeota archaeon | reverse complement strand
CGCCAGGCGACTATTACTGCAATTATTCCCGCAATGAGGCGGGCATCCATGTGAATGGATAGCGGAGCTATCATGGTGGATCGGAGGAGGTCGGGAAAGATCAATGCGGCGAAGACAGCTGGAGGCACAAAGTCCAACCCGCGTCTTACGGACGGGAAGACTAATTCGTCCCAGGAACACGATAAACGACAATCTTAGCGCGAATGTGATCGCGCCCATCGCGAAGATCGTTAACCAAACCGTTTGAGGATTTAGCAAGATTACTTCATCGCCTAATTCGTTCCAGTGCAAGACCGATTGGTACTGCGATAATCACCGCTAGTACTAGGTTCAAGCTGAGCGGCAGAGCGATAGAAAGGACGGCGATCACCCCTGCGGTCAAGCAAACGGCAACGCTGAATGTGTCTTTCAACATGGGGACGAGGAGAGCGATGAATGTCAAGGTGATGGCGAAGTCTAGGGAAGATTCTTCGGGATAACTTCTCCAAGGAAAATTCCCACCGCCGTGCTCGCTTGCCACGCCGATCCACAGAGTCAGCCCTGCTCCAAAGAAAAACCAATGTGCATTGGGTGAGGTACCAACTTGGTCGTAGTGTGTGATGGTTACGGCGTAGGCTTCATCGGTGAGAAGGTAACTCAGAAGCCACTTCCAAAATGAGCGAAGATGTTTGAGATGAGGAGAGAGGGACGCACTATACAGGGCATGGCGCAAGTTCACCATAAACGTAGTAAGGATAATGACCGCCGCAGGTGCAGCGACAGTGAAGAGTTGTACGGCCACGAACTGTGACGAGCCAGCAAATACAATCGAAGACATTCCAAAGGCCGCTAGAATACCCAACCCACCCGCAAAAGCCAACACGCCATAGGTTACCCCAAACGGGATCGCCCCGAGAAGAATAGGCAACATGGCTTTCACCCCACCGAGAAATTCTTTCCTAGCATTCGCGCTAGTTTCCGTTCGGGTCAAAAGACGGTTCACGTCCGAAACCATGATGCTTGACTATATCAAACCGCACGTTGTAACCGGATTCATGAGAACCTGATTATCACATACGACAAAGAGGCGGAAGTGGGAAATGCAAACTCAATGGAACGAATCTTCGTTAGGATTTGCAACAAGTTCAGCCCATTAATTCCTCGATTCTGGGTTTCATAGGCAATACTCCGCTCATGAAGTTACGAATACAGCTGAACGACCAGATTTATCAATTCTACACAAAACTCGAGTTCATGAATCCAAGCGGTAGCGTAAAGGACAGAATTGCAAAGTACATGATCGAATCTGCGGAAAAACGGCGTATTCTGAAACCCGACTCAATAATCGTGGAAGCAACCAGCGGCAACACAGGGATAGCGCTTGCGATGGTCGCCGCGGCCAAGGGATACAAAATGGTCGTCTTTATGCCAGAACACATGAGCAAGGAAAGAATCCGATTAATCGAGAGTCTCGGCGTGGTCCGTCTGCCTCACGAAAAGCGGAGGGATTTGAAGGAACGGTCAGAAGAACCGAGGAAATTGCAAAAAGGACCCATAACGTGTATCTAACGAAACAGTTCAGCAACGAGGAAAATATTACAGCTCATTACGAAGCAACCGGCCGGGAGATCGTCGGGGACATCAGCGAGAGAATAGATATCATTGTGGCAGGAGTCGCGAACGGGCGGAACATTGTTCGGTATTGCTAAAGCCTTCTTCGAGAGAAATCCAAACGTCAAACTGGTTGCTGTTGAGCCTGCGGAGTCAGCTATATTGTCTGGTGAAACGATTCTTCATGATCACAAAATTGCAGGTATTGGAGATGGCTTTGTACCGAAAATTGTGAAAATGAATGAGCTCGACCTTGTTGCTAAGGTGAAAAGCGATGATGCTGTAGAAATGGCGAAGAGGCTGTGTAAACAGTATGGGTTGATGGTTGGCATTTCGTCAGGGGCAAACGTCCTCGGGTTACTCAGGCCCTCGAAGAGTTCGGTCAAGACAAGGTTGCTGTAACGGTGCTGCCTGACAGAGCAGAAAGATACTTCAGTACTGACCTCTATCTCCTGCATGAACACCTAACGAGGACCTGTACGCCTCACTGTGAGTGCATCTTCTCCTAACGCTACCCGAGAACCAAAACGAGGTCGCATCTGTTCCTATAGCGTTACTTGATTACTGGAAGGAGAATGTGAGAGGGGTAGCTCTCGTCATGGCACACTCTTTGTTCAGCAACTTTTAGCGTTGTGTCCATTCCAAATTGATTACCCGTATTTGGATTGCGATCATATTTTGGAAAAGAACTGCTCGAAACATCCAAGCCTGACCCTGTGGCCTCGTTGAAAGATGTTGCTTGTGACCCATAAATCGATATCAAATTCATAGACTCGATCGGGCTCCAGCAGTTCCGGTTTTTCGAGCGAGTTCCGATACCTAGCCCTAATTATTCCCTCAGTCAAGTGCATTGAATATCCATTCGGAAACACGTCAACAAGCTGCGCCCAAAAGTCAGTATCACGGGCAGAAGTGGAAGCGAATAGTTTGACTCTCACCGGGCCGGTAATATCTAAGTCATCATCGAGGACTGGAAGTGGAGTATACGAGCACGTCATCGCGTCTCTCGATGGGTCGCTGGTCATAGGGGCCTTCGGCGGGCATTGTGGACGTGTCGAATATGTTGGGGCACGGGTCGGCTGGGTCGTAATTATAGGAATCATAGGGTTCTCTTTGTTGGTTTAGTTGTAGAGAGTTTCCCGTCTCCCGCTGAAGTGTTCGACTTACCGTTGCTATGAAGGAAATATTTCACGTACTCAGTCTTTTCGAGAGGCCACGAATCCATCTTTCTCCATGCGTTCTTGCCCATTGTGAAAATATCGACTTTGGGTTGTTTCATTATCCCGTTTTCTATTCCTTTGAGCCAGTAGTCAAACCATTCCAGCTCTATCTGTCGCAAGTCTAATCAGTGCTGACTGCCCAAAATCGATCGCCCCTAATTGTCTCGTTACGTTAACATGGTGTTGCCACGGGCCAATTATCAACTTCTGATTATTTCTAGCGTGTTCTGACTTGGCAGATTTTCTCATGCCGGTATAGTTGATGTGTGTGCCTATGACATCGTCGTCGTACCAGCCCGAAACATGTAAGGCTGGAACATCAATTTGACTAAACTTGTCCTGATAGAATGAGGCTTTCCAGTAGTCGTCTGCTGAGGGATGGCGTATCCAATTTTGCCAGATTAGCGATTGCTTTCTTCCAAATTCCTCGTCCATTGTCTCTAGCGGTAAGTGATTGTACAGTTTCAAAGAATCGTATATTGATGGATCGGTGTTCTTCTTTCCATCTACCATCGCCATCCATTCAGCCATCCACAAGACCAACGCCCCGTTCTGAAATGGAACATTCAGGACCGGATCTGGTAACGCGACTATCGAAACCATAGCGCGGAGATTCGGAGGATTTTGGGTTGCCGTGGCCCACTGGTTCCAGGCTTGATAGGAAGCTCCGATCGTGCCCAATTGCGCCATTGGACCACTCTTGTTTGCGCACCAATTCAGTGTATCGAATCCGTCGGCTGGATCATCAAAGAATGGGTGGAACTTTCCTTCAGAATCGTTCTTCCCTCGGCAGTCCTGTATAACGAATACGTAACCATGTCTTGCAAAGAATTTTGCCTCCTCGGAGAAGCGTTTCTGAAATCCTTCCACGGTCATGTATGGTGATCTGGTAATAATAACGGGAAACTTTCCTTCAGCGTCAGGCCGATAGAGGTCTGAAGAGAGTTTTACGCCATCGCGCATTTCCTGTTTTATTCCGAACTCAAATCGTACGTCGTAGGACACGCCACTACCTGCCTACGGCTGTAGATTGCTGCGTAGAGAAAAAGCTGGCAGTCATCTCCCGGTTTCTTACGTACCTGATCTACCTTAGGAGACGGGTTGTTTTACAGGGTCACGGTTGCTAAGACATATTAACATGGTTTGATCTTCTGGCGAACAGAATACCCTATGTCCGATTCGAAACCTCACAAGACCGTTTTCGTGAGAGACGCAACCGGGCTCGTCAAGCAGATTTCTGGAATGGACGCTCTTGGAATGTGCGTGACCCAGATGGGGTTACTTTACGTGTTCAACGTTGTCGGTTTACCCCAGGCATTCTATCCTCAAGCTAATCCGTTGCTGGGACCTCTCATCGGGCTACTCTTGGTGCTTCCTATTGCGGGGATGTACGTTTTGTTCTCAATTGCAATACCTCGAAGCGGCGGTGACTACGTCTGGGTAGGAAGAGTGTTTCATCCGAGCATAGGTTTCATAACCAATTTTGCGTTTACCATCCTCAGCATATCCGTGGTTGGAGCAGTCGCTCCTTGGATCGGCCAATGGTCAATTGCACAACTGTACTACGACTTGGGAATTCTCGACAAGAATCCAGGCTATCTTAACATAGCCAACTCGCTCCAAACTCCTGCTTCAGCGTTCTGGATATCCGCGGTCTTCATAATCATCGCAGGCCTCGTCGTCATCGCGAGTACTCGGTTAGCCACGAGGACTGTGAAGTATTGGACAATCTTGTCGATCATCATTGGAGCAATCTTCGTTGCAACCGTGCTTTCAACGGGTAGCGGCGTTTTGCGCAAAACTTCAACTCGCTTTCAGGTTCCAACATGACTTACGACCAAATCGTTAGCGCAGGGCAACAAAGTGGCGCATACAACGGCGTGCCACCTCTGCTCTCATCGGCCTCGCTATATGCTGCAGCTCTTGGACTGTTAGGGTACCTTGGATTCAACTCTTCCGCATATTTCGCTGGAGAAACCAAACGAAACCATAAAACCCAAATCATCGCCCAGCTAGGCGGGACCATAATATTTGCAGCTTTCATTACGGTGATGATAGCGGTAGAGTATTTTGGTGAAGGCCCGTCCTTTGTGAACTCGATGGCTGCGTTATGGCTCTCTGGTTCTTCGGCCTATCCGTACCTTGCGGGAACACCTCCGCTTGCATCTGGGCTGGCGATGTTCTGGACCCAGAATCAAGTGCTCATTGCCATTTTCACATTAAGCTTCGGCCTTACCGCTGAAGTCATGAACATCTCAATATTCTTCACTCTCAGCAGGAACCTTTTCGCCTGGTCGTTCGACCGCTTAGCCCCTAGTGTCTTTGCGAATATCAATCCTAGAACAAGGACCCCAGTGTACGCGATCGGAATAATGACAGCTATTGGTTTGCTCTTTGCTTACATCGCCATATTCCAATATGGCTTACTCGCTACACTATTCACCTATGGCACCGCTGGGACGTTCATGGTGTTTCTCATCGTATCATTCGCAGCGATTGCCTATCCTTACATACGGAAAGACATCTTCAAATCCGCTCATCCGTTGAGTCAGAAGAAACTCGCAGGGGTTCCACTGATCTCCATCCTCGGCGTGTTAGGTATCGTAGTGTCTCTCGTAACCATCTACGCAATACTCCTACCAGCCATTGGAAATGTCGAGTCAGTCTTCTTGACAGGCATAATTCCAACATTCGCAGTCGGAGCGATCATATACGCAATAGTTTGGGGCATACGCCGCAGCCAGGGAATCGACCTAAACCTATTGCAGAAACAGATACCACCGGAGTAACAGCTGCGAATTCCAAGGCCGTAGAATCCATTACGGCTTCTCAGAGCCACACAGAACCTGCCTTCATCATGGAAGTCTGTCTAGTATTCGTGCAGCCGTTTGGCGCCCTTGCGAGACGTGCCATTGAACGATTCCCCACTTACCTTGCTTCCTTAACAAGACCCCAGTGATTCTGACTGTCGTGTCAACCTTTTCCCCGGCTTTTGTTTCTATTTGCCAGTGGGCTCTGTCCGAGAACCATGCTGTGTCCCCGTGTTCGAAAGCTCTCATGTCTGTTGACGTGAACCGAAAACTCTTCACCGCCTTAAATTGAGTTTCATGAACGGATTTGTACTGATCCCAGCCATAGAAGGATTCATCATCGTCGGTGCCGAAAGCTGTAAGCTCGTCTGTATGCGAGAAATTCTCATCAAGCTTCTCGGCATTTAACGCTTCAAAAGCAGCGTAAATCGATCTAACCGTGGTTTCAATTTCCAGTTTCGTCATCTAGGACACGCCTGCAAGATGATTCTGCGATTGATTTAACAATTGACACTATGGATCTGGAGTGTTTCAAAATGATAATAGATTCGAATGGAGGCCTCTAAAGGGGAAATAAGATGGCAGGTCGAACTATTTCGTTGCCTCAGCGGGAATATCGAACGAGGCTGGATAAGACTCGTCAGCGACTTCGTGAGAGTGGTTATGGTGGATTGTTGTCTTTCTCAGGTTATGCTGAACGAGATGGAAATGTCTGCTATCTATGTGGGCATAAGAATGCATTCCCCTATAGCCCCAAAACAGATCAGGTCTCGGGCTTAGGGTACAGTGCCCTCCTGGTTCCTACGGAAGGTCAGGCTACCCTAATCGCACCGCTCGGATTCCAAACTAATGCTGTTGTTGGTGTGGAGAAGAGTAGGACAGGAACGAACTTCGCACACGACTTAGTGGGCGCGATAAGGGAGACGGGGTTGAATGGTTCTAAATTAGCTGTTGCGGGTGGAGACGTCATACCCGCGATCTACCTCGACGAGATGAGGCGGGAATTTCCGGACATCAGATTCGAATACAACGACGGCCTGTTGACTGAGCTCAGGTTAGTCAAAAGCGAAAACGAGCTTCGCCTTATGAGGCAAGCCTCGAAAATTGCTGACAAAGCACTAGGTGCCGCGATTGACAGGATTAAGCCGGGTATGGCGGAGAGTGCAGTAGGCAGTATCGCTAGAGAAGTTGCAATGGACGCGGGAGCTGATTATGTTGTGCGAGATAGGGTTCAGTCAGGCCGAAATGGGTCGATTAAGATGGCCATTCGCCTCCTCCAAGAAGATTCGACGAGGAGAATTAGTTTCAATTGACTTCGTAGGATGGGTAGCGAAATACGGGTTCGACATACTTAGAATCGGATGCGCTGGACGACCCAACAGGCAACAGCGTAGACTCATTGAGGTAGCCGGTGAAGCAACCGACGCAATGACCGAGAAACTAATCGATCAGAGCGAGGTTGGGTCCTCAATATTGGCGCTGGAGAGATTTAACCGGGACGGCTTCAGGGTGTCGCCCTTCGGACACGGTATCGGTCTTGAAATCGTCGAGAACCCCTATCTGTTTCCGGGTGTCTCGGGGAAGATTAGAAAGAACATGGTTCTCTGTGTCGAACCTGACGTTCGGTGGAAGGGGAATTTCGCTTCGATAGAGAACGAAGTAATCGTAAGAGCAGGGAAGCCTGAAGTCCTGACGAAGCTGCCGGTCTTCTGGGACTAGTTCAACTGTAGCGTATGATGTCTAGACGCTAGAGTATAATTGCCATAACTTTCATCGGATTGGTCGCTCTATAATATTGAGGTTACAGGTCTAATGGTGCGCGAGTTCGATGAGTGATCCTTATGACCGTGAACTCTGCGTGCTGAGTATTCTCCGCAAGGAAAGCTCAGCGTCAACCAAACGAATCATTGAGCTTGCTTCGACCCCAGAGTTCGAGAGGATTTGTCGCGATTGCAAGAGTGGGTCTGAGGTCTACGAGACCGCCATGAAGCTCTACCGTCTCGGTCGTGTAAAAAGAAAACCGTGTGAAGGTGGATTCATGTGGACCTTGGGATAATGCCTAAGAGTGCTCAGAAGCTCGATAGGACTTCTTCACTAAACCTCTTTAGTTGCTCGATCTGGTTCCAAGCAACAAACCGGATCGAGAAAGTGTCCACTCCTGCTTTCACGAATCCTTCCAATTTTTGAATGCAATCTTTCTGATTTCCAAAGGCGACCCACTTGTCTAGGATTCCCGACGGGTCTTCTCGGTAGTATTTCATGAGAAAGTCGCTTGACTCAGCAGCCGCCGTTTGCTTATCGTTGTTCATGTTTACGTTGTAGTAAAGGCACATTCCAAACTGGTTACTCTCGCGGTGGTGCTTTCGCAAAGCCTCTCGCACCTTTTCAGCATCTTCCCTAAACTCCTCTGGTTCAACCATCGTAGTCATCCATCCGTCCGCGTATTTGCCGACTCGGTCGAAGTTCTTTTCGATCTCACCCGGCGGCCCTTCTAGTTCTCCCGTGGAGCGTGGGTTTGATGCTATCCAGATCGGGCACGGTTTCTGCACAGGTTTAGGTAACATTGTGACGTCTTTGAACTTGAAAATCTCTCCGTCATAGCTGACGTTATCCGATTCCCAGAGCTTCCTGAGAATCTCCAATGCCTCTTCACTTCGCTTCACCTTTTCCTTCGGTGGTACGCCTATGGCATTGAACTCGTTCCGGTAGATCTTACCATGCTGGGTTGGTGTGCCCTGGCATACGACGAGCAAGCTTCTCCCTTCCGACAAAACATCAAGCGTCGCCCATTGGTAAGCGAGTATGATTGGATTACGGAGCGGGAAACTTGCGAAACAAGCCGTCCCAAGCTTGACTCTTTCCGTAGCTCCGGCTACTGCCGACAGAACACTAATCGAGTCCAATCGTGGTTTGGCGAGAATGCTATCTCCAGCCCAAACGGCATCATACCCATACTCTTCAACCAGTTTGCTGAGTTCAACGATGTCCTTCCGTGCGCTGGTCTTTGCGAATAAGCATTCCACGGGTGGGTAGAACTATCCCGAACTTCGGCTTCAATTAAATAACCCGACCCACAGCGGTATTACAACCATATTAATGAATGTCTGAATTTTCAGAATGTCAGATAGTCCCGCTTCTCTATGACACAAACTGAAAGTATTAACTGGATTAGTGGCCACTTCTATTCAAAGTGAATTTAGACGATGATGCCGGTCGTAAAACCAAGAGTACCATTCGACAGCAAAACTCGAAGCGAGTACCTTGAATTGCCGTTTCCCGTCGCTGAATATCAACAGAGAATCGATAACAGTCGGCGATTAATGGAAGAGCGAAATCTCGACGCGCTAGTTGCATTTGGAGATCAGAATGATATGGGCTACCTAACCTATCTCGCGAATTTCGAGCCAATGATGGGTCGTGGAGCTGTTGTCATAACCTCTGACTCTGTTACTCTCGTCACCGATTCCGCGTTTCACGGAGAACCGATGCACTCGTTGATTTGGAGAACTTGGATAGACCAAGTGAGGATCTGCGGCTGGTCCCTTCAATCCTTTCTCTCCGAAGTGCAGGCCGCCGTTTCCCGTGTTAAGGGTAAGATAGGCGCCGTTGGTTTGTACGCGTTTGAAGCACGTCAATTCGGGGGCAACGTGGTTGATGTCGAACGCCCGTTCCTTGAAATGAAGAGCCGGAAGACCGCCAGCGAACTAAAGGTAATGCGTGAAGCTTCTCGCATTACAAGTTCCGGTATGCGCGCTGCAGTTGAGGCTACGAGAGTAGGTGTACCTGAGACTGATGTCGTTGCGGTGGCTTGCAAGGCGATGTATGAAGAAGGGGCTAGCCGGCTTGCGTTTCAACCCATAGTTGTAGCAGGGCCACGTGCAGGAACGAAGCATGATTATCCGTCGAAGAGAAAAATCGAAGTAGGCGACATGGTTTACATTGATTTGGGAGCGATCTCAAACGGATACTTGTCCGACATGTCTCGAACAGTGTTAATGGGCAAGGGAGATGCGAAACAGAGAAATGCGTTGGATTCGATTCTTGAAATTTACACCGACTTACTTGATCGAATACGCCCAGGTGTACAGGGGCGGGGGAGATTGCCAAGTTGGGCGAGAAGTTAGCTGAATCGAAAGGGTGGCGTGAGGACTTTTGGGCAACGGGGCATGGTCTAGGGACGGGTTTCAGTGAGATTCCAATGTTCTCGCCGACTAGCAGAGACGTCTTTGAGTCCGGCATGGTATTCGCATATGAACCGATGATCGTCCGTCTTGGATTAGGAACAGCAGTTGTCGAGGATACGGTGGCAGTAACCGCCACGGGGACTACCTCACTTACTGAATACGAACGGAAGCTTTGGTAGCAGACAGCAACGCTAGTCTTGGAGTTACTGATATAAGATTCTAGGGAAGTAACGAGTTCGAAGCAACTTTGGAGAAGAGAAAACCGGGTGAGTTCAGTCAGGAGTACATTCTTTCGAAGGCGAAGAGAGATTATGAGACGGGTCAAGCCAGCATTAAGATTAACCCGAAGACATCGGCCCTGATCGTCGTCGATATGCTGGAAGAATTTACTAAGCCAAACCTGACTCCATCTTGGATTCCCGACGCGACGAAACAGCTTCCGAAGATTAGGAACCTCATAGAAATATGCCGCAAAACCGGAGTACAGGTGATTTACACGTGTTATGTGTTCCACCCAACCTATGTAGACATGAACCCTGCCTTCCGGGACGGCATAACACCGTTGGATAAGTTTGATGATTACGACGGGCCACCATTGTTTCAAAAGGAAAGCGTCGACCCTTCAATCAAGCCAGACTACGAAAAGGATGTTGTGATAGCGAAGCCGAGCTACGGCGCATTCACCGGAACCACACTCGACTACGTTCTAAAGAACCGGAAAGTTGACACAGTGATCATCTGCGGAACGATGACGAACTATTGTTGCGGGACGACGGCACGTGAGGCGCATGGCCATGGTTACAAAGTGGTTTTTGGATCTGACATTAGCTCAACCGACGATCCACAGCTGCAGGAGGCCGAGCTGAAGACGCTCCGGCGCAGGGTTCGCACTTGTGCTTACAAAGGACCAGATAGTGCAGGCTCTGCTCGGGAATGGTCCATATGCTGATGCTCACTGATCCAAGAGAGAAATGCGGTCAGATTGTGTTTCTGTAGCGAACCCAGAGCAGAGTTTATTCATTTGCTTTCCAGGAAGCGAAGTCTCTGCCTAGTAGCTGCATTGCTATCACTATCTTCTGTGCGTTCTTTGTTCCTTCAGCTATCACGGCCTGCCTTACAGTTCTGTATACTTGCTGAATATCGTATTCCGTCGTGGTTCCAAGTCCTCCATACCATTCTAGAACGTCACTGAGAGCTTTCACGCAGAGTTCTGAAGCGACGAGCTTGGCTGTGGAGGCAGCGGTCATTGTTTCTTGGAATGAGGCTTTCCCTTTGTGGTATTGGTCCACGAGCCATGCGGCGCGGTAGCAGAGCAGTTTCGATGCTTGAACGTTCGCGTAGTTTTCAGCTAGTTCAAATTGGATGCCTTCGTGTGCGCCGATGGGTCGTCCGAATGTTCTTCTCTGCTTCAGATATTCGATGCCTCTTTCGATTGCGGCCTCTGCGGCGGCGACGATGCTCATTGTCGTTGGGACGCGTGCGTGAACGAAAGATTCGTAGGTCATCTGATATCCAGTTCCCTCGGATCCGATTAGATAACGTTCGGGAACATGCGTGTTCTCGTATCGAACACCACCGATATCGATCCCCATCCCAGTGTAGTTTGAAGTATTCATGCCCTTAGAGTCTGATGGAATGTAGAGGAGGCTCATTCCTTTGCTGCCTAACTCAGGTTTCGTTTTCACTGATGTGACGAATCCTCCTCCATACTTCATGACCTCCGGAACGCAACTAAGGCACATCTTCTCCCCGTTCACCACAAACTCGTCACCAATCTTCTTGGCGGTCGAGGTTATTGACGTGAAATCCGTTCCGCACGTAGGTTCGGTTGAGTGTAGTGGTGTCATCCAGCCTTCCTTCGTGACTTTAGGCAGGATCTCCTCCTTCAACGCTTGATTCCCGTACACTGCGACGATGCGTGCGCATGAAGCTCCGTACCAGATTGGAAGACCCGCGAAACCGGTAGGGTCACCCTTCGTCATTTCCTCCACCGCTATGAGAAATGTCACAAAATCTGCGGCGGAACCACCATATTCTTGAGGCACTAATAATCCGAAAATGCCGAGATCTGTGAATCCTTTATGGATCTCAGGCGTAACGAGCCTCGCCTTAAGCAACTCCTTCGACTTCGGAGCAACATTTCTCGCCATGAAATCGCGAACAGCCTTTCGGAAAAGATTCTGCTCATCTGTAAACGTAAAATCCAACGGCATTTGCCCAACTACCTCGCTGATAGACCTTCTAATTCAAGTGACTGCCGGGGCGCCTTCCATAATGCCTCCGGTGGAAGTTCATGTTGGAAAATGTGTGCCTGAATCTACGATGAGGGCTAACTATGTCCCAATTAGCCTGTTTAGTGGCCTTTCATTGAGACTACTTTATGCATCGCAGTATCGTCCGAGCGTCCAAGATCGAAATCACAGTGTAGACACGGCGAGTTCTTGGGTGATCCGCATCGAGAACATCGTTGGCAACTGTTAGTTAAGAAAACTCTACAGTTAGAGCATTCGTCAGTATGTCGCGTACTTGCCAGTTGAAGTAGAATCCCTGTGTTGAACGTCTCAGTAAAACTCGGTATCAACATCGTCATCTCGCTTTTGCTCATTCATTGCCTCCCTCCTTCTTCTCGATCACGGTTGGGTATTTCTTGTCATTGCGCCCTTCCTCGGCGCTCTGCCTCGCAGAAGCGAACACACCAGACATGTGAATTTAGAGTAGCGATGAATTCCCGGATGCGAACAAGTATTGCTGTCTTTCAGCGATTTACATCTTCGGTTTGAGCGTCCCAATTGGGAATAGATTCAGATGACAATAGGAATACTAGCACGGCCTTTTCAATCTTCTTCCGATTTCCTTCGGTGAGATGAGAAGTTTCTTTCCTTTAACTTCAGGTTCCAGTTCTTGTCCTTCTTCGCCATCCCAATTCTTCTATGTGTTCATGTGAAATTACAATCATGTACTTGCTGTGTTCTTTGCTGTCAGTCTTTCGTGTCTTATGTTTTTGCAGTCGCATAGAACCTAACCGCCGGCGGATAACGGTATGAATTGAATTACGTCCTCGTCCTTCAATGGGGCGTTAGGTTTCGCTGGGGTTCCGTTGAGGAGGGTTAACATCATCCCCATCATTTGAGTCATGGAAGGATGCTAAACCAAGACAGTGTTCGTGAGATCACGAAGCACAGCGGGCGTCTGAAGGACGAAGAGTTCCTCGGTTAAGTCGGTGTACTGAGCCATCATGGAGTAGTAGACTTTTACCGTGATAAGTCGGGCTCTGGTGTTCGTCTGGTCGTTGGTTGGTAAGGAGGATCCATAGATTATGACCACTGTGGGGAACAGAAAGAACTTCGGTTAAATCTCTGCCAACGAGGAGAATGCTTGCCCCTATTGCGATGCAAGCTGCTCGTCGAAGGAAGGTGCGTCTTGATCTCATAGAACCTGCGCAGTCAGAGTTTTGATGCTGCAAGCCGTTGCTTTGTCTAGGTTGCAACTAAGGCCATGTCAATATACCCTCTTCCTGCCTGATCGTGTGAAGATGAGCATTATGGCCACAAGCACAACTATTCCTACTGCGCTTAGGCCTACGAGGTCCCTGCCGGTGAATGTTATCGTGAAGTTGGTTTAGTCACCGTAACCCGACTCTGCGAGCTATTCGACCCGGAAGCTGGGCTTACGGTAATGTGTCCTATCATGTATGGGTGAACGATGCAGTAATATTCGTATGTGCCTGGAGTTGTGAATGTGTAACTCCAACTCGCGCCAGCTCCGATCAACACCACTTTCCCAGTTAGAGCTTCCGCCTGAAGAATCAAAGGCACGAAGAGACGCTTGCTTGGGTGAATTCGGATCGCCCTCTCGTAACCGTATGCCCCACCGAATCCTGGTTCACCCATGTTACAGTCGTTCCCACAGATACTGTTAGGTCCGCCGGAGCGTACGCATAGTTCACGATCAATACGGTATAATTTGAGGCACCCGCGCTTGAGGTGTTGTTGGATATTTCCTCCGTTGTGGGCACGGTCGTATTCCCAGTCTGGACGATAGGCGCTGGGCGAGTACCGTTCTTGATTGAGGTGATGATTGCAGGGTTGCTTGGGCCTGTTACCGTGAAGGTTGCCACTGCGCCTTGATGCAGTCTGAATATTGAATGGTCAAGTAAAGTAAGTATGCCGGGAGTTTGCGCCGTGAATTCCACCATGGCTGCTGAACCCGCAGGAACCAATACGGTCTGAACCTCCAAGAGGGGAGGAGAGTCTAGGGATCCGTCTTCGTACACCCGATCCATTATGCCACCTATTATGTGAAGGGACGAGTCAAGGTTCGGTCCGGCGTTTCCGAAGAAGACTCGAACGCTGTCGCCGACTTTCACCCTCATAGTTCCGTTTCCTGTCAAAGCGCCGACTCTGCCATTGAAGACAACATAGTCTGGGGTTTCGGCCTGGGCTTTCTGATAGCTGAAGGCTTGGTAGCCCTGCTGTCCGTATCGGTCCATGGTGTAGAACTCGCCTTGCACTAGGTAGAACTCATCATCGACCTTCGGAAGCCCTCCTTGGGGTTCAACGAGCATCAAGCCGTACATTCCGTTGGCGATGTGGGTCGGTATGTCCGGCGTGGCGCAATGGTACAAAAATAGACCAGGATTCATTGCTGTGAATTGGAAGATGGATTCGTTGCCAGGTGCAGTCTGTGAATAAGCGCCGCCTCCTCCTTGTCCGAGAATTCCATGAGAGTCAATTGAATGCATCATGGTGCTGTTTAGCGGGTTGATAAGGTGCATCTCAACGATCTGCCCTAACACACAGCCTGATGAGAGGGCCAGGAACCGTGCCGTTGAATGTCCAGAAATCGTACGTGACACCATTCGCCAGTTGCCCTAGTTTCTCCTCAGTGACAAGCGTTACCACAACTCTGTCGGAGGGTGAAGGGGTCGATGGTATATCGGTGGGTGACTTGCTGCGGTTCGGTGCATATGCCGGCGCGCTTTGCGTCACCGGAAGCATTGGGTGTAAAAAATGGGATTAGAAGAAGAGAAGCTGTAATGAGTAGCAGCATCAAGCTGACTCTAGGAAAACTTCGTATGGTTACCCCTTCGATTTTCTAACCCTACACGCCCGCATCCTTCTCACATGGAATGGATGCAGCCAAAGGTTTCGAATAGCGATGTACCCTAACCTGTTAGGTCATTTCCTACCTTGATAACCAGGCAGATGCGAAGAGGCTCTCTTCCCCAGTACGGAAGGGCGACCTTTGAAGTGTTCCTGCAACACTCGCTTCTGTCCTCGCCTGAGTATTTCGGTTAATGTCTGCGGGAGCAATGTCAAGAGTTTTAGCTAATTGGCGAAGTGTTATTTTCTTTGGGAATTCAAAGTAACCCTTCTCGAGTCCAATCTGTAAAATATTCTCCTGTCTCGTCGTTAATTCCTTCTCGTCTTCCAACTTCGAAATTTTGACCACCTTGCCAATCACGTTTTCTTTCTCCAGTTCATGCATTAGCGACTTGACTACTGTATCGTTGCCTAGCACCGTCCACTCGAGTTGTCCATCGGGTTTACTTGCGGCAGAGATCAGAAAACAGTTTGCGCCCGCGAAAGTTCGACACGCCGTACACTTATGGGTCTTGAGAGATCCAACGACTCTTCCACGTTCACCTTTCACGATATCTACGTCATACACGTAACTGTCTTTTCGAAGTGATCCCACGATCTTCGCCGAAAGTTCCAGAGCGCTCGTTAACTCGAAGAGCTCCTGCACTCCCTTTCCGCCTGGGAAGGGTCCGGCAGTCCAATACGCGTATGACGGCAGGAAATTCACTAGTCAGCCGTTTGATCCAACTATGCGGGGGAGTGATGCTGACAACTGCTTCTAACATTACAGCTTCAACCCACAGAACCGCATCAGGAACGTATAGGATTTCTTGGTCGTTGCCCAAAGCTCGATCAAGGTCTCATGGGCTTCTTCTGCCTTCTTTAGCTCATTGTTCTGTGTTTACGTTGACGAATGACAGAAGGAGGGGGTCATCTTTTCGAAGTTCCTCCTTGTTGACTCGTGTGACCTCCTTCAGCTCTCTAATCATCTCAAGGATGCTTGTACGGTTTCACTTTGAGACAGTTTGAGGCGGCCTTCACAGCGCTGGTTCGTTTGTAGACCGCGCATAGGTGGTTCGAGTTTACCGTCCGAGTAAGGGATAGCAGCCTCTCGTCCCGTGGCTTGGGCGTGAAGCGAGCGAAATGATTTGGGTTCTAGGAATGGCATGTCGCACGCAGCTGCGAACACATACTCGTTCTCAAGCGCGTTCAGTCCACAGAGTAGGCCCACCAAAGGGCTCTGCGTCAGCGACTCCTTCGTGAACGATGCGAGCTTTTGGGAGGATTTGTTGAAGCCGGCCAACGTCCTGCACGGTTTTTCCGACTACCACAATTTCCGGAACTGCCATTGAAACTCTTTCGTAAACGTGGAGGACAAGTTCCTTTCGATCGAATACTCTGAAACATTTGTCGGGGAGTCGTGTTGCTTTACCGCCCGCGAGAATTACTGCCCCAGTCTGATCGTCCGGTTCCTGGTATGAACTCATATCGGTGCCTCCAACGTGTTCTCACCTTGATTTCACAGAGTTCATTCTTAAGATGCCCGCAACTTTTCTTCTGTTTCTTTTGAGGGATTTGGTTGTAGGTTCGGCTGCGATCGTCTTACCGTACCCCGAGCCCAGTGCTCAAATCGCATTTCCAAATGCGAACAGTTGTGCTACTATCGATACTAGAACATAGTTCTATGTAGAATGCGTGCAGAGGCCTCTTAATGTGTTCTCCGCGTGAGTCCAGTTTAGGTATTCGCATTGGCTCAAACTAGGAATACAGGAGTCAGACTAGACCGTCGAGATTTTCTCAAATTATCCGCGATCACGGGCGGGCTTTTTACATACGGCGCAGTCTCTTCAGACGGGACCGTCCTGAACGCTTTACAACGCGTATCCTCTAAGATTCCTCTTCCAAAGCGCGAGCAGTCTGCCTCAAATATTCAGAACTGCGCACTGCAACAATTGCGACGGATCGTGTGGACTATCTGTTACCGTTATTGACGGTAACATTACGAGGATAAGTAACGCGACCTTCAACGATCCCAATTTTCCGCCGAGAGTGTGCTTGCGTGGAATCTCTAACATTCAATACGTCTACCACCCAGACCGACTGAAATATCCAATGAAAAGCACTGGCCCCCGCGGGAGTGGACAATGGGAACAGATATCCTGGGATGAAGCAACAACCACCATCGCAAGCAAATTCACAGAAATCGCCCAAAAGTATGGACCCTACAGCCGTATACATCGCACCTTACACGGGAAGTCTTTCCGCGTTAAACGGGGTAATCGGCGCAGGATACAGGTTCGCGAGCGTAATTGGAGCGAGCGCCGGTGACTTTGAAGGAGATAATGAAGGCGACTCGGCAAGTCCCTGTGGCGCAAATGAGATCCTTGGATCGTTCGACGGTCATGATCTCTCAGACTTACGAAACTCACGTATGATCATCCTTTGGGGCAACAACCTGGCTGAAACTGACGTGCCAGACATGCGATTCGTGCTCGACGCACGAGAAGGCACCATTACCTCTGAAGGGGTAACCCAGCTGAACCCGAACGGCACTACGGCGAAAGTAGTGAACATCGACCCAAGATACACATCTACCGCAACTCTCTCCGACCAGTGGATTTCCATTCGCCCCGGAACCGATGGAGCGCTGGCCCTCAGCATGATCAATGTGATCATAAACGAGCAGCTCCACAATTCAGATTATATAACAAACTACACCGTTGGGCCCTTCTTGGTCCGACAAGACACACAGCTCTTTCTCAGGGAAAAGGACGTAACAACTGGGACCTCGACCAAGTACATGGTATATGACTCTAATAGCAAATCAATTGTTCCCTACGATCAAAGCGGCATAGCACCTTCTCTCACCGGTTCATACAGCGCTGCCAAAACTACGTGTAAACCCGCCTTTCAATTGCTCGTTGATCTGGTGAGTCAGTATCCTACTTCTGAAGCGGAGAAGATAACGGGAATTCCTGCTTCGATTATAGAGAATCTCGCGAAGGAATTCGCCACTCAGATCCCCCGCGGCGATCAAAGCTGGTTTCGGTGGAATTTCACATTGGTTCTACGGCGACTTAACCTACAGGGCAATGATAACGCTCTCCGCCATATGCGGCTACATAGGAGTACACGGCGGCGGCGTCACAACTTACAACGGCGCTTTGCTGGACGCCGCGCTCGATCTTCCCGACTGGTTGAACCCCGACAAGAAGGCGTACACTTACCTTCCTCCACTCTCATTCTGCGCCACCGTGGAAACGGGTAAACCATTCCCGGTGAAGGCCGCTTGGTTCCCAGTAGACAATTTCGTTAACCAACAGGGTGATACGAACCGCACAATCGCGGCGCTCAAGGCGCTCGATTTCGTTGTAGTCTCAGATATGTTTCTGTCGCCGACGGCTCAATACGCCGACATAGTTCTACCATGCGCCACGCAATACGAGCGAGAGGACATGCTCCCAGGGGGCAACTACTACTTCCAGTACATGCCGAAAATAATTGATCCACTCTGGGAGTGCAAGTCCGATCTTGACATGTTCGCCGAAGTCGCTCAGAAGATGGGGCAGGGAAACTACTTCGACAAGACTCCCGACGACTACCTTAGCCTACTGCTAAGCGGTCTACCATCCGGGTTAACGTTGGATACGCTGAAGAGCGAAGGGTGTCGTCGCATTGGCAGACAAAGATTATGGAACTGCTGCATTCCAACCTATCACACATCCCTATGTCCCATACTACCAACAACACTTCCCTACACCGTCAGGAAGAATAGAATTCTACACAGAATCCCTTGTCCCTTACTCAATGCCTCTCCCCATCTACAATGAACCGATTGAGGCTTCGCCGACTAATCCACTGTACCAGAAATATCCACTCGTCTTCCTCACATCTCACACAAAGTTCAGAACTCACACTCAATGGGACAACTTGCCATGGCTTCGAGAAATTATTCCCAAATCGTTTCTCGAAATAAATTCGATCGACGCTCAAGCTAGAGGGATCAATGACGGCGATACGGTGACAGTTTTCAACGATCGTGGTTCAATTCAACTTCTGACCAGGATAACTGAAGGCATTCGGCCCGGCGTTGTCAACGCATACCAAGGTGATTGGCAGGAATTCCCTACGGCTACAGTAAACATGCTCACGCATCAGAAAATTAACCCGGCACAGTCCGTCGTCTTCCTGTTCCAGTCTAACACCACGTATTACGATACTCTGGTTGAAGTGAAGAAATCATAGGGTGAAATGAGTTGACAAAATTAACCATGATAATTGATCTGAGCAGATGTTTAGGTTGCTGGACATGCGCCCTTGGCTGTAAAGCAGAGAACAACGAGCCCCTCGGAATATGGTGGAACCGTATCCTAACAACTGGAGGTAAGGAGATGGACACGCCTTCGGGCACTTATCCGGATGTAAGAATGACTTACATGCCTATTAATTGTCAACACTGCGACAACGCGCCTTGCGTTAAGGTATCCCCGGTAGGCGCGCTTCGAAAACGGGATGACGGGATCGTCTTCCTTGACTGGGACAGATGCATCGGTTGCCGTTATTGCCTAGTTGCGTGCCCATACGGTATACCGGCGTTCAACTGGAGTGCGCCTGTGCAGGTCCCCGACAGCTCTCAATTCAAGCTAGGAGCACCGGCGGTCCCTGTGAGGCCGGTTGGTGTTGCGGAAAAGTGCACGTTCTGCTTCCACAGAGTCGATGTGGGGAACTTCACGCCCGCATGCATAGAAGTTTGTCCCGCAGGCGCACGGTTCTTCGGCGACCTTGACGACCCGAACAGCCAGGTTTCACAAATAATCGAGACGAAACCTACGGTTAGGCTTCGCGAAGAGTTAGGAACAGAACCTTCAGTGTATTACGTGCCACCTCGTAATCCTACGAGGCCTCAGGAGGTGAGCGCGACTTGAAGAAGGACTCTACCGTGAAGGTTGATGAAGGCGCGCTTCTACAGCCGCTTCTCGAGACTGGAACGGTATTTTACGTCATCGTTGGTGCCCTGTTGGTTTTGACAGGATGGTTCCTGTACTGCTGGTACACACAGCTAAGCCAAGGGCTCATAGTAACTGGGATGCGTAGCGTGTACAACGCACCCAACTACATGGCATATGGAGTTGCTGGTGGTTCTCCTTGGGGTATCTACGTTACCACTTTCATCTTCTGGATTGGCATAAGCCACGCTGGAATTGCGATTTCAGCCTCGGTGAGGCTCATGAATCTTTACAAATACAAAGTCGTCGCGCGAATGGCTGAAGTTCTAACTTTGGTGGCGTTGCCGATGGCGGCGATGTCAATCGTGTTTGACGTAGGACGCCCAGATAGACTGTTCAACCTGCTCCAGTTCGGTAGATTCCAGGCTCCTTTGCTATGGGATCTCTCAGCGATTACAACCTATTTCATGGCAACCATCATCTACCTCTACCTCAGCTTACGAGGCGACATCGACGAGTTAGTACGCAAGCTACCAAGACGGGAAAAGTTCTACAAACGCCTGGCCATGAACTACGAAGGAACTGAAACCGAGAAGGCGAGACACACGCAGACACTATGGTGGCTCGCAATAGCCATCATCCCAATAATGGTCACCGTACACAGCGTCGTCTCTTTCGTCTTCGGTCTAATGGTAGCTAGAGCCGAGTGGTACTCCACAATCTTCGCAATCTACTTCGTAGTCGGCGCAATCGTCAGCGGCGTCGCAGCCGTCTACTCACTGGCATGGATATTCAGATGGCGCTACAAATGGCAATCACTGATCACCGATGAAGTCCTCAAAGGAATCTCATGGGCTCTCAGAAATGTGCTAATCATATACCTATACCTCTGGATTGCGGAAGAACTCACCACAAACTACATGGGCCCATCGGCCCAACTGAGGGTCTCCGACTTCTTATGGAGTGGCCCCTTCGCACTGATCTTCTGGCCATTAGTAATTATCGGATTCGGTATACCTACACTAATTCTGCTCATGCCGGTCTTCTCGAAACGGATGTTCAACCCTACGCTGATATTCATCGCATCAATAATTCTGAACATAGCTTTCTGGATCAAGCGATTCACAATAGTGGTGCCTTCTCTACTCAATCCACCATTGTATCAGACCGGCATCTACATTCCAACGGTAACCGAAGCATCCATCATACTGGGTACATTCTGGATGGCAGCTCTACTATACCTGTTGTTCATCAAAATGTTTCCAATAATCGAATTGGATGTTGTGAGGGAATAAGAAATGGCAAGAATTGTAGCTATCGCTGTCGGCCTTGTAGGTTTAATCTTGGTAGTTGTGGGTGTTGCACTTTGGGTGACAGGAGACTCAACTGATCTTGTGGTGTCAATTCCACTCGCAAGCACAGGCGTGCTTTGGGCCCCACTTCTCTGGTTGTTGGGAATAATTATCCTACTTTCTGCAGCTCTAGCAAACACGTTGTCACTGAAGAACTACATAGTATGGTTAGCGTTGCTCATAATCGGCTACCTTGCAGTATTCGTAGTGATAACTGCCATAGGCTCACTTATACTGGCATAACCCACGGGTCACATCACCGTGGAAAGAGGAGGGAAGAGTGACGACGAGTTCTAAAGTAACTGAGGAATATGAGTTCAGAGCTAACGTATACGGTATCCTCGCCCTCGCCTTCTCTCCACCAAAAAAGGAATCCGGAAAACTATACGAAGCAATCTTACAAGCACACCAGTCACTAGGTGCAAACGACAGGTCCATAGGTAATGAGAATAGCACCCAAGACCTGTCCGTGGCGCCTTTAAGCAAAGAATATCTCAGATTATTTGTTGGTCCCGGCCGTGTTCCCTGTCCTCCATACGAATCCGTTCACCGCCAAGATAGACCGATATTAGAGAAGGGACTCGTAATGGGTCCATCGACCGCAGACGTGCGACACAGGTACGCAGAAGCAGGCCTAGTGATGCCCAAGAATTTTACTGACCTGCCAGACCACATAGCCGTCGAGATGGAATTCATGCATTTTCTCTGCGCTGAAGAACTCAAAGACATTGGGCAAGGCAATTCAGAAGAATCGACTAGAAGAAAGAAGATGGAACAAGAATTTCTTAAGGAACACCTTGAACCATGGGTTGAAAGGTTTGCAGATTGCGTTCTTAAGTCGACAAACTCATCCTTCTATAGATCGGCAGCAGAATTATTGAAAGCGTTTGTCAAGAATGAATCTGAGTACCTCATAGGAAGTAGCTCCGAATGAGGACGGTCGTTTACTGTTCTGATTTGGAACCGGTACTCAGAGAGAACATTGCAGCGCACATTCGTTCCCACTGGAGCGAAACGGTAGTCTACGACGAAACCAACAACATCAATCTCTCCTCAAACGTTGACTCACAAGCCGTGCTTCTGATAAGGAGCGATGACTTCCCGGCAACGGAGATAGGAGCGCAGCTAAAGGAAACAATTGTCGTACAGAGGACGGCTACGGTAGATGAGGCTCTCTTCTTAGTAGATGCAAAACTTGGCAGACTCACGAAGTCAGACATGCTCCACGCAAGAAAAGACGTCCCGCGCAAGCAAGTTTTCTCCAGGCGGGAACTTCTCTTACTACCATTACGGCGCAACTCCATCAGCTCCAACGACACACCAATCGTGTTGGACGATTCGTGTGAGGCTAAGTTCGGATGCTCCAAATGCGTTGATGCATGCCCAGCGCCAGGTGCACTGAAAATTGAAACCGATTCGGTAGCTGTTTCGAGCGAGGCCTGCATAAGGTGTGGACTATGCGCAGGCGTCTGCCCGGTGGCAGCTATCCAGATCCCGCAATTCTCCGAAGACGCCTACCATGGCTTACTTGCTGCTATACAATCATCCTTAGCCCCCACGAAAACGCTCGTAATAACCTGTAACGAACGGAGTGTCACACCGCAACCATGGCTCGTTGTAGAAGAGGTACCTGGAATTGGGATCATGGGAGTCAGACAACTCGCCTTGGCGGCGGATTCTTCTATCGATACAGTCCTCGTTCATTGCGCAGATGGATTGTGTGCTGCCAAAGAAAATGCAAAACGTGCAGCGAACCTGATCGCATCATTAATGGATGAAAACGGACCCGTCGTTGCTTACGTCGAGGGAAAACTGGACGCTGCGAAGATGAAAGAGATTCACAGCTCCGCTCGAATGCGTAACAAGCCAATTAGTCAAACGGGAAGTGCGTGGAAGGATTATGTGAAATCTCTCAAATCGATATCAAGCCAACAGGCGCTGGCAGCCGGACTCAATCTAACGACGATGGACGTAGCCGACTCATGCACACTCTGCTATGCATGCGTAGACTCCTGTCCTCACGATGCCCTCGCAATTCAACTGGATAAACTCGATTTCACTCCCGAAGAATGCACTGGTTGTGGGCTTTGCGCAAAAATCTGCCCAGAACGATCGATAACGCTATCCCAGATGAACGGGCCAATCATGGTATCGACGAGAACTGTCTACAAAGACGAGATGTTACAGTGTACGAGATGTAAGACTCCATTCATCTCAGTGAAAATGTTCAAGAAAGTTTCAGGCATGATTCAAGGCAACGAAAGCGTGATCAGGCTCTGTCCGAAGTGCAGGCAGGCTGAAATTTATGAGAAGATCTTCAACACCCAATCAACCACGAAGGTTACCCCGTGAGAAATTGAAGCGTTTTCACCGATTCAAATAGCTCGTCATCCGGAACATTCAACACCTCTTCAGGTCTGCTGTATTCCTTTTTGGGAGCCAGCTGAATCAACAACTTCACACCTTCCTTCCGAATTGTGATCAGATCATTCCTTCTGTTTTGCACTTTAACTCGCAGTTTCGGATACATGTATCTAAACGCCTCAATGATACAGCGTTTAGTTCCGAAAGTAGCCTCACTTGAAGATAGATCTCCGAGAAGGTTTGACGCCAGATAGCTGGCCCGCATCCCCACTGCCAGTCCGACGCATTTACCACCGTGGTCTTTCGATGCTCCTACCAAAAATCGATGCAATTCAGAAGGCCGGATCAATCGCCGGACAATGGATGTCAGCGTAGCTCCTTGAGATGGAAGTTCAACTGCTTTCAGCCTCCCGCTTGAATTTCGAGCCACGGGCCCAGTGACGGCGAGGATCGGAGGCGTGATCTTGCGTAGCGTGTACCTAAGGTCGGCAGCATCGCGTGCTGTAACGATCTTGTAGGAATGTTTTGTTGATTCTCCTGAGAAGCCTTCCAAGAAGAGGACATCGATGGGCTCCGCACGCAAACTCTTGATTACCCCAGCAAGCCTATTTTCAGCTGCTGTCTTCTTGAACGCCATGACTTCCTTGGGTGCTACAGCGACAACAATTTCTGCTCCTGCTCTTGCGTGCCGCCATGTGTCCTTTCCTTTAGTGTCTAAGCTTAGACCGCCCTCGTGAATGTGTTTGATAACTCCGACATGAATGCCTAGCTTGGTAAGGTGCGCGGTTAGGTACTCGATCGTAGTTGTCTTGCCGGAGCCGCTGGTTCCGAGTACGAAAATCGTTGCAGGCGTTTTTCTATGCATGTCGAAGCGGCGACCACGAGTAGAATATTAAGTTGGTTTCCGGCGAAGGGATTCCTGATACCACTTCATCGCCATCATCGTCCTGCCCATTCCTACGATTGGGAGCAATTGAATTATAGTGTGTTCTATCTCGTCCTTTGAGGCTCCAGCCTGTACCGATTTCTTCACGTGAGTCTTGAAAGCTGTTTCGAGGGTTAGGGAGCCCGTCACGGCAATTTTGATCAGTTGAATCTGTTTATCGTCCAACGGACCTGCTTGTTTGCATTCCAAGCCTAGGTTCTCATGAGCGGACCATACCTTCGGATATCTCTCGATAAATGCTTGGAGCGTTGTGGGTAATCGATTCTTGTCGATGTCTTCGTTTCGCATGGTCTCATCGAAGAAAATTCGTCCCTCGGAGCTTTATGTTATTCTCTCTCCCAAGCACCCCACAAAATAATGTCATTTTAACCCATCTCTCTACCAAACCCATTTTCATCACTCACGTCATCCCCCAACGAAGCCTTATCCGATTCGCGTCGAAACGAACGAAATTAGCTGCGAAATCCGGATTTGAAACGGAGTCAGAATAGGAGTGAAGGGGTTGAAAGCTCGACGGGGGGCGTCTTTCGCTTTTATCCTTCTCATTCTCACGGCCTCTGGGCTTTCTCTGCTTACCTTGACCCCGAAAGCCAGAGCTCTATCACTCTATGATTCTGGTAATCCAACTCCAGACGAGCAATTGGTATTAGAATCCATTAACCGGGCGCGCGGCGAACCCGGTAGCAGAGGGGCAAAGGTTAGGCATCGATATTCATGAGGGATTAGTGGATCCATATGGACCTGAGCTCGTGGGTCCTCGACCACCCTTGGCCATGAATCCGATCCTGCTGGGAACGGCGTCAACGCATAGTGAAAACATGTACAATCAGAACTACTTCAGTCACACCGACCCGGACGGGACGACAGCGTTTGAACGCATGTCCAATGCTGGCTACAGCTATGTTAGCGCGGGTGAGAATATGGCTGCTGGCACGGATATAACCGCGGCCGAGTTGGAGGATTTCATGATGGTTGATTCGGGCACCCAGGGACGCCTCCATCGAGTAAACCTGCTTGACATTTTCCCCAATGAACCCCCACCCTCCTATCAGGAAGTAGGAGTAGGCTACTATGAGGGCTCATCCTCAAACAGTATTGGTAATGCCTTCATTACAGAAGATTTCGGTACTTCCGCAAGCGGCGGGCCTTTCCTGCTCGGAGTCGTCTATAACGATGCAAACAGCAACAACTTCTACGACATCGGCGAAGGCATATCCGGCGTCACCATAACTCCAAGCAGTGGCAACTACTACGCGGTCTCAGCCTCAGCCGGCGGCTACGCCATCCCGATCGGAACATCAGGAACAATCACGGTTACCGCCCAAGGAGCTGGGTTCGGCCCAATCACACGAACAGTCACGCTCACAGGCTACAATATTGAGCTAGACTTCACCTCACAGGGGCTCGACACTCCTCACTACCACCTCTCAGTCCTACACGCAAACTACGCTCCAACCGACTACCCAAACAACCTCACAATTGTTGACTCAGACGACGGTCTCAACAACACAGACCTCAGTCCAGTCGACGACTCAATCCGTCACCCAAACTTCATCCTCTACTACCGCCCCGGCGTTGCTCGAGTCGGTTACGTTCCAGTCCTTGCCCTCCGACTTCGCAAATGTAACTTCGCCCGGCACAATCACCGCCTGCGGCAACACATTGACAAACTCTCGCTCGGAAGCGACCTGTGGGATGAGCTTTGGAGCCACGGCCAATTTGCCCGCTCCTTCTACTGGTTGGCAATTCGATCATTGGACATGGGCGGGCGGAGTGGCTTGTTCAAGCGATTCAGCAAACCCCGTTGATTGTTCGGCTTACAATTCGGGAGGAGTTTTGATAGCTGTCTACGCAGCCCAGGTTAACGTCATGATCAACCCAGCTGCATCCGCAACCGTCAATTTGGGGACATGCTCGAACCCTGGCCAAGGAAACGGAGCCTCCTTCTACACAACCGCATTCGGTTCTACCACCATGGCCGCATGCAACCTACCGGCTGGATACAGCGTCCTTAGCTGGACCTGTACCGGCGGGCTGACTTGCGCAAGTACAGCCAACCCCACCGCCGTTGACCATTAATGGCCCGGGAAGCATCGAGTTGAATTTGCAATCTCAAGCATCGAATGTTACTTCGACTTCGATGTCGTCAACATCAACAGCAATATCGTCAACCTCAGCGGCATCGGCCTCAACGTCAATAGGAATAATGTCGACGTCTATCCACAGCGACGTCAACTGCTCCCCGTCACAGCAACACTACAATCTACGACAAGCTCTTCTCAAGTGACGCAAATATCGACGGTCTCCACACCATTGACAATGGCTCCAATCCCCGGATTTCCCTGGGAATCCATTATTGCGGGGCTTGTTCTCGGCTTGGCGGTCCTGGCGCTAGTGAGGCGTCACGGAAAATAACAAGCAGTATGAAGTCGTTTGATTTAATAGTCCCTCGAACTTTCGCGGAAATCACAATCCATAGTGCCTATATGCCGTTGAATCTTGGCTCCAGGATGGGTGCCCTGATTGCGAATCGTCGATCTTAGGAGCGATACAGTAACTCTTCCCACCGCGGAAATGCTCGAAGCGATGAAGACGGCGCCGCTGGGCGACGATGTTTACGGCGAGGATCCAACGGTTAACCGCTTGGAGGAACTCGCCGCCGCGAAGATGGGAAAAGAAGCAGCTCTGTTAACCACTAGCGGAACACAAGCCAATCTCGTAAGTGCGCTGAGTCAAACAAAGCGAGGCGAGGAAGTGATCTTGGAAGCTGAGGCGCACATGTACTATTACGAGGTAGGCGCATTCTCAGCTGTCGGCGGACTCATTCCGAGATTAGTGAAAGGGCAACGCGGCATCCTAACCGCGAAGGACATCGAATCCGGCCTAAGGCCACCGAACATTCATTTTCCCCAAACCACCTTGGTATGCATCGAAAACACGCACAACCGCGCAGGAGGAACAGTATGGACACCTTCTCAAACCAAGGATGTGTGCGATTTCGCCCACGCCAAAGGGTTGAAGGTTCACATGGACGGCGCCAGAATATTCAACGCTGCCGTCGCCCAGAATATCGACGTAAAGGAATTGACTCAGTCCGTAGACAGCATGATGTTCTGCCTGTCCAAATGCTTGAGCGCACCGATCGGATCCCTCGCGGTAGGAGACCGAGATTTCGTAAACACTGCTAGGCGTTACAGGAAGATGCTCGGAGGAGGCATGCGGCAGGCGGGAGTAATTGCTGCAGCAGGAATTATTGCAATCGAGAAAATGGTCGATCGACTCAAAGATGACCATGCAAACGCTCAGATGCTCGCGAAAGGATTAAGGTCGATCGACGGAATTTCCATCGACCCGACGCAAGTTCAAACTAACATCGTCGCCTACGATGTTTCCGGCCTAGGGATTGACGGAGGGACGTGGATTGCCAAACTGAATGAGTCTGGAGTAAAAGCAGGGGCTCTCGAAGCCGGCCGAGTTAGGATGGTCACTCACCGCGGAATCGAGCATGACGACATAGACTATACATTAAGCGTGACAGAGAAAGCCGCCAGGGAAATGAGGAAAAGAAAGTAGGCTCAGAACAAGGCGTGAATTTTATTCAGAGGATTCCTCTGTGAGATATGACTTGGCCGTAGTAGGTCACATCGTTCGAGACCAAATATCTCGGGGAGGAAGAACTCACGCCACAACTCTCGGTGGACCATGCATCTATTCCAGCCTCGCCGCACGAGCTCTTGATGCATCGGTTATTGTCGTGAGCAGGGTCGGCCGAGACTTCACACGAAAAGAGTTAGCGTGGGTCGCAAGGCGTGGCATTGCAACCGACAAGATTCGACGATCGTCCTCTCCCACCACCTGTTTCAGGATCGGCTATCACAAATCCGGGAGGACCATGCAGGTTGCACAAAGATGCGACCCGCTTAGTCCCATCGACCTAGAAGGCTTCCCAGCATCATTGGCTACTCACATAGGTCTTGTCTCGGATGATTTCCCGGAAGACCTCGCCTTACGCCTAGCCCAGCGAGACTCGGTTCTGAGCTTGGAAGCTCAGGGTTATACACGCAACATAGACCGCTCGGGAATCGTATCTCAAAGGAAATGGAACAATGCCTCCCTACTGAAGACTCTGGATGTCATGAAGGCGTCAGAACCTGAACTTCGCGCAATGGGAGTGCATCGGATTAACCAACGAAATCTTGCGAAACTTGGCCCAAGAATAATACTTGTAACAAAAGCAGCCAAAGGAACAGTTCTATGGTCTAGGGAAGATGGATTTTTCCAAGTTCCCGCCTACAAGACTCGAATACGCGACCCAACCGGTGCCGGCGACGCGCTAGTCGGAGGGTTCCTCGTTTCATGGATCAGAACAGGAGAACTGTTATGGTCCTGCGCTGTAGGCTCGGCGATAGCATCATTCGTAGTGGAAGACTTTGGTCCAGCAAATTTCGGTTCACCCAAGCGAGATAAACAAACGCGCCGAAAAAATACTCGCCGAAACCAGGAAAGTACGAACTGGAAAATAAAATCGGGTGCGGCTCACCTTGAGCTCAGCGGTCTTCGAGAATTTTCCCAGAAGATGATTGAAAGGGTCGGCCAAAACTTACTAAACTGAGCCATGAGAATGGGTGGATGAAGGGTATGGACTTCAAGAAGCTCGGCAGAAGCAAAGTGGAGATTCCCGTGCTCGGTTTGGGTACTTGGGGAATCGGCGGATTTAGCAGCAGACACCTTGGCGGAGAGGAGGACGCTGTCCAAGCCCTGCGCCTAGGGTTAGAGTTGGGTATGCGGTTCATCGATACTGCAGAAATCTATGCACGTGGCCATTCGGAAGAAGTCGTTGCTAAGGCTGTAGAGGGGCAACGTGAGAAAGTTTTCATTGCAACTAAAGTTTCAGCCGAGAACCTATCCCACGACGGTGTTTTGCATGCCTGTGAGTCGAGCCTCAAGCGTTTGAAAACGAATTACATCGATCTCTATCAGATCCACTGGCCTAACCCGCGAATCCCAATAGGCGAGACAATGAAGGCCATGGAGGATCTCGTCTCAAAGGGGAAGGTGCTGAATGTAGGTGTGAGCAACTTCTCAGTGCAACAGACCCGTGAAGCTCAGGAAGCCCTATCAAAGATAGACCTAGCCTCCAACCAAGTCGAGTACAGCCTCGTCGAGAGGTCAATTGAAGGAGACCTGCTTCCATTCTGTACAAAGGAGCACATTACCGTAATTGCCTACAGCCCCATTGCGCGGGGAAACATCGCTTCAGGCGGACGAAACGAGCAGTGGCGGACGCTCGATAACATCGCTCGGAAATATGCCAAAACTAGAGCACAGATTGCACTGAACTGGCTAGTTGCCAAAGACTCAGTCGTTGCCATACCCAAGGCCGCAAATCCAGAACACGTTAGGGAGAACGCCGGAGCGGCGGGATGGAGTCTGAGCAGAGAGGATCAGGATTCACTTAGTGCTGCTTTCAACTAACGCAAAACATCGGCGCCGTGCGTGTCCCATTGTCAGACCCATACCTGGATCGAGTAAGCGCACGCGTCGTCAGAATGTTTGAACTCTACTCTGCGAAGATAAATCCCGACGATAAGAAATTTCAAGAATTCATCCGGACCTACGTCAAAGGCAAAGAGACGAAGGATCCACAAACCATACCATATTCACAACTTTACAAGCTGATCAAAGAAGGAATACGCGAATACATAAGCCAAACGAAGGAAAAGCCCAAGAAATGAAACCTCCAACCAAGTCCTCCACACGTCGCAACATAATCGTCTTCACTGGAACTCCTGGAACAGGGAAGACGACGATTTCCAAAGCGCTTGCCAAAGAGATTCATGCGGACTACCTATCGCTAACGCGATTCGTTACCGCCAAGGGACTCTTCAGCGCAATTGATCGGGAAAGAGGTTCAAAGATTGTAGACATAGAGAGGACAAGGAAGAGTCTAAGGAACTTAGTCTCAAGACGCGACATGATAATCGTTGATACACACGTTGCCGATAGTATCCCAAGAGAGCGTACTCGAAAAGTCATAGTGCTACGGTGCCACCCCAAGGTTCTCGAATCGAGGCTCCGCAAAAAAGGCTGGTCGGCCAACAAGGTGCGCGAGAATGTCTTGGCCGAGATACTTGATGCGTGTTACATGGTTGCACTCAGCTATTATGGGGCGAAGAAGGTCTATCAATTAGATACTTCGAATCGTAGTGTCAAGAAATGTGTGGCCTTAGCCAAGAAAATTATGCTGCAACAGGCTAGCGACGCAGTTACGATCAATTGGATAACCACCCTAAAGCGAGAACGCGGCTTGGAAAGATACTTGGAGTAACGGGATTGCAGAGATCTAAGAAACAGTATCTGGTATTGGCTTGCACGAATTGTGGTCGTTTTCTTCTGGGTGTTTCAGATAAGGAAACTCGCACGTGCCCGTACTGTGGTAAACGTGTGAAAGCGGCGGATGCAAAGATTATCGCTCGATCTGAAGATCCGAAAGAGGCAAGGCGGGTACTTCAAGAGGCCAAAACCCAAGATCAAACAGAAGAAATCAGTGAGCCGTAAAACAGCCGATAATGTTACTAACCTCACCAACCATGGGTGGGACGAAATTAAATGTCCTCACTACCAGATCGTAAATTCCTAGAGGAACTCAGCGGACTATTACAGAAAGTGATCACTATCTCGACCACTGACGGGAAGAGTTACACAGGAGTCCTATCCGGTTTAGACTCTCACTCCCTAAGCGTCTGCCTATCAGAAGTTAAGGACGAGTCCGGACGCCTTGTTCACAAACTCTTCATAAGCGGCAGCAGGGTTGCGCAAATATCCAGTTCCGAGAAACCCTTCAACCTCCAAGCCTTAGCGGATAGACTTGAACGGGTCTTTCCACGTATGGTGAAAGTGAGTGAAGGTGCGGGCGTAATCGTTGTGATGGACAGGATACGGGTTTCAGAGAAGGGCATGCTGGAAGGAACGGGCCCCGCTGCGGAAAGAGTTCAGAAAGTCTACGATGAATTCATTCGCGCAGCCGCACAGCCCTGAAGAAGATATTTAGAACTGTGCTTCTGAGCGCGATTGGTCGAAGCTTGACTGCGAATTGTCGTTTGAGGTTCGTCACAAAGACCTTCTAGGAAGGATAGGGTACCTCCGAACCAAGAGCGGGTCGGTAGAAACTCCTCTACTGTTACCCGTCGTCAACCCTAACACACAGACGATTCCGCCTCAACAAATTCGTGACACATTCTCCTTTAACGCCATCATCACGAACTCATACTTGGTATGGCGTAAACATCGCGAAGACAAGGAAGTCCCAAAAATACATGAACTGCTAAAGTTCAACGGTGTCATTGCAACAGATTCAGGAGCCTACCAAATTCTCCAATATGGAGATGTGGAGGTTCAGCCAAGCGAGATCATTCGGTTCCAAGAGCAACTGAACAGCGACATCGCCGTAATCCTAGATGTACCAACAGGGGAGGAAGGATCGAAAGAACGAGCAAAATGGACTGTCGACGAAACCCTCAGAAGAGCGGATCAATCGTTAAAACTCGTTAGCAGGGAGGACATTCTCTGGGTCGGGCCCGTCCAAGGGGGCGTCTTCCCCGACCTAGTGTCCTATTCCGCCCGAGAAATGGCGAAGCGGAAATTTTCGATTTACGCCCTCGGAAGCCCTACACCTGTCATGCAACAATACCGATTCGAAACGCTTGTAGATATGATAATGGCAGCAAAACTGCAACTCCCTCCCGACAAGCCCCTTCATCTCTTTGGGGCGGGGCATCCGATGATGTTTGCTTTCGCGGTAGCGCTTGGTTGCGACATATTCGACTCGGCTTCGTACGCAGTTGTTTGCAAGAAACGGCCGGTACATGACTTCGCAAGGTACCTCGAAGATCGATGAGCTAGAATATTTCCCATGCAGTTGCCCGGCGTGCGATAAGAAGACGCCTGAGAAGGTAAGAAGATTATTGCTCATGGAACGTGAACGGTTCCTTGCAGCCCACAACCTGTATGCCTGCTACGAAGAACTTCAAACGATCAAACAATCTATCTTGGATGGAAGGCTGTGGGAACTCATCGAGACCAGATCGCGAAATCACCCAACCCTCCAGGCAGCGTTCCAACGAATGCTCGCATATTCTGACAAATTCGAGCTCGAAACGCCCATTCGAAAGAGGAAAGGGCCATTCATTTTGTCAGAAGAATCACTCTCCCGACCCGAGGTCATTCGACACCAACAGCGGTTGCTCGAAAAATACCAACCTCCGCACAATGTGAAGAAGCTCCTCCTCCTACCCGAAGAACATCTTAGGCCCTTTCGCGAAATCTCACAGGATGGAGGCCCAATTGAAAGACTGGAACGACGAACCGATATTCACACCTGTACGTACGGCCTCACTTATGCAATCGTTCCACAGGAATTGCTTGACGTATATCCATTATCGCAAACAGAAACCGCACTCACAGCATCACCAGCCGCGATCAACCATGCACGCGTAGGGATGACTGACTACCTCAAGAGATTCCACTACTCACGCTGTATCATCGTTGTGCATGAATCCTGGCAAGAACAGGTAGCTAAATCCATCAAGAGAAAATTCAAAGGAAAAGTCAAAGTTCATGTGGTGAAAGTGGACTTGTTTGATACTCAAGCGGTTAGAATAGTTATGAAAGCGCTGAAATGATACCGTGAATTACGTTTCGAAGAGTCTAAATCCTAATTCGATAGCAGTACTTTGGCTTAGGGCGCATTCATATAATGAACGTTGAACAATTGAAGAAAGAGATTGAGAGTCTCGGTAAATCCCCTGCCGCTGAAAAAATGTATCCGATCACTTCAAACTGGGTTCCGGTAAGTGATGTCTTGGCCATCATTAATCGATTTGAGAAACACTGGAAAAATTACGGAGCAACCAAGGGCAAGCCTGAAGGTAATTTGATTGAAGAAATTCTCGGAAAATCCTAACTACCCTCAATTTTCTTTGAAAAACACAGCCTTTCGCATGTTTTATTTGAGCTGAGAACACACTATTTGGCGGGGACATTGCAGACAAGAGAGCAGGTACTACGGCGTCCGACACGTCCTGTTGAAGTCCAACCTGAGAAGACCATCAGTCAATTACTTAGTGAAATGGCGCTTACTGGCTTTCAAGGGAGGAAGCTTGGCGAGGCGGCAGATGTTTGGACGGCGATGCTGAAGAAACGTGAGATCGTAATCTGGATGGGCTTGGCGGGAGCAATGGTTCCAGCCGGCATGCGAGAAATAATCACATACTTAGTTAGGCGAAGGATGGTCGACGTTCTTGTAACCACGGGCGCAACTCTCTACCACGATGCTTACGAAACAATCGGAGGTAAGCACTTTCTTGGAACCGATGTCATTGATAACGTGATGTTACGGCGTCACCGAATAGACCGCGTTTATGACGTGTATGCAGACGAGAATAAATTCTATCATCTGGACGTCATGATTGAGAAGGAATTCTCTAACCGCCTCCAGTCCAACAGACCATATTCCTCAAGGGAGATAATGTATGAATTTGGAAAATGGATCAGCGAGAAGAAGAAAGATAGAGATGGAATTTGCGTAGCGGCCTATGAAATGGGCGTCCCAGTCTTCGTGCCTGCATTCTGCGACAGCGGCCTCGGATTTTCCCTAATGTTTGCTAACCGTCGCAGGAAGCGGCGTGTCATAGTCGATCATATGCGGGATGTCGACGAAAGCTCGAAGATAACTGAGAAAGCCCGGCACACCGCGGTGATTGTGGTTGGAGGCGGGGTTCCTAAGAACTTCATACAGCAAACCGCAGTGATTGCGAGCTATCAGACCCGCCACGATCATACGCACGATTTCGCCATACAATTCACCACCGACGTTCCCCAATGGGGTGGGTTGAGCGGTTCCACTTTTGAGGAGGCGCAGAGTTGGGGGAAGTATAACCGGCAGTCGAGGATGGTTCAGTGCTTCACCGACGCAACCATAGCCCTACCCATCGTCGCTCATGGGCTTAGCCAACGATTCAAACGACTCCGAAGACACGTGCCCGAGTTTCACTGGAGCAGTGCGAACGGGGGACTAAGGATAAGATATGAACCCACAAGACTGTAGCGCTTTTAGCCGTACTTGTAGGAGATTCCAAACCCGCCTTTAGGATTCTTCCAACCCACATCGTAACACGCAATCCTGCACGCCCCACACTCGACGCAAGCGTCGTAAGTGATTGTGATCTTATTCTCTTCCCACTTGTAGACGTCTGTGGGGCAGACTCGAATGCACGCGAATTCGAAGGGGCATTTTACGCACATTTTCGGATCTTTAATCCACAAGTGTGAGTCTTCGTCGACCTTGTACCTGTTCCGATAGAGTTTGTCCGTGATAGTCATTGTTTTTTGGGCGCTCATGAGAAGAGCCTCCACAAGTGGTAAGCGTCTTGAAGAAGGCCAAGCTTCGATCTTCGCTTGAAGAGCATGGCTTTCATCCGCTTGATCCTGTCCTCTTTCAACTCGTCGTCAACGATGTGCCACGTGTAAGCTAGTTCGTTCAACATATCTGGATACATTGTGAAGAAGTGTGGGTTCGAAGAGAAGAACTTTGGAACATCCCGATATTTCTTCAGATCTCTCAGCACGAAGCTGTCTTCTAATCGCTGGCGATATTTGAACAGAGTTTTTGTGGAAAAGTCATTTCTTTTCTTGGCTTCGATCACCGTTTCGCCAGCCAAGATTCCCGAGGTCATCGCAAGGTTAGTCCCTTCCCAGTTTATGGCGTTGACCAACATCGCAGCGTCCCCAGCTACCAGCATCCCGTCCGTACAAACCTTGGAGACATAGTCGTACCCACCCTCGGGGATTAGGTGAGCCGAATACTCCTTGAGTTCCCCATCCTTCACCAACGGGGCTATCGAGGGGTGGTGCTTGAATTGTTCGAACAGGTCGTTAGGCCGTTGCTTACTCTTGTCTAGGTCTAGCATGCTTATGCCGATTCCCAGGGAGATGGTGTCTCGGTTTGTGTACATGAAGCCAGCATGCATCCCCGGTCCACACCCAACGAGCAAAGCGGCAATGCCCTCGTCGGGGCCGAGGTTGAAGCGTTCCTCAATTTTCTGTTTAGGAAGAGCGATCACTTCCTTTACCGCAAGCACGACTGCGTTCTCAGGCGTTTCTTCTCTAATGCCTGCTTGTTTTGCAAGCATCGAGTTGACGCCGTCCGCGGCGATTACAACATCCGCCATAACGTTTCCTCGTTCGGTTTCGACCCCGACGATTCTTCCATCCTCCTTCAAGACGTCGTCTACAGTGGTTCTGTTGATGAGCACGGCGCCTGCGTCTTCTGCGAGTTTTGCGAACCAAGGGTCGAATTTTGTGCGGTGAACCGTAAATGCGTTGTATTGGCCGTTGAATTTCTGGTTTCTATGGCTTACGAGGATGTGGGAGTCTTTGGAGAGAAACCAGTATTGGTATTCGACGACGTGCCTTTCGATCGGGGCTGTCTTCCAAAATTCACGTGCTAATTTCTCGGTGTGGTGTCTGAAGATAACGCCACCGAACATGTTCTTAGCGCCGGGTTTCTCACCCTTCTCAAGAACGAGGACATTTAGCCCGCCCTTCGCCATGGTGTAGGCGGCGGCTATTCCAGCTGGTCCGGCCCCGACTACTATTGAGTCGAACTTTTCGGTCATGGTGCCGACTCAGCCAAGCCAGCTTTCTTCAGTTCATCAATTAGCGCGGAACGATCTTGAATAGGTCACCGACGACCCCGAAGTTTGCCATCTTGAAGATTGCGGCTTCAGGATCACGGTTGATCGCGACGATGTAGTCAGCGTTCATGATTCCGACGATATGTTGAATTGCCCCCGAAATTCCAACCGCAATGTATAGGCGTGGTCTGACGGTGAATCCAGTTTGTCCCACCTGGTGATCAGGCCCAATCCAACCCGCACGTACCGCAGCCCTAGACGCGCCGACCTGAGCATGGAGAATGTTCGCGAGTTCTTCGACTAAGGAAAGGTTTTTCGCGGAACCCAAACCCCTTCCGCCAGAAACGATGATCTGTGCGTCTTCAATGCGGACTCCGAACCGTTCGATTGGGACGAATTCAGTCACCTCAGTATTCAAGTCCTCAGGTTTCAGATTCGGGCTCAACCTCACTATTTCGCCGTCCCGTCCCTCGTCAACGGGTAGGCTCTTCATAACCCGAGGCCGTACGCTCGCCATAGTGGGCCGTTGTTTGGGACAAATTATTGTCGACATGAGGTTGCCCCCATAGTCCGGCCTTGTACCCAAGAACGTCCCAGTTTCAAGGTCAACGTCCAAGGCGGTACAATCGGCGATTAGGCCAGTTTCGAGAAAGGTAGCGGCGGATCCTGCGAGGTCGCGTCCCCTTACCGTACCCCCCACCAGAAGAGCTTCGGGCTTGAACTTCCTAACCACCTCCTCCATTGCTATTGCGTAGGGTTGCGTGCGGTAATCCTCAAGCCTCTCATCCTCAACCAGGTAGACCTTATCCGCACCATGAACGAAAGCCTCCTTGGCTAAATGGTCAACCTTATTTCCGATCACCAAAGCGCCCAATTTGGTGCCGTAGATATTTGCTAGACGCCTTCCCTCCCCTAAGAGTTCCCAAGGAACTTGAATTGACTTACCGTGGAAATGCTCTACGAAGATCCATACTTCACCATACTTGCCGTTACCAGCCGCTCGGGGAGTAACATTGTTGCCGTTCGATGCCTGCGGTACTGGCGCAGCGGAATCTTGTCGGCCTTTTCCTAGGATGTGGACTCCGATTAATTTCTGAGTAAGCCATTTCGCTGCACCTTGCGGGTCGTTTGTTCCATCAAACATCTCTCCCTGCTTCCTGCCGGGAGGTGGGAAGACTTTCTTCACGATTGTTGGAGAGCCCTTTAGGCCGAGAAGGTTTGGGTCGGCTTGGATTTTGTCTTTGTTCCAAATTTCAATTTGTGTTCTCTCCGCCTTGAGCATGCCCTCTATCGTGAACTTTCTTGGTTTGTTCGCTTCTTCGGTTATAGTGAGGACAGCGGGAAGTTTCGCTTGGACGGTCTCGATGCCGTCGTCGAACCGGTGCTTCACAACTACTGTTTTGGATTGTGGATCAATTTTTTCAATTTTCGTTACGTTGGAGATTATGGGTATGTCGAACCTGACAGCCAAGCCGGGTGGGACCTGGCCGGTTTCGCCGTCGATCGCGACTTTTCCTGTTAGGATCAGGTCGAATGGGTTCTCTTTGGCGATTGTCGCTATGCTTCTCCATAGCGTGTATGATGTGGCTAGTGTATCTGCCCCCGCCATCTCTCTGTCAGAAATCATAATCGCCTTGTCTACACCCATGGCGAGTGCTTCTCGAAGGCCCTCTTGTGCTTGGAGAGGGCCCATGGCGACGGCTGTGATCGTTGCCCCTAGTTGCTCTTTCAACTTGACAGCTTCTTCGATGGCGTTTAGGCAGAAGGGGTTGACAATCGACGGAACGCCTTCGCGGATTAGATTGAGAGTAATGGGGTCGAAACGGATGTCGGAAGCATCAGGGACATGTTTGACGCAGACGACAATATGCAATGAGTCTCAACCCTTAGCGGGAATTCTTGAATTCGATTTAGGCGTGGTCTACAACGTGACCTTTTAGCATTTCCCGCAACGAAACGCGGTTGAAAGTCTATGCTAGGTGGTTAGCAAATGGACAAATGGTTTGAGTGAAGGTTTTACTCGTCAATCCCAGGATCGGACGGTTCAGGCTCCACTTCCGATACTTCCGTGGCAGCCGCACGTTCCGCCTCAACAACCTTCAGGCGAGTTACGTAGCCCGCGATCCGATTTCGCAACCTCTTTGATGGTGTAACTACAAGCTCATTCACAGCTTGCTTGTCCGATTCGAATTCGCCCGTAAAACGCTCAGGGTATCTTCTAAGCAACTCCCGAGAGGTCCGTTTTACAACGTCGATTCGAACTTTACCCAAACCGAACAGCTCTAATGCGGAAATGGACAACCAAGTCACATTCAACATAAACTTTGCTAATTCAGACACTGTAAAGTCTCCGTCGGGAGTCGATTTTTCAGGGTGCTATAAATCCCCGTCGGGTGCATGGAAGCCAAATTTAGAACAGTTCAGACGACTAGGCTTCAGCTCGGAATTTCTGGCTCTTTTGCCGCTCATCATCATTGGATTGAGCATTGTAACCCTTGGCCTTGGGCTTCTTTTGATAGTCTTTCTTCCGCTTGATGTTTCAAGCCGAAGATTACTCGTCTTGACAGTGCTCTCAATTTACGAGGTTCTGTTCGTTTGCCTCATCGGATTTGCGCTGTATTGGTTCATAACTATGGTCGTAGAGCGTCATCGCAACATCGAAAGATGCAAAGAATAGGATGAAAAATGTCAAACTCAGATTCTCGTTCTCAAGGACTTGCGTCTGCGCAACTTCACTTGATGCAATTTGAATTGTCACAATGTCATTGTGGAAATATTGCCACGCTTGAAATGATGCTTCCGATGCTTGATTGCGAAACTCCAAAGAAGGGAGCATGTATATGACGAGTGTTGCGCCAAAGATACCTGAAGTCGCAAACTCTACGAAAGACTTGCCTACCCAGTTCTGCCCAACTACCGTTGGGACTCCCTCAAAGTTCATGGAAATGTTAGAAGGAGAAGTGACAATTGTGCTTGCGATTGGTGTTGAACTGGTCGTGTGCTCAGAAGATACTTCAAACGCATTATCGGGACTTAGAAGCACTTGCAGAATTTGGTATTGGTTCGTATTTTCCAGAATCATGACTCTTACGCTTATCAAGTTGGACTATTCGTGGAGAGAGGGGCATTTCCGGTTGCGTTGCAAAAGATGCTAACTTGGTCGGGGTTTCCTGGGTGGACAATTAATGGTAGAAAAAAGCCGGTGGAACCATATTCCGTTATGGGCGTTGGCTGGGAAGTGAAAGCAGATTCAAGGTTCGGATTCGTGATCGCTCCCGCACCAAGGAACGCAAGAGCGGCTATGGTAGAGAGCACGAAAAGAATGAATGCGATAGGTTTGACGCGCCTAACCGTTGACAGCTACCCTTCCTTCGACTTGAAGTATTCTCCTAGTACTGCTCTTACGGCTTCTGGTACGGTTTCTTGTTTTCTTGCTTTCCGTTCCGCTTCTAATGCTTTCAACATATCATCCGATACTGAGAGCATCATTTTCTTCATTGCCATAGTCAAATCGCCTATGCCATTAGGCTGAATTCGAAGAATGCCAGCAAGAACAAGAAAACTCCACGCCGAAAACTAGATACATACACATATATTCATCCGTACAGAAGGCTGCACTTAGTTCTAAGAGGTGTTACGCGCTTGGGTAAACTGTACATTGTACTCTCCGATGAGGTTGAGCGACGACTGCGAATTGAGGTTGTGAAGAGGCTTGGTGGCAAGAAAGGTGATCTTAGCGCGGCCATAGAAGAAGCCATCAACGACTGGTTCAAAAAGAAGCCCTAATCCTGCCTCGAAACTTGACAGCACCAAGAATGTCACCGTAACTTGACAAGACCAGAATTAAGGTTCTGTCAAGTTGGTGGCTAACAGCCAAGAAATGGTTGGGTGTTTTGAAGGTGTTAAGTGGCGGTTCATCTAAGAGGGTTGGTTGCTGGTGGTTTCGCTCGAATTAGTTGCTGAACTTCGTCTTCTGTGAGGCCGACTTTAACTATCTCGAACCTAATTGCCTCCGCAGAACGTCTTGCACCCTCAGCTAGGATTTTCTCTTGACCGAATTTCTTCTCCGGTGGAGGAACCGAATAGCCTCGTGTAGCGATAAACGGAATGAATTGCTCGGTTAACCACGCACTCAAGAGAATAAATCGATCAGAGGTATCCGAACCTCCGCGCGGTCTTTGCGGATTCTCGACGGAAACGGACACCCCTACATGGTTCTGACTGATCGTCTTAATCTCAAACCAGTAACCTTCAACTTCCGATATCATTATTGACTAAACCTCAATTTTCTGAACGGGCTAGGTATTCACCCAGAACGACCCTAGCGGTTTCTGGGGTTGTTCCGAACATACGTTTCTTGCGTTCCTTCTCTAATGCTTTCTCCATTTCTTCGGTTATGGAGGCATGAGCCGTTTCAGCTATTGTAACTATCGTGTCAAGCTGCAGCAGTTTCTAGCTAAATCGGTTAGTATCCATCGCTGCGGGATATCAGGCTACAAGCAGGGTTGGGGCAATCGGGTAGTCCGGGAATGGTTGCATTCACAACTGCAAACCCGCTCGTGCCAACAATAGTAGAAGGCACTGAATCCTCAGCAGACATGATTACTCCCGTGTAACCCCAGATGCTGAGGGTAGACATGTTAAGATTATTCGCGTCAGCTCCAATGTCGAGGGCAGGATATATTCCGAAGAAATACGGTGGCATGATAGCGTAGTAGCCTGTGGAATCAGCCGATGCATTCACCGTGTACCGGTATATGACCCAAGCGCTGTTTTGAAAGATAGGCACACCATCAGAAAATCCAACCCGGCTCGTGTTTATGATTGCTGAAGGGACTGAAAGTGCGAAGGGCACGAGCGTCGATGGTACTGTTGGGAGCGGGCCTACGTGGCCTATGCTACTCGCCGATAAGTCGTACAGAATATCAATCGTCCCAAATCCACCCGGTTTCATGACTAACACAGGAACATAAAATTCTGGCACATAGTTCACCATCCCCGCTCTACCTCCGCCCAAGAGAACAAAATTCGAGTTTGAAACCGAGATGTTCAACGGCCGAAGGCAAAGCTCCCCCGCAGGAGCGCCAATTTGACTTGAGAGCAGAGTATCGCAAGCAAGTGCAGACGGTCGTGTGCTCAAGAAAATGTAGTTAGCTGCAACCGCCGCCATGACAATAATGAAAATAAGTCCTGCAACTGACGTCAGAGCAACAGTTCGATGAAGATGATGATCGTTCTCGCGTAAGGCCCGTGAATAATGATGTGATTCCTCATTCTTCATCTGGCGCAAGATAACCGGTCTCAAGATACAATCGCGCTTCGAATGTCGGATAAAGGTTCTGCAGTCAGCAATCAGTAGATTATTTTGCCAATGTAAACTTCTGAAAGTTCGCAAGGATTTGATTTCGCACCAACTCAGGATTCAATCCTTTGAGCTCAGCTATTTTCTCAACCACCGCTACGACGAATGATGGTTGCGTAAGCTCGTCCCCGAAGAGTCCACGGTAGCGCACCGGTCCATCAGTCTCGGTCAACAATATGCTGAGGTCTGCCGCGCGTGCGATTTCGCTGATTCGGCGAGAGTACAATACGGCTGGGCCGATGGAAATCCAATAGCCTCGTTCCTTGAAGAGATGAAGGTTTTCGATAGGCCCGTCGTACCAATGGAATAGAATCTTCAGGACTTTGAAGTCGGCTAACGTGGCAAGTGTCTCTGAGACGGCTTGCCTTGAATGCACGACTGCAGGGAGTTTTCGTTCTTCTGCTATGCTTAGGAAGAATCGGAAGATCTCTTGTTGCCGGTTCTTGATCCGTTCGTCTTGGGTGTACTTTCCGTCGAGCCCTATCTCACCGATAGCCGTCACCCAGTCTCGATTCTCATCGAGGAGAGCGGCGAACTTGTCAAGGTGAAACGAATCAGTTTTGGTGGCTATAGATGGGTGCACGCCTATAGCCGCAAGAACCTTGCTTTGGTGCTGCTTAGCGAGGCTTATGGTTGCTAGGGATGTCTCGTAGTCTGTGGCGTTAGAGAGCATGCAGCTAACGTTATGCTTGTTTGCGTTTTCTAATACTCCCTCGAGCTTCCCCAGCATAGCCAGGGTCGGCTAGGTGGATGTGCGCGTCGACAAAACTCAAGCTATGAACCTGCGAAATCAGCCTCCTTATGGTGAGTAATAGCTCATTCTAGCCTGCTGCAGCAGGTGGGCGAGCAGTTTTTTGCAACAAAACTGTTCGCTTCGCCCAATGTAAGCTAAACAAATCAAAACATCTCTCTATCGAGCCCAGTTCAGCTGACTGGGGAAATTTTAATAGCTGCAAAGCGCACGCGATTAGAAATCGGTGCTTTTTCTTGCCCCCTGATGAGCTTTCTACAGCCGCGGTCCGACGACTGATCGAGATGGCAGGAGCCGACAGGGTCGGCGACGATGCCGTCGAAGAACTTGGAAAAATACTGGAAGAGTTCGCGGTTAAGGTCGGAAAGGAAGCCACAGGGCTAGCTCGACATGCGGGCAGGAAAACCGTGAAAGCTCAGGACATTCAGCTCGCAATCAAGAGACTGCCAGCAACGTAGAGAAAATGTAGACTCGTTCCTTTTAGTGGCAGGGTTTGGTCTGCGCCATCTCGGTCTTCTGAGCTGTCTTGAAGGATAGGCCGCAGCCGCAGCTTGCTACAGCGTTCGGGTTGTTGAACTTGAAGCCTGACGATTGGATGCTCTCGTAGTAATCCACATTCATGCCCTTCAAGAGCTCCATACTCTTCGGATCAACAACGATCTTGCACCCGTCGCTTTCAAGCACGTAATCGTCGGACTTGACGAAGCCCATCGCCATACCGTAATTGAGGCCTGCGCATCCACCGCCGAAAACGAAAACTCGTAGCGCTCTTCCCAGAATTCTCGGTCTTTTGCAGGAGAGACTTGGCCCTCTCCAGCGCCTTCGCTGTGAACTCTAGCTGAGGTTGCATTACAGTGGCCATTTACCCATCACCCTTTATTACGTATGGATTACGTACCGATGAGAGAAGCCCGACTCATAAAAACGCTTCCTCAAGCCTGCTGTGGGCAAGAAGACAAAAGGATGATCGCCATGGACTATTGCAGTAGGGTGTTGTAGGAATATGATGATGCGACAGTTAGGCAAGACGGGGCTGAAGGTTTCGGCGATTGGTTTGGGTTGTATGGGCATGTCTGAATTCTATGGGAAACGTGATGACGAGGAATCTCTCGCCACTATTCATCGAGCCCTCGACCTGGGAGTGAATTTTCTTGATACCGCCGATATTTACGGACCGTTTATCAATGAAGAGCTCGTCGGCCGCGCAATTCGTGACAGGCGCGATGAAGTTATCGTGGCCACCAAATTCGGAATCGTTAGGAACGACGCGAATCCCAAACTTCGAGGTGTAAATGGGAAACCCGAGTATGTTCGTTCCTGTTGCGAAGCAAGTCTTCGCCGCCTTGGCGTAGACACGATCGATCTCTACTATCAACATCGAGTTGATCCGAATACTCCAATCGAGGAGACCGTTGGGGCGATGGCCCAACTTGTTAAGGAGGGTAAGGTGAGATACCTGGGCCTTTCAGAGGCTTCACCACAAACCCTCCGCCGTGCGAACGCAGTACATCCAATTTCGGCTTTGCAGACCGAATACTCACTTTGGAGTCGAGACCCTGAAGACGAGCTGCTTGCCACCTGTAAAGAGCTGGGAATTGGTTTCGTCGCCTACAGCCCCCTCGGCCGTGGTTTCCTGACGGGCCGAATCAAAAGTCTAACCGAACTGCATCAAGGCGACTGGCGGCAAGCGGCGCCACGTTTTCAAGCCGAGAATCTCCAGAGAAATCTTGACGCTCTTCGGTCTTTCGAAGCGATTGCTGAAGAGAAAGGGATGCACGCCCGCGCAGCTTGCTTTAGCATGGGTTTTGGCTCAAGGAGAACATATCGTCCCAATCGTCGGCACCAAACGGAGAAAGTACCTTGAAGAAAACGTTGGTGCGCTAGAAGTGAAGCTGACATCAAATGATGTCCGTCGCATAAACGAAGCCTTGCCTCGAGGAATATTTGCCGGTGAACGTTATCCCGAAGCAACTATGCGGCTTCTGAACCGCTGATACGCCGTCAGTCACACCTGACTATGGTGGTTCGGTATCGATCGCCAAAGTTTGGTTAGGCGATCTTCCTTCTAAGTTGGAATCCAGTATGTTGTGAATTTGGTCCTCAGAAATATCGCGACAGCGAGCATACAGAATAGAAGAACTATGGAGGCGTAGTCCCTTCTTTTGAAATCCACTGTCCTATACCAGGTTCTAGTCTTCTCTGCCCCGAACGCGCGCAGTTCCATCGCGTCAGCCACGTCATAAATGCTCAACATCGCATTCATCGCAACTGGCACGATCAGAGGTACGGTGTTGAGTATGCGTGCGAAGAGGCCGCCTCTAACCTTCACCTTGTATCCTCTAGCCATTTGTGCGTTCATTGTTGTCTCCAACTCCTCAACGTACACGGGAAGGTACCGCATCGCGAGGTCGACCACAAAAGCCCCCTTGTACGGTACTTTGAGTTTCGCGAGGGCTGGGGCGTAGAGACCTGGGTCGGTGGTGTTGACCACACACATTGAAACTACAGCTAAGGAGAGGAATCTCATCATCGATCCCGCCGCCAAGAATATTCCTTCTGTCGTGACTTTGAAAACCCAGAACTGCGGCGATGATATGGGGGTTCGGGACGTTTGTCCCGAGAAAGGTGAAGAACGCGTTCACCGAGGAGATGAAGACTATGATTGTGAGGAGAAATTTCCATGTCCCCTTTACCTCTTTGAACGGTATCCTTGCGGAGAGGTAGAGTAGGAGTGAAGCTACGATTGGGAATAGAAGTAGTCTGATGTCTAGGAACGATACTTCGATGAAGATGAATAAAACAACGAGTAGGAATTTTGTTCTCGGGTCCAACCTATGGAGTAGGGTGTTCCCGGGAAAGTATTTGATTTGAATCATTGAAGCTCTTGTTAGACTCGCCGCGCTCGTCCGGCTGTTGCAGTCGCATATGCATACAACAGTATCGGCGTGAGTATAGCACCGTTAATTGCGTCCGTTCCTGCTGCCGAATAGAATTCGGCTAATGCTGCGTCCATTGTGCTGAGGCCGATTTGGAATGCTAAATCTGTCATCGCTGCGAATCCAATACCGACAATTGAAGCGACTATCGCTAGACCGGCGGCTATCGCTAGAGTCTTCGCTTTGGTCCAGTCTGTTCTCTTGATCACAAAGTAGGCGATTCCTGGAATTGCGCCAATTAGTCCGTTACCGATGTCCCAGTTCCAGAAGAATCCACCAAACGACACGCCGTCAGAAATTATGTTGCCGAGTAGCCCCGTAACGAATCCTGTAATTGGTCCGAAAACGATTCCGAATAGCATCGGAATTGCTACCGTCGGTCTAATGGCGATTAGGCCGCCGGCGCCGGGTATTTGGAAGACGTTGAACGGAATTGTGAGAGCTGCGTAGAGTGCGGTTCCGACTGCCATTGCAACGATTTGTTTTGCTGAGAAGAAGGATTCCTTCATTCCCTTTTTGCTCATACTTTTCACTGCTTGCTGGTTGGCGGGTTCTTAGTATTTAAGAGCTGGCAATACGGCTAACTCTTTCCAGTTCTTCTAGGCTTAACACTTCTTTCCCTTGAGTTGCCTTTAGGGAGAGTTCGATTAGGGATGTTTCGCGGATCGCTCCTTCTTTGAGGATAGTGTGATCCGCCAAAACCTTGTGTGTGGGTCCGTCCGCTATTATTTTCCCATCATTGAGAACGATTGCCCTATCCGTATACTCAATTGCAAGGTCTGGGTCATGTGTGATTACGATGAATGATTTCACGTGTTCTCTCAGTGAACAGATGAAGTTCATGAAGTTCGAGTAGCTCCGATAATCCTGTCCGGCGGTCGGTTCATCTAAGATGATGCATTCGGGTTGCATCGTCAGCACAGAAGCGACGCAAATTCGTTTTTTCTCCCCGAAACTAGATGCGAACGGAGATTTGTCGAGCAGATGCCCGATTGAGCATCGACTCGCCGTCTCGGGCACAATCTTTGAAATCTGTTCAGTTCCAAATCCTAAGTTCTTCGGGCCGAAGCTCAGTTCGTCCCGCACGGTCTTGGCGAAGAGCATGGAAAATGGGCTCTGAAACACTAGGCAGAGCGTACGCGCAATTTCTGAAGTGGATAGGTCTTTGGTGTCTTTCCCATGTACGATTACGTGTCCCGCTGTTGGTTTCAGAAGGCCTACAAGGCTGAGGGCTAGTGTTGATTTTCCTGCTCCATTATTTCCGAGGAGGGCGATTCTTTCTCCAGCGTGTATTGTGAAGTTGATGTGTTGAAGCGCTTTGATGCCGCCAGAATACTCGAAGCTAACGTCCTCGGCTCGGATGAGTTCTTCACTCGATGGGACGTATGAGGCGAATGGGACATTGATTGAGGTAACGGCCGTTTCCAGGTCGTTTCCCAGGAAATATTCCGCAGGGACTTTCAGAACATCTCGGAACTTGCGTAGGACTTTAGGATCCTCGCTTTCAGCAATTAGCCGCCCCTTATCAATCACAGCCACTCTAGTCGGGTCAGCTCGGAGAACCTCCTCGGTTCTGTGCTCGCTAACGATCACAGTCTTGCCTGATTCGTGAAGAGTTCGGAAAATGCTCTGCATCAGGCGGACCCCATTTGAATCGAGGTTGGCAAGGGGTTCGTCGAAGAGTAGGATGTCCGGTTCCATCGCGAGGACGTCAGAGATAGCGACCCTCTGTCTCTGCCCGCCAGAAATCCCGAAAATGGATCTTTCCCGCAGCGCCAGAATATCCATTGCAGCTAGGCCCTGTTTGACTCGTCTATCAATCTCGAGCCGAGGCAAAGCGAGGTTGCCGGGGCCGAATGCTACATCATCCTCTACGATCGAGGAGACGAGTTGCTTGTCTGCCTCTTGCAACACAGTCCCGACGGTGAGGGACAGCTGAAGGAAGCGAGAGTCAGGTACTGGCTGGCCTCTGACCTTAACTTCTCCTGAATATTCCCCCACATACCTGTGCGGTATGAGACCGTTGATGCATTTTATGAGTGTAGACTTGCCTGACCCACTCGCTCCGGCAAGAAGTAGGAAATCCTTGTTTTCTATCTGAAGATTAATTTTGTCTAAAGCGGCGTCATTTCGATTTTCGTATGTAAATGATAGGTCGCTGATCTCAATCTCATACAAACTGAATTCAACACTGAATGTGTTGTTCCCGCGCTGTAAGCGACCTCTTTGTACCTTCTCGTTGTAGTCGGTTTGTTGCGACATAAGAGTTTGGCTTGGATGATGTGTTCTTTCTATACGAATGTTCGTTAGCCTTTTATTCGCACTAGTGGAGCGTCGCGGTTGCAATGTCGACTAGCCTAATATTGAGCGGAAACGGCGAACTTTCATCCCAACGCATTCCTGAGATCAGTCAACAAGCAGAACAGCGCGGGTTCGATGGCCTCTGGTTCGGTGAAACCACCCTACGCGACGCGTCCATACTAGCAGCGTTCGCCGCAAGTTCAACTAAGACGATTCAGCTCGGTACGTCGATCCTTAACGTCTTCACTAGAACTCCCAGCCAACTCGCATTATTGGCTGCGACCCTTAACGAATTCAGCGGAGGACGATTCACCTTGGGCTTAGG
>CAWHWX010000014.1:0-131366 GCA_963833125.1 Candidatus Bathyarchaeota archaeon | reverse complement strand
CATAAGCACAATGCTCGTTGTGTGGGCGACCTTTCCATCATTCCCTTCGACGGTTATTTGCATGGTTCCCGTGGTTGTGTTGGGGCTGACATCGACTGTCATCTGCGATGAAGCATTTTCTGTTGGGGTAATTGTGATCGGATTCTGAGCGAAAGTCACCGTAACACCAGCTGGGAGATTCAGGGGGTTTAGAGTAGGTGCGCCTGCATATCCGTAGATTGATGTTCCTGTGATTGATACGGCTCCAGATCCTCCAGGTGGGATTGTTATTGAGTCTGGAGGTGCGCTTAGGGCGAAATCCGGGCTTAGGCCCGAGAGTCTGGCGATCTTGTTTGCTCCAGGTTCACTGATCCATGTATTTCCCTGTGAATCAGTGACTACGCCTTGAGGTGCCGTCGACCCCAGTGAATATTCAGAAAAGAACTCACCTCTCACCTCAGGAAGTCGCCTATTATTCGGCGTAACGGTAGTCGATGTGGTAGTCAACACTCTTGCGGCTGATGCAAGCGTATATGGAGTTCCGCCAGAAGGCGCGGTGGTTTGGGTGGGCGAAAACAATGTTCCTCCGCTGGAGTTCCCTAGAACTGCGATCGTACCGTTTCCAGCGGCCAAGGATCGTTCGGTTATCCACGGTTGTCGCGAACGAGGGTTAATGCTGATCTCCCTAGCGTCAGCGCCTGGAGTCGGCAACCGCCATTCCATTATCGTGGAGTCGGGGCGAAGAACGCCTACAAAATTATTGAGGCTCGTTGCGTTAGTGGTTCCTTGAGTATACCACAACTGCCCATACGCATCGATTGAAATGAAGCGCCCAACTGCCGAGCCGTGAACCGGCAGTTGCCACATAGTATATTGCTGTAACACTCGATCCCATCTAACGATCGCAGAGAAGCCTGCAAACCATACTGAATCTGATTGTGCGTAAACACCGTATGCACCGCCACCTACTGCCGCGGGGAAGTAATCCTCGTAGAGTGTGGCATTCCCCGTGATAGGATCATAGATGAGTTCACCATTCGCGTTAGAGATTGTTTCAGTAAACCAAACCCTAACCTGTGGCCCGCCTGGTTCTACCGAAACATATCCGGCGCCCGTGTCACTGTGCGGCAGGGAAAACTCGCGGAAATTGCCTGAGGTTGGTGAAAACATGAAGAGTTTACCTGAGCCATACTCGGTCCCCCATAATTGCGGTGGACCCGAACTCGAGGTAATCGTAAGGCTGTAGGGGTTAGCGTTAGCCGTGGGTATGAGCCACTCCTGAAAAGTGTTCGTGTTCGGGTCAAGGTGACCTATCTTGTTCCCGTAGTATTCCACAAACCAACAGCATGAACCAGATTGGTCCAAAACCAAGGAGGCAGGTCCGCTACCGGGCGTCGGGACGGTCCACTCAGTTAGAGTCCCGCCAGTCAAGAGCGCATGCACATTTACTGCCCGAAGACCGTTAGGGAGCGATAGCGCGAGAACTATGATAGCCGCAGCTACGGTGGCCCTAGAGGTTCTCGACAGGTGAGTGAGTTGCATATTGATCCCTGGGGTGGCAGAGTTGTGCGGCAGGGCGTCTCTAAGAGAGATTCAGAATTGCTTGTCTTATAACTTGTCGGAAACACTGGACTAGAACTAGCCTTTCGCCGCAGGAGCATTTTTGAAGTGTCTCTTCTGCATTCAGGCGACAAGTAGATTAGCGCTGTCGCACTCGTTGATAGTGACGCGTAGGAAGAGTTCGGCTGAACATTAGGGAATCGCGTTGAAGAGACAGTTCTTGTTCGCCTTTGCGGCTATTGTTCTGATTGTGGTGGCGCAGGACTGTATCAACGTTCAAGCCGCCCCGGCGATCGTAATAGTGGACCACGCTTTCGCAATGGGTTACAAATACACTAAGAGCGGGAATATTGCGTTGGTAAACCGGACTTCAACTTTCACGCAGGACGACGCCCATGTTTACGCGTATGTTCAAGCGCAGTTTTACAGTGCAAACATTACCTGGAACTGGTACGATCCTACGGGTCAACTGCATCAAAGTGATGGTTGGGTAGCACAGTGCACTGCTTCACCCTGCTCGGAAATCGACAGTTTGCGGATAAGCGGAACCCATGCGGCAGCTGAACCGGGACGTTGGAGGCTTGATTTTCTCGCGGACAGCTTCCCTCATCTACTCCGATTACTTCACCTTGACCGCCATCATTACCCAATTCAACTATTGGAACGTCACGGTTGTCCAGTCTTCGCCACCTCGAATTCTCGGAAGTCTGAGAGTAGTAATTCAGCCTAGTAATCAGACTTGGAGCTCATACAGTATCTACATGCCCTACGCTTCTAACGTCACCGCGTACGACTATACGACGAACAAGTCACTTCCAGTAGCTGCAGAAAGCAACAATCTCGTCGTCGTAAACTTAACGGGGCCCAAGCCCGCGGGCTACTCTTTCGTACTGAGATTTGACGTACTATACGTCCTGCAGGCCTTGAGCCCAGGCAACTTCGCGTTGGCTTGGAGGGAATACCCATACCAAAGGTACAACGACATACACCCTGTTCCGGAAGCGTTTACCGTAAACCTGCCGCAAGGAGTCACGCTGTTAGACATAGTTGGGTATAACGTGATGAATCTAAATTACACCGCTCGGGTAAAGGCGGGCTTGTCCCTGGACCTCGCTTCGAATGTTACAGACCAAAAGTTCGGATGGACAATTCTATATCGCGACCTCTCTCAGGTGCAAACGCAGAATAATCCAAACGGGCCGTTTGGACAAAATCCGCTAACCGGACCTCTATTGCCGGTTCTGCCATTAACCCTAGGTAGCTTAACCGTTTGGACAGCTGTAATGTCAGTATTCTTGCTCACTGCCTCGGAACTTGTATCCCCACTATATTCCAGGGGCGGTTATGGAGTTTTGATTAATCGAAAGAGGCTGAGGTTGGCTGCTCTCTTGCTCGTTGGATTATTCATAATTTGCATCATATACCAGTTCGTCGGATTGAATCACGTCATTTCACGATGAACGTGAACCATACTTCCCGGTTTTCAGATCTCCTCGTCTAGGTTTCCTCTCGCCTATGAGAGAATACTCGACACTTACGCCGCAGCCTATATTACATAGCTAATCGACACTGCTGGCATGCAGTCTGACAATCCTGTGAGAGATTCGTCTCAGGGGTCAATTATTTTGTCAGACAAAGTGTTAGTTGGGATTCTTGTTGCTTCATTATCAATTACCCTAACTTATGTGCGTTCGCTAATTTACTTCGATACTCCATCGATAGTGTTCGACCGCGGCCCATCTTGTATCCGTGGTGGCGCTGACGATTATTCTGTTCAAATCCTCCGGAATCAAGTCCTCTCAACGAATTCTTCTCCTTGCGCTTTGGGTCTTAACGATGAGGATGCTTATGCCAATAAGATTCCCTGAAGGAATCATCACGAATTATCCTGATATGTTATATGAATTGCAGATCGTGCAAAACATCGCAGCCTCCGGCGGAATCACGTTCAACCCGCCAACGTACTACGCAGAGGGTTACATTTTCACACCCATGTTAGAGACATTTATCGTGATGAGCGGCGCACTTCTAGGAGTTCCAGTTGAAACCATTTTGAAGTATGCGGGCCCTTTCTTCGGGGTGATTACCATCACATTCTTGGTTGGCTTCTACAAGGCCTTCCTCCCGAACGCGAGAGGCCATTATCGCGGGCTTCATCGCTGGGAGTTGTTTTTGGTTTGTGCGCTTTGACGCCCTTACGGTTCACCAACCGCTGGCTTTGGCCTTTCTTTCGCTCGCGCTTTACACCCTGACAAAGCCTGGAGTTACTTGGCGTCTTCTCACTGTTCTGGCAGCGTTTGCGACTGTCGCGTCACATGAATTTACCGCGATTGTGGGCTCGGTCTTCTTCCTCTTCGCTGCGTTGGGCATACTTGTCCTAACTCGCTGGTTCAATATGAAACGGGGGTCTGTGGAAAGTTCGATGCTAAAGATGCCTGGGCTAATCGTGACCATGACGTTTACGTGGCTTGCATTTGTGGCCTTACCATTCTTCGCGACTAGCGTGGGATTCGCAGATTTCGTAGTTGCCACTTTCTTGGGAGTCAATGCCCCCCTAGCATTCCCATTGACTGTTGCCAAAACCGTACCCACATCGTGGGACCGTGTGGTGGGAGACATAGGAATCGTTCTATTCGCTGGAACCTGTATGCTAGGATTCATCTGGACTTTGAGGAAACGGGAAGCTGCGCAATACAAACAGTTTCTCCCTTACGCTATCAGCGGCGCTCTGCTCTTCTTCATCGGGCTAACGTTTTACTTTAAATCGCATCAGGCAACGGATCTTCTCTCAAGAGGTTTCATATACGTCTACTTCTTCGCAGCCCCAATCTCCCTCTACGCGATTTTGAAGACTTCATCGCACTTACGTTCAAAGATCAGATATCAACAGGTCATGAGCATTTGCTTGATCTGCATAGTCGTCGTAGCAGGGGTATACTACAACTACCCACGATACTTCCACGACAACAAAGCCTCGTTGGATATTGAAGACGTTAGGTTCCCACTCTTTCAATGGCAATCTGCGGGATATTTCGTGAAGAACTACACTGGCGGCAATACTCTCTGGGGGGACAAGATTGCGTTTGACTACGTCGGGGGCTACGGACAAAAGAACATTCTGGAACCAGACCCCTCTCTAAACGTAACACTCGCCCAATGGGCGTCCACCTATCCATCAATTGGCGATGTTGTAATCTTGCGTAAGAGCATGTCCACCGTGCCCTTCGCGAATTACGCTCGTCACTTCCCAAGGCCTACATGAAATCCTCATCACTCACGATGTCATCTATTCTTCCGGCGAAGTTACCATGATTACACAACCTTGAATAGTGCTCGAATAATCTAACGAGAAATCAACTACTTCCGTCCCATTGCAACCTCTTGGCCTCAGCGATCACGAATCAACGAAATTTGATTGGCTATGTAAATTGTATCGAGCCCATTACGGGCCAAGGCGGCTCCGACATTCTTATCAAGCCCACTACGAAGAACAGTTAAGATACTCGAACCTCAGAAGCTGACCGATTTCAAACTTGGTTCGAGAACGACTCCGGATCCTAAAGATCATTGGCTCTCCTAGGGTCTCCGGAATGGAGAGAGTTGTTTTCGACCTTACAAGAGCGTTGATGCTGAAAGGTCACAATGTGAGCGTTCTCTGTCCAAATGAGCTGATCCATTTTTTTGGAGCAACGGGTGCGCGAATCATCGCAGTCCCATTGATGTACAAGAGTATTGGTCAGTTGATTGCGGCGATCGAATTGAGCGTGATTGGTGAGGATTATGATATTGTTCATATCCACGGCGAGGGTGGCTCTGTCATAAGGACCTTAGCCATACCATGCTGCACCAAGACAATCATTACACTTCATGGCGGAGAGAACCTCTACTTCACTCAGAAACATGGTGCGTACCCTGCCTTTATGCGGATGTGCCTGAATTTTGCTGCGTCCCAGTCCGCTCGAATCGTCGCGGTCTCTATGAACGCAGCTCGCAGTTTTACCCGTTTCAAAAACAAGACGTCAATCGTACCGAATGGCATCGATGTAGACTGCTGTTAGAATGACGGCGGAGCGAGAACGTCATGAAGCAAAAATGATGGATGAGCTGAGGAGGGAGGGTGCCGTTTGTTTGTTTTTCCCTGGAAGACTGATCGCAGATCTGAAGGGTCAAGACATTGCTATCCGATCAGTTGCTATGCTTGTCGAGCGAGGACTGAACATCCGCCTGTTTTTCGGCGGGAGTGGAAAAGATCAACGTTACTTGGAAGAACTTTCACGAAAGCTGAGGATTGAAGATCACGTATACTTTCTAGGTAACCTGACTCATGAAAGGATGATGGGGTATATGGGTTGCGCAGACATTGTGTTGACTCACCTCGCAGTTGACGCTCGCCTTGAAGGCCTGAGTCAAGTTCATCTTGAAGCCGCAGCCCTCTCCAAACCAATCATCACTCAATTCAGAGATGACCTAGCGATCTTTAACGAGGCCATGTTATTCGCAAATACCGGAGAACCCGAAGAAATTGCAAAACTAATTCTCCGAAATCATGGAAAACAGACATGAGGCCGATGCTGCCGGAACTAGAGCAGCCGTCTTGGTTGAACGCTATTTTTCATGGAAACACGGTCGTTGACACCTATCTCAGCATTTATGCCCAAATCCTCTCAAGGTAGGCAGACGAATAAGCGCTAGCTTGCGGGTTGTTCAGTAACATTCGATCCCCAAGAATGCTCACAAAAAATCAACAAGCCGTGTTGAAAGATGAGTAGTGCAATTAAACTACATAATCGTCAAAGAAAGATTCGTGAAATCGAATGGGGCTGTTTCGTGCAATTTCTGTCTGCCCACTCATATGGAAGATTTCTAGACGTAGGTTTTGGAAATGGCTATGCGCTTGAAAAAGCTGAAAAGCTTGGATTCTCACCAGTAGGAATTGACTTGGAAGTTGGGGTAAGAAGTGATTCTGTGCCTTGGGAAAGAATGAAGCCCTCAAAATCATCTGCACTACTCGTAGCAATTTCTGAATACCTACCCTTTCAAAACGATGCATTCGAAGTTGTCCTTTCTTCGCACAGTTTGCAATATTTCAATAATAGAGAAAAAAGTCTCAAAGAAATGATAAGAGTTCTCAAACCTGATGGATTGGTCGTAGTTGTTGTTCCAAGTGGAACAATGGCTTTCATCAGAATGATATCATGCTTCTTATTCACAAATCATCTTAGGATTAGTCGATTCTTGCGTAAAGACAGGTCTTTGAGGTCCTTGCTTGAAATCATTATCCCCGGGCCACAGGGTTCCTACGCATCTTCAGTGGTCCAAGAATTCCTTGATTTCAGCAGGAAGAATTGGACAGGATTGTTATCAAGGTATTTTGAAATTACGGATGTCATCTTGACAGCGTTGTATCCATTTCCTGATTATCCACAACTTTTCCCTACAATCACATCGAAAGCGCCAAGCCAGCAGTATAGTTTTCATTTGTAAGAAGCGCCACCATTCCAATCGAAAGGAACCAACGACTTGACGTTAGCACGCATAATCATCCTTAAGTAACGTCTGTCGTAATCCAGAATTTCGTTCCCCGATGAAGCCCACGCTTCTAATCGCCTCAACTTATTTGCCGCCGATCTGTGGCGGGGCTGAGTGGGTTGCGTGGGAAATCGCGAAGAGGGTCGTAGACCGATTCGAAGTGCACATGTTAACTACCGACGAAGGCTCTCCCGAAATTAAGCAGCTCGTCGAAATACACACTGTCCCTCGCGCACGATGGATACCGATCACTTACTCAACCATTTACCGAGACAAAATTGAGAAGATACTAAGAGATGTTTCACCCAACATAATCCACTGCCATATGATACTCCCCTGGGGGTACGTCATTCGAAATGCCCTGTGCAACCAAGATAATCACTTCGCATGAGGCTAGAATTCCAACCTGGATCGAGAATAACTTCATGAGGTCGGCCGTGAGACATGCCGATGTCGTAACGTCGCCCAGCAAATGGGAAAGAGATTACATTCAACAGCAATTCGGGCGGCAAACGGTTACAATCCCTAACGGAGTGGATACGGAATATTCAAGCCGCTTCCCGACATCCAGAGGAAGAATCATGTGGTCCTGTACGTTGGGAGGTTTACGAGAAACAAAGGCGCGTTGGACTTGGTTGAGGCTGCGCGGGCGCTCCCGGACTATGATTTTTGGTTCAGGGGAAATGCAGAACGACGCGAACGTTGGAAGTCAGGGAGTTCATGATTCCAGCACTCCCTAACGTTAAAGTCATCAACTTCGTGCCTGACAGGCGGGCGCTTGCTGCTCTGTACAACCAAGCGACCATATGCGCTTTTCCGTCACAGTATGAAAATTTCCCGCTTGTCGGATTAGAAGCCATGGCTTGCGGAAGAACATTCGTTGCCACAACAGGTCCGAGGAATGGCTATTCGGAGTATGTCGAGAACGGCCGAGGTGCGATGCTCATCAAACCACACGACGTCAACGCTCTAGTCAAGTCGATTAGATACCTCATGGAGAATAAATCTGTGAGGGAGGAATTCGAGAAGAATGCGATTAAGAAGGCATCGCAATACGATTGGCAAATCATAGCTGAGAAATACAGGAGTCTTCTTGAGGGCCTCACGCACGAGTAGGCGCAATAGATTGTCCACTTGATCTACGTTGGAAGTTACGGCTCTGGCTCTCTAAGTTGTGCCTGAGTTCGGAGAGAGAGCGAATATATCTCATCCGTCTTCCATCGACCAAACTGAAACCATCAAGGGAAGAAAGGGTATGAACTCCTTGAGGATATTGATTAAACGGTTTGATGGCCGCGGTTTCCTCTTCATGGAATTCGTCAGGCGTAAGCCTCGTGACGTGATTAACGACTACGTCCGCTCCATAACGCTCTGAGCAGTCTTGGGCGGGGCGGTACAAGTTCCCTTCATGCACAAACGGAGTGCCCGCGGGTTGCGATGAATGGGCGTTCACCTTGACGGGGTTGGCGCTATGGGGTTGCCAAGGTCCAGTCAGATTTTCTGCGTGCCAAACGAATAGTTTCTCCCAAGGCCTGTCGTCTTGCTTAGCGCAAGTGAGCCACCAGCGTCCATTAAAATGAAATATCGAGGAATCCACACCAGGGAAATCTTTGATCAACGTCGCAACCTTTTCCCAATCACGCGGAAAGTCTCGAGCTTTGTACAGCGCGATTTCGCGGGTTTGAGCAGTTTCTGGAATGCAGTAAGCCTCGCCTTCATGTTCTAGAAGATAAGGGTATGAGAGGTGAGTTGGAAGTTCTATAGCCACACCTTTCGTTGAAAACGTATGATCATCGGCGCTTTCCTCGTAGTATACGATCCTTCCTCGGCTCTTGGAATAATCGAACTCTTCACAGAGTATGACCATTCGACCATTTCGGATTAAGCCGAAAGGGTCAGCAAGGAATTTTCCTTTCCCAGCTGGCGGGAAGCCAAGAAATCTCTGGTTGAGTATCGGACTTGAGAAAATCCGCAATAGACTGTCGGGCTATTCCCACGTTCCAATCGTCAATCTTGACTAGATTGTTGTAAACTCCCGAAACTGAGATGAACAACCTGAAACGTCCCCGCATTTAGGTGGCGGTGGCGTTGAACCACAACTGCCCCCAAACGGAATAGGTTGCGCTTGGCGTTGACCATGAAAAGGCTAGGCGGTTGGCGTTCTGGTTGTAAAACCAGAGTTCAAACACCAGACGGAAATTGAAACCTGAGATTGCTTGTGCAAGGTTTCCTGTAATTAGGGTTCGATCTATCATAAGTCCAGTGATCAGTGAATTCCCTTGCTGATTGGCTTCGCTTGCGATAATCCAGATGAACGGTATGGACCAAGTCTCATTGCTCGTAAGTACTTTTGCAAACTCGAAGAATTGCTGCAACCGGGCTTGCTACGCCGGTTAATTCATTTGGAGCGGTTTGTGTGGAGTTGAGGAGTTTGACGCGTACGACTACGTATTCCAACGCCGACATGTGATTATACACTCCCAGCGTCCAATTGACCTGCTCGCCAAGAATCAGGTTCGGGTTGTTGTTGGGGAAGTAATTTTCTGTAAGCCCGTTGGAGCCCAGTATCCACATTGAAAAGAACTGATCGGTATAGGGAGGGGTTAACTCAACGTAAGCCAGTGTGGAGACGATTACGGTGACGATTACGAAAAATGCGAGCAAGTACCTAAGATCCTTAGAACTAATTTTTAGTCTCTTCATCAAGTATCCTCATCTCGAAAAGCTTCTCCTGCTCATACCATCTCCAAATCCGTAAGCTTCCGTAGAAGCAAAACGTCAACAAAGCTACAACAAAGACCGACCCCGCCAAAACTATCTCCACCCTTAGGTTCGAGGCTTGAACTGCCTGTTGTTGAGCAGCTGGAATTTGGTTTGACAGCTGCTGAATTATGGACCGGGCTTGATCTTCAAGTGCCAAAGCGTTACTGGTGTTCCCTTGAGCACGCTCAAGCCGCGCGGCCTCGATTATCGATAAGGCGGAGTTCAGTCGCGAAACGAGATCTGGAGCGGTTCCCCCTGAGCTGTAGACTGCGGCTAACTGATCGAACGCCTGGTAGGATAGGGTGGTTACATCAGTTGTTTGGGTGTATGAGAGTGAAACGTTGGTCAGTATGAGAATTAGGGCAAGCAGCATTAGGGGCACGATCCTACGTGCAACTTCACATCGACGAATCAACCGACTCACACGGACAGTAAGCAGTCATCCATCCTCAGCAGCAATTTATCAATTTCCTGAATCAGCCGAGTAACCGCCTGGTTCCTTCGTGGTGGGTTGTTTTAGGGTGGCTGTTGGACGATAGTTAGGTAGTTCCTCGCAGCCGCCACCCCGGCCACGACGATGGTATATGCTCCCAGCGACCCCAAGACTGGAAGGAACCTGATTCCCCAAGGCGTGAAGTTTAGAATGAAACCAATTATCGGGATAACCGCTAGGCTGAGCGCGATACTCAACGCCAACCGTTCATAGAACTGCAATTCCGAGTGAGGAAAGAGCATCTTGATCGTACTGTAACCAGGCAGACAGATGAGAAGCAATCCGAAGACCCATCGAAGAACATTCAACGGAAATAGGTTGGGCACGATGTAGATGGCCAGAGTGGAGATGGAGGTAAGCCAAAAAATCAGCCAGAACCACCCCGAGACCGTCGGGGCCAGTAAATAGTCCAACACTGAATAGACTTCATATGGCGGTCGACCCAGCCTCAACGAGCCCTCCTTAACCATGGACTTAACAGTGTCCAGAAATACAGCTCTATCAACCGTGCCCACATCCTCAGCCAGCATCCTAGCCAACTGACTCACGGTTAACGGGTGTCGTCTCCTAATCACGGCGTGGATGGAACTTCTCAGAGAGACAGCACGGTTGATCCGGTTGCAAGATCTCTAGCGAAGTTCATCCTCGCGAGTTGATAAACGTTCAACGAATCTACGCACTGCCGCTTTGATGCAGCTATCCTTATTTTTCCTCACGCCTGGTCTATCTAGGTTGCAGATTATCATTTCAGAGCAAGAATAGAATTGTCCCAGAACAGCTGCTGGATATGTGGCTCACAGATTGGGCTGAAGGATCGGTTCTGCAGCAGTTGCGGAGCTCAGTTAATTCAATCTCCCAACCCAGCAACTCGATCTCTGCTGGTTCGCCCCGAAAATTTTACCGCAGGCGGTATCTTCATGCTCGTGCTAGGTGCGATGGTTGGCGTTTTCGGTTACCTAATAGATATCATACCCATTCTGGCGTTAGGTTTAGGTTCTCTCCTTCTAGGCGTGATGATTCTCGTCCTACCTGAGCCAACAGCAGCCAAAACTGGTAGGCTGGTTATGCTTTCGAGCATACCTTCGTTGCTGGATATCGATGCTCTTATCGAGGATTTGGATATAGATTCTCGAGGAATTTACGTCCCTGTCTCAGGCTTCGGTACTGTACCTAAAGTCATCCTTCCCATCAAGGAATCTAGTCCTCCCATCTTACCTCCAAGCAGGTTGACGCGAAGTCGTAGGATTTTCCTGTCTCTGGGAATAAATCCGAACGACCGAGGAATTATCCTCAACCCGCCCGGTGGGGAGATCGTCAAAGCCCTCGAGAGCATCCTGCAAGCGGACTTGTCTACGATGAAAATGGATGAGTTCTCGGCGAGAATTGGGTTTGGGTTTGAAGCACTTACAATTTCAACTAAGACGGTAAACGTACAAGTTGACGGAACGACGGTAAGAGTGAGCGTACAATCCATCTTCACCGCTCATTTGGAGGAGCGGCTAAGATTACAGGCTCCTCGGCTAATAACGCAAGTTGGCTCGCCGGTATCAAGCGCCCTAGCTGCGGCGGTTTGCAAAGTCTTGGGGAAGTATGTGAGGATTAACGAGTCGAGTTTTGATGGCTCCACATTGATTGTTGTTCTAGAAGTTCTTGAAGGTGGGTCACGTTGACTTCAGGTATACAGAAGATTGAGATTTTTCTAATCTCCTATGCCTCCCTTATTTTTTCCACGGTATTGGTTTTCAGCTACTTGGGCGTAGGGCAAATCGATATTTACGTCGCCGGATTCGCAATAGAATATTTCATCGTCATTCTCGCAACGGCCCCCCACAATCCTGAGGAATCTAGAAGGCAGAGGGTAATCGGAATCATGCTACTGGTAATCTTCACAGGAATCGTGATCGAACGAGTATTGCAATTGCTAGTGTGAGTTGACGCAATGAAACCGCGAAAAATCAAGTTGCACATATTCGCATTAGCACTTTTGACTCTACTAGTAGGAGGGACCATCTTGACATTGGCAATCTCGCAGAACGCGCCGACCTCTCCAAGTACGTTCGGGTCGAGTTATTCAAGCGCCCTCGTTTCCCAACCGTCCTCCGACGCTGCAGTAGCCGCCATGGAGCAGCTGACGAATCCAGGTACCCTTCTTAACCCTAAGAACCTCCAAGTCTCTCTCGGTACCTCAAATCTGCCATCGCAAGATCCGATAGTCAAGTACCTAAGAGCGCTCTCTAACGTCTCCTCCAACCTCCAACAAATGCAATCAGGCCTCCAAACCGCCCAAACCTCACTCGCTTCAGGGAACACCCCCGCCACGACAGCTGAAGTCAACCACCTCCTAGCCCTCAGGAATCAAACAGGCTCACTCATCAACACACTATACACTCTACTCGCCCAAGTCCAATCTCAACACAATGTAAATCCAACTCAAATTCAGGACATTCGCCAAAGGATCGATGAGCTGCAACGGCTTTACGTCGAGTATTCTCTCGAAATAGACCAGCTCAACGTGGAAATCACACCCAGAACAGTCCTACTCAATATTGCGCTATCGAACAATACAGTGCTCATTGGCACAGCCGTACAGGTAGAGGGGCATTTGCAGACTCATAACGGAACAATTCTTCCCCAGCGCAACGTAACAATCACTTGGGGGTCAAATGCAACAACCGTTCCCACCGACTCGAACGGACAATTCACAGCTACCGTCGTCTTTCCCCCAGGATACTCAAGCGGACTGACTTTCATCCAAGCAACATTCCAGCCCCAGGGGCCAGACGCAGTCCAGTATGTTCCCACTAAAACATCAACGGCGATTCAAGTAATCTACCCGCCCACGCAAATCAAATCCGAACTTCTCCCCCAACAAGCACTTCCGCTCGACCAGGTTAATGTGAACGGTAGCCTGACCACCCAAGCTGGCGAACCGCTTGAGAATCGCACCTTACAGATTCAACTGGATAACAGTCCGATAGGAAATGTATCGTCGGACATAAACGGTAACTTCCTGTTTACATTTCAAGTTCCCGGAACAACAACGAATGGCAAACACGCTCTGCAAATATCCTTTAAGGGCTCAAAAATTCTCGCACCCTCTAACTCAACTCTGTCTCTCACAGTGCAACGCGAGGCTACAACAATTCAAACGGAATCAGTTACGGCTAACACACTCTCTGGAATGAGCCTAACAGTAAGAGGAGTTATCGCCTTCAACAACACCGCAAACAATAATCAAGCTACACTCTCAGGCAACGCGACCGCTCTGCTCGATGGAATACCCGTCGCCAGCACCAAGATTGCAGATGACGGGGCATTTTCCCTACCGGTATCGATTCCGTTCACCAGCAGTTTTGGAAGCCATTCAGTGGAAATAGTCTACTTCGCAGACGATCCACGAGTCGATTCTGCGATCGAAATAATTCCGGTTCGCGTCTACAATACTCCTATCATCATCGCTATTGCAGCAATCCTAGCGTGCAGTATCTTCCTCGTAAGGAGGTGGAGAGGCAGAAGGGGAGCGAGGCTTACCGCTGAACTTGAAATTACAGAGGAGTCCGCCATACGGGTAGGACAGGGGTCTGCCTCGTCCCGTACCTTACGAGACGACAGCGTTTGATTGGGAGGACGTCCTAAGGGAGATTAACGCGGAAAAGAATGTATCCAAGAAAATCATCAAGTGCTTCAAAGCCGTACGAACTTTTGTGACCAATCAACTCAACGAAAGGCCCAAGGAAAGTGAGACCCACAGGGAATTCTACCGCCATGTCGTTGAATTGAGACCCTGGATAGAGGACGACCTTAGCGTCCTAGTCGATCTCTTCGAGTTATCTGCGTACAGTCCCTACGAAATCGTTGCTTCCGAAGGCACTCAAGCCGAGAATCGACTGAAGAAGATACATGATAGGAATTGGAAATGAAGTTCGGACTTCGTGCAAAAGCCGCCCTCGCAGCCTTCCTATTGTCATCTCTCATGATCGGTTACGTTTCGTACTCAGCACCCATAACGGACCCGTATTATCCGTTGAACCACGGTTGGAATGGGTGCAGCCAAATCTACGAAATGACTCCGCGAGCGCAACTACTTTCCTCATATGCAACACCCCTCCCAAATGCGACCGCTCTCATCACGATCATTGGCCCGCGAATTCCCTTCGAAAACAGTGAAACAGCCGAACTGCGGTCATTCCTGCAAAATGGTGGGACAGTACTTTTGGCAGATGACTTTGGGACCGGCAATGGTCTCTTGCAGAGTCTCAACGTGAGTGCACGATTCTCAGGGCAACCGATAGCCGACCCGTACTTTTACAGTAAGACGCCCTCATTTCCATTAGTCTCTGACTTCGTCCCGGACCCTCTGAGCAGCAACATAACTGCGCTCATACTGGACCACCCGTCTTACATTGAAATCCCGAACTCTAGCCTAGTTAAGGTGGTTGCCCTCTCCTCTCCCTTCTCATTCATTGATCTCCATAACAATGGTACCCTCTCACCCAATGAAAACACTCAAGCATATCCAATAATCGCTACCACCCACATTGGGGCCGGCCTGCTTGTCTTGGTTGCCAACGCAAACATGTTCGCGAATGAACTAATCAATCTCTTCAACAACCAGATCTTCTTCCGAAATCTGATGAAAATCGCGCCTGGAACCACAGTATTCGACTTATCCCATCTTAAGAGCGCCCTGCTGACAAACTCTCGGATCACGTTCAGGAAGGAGTTCGACAGCTCGGTAACAGTTCTGCAATCTACCCTGGTTCAAGGTTTAGTGGCTATAGGATTGTTATTGGTCTTCGCAGGGGCCTTTCCAGCAATGACCAGACCGAGGAAAACTCGCGGATATCCCGCCGAGGAATCAACCTTACATAGTAATCTAACGTAGCGGTTCAAAGAGGCGGGGCAAGTGGAGACTAAGAAGCCGCCAGAAGAGACGATGGCTACCCTCGGTAACATCATTTCTGAGTGTCAAAAGACGATCGTAGGAAAAACGCAAGCCGTTGAAGCCCTATCTAGTCACTTTGCTCTGCGAAGGGCATATTCTTCTTGAAGGTGTTCCAGGGGTAGCGAAGACTACTCTTGCGAAGACATTCTCAAACGTAATTGGATTAGAGCTTCAAACGCATTCAAGGCAGTGTAGATACGTTGCCTGGAGATGTAATTGGAACATACATTTTCGACCAGGCTAAAGTCTCATTCAAATTACAGAAAGGCCCGATTTTCACAAATCTTCTGTTAATCGATGAAATCAACCGTAATACGCCCAAGACAAACAGTGCAATATTAGAAGCGATGCAGGAAGGGCAAGTGACGATTACAGGTGAGACACTCCCTCTGCCCTTACCGTTTATGATAATCGCGACACAAAGCCCGATCGAATTCCACGGCGTCTTCCCTCTCCCAGAAGTGCTAGTTGACAGGTTCCTCCTAAGCATGAACGTGGACTACCCGTCCGCCGAAGAAGAAGTGCTGATAGCCAGTCGCTTGGGAGCACCCTTGAACAACAAAACCGCACCCACCGTATCGAAAGATCAATTTCAGCATCTTATCGACCAGGCCAAGGAGGTCTACATGGCTCCTCAAGTTCAGTCCTACATCGTTGAACTCGTCCAAAAGACGAGGCAGGTGACGGGGATATCGCTCGGTGCAAGCCCCCGAGCTTCGATCGCATTATCCAGAGCCACTCGCGCAAGCGCTCTCTTGAGAGGAAGAATGTTCGTGACCCCTGATGACGTCAAGCAGTATGCTCCCCTAGTGCTGCGGCATCGCCTCATCCCGTCCGCCTCTGCAGGGACCGCCTCCATGGACGAGGTCGTCAAGACTATACTGGAGGAGACTGTGGTCCCTCAAAGCGCGGCTTAGGTGGGATCGGCCGCTGAACCTCTCACCCGAAGGAACTATGGTGGCTTGGTTTGGAGCAGCGGCTTTCGGCGTCGGTTTGTTCCTAAACCCGTTCGCATTTCTCCGGCTTGCATATGCTTTGCTTACATGGGATTTCGCGCCATACAATTCCGAAGATACATTACGGCGATTAGCGATCGAATCGATGTCAAGATCATTCCAAGTGCAGTCTCCACACTAGTTGGCACTAATGTCGATCTTGAAGCAGTCATCTCCAACTCCCACTCTATGCAAGCGAAGATTATTGGATTCAGGCTAAAGGTTCCAGCACAAATTGAGAACGACTCGAAAGACATCGAGCAGCATCTGCTCCCAAGCGGATCTAATATACACATTGAATTATCGCTCAAGTCCAAATCGCCGGGACAATTCAAAATAACTAAGGCCGTTGTCACCCTGAAGGGCAGGTCCGGGCTTTTCCAACATGACCTGTCTTTGAATTGTGATGCAGAAGTAGAGATTGCACCACTCACGGGCAAGCTGGCGACTAGGCTTCAACTTGGTTCTATCGCTGAAGCGTCCCGTATTGGAATCGGAACCGATCTGACAATGCTGCGAGAGGCGACTGTCGTGACTGATTTTCATTCAATAGACTGGAAGAGTACCGCGAGAACGGGGAAGTTCATCGTGAAGGAATTCTATCCCGAAACTGACCCAGCTGTGATGTTGCTTGTTGACAAGTCGGTGTTAACGATTGGAGGAGAGTTGGGAGCGAGTAGGCTCGTGCAGTTGGGCGGCCTCATCATTACTTTCGGATCTTCGGCCTCTGTGGGCGCGATCATTTACGATGAGACAAAGGTAATCGCACACGTCCCACCCGCGTCGGGAGTTCAAGTAAGACAACAGATGTTGCGTTCACTATTGGCAGTGACGACTAGTCCGGAGGCTCTCAGGAGCCAAGGTCTAACGATGCTCTACGAGGACCTGACTCGCAAGATTCGCCTCATGAAGTTGATTTCCAATAACCAACCTCTCGGTCGGGTCGACATATACGCACGAAGTATTCTGCCATACTACGAGAGCATTGCAGCCAAGCAACCTGTCAGGTTAATGAAGTCCGGCGCCTTTCGCGCCTTGGAAATAATCACCAACCTTCCTCCCTCGCTTGTTATAATCATCTCACCCTTCGGCCGGGACCTGACTGGGCTGTGTGAAGGGGCACTATTGGCGAATGCGTCTGGACATCGAATCATAATCGGAATAATTGGGGATTTACGAGTCCCCTTGCCACTCGAACTCTCTACACTTATCGAATCTGGCATTCAGGTATTACACGCAGGTGGCGCTGACCTAGTGAACGCCATTTGCCAGACGGTCATGGACATTCCGAAAGTCCGCATCAAGAACCGCCTCCCCGTGGCACCGCTCGCGCAATAAAAGTTAATGATGGGCGGAGTTGGGCTCAACTGCGTCAATCTGATGGTGCTGATTTAGTCAACACGATTTGCCAGGCGGTCACAGACATAGAGAAGATCCGAATAAGAGATCGACTGCCAAGACTTGTCTTACTGCCGACCGCTAATGAAGCATCCGCATAGCCTCGGTAACCGCGGTTGTAGAAATAGCCGGCATGAACTGCTTCGGCAAGCTGGGCGGCTCGTCTTCTCATGTCCAGATCCTTTGGCTCAGTTAGCTCTCCAAGTCTAGTGGACATATCGTTAAACGAAGCAAGTGACAACCCTATTCCGTATTTTGTCACAAGTTGGGCAACATACTCACATTGTGAAGCGGCTATGACAGGTATGCCGGAAGACAGGTAAGTCGCAAATTTAGAAGGGCAGATGTATTTTGAATATTCGTTTATTTGGTCGGAATAGGCTACAACTCCGAAGTCGGCATTTGCAGCGAGATAGTCACAGAGCTCCTGTTGTTCCATGCTTGGCTTCCAGACGAAGTCGGGTCGATTTAGTTCCGAAATCCATTCCCATCCACTCCCTATGAATTCATAACCGACGTTTTCTGATCGCGGCAGATTCATGGGCCATTCCCCAGCGTACATCTTGTCTCCGCTTCCGATATACATCAACGTCCACTTGCGGGGAAAGGGCTTGTGTGTTACTTGTGATCGCTTGGGTGAAACCCCGTAATCCCGCATCCCGATCTCAACAAATTTCTCGTCCGATATGCTGTACCTATCACCAATCGCTCTCTGAGCAGCTTTGTTGTAGACGCATAGAACATCAAAGAGTTCGAAGATTCTTCCTTCGACGACGTAGGACTCTTCATCAACATCGTTTTGATGAAGGGCCAGCGCCTGCTCGATTGGTAGATCATCGACGAAGAGTATCGATCGAGAATTAGGTTTCAATGCATGAAGAATGTTAGGCAGCCGTTTGTCCATGTGACGAAGTGGGTTGGTTGTTGAGTAGCAGCCTCTGCAATAGATCGGATAGATACTGAGAAAAGTCTTTGCGGTTTTCCATGATGCGAACAGCTTTGTATAGTATGTTGCTCTCTGCGCAACCCCCCGAACAGAACCTGGCGAAATCCGATTTCCCGGGAGAACTTGATGGAATCTGTCACTGTTTGTTTCTGAGCCGATGATAAGGAGCGGTCAGTGGGGGAAGGCGAGAAGATGAGATTAACCGGAATCACTCGTCACCTTCCACGCTCTGCTCGCCGGTTATCCTCTCAGGAACATAGGGTTTCTCAATATTATTCTAACGTCATGATTGTGTGAAGGTTCAGGATTCCCTATGCCTGAAATTCTTGTCGGCAAGAAGGCGTCCCAAAAGCAGCGAAGCATTATTCACGACCGGCACGTAGACGACCCTTTACGGTACTTGCCACACACTGCCCCCTAAACTAGAGTTGCTGATCACTAATGGTGGGGCCGCATGCTGTGGTTGTAAAGTAATTCTCCGTTGTGGGGAAGTCTTTTAAGAATGGTACATTACTGTTCCGTTTATGACGAGTCAGCGTACCGCCCTGTTCGTCGCCTTAATCCTCCTCTCACCGCTCACCATAACCCTCCCCCTCACCACCCTCACATCCAACCACTCAACCACCTACACAACCTACACCGCAACAACCCTAACCACCACCTCCGCCCTAATGCAAACCTACTTCGGGTCAACCAAAGGAACCACACTCGTCCAAACCCCAATGGACCTCCCTCCCAGGGTTATCGGTTTCGTGGCGCCGAAGGGAAAGTGCAGTCAGTACACGTTACCGGTCACTGTTACATCCGGTTCAGTTCTGAACTTGAAGTTGACTTCGACCAATCCCACCAACCTCTACCTCCTCCCCACATACACCTTCCAAACCTCACCAGACGGCTGCACCCTAATCGGCGGCGCCATCTTGACTGTAAACAACTTCACCTCCTACACCCTGCACTGGACTGCGCCCGCGGATGGGCCGTTCTACATCATCTTCACCGGCCCAACCACCATCATCATGCTGAGCGATGCTGGAAGCACACAGGCCGATAAGCAGGACGCAACCGTAGCCTACGCAACTAGCACAGAAACCAACCTCATAGACTACACATCAACAAGCACCAAAACATACACAACCACCACAACCTCAACCACCCCACTCTACCTCCAACCACCAACCCCATCCAGCCTAGGAATCGTTGGACTCGTAATCGCGATTCTCGGAATAATCCTCGTCGCCGTATTCAGGAGGCGAAGAGAATGAATGTGCGGGCTGGAATCATCGGGCTCACGCTAGCAATCACTCTCATAATGTTCGCAAGGCCAGCATACGCAACCACCTACACCATCCCCGTAGTTGGCCGCTGGTCCGCCTTACAGGTTGGGCTTGAAATTCCATCCACCCCCACCTGGGCGCATGACCTGGTCCTGAACGCTTCACAGGTTTGGAATATGGCTCAGCTATGGTTCACTCAGAACTATTTTCCAGGCGGAAAAGTTTACACTTTCGTCGACTCTCCGGCCGGTAACGCAACGGTCACCTTCGGAATGCCCACCGAGTACGCTTCCATCGCGGTCGGATGGACACAATACATCCTCGACCAGTCACTAACAATCATCGGAGCCCACACCTTCCTCGACGGAGCCGTATTCAATGCTGGTCAGGAGCAGAATGCAACCGCACTCGAATACGGCTTCCGTTTAGCGCTTCACGAGTTAGGGCGCGTGCTCGGTTTGGGAAGCTTGGTGGATGGGTTAGACGTCATGGATCCGATCGGAACGACAGGTCACGCCCGCGATCCTCCAATCATCTCATTGATCGATCTATTCGCGCTACACGTCCTCGCCTCAGAAACCTTCTTCTCCTCACCTATCGTACTGAACACAGATCAACATGTACCGATGAACGCATGGAACATCCTTGACTCCGCTACTAACAATCAAATAGTCACACGGTTTGATGGCCCTGCATCAGGTTGCCTACTGAGTACAGAGAAGTTTTCGGTCTGCTACTACTGAAGCAACCGACATACCCTGCATGATTATGGTCGCTTGCAGAGGGCAGAAGGGGTTAGAGTTAAGCTGGAGGGGCGGCGTCTGGTTTGGCCGGGTTTCGGTGGATTCTCCTTCGTGCGTTCACCATGACTACGACGATGGCCATGATGAGGGCGAAGACAAATGCTGCCTCCCCTACGTAATCCAATCGGATTGGCAACCAAGTCGCGAACTGGAAGTAGATTGAGTTTGGAAAGGTAAGTTGCATAGCTACGACATAGAGCCAAACTGCGACAGCGAACCCGCACACTACCACTAATGTACCCGTAAGACGAGTATGCCTTCGCTCGGACCGTTGGGTACGGTACTTCACTACCGTGTCAGGTTCCTTTTTGGGTTCGGGTTTAATTTGGCTGGCCGCCTCAGTCTCGATGCCACCGAGAAACGATTTCGCATCATCCGTGGAGAATCCGATCGCTTTCAGTGTGTCGTATGGTCTGTAAAGCTCATCGGATTCTTTTTCGGTAACCATTAAACTCGTCGCTAATACTAAAGTGCACCCACCATATTAGTTTCGCTAATATTCATCGATCCTCTCTCCGGACAATTGGCGTTTCTGACTAGCACTTAGTGCACAAACCGAAGAGTTTGTGGGTGGGCTCGCAAGTATGAATTCTGCGCAAATAGGAGCGAGGAGCATTAATCCTAACGAATCGTGGGTCAATTAGGAAAAGGGGCGGCGGCTACGGAGAAAGACGTATTTCAAACTGTGCGCCCGTCTCCGTCACCAGGAGTTGCACCTGATTGGTGAAGAAACGCTTGACAAAAGCGAAGACGCCGAGAAAGACATCTAAAGTTCTCCATGGCACAGCCCGTAACAATACTGAACGCAAACAGGTGGACGAGAAGGTTCGAGTTGCTTCAGCATATACAAGAGGTTTAATCGAAGCGAGTATTGACGCATTAGTTGCCATCAGTCACGAGGGAAAGATAACTGATGTCAACAAGGCTACTGAACTGCTCACAGGGGTTTCCCGTGACGAACTAATAGGCAGCGATTTCTCGGGCTATTTTACAGACCCAGCGAAGGCAACGCGAGGCTACGAAGAAGCCTTCACAAAAGGATTCGTGAAGGACTATTCCTTGGCAATTCGTGACAAATCAGGAAAATACATCGACGTACAATACAATGCAACTGTATACAGAGACGAGACGGGAGAAGTTCAAGGCGTGTTCGCCGCAGCCAGAGACATCACCGAACGCAAACGCCTGAGTGAAGCTGTTGACGTTGCGCGTCAGAATATGCCGAGAATATTGTATCCACTGTGCGTGATCCGATGGTGGTGCTGGATTCTGACTTGAGAATAGTTTCAGCGAACCGTTCTTTCTATGAGAATTTCAAGGTGAATCCGGCGGAGACGGTTGGGAAGTCGCTTTACGAGATAGGTAACAGGCAGTGGGACAATCCGGAATTGAGGCGGTTGCTAACCGAGATCCTGCCAGCCAAATCGGTCATTACCGATTTCGAGTTAATTCACGTCTTCCCTACGATAGGGGAGAAGGTGATGCTACTCAACGCACGCAAAGTCCAGGCCGAGCTAGGCCGAGAACCATTCATACTCCTAGCCATCGAAGACATCACCGAACGCAAACGCCTGAGTGAAGCTGTTGACCTAGCGCGTCAATATGCCGAGAACATCGTATCCACCGTACGAGACCCGATGGTAGTACTGGATTCCGACTTGAAAATAATCTCAGCCAGCCGTTCCTTCTACGAGAACTTCAAAGTAAACCCAAAGGAGACGGAGGGGAAGTCGCTTTACGAGATAGGTAACCGACAATGGGATAACCCAGAATTACGTCGGTTGCTAACAGAAATTCTACCAGCTAAATCCATCATCACCGACTTCGAGCTAACTCACATCTTTCCCACAATAGGAGAGAAGGTGATGCTGCTTAATGCACGTAAGGTTCAGGCGGAGCTAGGCCGAGAACCATTCATACTCCTAGCCATCGAAGACATCACCGAACGGAAGCGAATGAGTGAAGCTGCTGACCTAGCGCGTCAATATGCCGAGAATATTGTATCCACCGTGCGCGATCCAATGGTAGTATTGGATTCTGACTTGAGAATAGTTTCAGCCAGCCGTTCCTTCTACGAGAACTTCAAGGTAAACCCAGCCGAGACAGAAGGAAAGTCACTCTACGAAATAGGCAACCGACAATGGGACAACCCAGAACTACGAAAGCTCCTAACAGAAATTCTACCAGCTAAATCCATCATCACTGACTTTGAGTTAGTTCACGTCTTTCCCACGATAGGGGAGAAGGTGATGCTGCTCAACGCACGCAAAGTCCAAGCGGAGCTAGGCCGAGAACCATTCATACTCCTAGCCATCGAAGACATCACCGAACGCAAACGCCTGAGTGAGGCTATTGATTTGGCGCGTCAATATGCCGAGAATATTGTATCCACCGTGCGCGATCCAATGGTAGTACTGGATTCTAACTTGAGAATAGTTTCAGCCAGCCGTTCCTTCTATCAGAATTTCAAGGTAAACCCAGCCGAGACAGAAGGAAAGTCACTATACGAAATAGGCAACAGGCAGTGGGACAATCCGGAATTGAGGCGGTTGCTAACCGAGATTCTGCCAGCCAAATCTGTCATTACCGACTTTGAATTAACTCATGTTTTCCCCACGATAGGGGAGAAGGTGATGCTACTCAACGCACGCAAAGTCCAAGCGGAGCTAGGCCGAGAACCATTCATACTCCTAGCCATCGAAGACATCACCGAACGCAAGCTGCTCGAGGATATGAAGGACCAGTTCCTATCCCACGTTACTCACGAATTACGCACCCCTCTCGGACCGCTAATGGTGCACTTAGACTATGCCAGTGCAGGAAAACTTGGACCTCTTTCCGAGAAGTTGAAGTCAAGTCTGGAAGTTATGAAGCGAAGTGTGGATCGGCTTCATGGATTGACTAATGAACTGTTGGACCTCCGCCGCATTCAGGCGGGAAAGTTCCAGCTGAATCTTGAGCCAACGAATTTCCGCGAGATCCTAGACGAAAGTATAGAAGCCCAAACGGATCAGAAGCAACACAGTTCACCTGGAAGTTACCAAAGGACCCTTGCCAGTTCGTGGAGACCAAACTAGACTACGTCAAGTGATGGCGAACCTTCTGAACAACGCCTTCAAGTACACCCCTGAAGGTGCCATAACCGTTAAGGTGGATGAGGAAGGAGATACGATCAAGTGTCAGATCTCTGACACAGGCATCGGCATCCGAACAGAAGACCTCCCGAAAGTCTTTGAGCCTTTCTCAAACATCAACAAGCCCGCCATCTTCGAAACTGCGGGCATAGGCCTCAGCATAACCAAAGGAATAGTTGAAGCTCACGGAGGCAAGATATGGGCTGAATCTGAGGGCGAAGGAAAAGGAGCCACATTCGCATTCATTTTGCCTAAACTGAAGGATACCTAGTTGGTTTGTCACCCTTTTTATTTGCTATTAGGAGTCGGACCTGATTGGTGGAAAAGCGCGCGACAAAAGCGAAGAGACCGAGAAAAGGATCTAAAGTTCTCTCTTCCACAGCCCGTAACATCACTGAACGCATGGCGTTACAGGAGAGCGAAGCCAAGATCCATTCGATTTTGGATACGGTCGTTGATGGAGTCATAACGATTGACGGAAGCGGGACAATTCAATCCTTCAACCCAGCCGCTGAACGTCTTTTTGGTTACAAGGTCGAGGAAGTTGTCGGACATAACGTCAAAGTCCTGATGCCTGAGCCCTACCATAGCGAGCACGACAGCTACCTAAGCAACTACTTGCGAACCGGCACAGCCAAGATCATCGGCATTGGTCGGGAGGTCGTTGCATGTCGAAAAGATGGCACCACGTTCCCAATCGAACTGTCAGTAGGAGAAATCAAAACCGCCGGTAGCAAACACATGTTTACTGGAATTGTGCGGGACATCACCGAACGCAAGCGGCTCGAGGCGGTGAGAGAACAGTTCCTGTCCCACGTTACTCATCAGTTACGCACCCCTCTGGGACCCCTGAAGGTGCATGTGGAATATGCCCTTGCAGGAAAGCTTGGGCCACTAACCGAGAAGCTGAAGTCAAGTCTGCAAGTTATGAAGATGGATACTGATCGACTTATGGAGTTGACAGACCAACTGCTGGATATTTCACGTTTTCAGTCAGGTAAATTCGGATTGAATCTGCAACCCCTGGACCTTCGAGAGATTATCAACCAAAGCGTCAATGAGGCGCAAGTCGCTATTGACGTGAAGAAGCAGCATCTTCACGTAGAGCTTCCAGACAGGCTTCTACCAATCATTGGCGACCCCACAAGGCTTAGTCAAGTGATGACGAATCTTCTCAACAACGCTTCAATGTTTACCCCTGAAGACGGACGGATTAATCTCATGTTGGATGACAAAACTGAAGATTTCAAGGTCGCAGTATCCGACACAGGTATCGGTATCCGGAAGGAGGACCTTGCAAAGGTCTTCCTGCCTTTCGCAGCCATTCAGAAGCCCACTTGGATGAGAGGGGCAGGTTTGGGCCTCAGCATAAGCAAAGGAATAGTTGAGGCTCACGGAGGCAAGTTATGGGTCGAATCTGACGGCGAAGGGAAAGGAGCGACATTTACGTTCACCTTGCCGAAGTTATCGCGCGTGCTTCAGACGCAGACCCGTTAATCATCACTCTGCAGCTAGCCAACCTTATTATTTGCATGCACTGGTCTTACTATCTGTTCCTAAGATCTTCTAACATGTGAAGGACAAGGGCGTGGATGGAACTAGTTTTGCCAGATAAGATAATGGTTGTTGACGACAAGAGGGATATGGCTGACGCAGCTAAGATGGTTCTGGATATGGAGGGATACGAGGTCGTTACCGCCTACGACGGAGATGAGGCCCTCCGGGTGGCAGAGGCAGAGCTGCCTAACCTGATATTTTTGGATATGCAAATGCCGGGCAAGACTGGGTTGGAAGTATGCAAGATTCTGAAAAGCAGCGCGAAGACAAGGAATATTCCTGTACTCCTCTTCACCGCATCAGGTCTAAAAGTTGAGGATCTTGTTATTCAGGCTGGAGCTGACGGATTCTTCCGCAAACCATTTGCTCCCGCAGATCTAGTAGCAGAAGTCAAGAAACGTCTTGATCAGGCAAAAGCGCAGAAGCCTCCTAATCCTTAAGGGGATCACGCATGATAAGCTATTATGGGATCCCCGACGGTTCATTCATCTAGCGGAATTTGACTTTCGCGAATGACAGACTCTGTAGAGCCGCATTCTGACGCATATCCAGCATCTACGTCCTCCTTGTGGCCAAGAGACCGCACCGCGCTCGGCAAAGTAAATAAAGTATTTCCGAAGACTTCAACCCGAGTCGATGGATATCCTTTCAATTGGTAGTTGAGGTTATGGATAATGGTAAAGTCTCTCTGGCGAATAGACTCATATCAGGTTAGGAGGAGAGTGAGCGTTGCCGGATAGAGTAATGGTAGTAGATGATGAGGTGCAGATGGTTGAGGCGGCCAAGATGGTCCTGGAAGGCGACGGATACCAAGCCATTAGCGCCTCCAACGGAGATGAGACATTGCAGAAGGTGGACGTGGAAATGCCCGACCTCATTCTGCTAGACATGATGATGCCGGGCAAATCTGGGTTGGAGGTATGCAAGATCCTGAAGGGGAACGCAAAGACCCGAAACATACCAGTGGTAATGTTTACTGCTCTTGGCCGAGATGTTGACCGGAAGCTAGCTGCCGAGGCTGGCGCTGACGGTTACTTTACCAAGCCATTCGCTCCAGAAGCTCTTATCGCCGAGGTTAAGAAACAGCTCAACCAAGCCAGAGCTGAGAAATTCTCTGCACAGTTAGGTATCGAACACGGCCAGCTTCATGGAAAGAAACTTCTGTTTGAATTTGATCCGTCTGCGCCCTACGAGAGATTCGTGAGAGACTATGTCTTGGAGTGCCTACATCATGGCGAGGTAGTCGTTGTCTTCACGAAGAAGGGCAACGCTGTTCGAAGGGCTGTAGAGGACGAGAAAGGAGTTGAGTTTCTTGACGTTTCACCTGACTCTATGCTCTCACCAATCCTGGAGAAGCACCGCGATGAGTCTCTCAGCCTGGTCTACGATAGCCTCACAGACCTAGCCCTATCGAAGGATATGAAAACGGCTTACGCATTCGCGCGAAATGCGATCGAACTAATGTCCAAACCCACAGCAACAGCCCTATTCCTACTCAACCCGTCCGCTCATGACTCAAGAGATACGGCTAGCCTAAGAGGACTACTCAGCAGCCAAGTAACCTGCGGAAAACAGGGGATAACTAACGTCAGGATCACTTGACTCGTAAGCGCAAGTGATAAAGCAAAAGTCAAACCTGCGCTTTTCGTGCAAGTCGCGAGTGAGTAACATTCACAAGTTAAGCAAAAGTTACGCGCAATCGTAAGTAGAGTCGCGTCCAAAAAGAGTTTGAAAGCAACTGGGAAGAGTATCACAATTTTGCAATGTCAAGGGTTGGGTTCGGAGAGTTCGCTCCCGGTGTGAGGAATGTTCGTGCGTCAAATAATGTATTTTCAGCAGTGCTCGGTAGCGTTACGAAGCTCGGAGCGCTTCCCGACGCTAGTACGTGCAGCGCGTATATGTCAAGTGTGGAGATCATGGGAAGGACTCGATTAGGCGTCCAAAGAGGATCCATAATATCGTGACTATCAAGCACACTTCCTAGTCCTAATACGCGGCCTAATTCGTGGAGTGCCAACCAGAATGCGATATGTCGTGCCGTTGCATTATTTTCCTGCGATGAATTGAAGACGTTTGGATCGAGGAAGGTGTGCGTTGAAACGATTATGATCCTAGATGAAGGTGCAAACTTGAAATTGGTCCAACCGACCGCCAGCTTGGAATACGCTTGAGGCATGCTAAAGTTAACAGTGGCACTTCCGTTATTGGCTTCGACAAAAATGTACACTGGTCCTTTTGTAGAACTGGTCTGCTGATACCAGATCTGCGCCTGATTCCACACGAGGGAGGCATTCAGAACCACATCATGTGCCCAAGTAGGGGTGGCTTGTATCTGTAGTCCAATGACCAACGCCTGTTCTCGCCCGTTTATTGGAATCGCGTATTGCGGACCCGCGTAAACTTGCGCCGAAATAACTAAGCAGACGATCAGTAGAATTGCACGGAGTATGTTGTTAGTGAGGAGAGTATCGACGGTGCAGATGACTCTGTTATTTCGTTCTACGATCCTGCTATTTCTTGTTAGGATCCTGTCTAAATGTTCGCCTAAAGGATCAGTAGAATCTGATTTGAAGGATTCACCCTTCCGCCTAGCCTCAACCCACGCCTCAGCCTCCTTCTTACTCATACCCATGGACATGAGGTAATCAGTCAAATGCCAACGATCAGTTAAGATCCTGTCCAAATGATCGCCTAGGACGTCAGTAGAATCTGATTTGAATGACTGCCCCTTCCGCCTAGCCTCAACCCACGCCTCAGCCTCCTTCTTACTCATACCCATAGAGGTGAGGTAATCAATCAAATGCCAATCATTAGCAAACCTTGAATCTTTCAAAGCTACACGCCTCCCCGTAAGGACACCTCATTTCTTCTCGCAAGCGATCCATGCCTTAGTTTCGCCCAGAAGATTCCGAAAAGGAATGATGCGCAGAAACCTGCCTCTCCAAAGTAATCCAGCCTGACCCATTTTGGTAACCAGACCGCTAAGGACCAGGAGACCGAAGCTGGATTCACGATTACTAAAACTATAACGTACATCCAACACAGAGAACCGCAAATGCAGAGAACCGCGAAAATCCGTTCCTGTCGAATATTCCCCGTGTTCTTGAGTTTGCTGAGAGCCTTACCCGTCTGTATATTCCTCTTCCAGACATTATCCAAATGATTTCCTCCCGCATCAGACGCATCTACCTTGAATGACCTACCTTGCCGTCTAGCTCTAACCCATGCCACGGCATCATCCCGAGTCATCCCGATGGAGGTGAGGTGATCAGTCAAATGCCATTTAGTAGTTAGGTTTGGATCTACTGCAGTTACATGCCTCTCAGCAGAATCCATAGTGTATCTATCTATCTATTCACATATCAACGTATATAAGCATACGGGAATACACCCACTCCCAAATAGCCCAATTCTTGTCGTTCTAGGCTCTGGTTCTCGCTGTTGACGAAAACCGCTTCCACGCGAAGCCTTTTCGGTGAAGAAAAGGGAGATTTATGCCGAACTATCCGCGACTGGTTGGGTTATGTTTCGTCCAGGTTTCAAGCTTAGTCTCGTGTTCCACATGGCTACGGCGGTGGCCATTATGAAGGAGAAGATGAAGGCTGCTTACCCTAGGTAGTCCAATCGGATTGGCAACCAGGTTGCGAGCGTCCAGTAGATAGAGTTGGGGTAGAGGAATTGCATAGCTATGACATAGAGCCAAACTGCGAAGGCGTACCCCCACACTACCAATAGTAGCGTCTTGGAACGAAGGCGCCTTCGCTCAGAGCGTTGCGCGGTGTACTTCACCACTCTCTCCACCTCCCGTTTAGGCTCGTCTACAGTCTTACTGTTTGCTGCATCTGATACGCCAGCGAGAAATGCCTTGGCCTCATCTGTACTAAATCCGATCGCCTTGAGTGTGTCGTATGGCCTGTAAAGTTCGTTCAGTTCCTTTTCAGTTACCATCAAACTCGCAACCGACACAAACGTGGACGTCCAATTTCTATCAACTGTCACCAACCAGTCAGTCTGGAAGTGACACACGTTTCAGAAATTGCGCTCAAGACCAACACCTCTCCTCATCCACAAAACGACATGAGTACTTCTACTCCAATGACCTCCTTCCCCACCCACCTTGCCCGATTGTTACGAGGACCTTAGATTGTGTGAGAGGTTGGGTCAATTAGGTCCTGGAGGCCGTTTCTCAATTCCATCTTACTCTCAAACCCCAAGGTCTCCCTTGCCCTAGTTACGTCAGCGTAACTGTCCTTGATGTCACCCCTCCTAGCCTCCAAGTGGGCAGGGACGACCCCCCTCCTCCGGCACAACTCGGCAAGTAGGGAAGCGAGATTGTTGATTGAGGTCGGTTGGCCGGTTCCGACGTTAATCGCTTCACCGATCCCTCTCACCGTCGCCAACCCCAATAGGTTAGCTCTGACTACGTCTGAGACGTGGATGAAGTCCCGCCTCTGTTCCCCATCTCCGAAGATTCGCGGCCGTAACCCCTTACGGAGTTTGTTAGCGAAAATCGAGATTACTCCACTGTAGGGGTTCGCGCTCTGCCTCCTCCCATACACGTTGAAGTACCTGAAACATACGGTCTCCAAACCAAAAGTTTGCGTGAAAGAACCACAGTACTTCTCCCCCGCCAACTTCGACACCCCGTACGGGGTGATTGGTTGTAGAGGGTTGGTTTCTGAGATCGGCAAAAGGAGTTGGTCTCCATAAACTGATGAGGAAGATGCGCAAACAACCCTCTTCACTCCGGTCTTCAGGGCGGCGCGCAGAACGTTTAGTGTCCCCCCTACATTCACCTCGTTAGCTACTTCCGGTTTCTTGACTGAAACAAATGGGCTTACCACGGCTGCTAGGTGAATGATGGCTTCAACTTTTCCGGCGAGAGACTCGACGACACGATAGTTAGTGATGATATTGCGCTTGAAAACACAACGAGGGGTCTTACGCAAATGACGGATGTTGCGCAGTGAACCGCTAGAGAGGTCATCGAGGATCCACACTTTCACATCCTCGTTGAGCAACCCATCGACCGTGTGGCTGCCAATGAAACCAGCACCTCCCGTTACGAGAACTGCGATCGAACTCTCTACTCACTAGCCGTCGCTCCATCACGATCATGTAACTGTGAGAACGCCCTATTCATGCTATACGTAATCGTACCGCTCAACGACGGGCCACCACGAATTAGTTGAGGTATTTCGAGTGGCGGCGTAACATTCAAAAGCACCTGGCGTGTAGCCTCCGTTAACCTGCTGACCGGATTAGTCAGATTGAGGTTTTCTATTTTGGTATGCACCACGTGTAATGGTACGGGCGAAGTTAATTGCGGTAAGTGCAAGGGCACGGGCAGTATCCCCACGAAATGTGACGAATGTAAGGGCACGGGGAAGCTGACCACCGAGAAGGGTGTGGTTGAGTGTGATATTTGCAACGGTAGCGGGGTCGTTTCCACTAAATGCAATGAATGTTTCGGCGGAGGCAGACTAGTCTGTGAAGCATGCGGCGGAACCGGCGGCAAAGAGAGCGACATCGAAGTCCCCCCTGAATAGGCTCGCAAAGAAAAGGTAACTGTCACAGGCGTACTGGGCAGTCCAAGCGCTATTGGGAGGCAAGAATAAAGCCGGGCGCAATGTCCCGGTACAGGAGCCTGACGGGTCATGAAGACGACTCAGATCTCAAACCAAGACCGGTTCCCGTTTCTTCGAGAGTTAGGGATCCAGGAAACAAACTCCGGCGCATGCCCTGGACCAGATGACTGGAACAGCACTCGAGACCGTGAACTGCTCCCGGTCGTAACCCCGATCGATGGCTCGGTGATAGCGAGGGTGGCACTCGCGTCCGAAAGTGATTATGAGCATGTCGTTAAGGCTGCTCAAGAGAGTTTTCTGAAATGGAGAATGATTCCCGGCCCTGTTCGCGGTCAGGTTGTACGGGACATTGGCGATGAGCTTCGGAAATTCAAGGAGCCATTAGGAAGACTGGTTACGTTAGAGATGGGGAAGATCGTTGCCGAGGGTGTGGGCGAGGTTCAAGAGGCCATTGACATCGCCGATTTCGCGGTCGGCTTATCCCGTCAATTGTATGGGTTGACGATGCAGTCTGAGCGGCCGTTACACAGGATGTATGAGCAATGGCATCCGCTCGGCGTGGTAGGGATAATTACGGCGTTCAACTTTCCCGTCGCTGTCTGGTCATGGAACTCCATGATCGCCGCCGTCTGCGGAGATACGATGGTGTGGAAACCATCCTCCAAGACGCCCCTATGCGCCATAGCGGTCCAACACATCGTCAACCGCATCATGAAACGGCACGATCTAACCGGAATATTCACGATCGTGGTAGGGAAGGGGTCTACGATTGGGGAACGCCTGATCAACGACAAACGGATCCCCCTAATCTCATCCACCGGCTCAACCACCATGGGCCTGAGAGTTGCCGAGGCGGCTGCGAAGAAGTTGGGACGGACCATCCTAGAACTGGGTGGCAATAATGGAATAATCGTCGCAGAAGACGCCAACCTCGAATTAGCCACCCGAGCAATCCTCTTCGGCGCCGTAGGCACCGCAGGGCAACGATGCACGACGACCAGGAGAATAATCGCCCAGAAGAAAATCATCGAAGAATTAACGTCGCGACTTGTGAAAGCCTACGAACAGGTGCGAATTGGTGACCCGCTTGAACCAGAAACGTTGATGGGGCCATTGGTTGAGGAGGAGGCGGTGAAGACGATGATGAATGTTCTGGAGGCGTTGCCGAAGCAAGGTGGAAGATTAGTGGTGGGTGGTAAGAGACTTGATAGGGCTGGGTTCTACGTATCGCCCGCGATTGTGAGAGTTCCAGGCAATACGGCGCTGGTGTGTGAAGAGACGTTCGCGCCGATTCTGTACGTGATGCCCTACGACACAATCGACGACGCCATCAGACTTCATAACGAGGTCCCCCAGGGACTCTCTTCCGCAATATTCACTGAATCGGTGAAGAAAGCGGAGAAATTTCTCTCGGCCGTAGGGAGTGATTGCGGTATAGCTAATGTGAACATCGGCACTTCAGGTGCCGAAATAGGCGGTGCCTTTGGTGGAGAGAAGGATACCGGCGGTGGCCGAGAGTCTGGATCAGATGCTTGGAAACAATACATGCGCCGCCAAACAACCACTATAAACTGGAGCGACCAACTCCCCCTCGCCCAAGGCGTCAAATTCGGCGAATGACGCGAATCCATGCCCAACCCAAATACGGAATGTCGGAAACGCTCGAACGTTACAAGCGCGTCCCACCATCGACACACAATAGGGACTCCCTATAAGCGGCGACTCCCATGGTATCCCATGTCAATTCGCACGTTTCTCTGCACATGTCAGAAATGCGGAACTCAATTTGATTTCACCGGAAACTACGAGAAGTTTCGCCAATTCCTAGACTCAAAGACCTTCACATGCGTCGGCGGTCACACGGAAATGCGATCTCCCCGCGGTTTTGTCAAAGTTATCACGATGAGCGAATCCAAGGCTATGCTAGAGTGGAAACCAACTGAGGGCAGAAACTACGTGGACATACTTGATTCCCTGACTGCCCGCATCAAAGGCATGCAAATAGATCACCTCGGCTCAGGCCTCTATATTGATCGCCGAACAATGAAGAAATACGACTATGAAGAGGATGCTAAAGGAAAAAGACACTACTTCGAAGTACCCGCTACATCAGCGCCGGTAATTGCCGCTTAGAATTAAGAACCAAGTTTTTCCGCGATCTTCTGCAAAAGATTCGGCACATTTTCCCCAGTCTTCGAACTAATCTCCACAATCTCAACGGCACCGAATATTTTGCGAGTCTCTTCAACGACTTTATCTAGATGTTCACGCGCGCGATATCCACCTTATTCATGCAGATCAGAATTGGAACACCGCTGATTTCCTTCTCGATGGCCTCATGCGAGGCTGAGAGCTTTCTCCTTGAGATCGCGATGTCTTCGCTACCGTCCACGAAAAGAAGAATCAAATCAGAATTTGCGAGTTCATTCAACGTCGTGTGGAACGCATTCAGAAGAATAGGGTTGAGATCTTCAATGAATCCAATGGAGTCAATGAGGATGAACGACTTCGAAGGCATCGACACCTTTCGGGCAAGCGTAGATAATGTCGTAAAGGGGCCCATTCCGGTTTCTTTTGATTCCGAAGCTATCTTGTTGAATAGCGTGGTCTTTCCGCTTTGAGTGTACCCCGTCAAAGCTACGGTTCGGAAACCAGCCTTTCCCCTTTGTTCGCGAAGACTCCCATGCTTCGACCTTGTCTCTCTAAGCTCCCGTTCGATCTTGCTTATGCGTTTGCGGGACATCGCTTCGTAGACCTCGTAAGGATACTGCCCAGGCCCACCTCGCCCCATCTGCTCACTAGCAAACCCACGCATTCTGATTGATTCTCTGCCCCAAGAAAACGTGTAGCGTAGCTTAGCTAATGCGATCTGGAGCTTGGACTCTGTCGTCGTGGCACGTTTTTCGAACACCTCTAGGATGAGGAGGTTTCTGTCGAGAACTCGCACTCCTTCACCGAGTTTCTTCTTAATCCGAAACAGTTGGCCGGCAGATAGCTGCCGAGTAAAGATCAAAACTTCAATTGAGTCTTTTCCGACGCGCTTTGCGATCTTCGTCGAGTTTTCCCGCACCTATGCAATAAGCTCCATCGACGGCCTCGCGGTGCTGTACAACCTCACCCACGACATCGTACCCAGCCGCCTTCGCGATGTCACTCATTTCGTCTGTTCGAGGCTTGCTCTTGGGTGTGAGACATTCTACGAGAAGCGTTTTCAGGTTCGGCACAAGCTTTGGACGGGGGATAGTTCAGGCATCGTTCACTCGAACCTGAAACTCATTTTCTTGGCGGCCTCGGATCTGTAACATTTTGCGCAAAGATAGCTTCCTGAACGAGGCTCCTGCGAGAGGATGAGAGCGCCACACTTCTGACAATTCTGCAGTGACATCCCAAAAATAACCTTCAACTACCATAAACCGCACCGGCCGTTATAAGGTCCAAACAAAAGGTTCGATTTTGAACCGATAAACCCTCTTCGACAGATGCATTTTCCTGAAATGTCGCGAGGATGTCCGGAAAAAGAATAACGAGCCGCGGACTACCTCCGAGTTTTACTCCGAGTATTATTATAGGCTTGATCTCGATTGGCTTGTTCGCGGCGGTCAATTACTTCTTTCGCTGACGACTCAGCGGTACGTCGCCAATACCAGTAACTACTTTTCAAACTGTCTCACCGCCGCAGAATAACACATTTCTCCCTCAATAATAGCCGAGGGATAACCCTTGAATATCAATGCAACGCAGACTCCGGAATTGATGTGGATTGAGAATAGCCAACGCGGATGAAGCGAAAAGCATGGCGAGAAAGTACGTCGTTGGTACCAGGACGCGCCATGGAAAGATAGTCGCAATCACAATGGACGAGGAAGCGAAAGGACCAGACCCCAAAGGCGTATGGACCGTAACAGGGATGTTCGTTACAGAAGAAGGCGGAAAAGAACAATTTGTCGCATCCATCACTTCTAAGGGCGAAGTCATCATGGCAAACCCCGCCTCCCCTGAAACTAGCGGAACACCTCCTCCAAAACCTCCAAAACCCCGGAAATGACCGCGACTCATCACTTAAGTACAGACGAGACCAATTCACTCCCTAGGCCTCTCGCCACCGCTGGCGGTGAAGCCTAAGCGGAAGGATGCTAGAAGAAAATGCAGAAGATGCGATCCAAACCAAAACCCAAACCACCCGTTTATTGGACCAAGGGCACGGTCACATGGTACGGCCGCTACAACAGAGGCGGCAAACAAGACAACTAAGAACAGATTCAATTCCAACCACATCCAGGGCAAGGCTGATGGCCTAGTTGCTGGAGTGAAGGTTGCGCGGTCGACGGTCGGTGTTACATGATCTGTACGTGGTCGATTTCGTAGTAGCGTTTCGCTAGCATTCGGGTTTTGTCTATCGTTCGGCCGTTCTTACCTATCGCTAGCGCCTTGTCTTTTGGTTCCACTTCAACGACTACGATCTTCTTGTCGGGTCTTTCGGTTATTCGGACCTCTTTCACTTTGGCTGGGGATAAGCAGTTTCGGATGAGGCCTTCGACGTTGTCCGAGAATTCGACGACTTCGATTGGTTTTCCGGTCATTTTGCGGAGCATGTTGATGTTCTTTCCGCCTTTCCCAATCGCTAGGCCCATCTCGCCTTGTTTTGCCATGAAAATTATCCTATCCCCTTCAGTGTCCACTATGCAGTCGTTGGCTGTTGCGCCGGTGATGTTTTCGAAGAGGGCGATCAGTCGCATTGTTTCGCCGGTGAGTTTTATTCCTGAAGTGGCCATGTGTTAGCGCTCAGCTAATTTGAGTATCTCGGAGTCTCCAGGTTCTTTTATCGTTAATGCTGCCACAACGAAATGTTTCAGGCATGCGGAACCTAGGTCTACGCTTGTTCCGGGGTAGTCGAATATTGGGACACCGGATTGTTTCGCGTAGCTAGCTATGCTTAACCTATCTCGGGCGGGGCAGTTGGAGGCCAGGATGAGGAGTTTGCCTTTCGCGAATCTAGCTGCGTCCAAGGCTTCCTTGACGCCTAACGCGACCTTGCCTGATCTTACGACGATTTGCAGCTGCTTGTTCACGTCTATCTTTGAGGATTGCATCTTACTTCTTGCTCTTCTCTGGCATTGACATGTAGACTTCGATGAGGCCTGTTCCCATCGGCACTTGTTGTCCCACTATAACGTTCTCAGCGACTCCTCGAAGGGTGTCGCGTGTTCCTTTGATCGCTGCGTCTACTATTGTTGGGATAGTGATTTCGAATGCTGCTTTGGCTAGGGTGCTTGCTTTCTCGCCGCTCACTCCGTGTCTTCCTACTTGCAATACTTCACCTGAAGCCGTCATGGCGTCGGCTACGAGCATGACGTGGCGTACGTCCACATCCAACCCCTGTTCCTCGAGCACTGCTGTCGCTTCTTTTATGATCACGTTTCTTGCCGCTTCGATTCCGAGTACTTCTGCTACTTCATGCATGTTGTTCGTTGTGGTTCTGAGCGGGGTCTACGCCTTCAGTCTCAAGCGTTAGTTCTAGGTTGGAGCCTTCGGTTCTGATAACCCATTCACTCTTCTCCCCGGTCTTCTCTTCCATGACGAGTGCTCGCTTCACTTGCGGTATGCCTTTCACGTGCATGAGTGGGAGGCGAAGGACTAGGCGATTGAATTGTGCGATCTCCATTTCTTGCGGTGTTATGTGTACCGTGTTCCTTTCGACTTCAACCTTGCAACCACCCGGAGTTACGGCTGCTTTGATGTCCTTGAGGGTTACCTCTCTTTCCCTCATCGCTTCATTGTTTAGGGTTACTACTATTCGCATTTTGGTGATGTCGGATTCGAGGCTTGTGGCAATATCGCCCAATGTAGTGTGGGTGATGTTTGTCGCGACTTCCTGTGCTTTCTCGCGGCTACCTCTGCGTTTCTTGTCTAAGAAGACGACCATCATGGGGGTTGAGGGGATCTTTCTTGCGTCTACGATTTCGATTAGGCGTGGGAGGCCGAGGGTGACGTTTTGCTCTCTGACTCCTGCGAAGTGGAATGTTCGTAGGGTCATCTGGGTGCCTGGTTCGCCAATGGATTGGGCTGAGACTATGCCTGCGGCTTCGCCTGGTTCAATCATGGATTTGCGGTAGTTCTTGACGGCTTCCTTTACCGCCTCATCCACTCCCTTCTTGGTTAGCTTTCTATCCAGCAAACTTGATTTGAGTTGCCCGGTGAGGCTTGGGGTCAGGTCTTTTCTTACGTCGGAGACTTTCTTCTCGATGTAGGGTTTGCTAGCCTTAGCGCCTTTCTCGATAGTGAGTTCAACTCGTTCGACTAGGCGTTCCGTGTTCACTGCCTTTCCGTGGTCGCTCTTGGCGGTGTCTACTCCGTCTTCGCCGTAACGGAATTGTATGATGTCACCGCGCGAGTCGCGTACGGTGCCGTCGTATTCGACGCGTATGTGCTCAAGGGCGTTGATTAGGCGTCTTTGCATGTAGCCGCTCTGTTGTGTTCGGACGGCTGTGTCTACGAGGCCTTCCCGTCCTCCCATGGAGTGGAAGAAGAATTCGACTGGGGTTAGCCCGTCTTGGTATGAGGCGTAAACGAAGCCGCGCGCTTCCGCGCCTACATCTCCTCTTTCGAAGAAAGATAGAGCGCGATCCCTGTACCCTCGTCTTATCCGTTGGCCGCGGATGGATTGTTGTCCAACCGATGCTACCATCTGAGCGATGTTCAGCATTGACCCACGGGCACCGGTCTTCGTCATAATGACTCCCGAGTTATCGGTTTCTGTTTTGAGATATTGCTCTGCCAGTTCTCCAGCTTGGTCGCGGGCTTTGGAGAGTTCGTCCATGATGCGCAGTTCTAGTGACTCTTCCATTGACCGTCCTGGTAGCCGTTCAAGTGTTTTCTTCTTGTATTGCGTTATGAGTTCCTGAACGTGTTCTTCGGCCCTCTTAATGGACTTGGAAATCTTGTCGTGTGTTGCGTCTGAGAGGTCAAGCTCGTCGATTCCGTAAGTGAATCCTCGTAGGGTTATGAAGCGGTCGAGAAGCTTGATGAGCCCGTTCAGGAAGATTCGACCCGGCTCTGAGCCGTTGTCTTTTACGATGCGATGAAAGAGCGTTTCGGAGCGTTCTGCGCCTATCGTATTCTTGTCGATGACTCCTTCAACTAGTTCACCTTCTCTTACGACCACTGAACTGCCGTCTTCCGGAGTGACCATGCTTGACTTGGCTACGAAGCTGAAACCGTGCGGAAGGAAGAGGCTGAAGATCTGCTTTCCAGTCCACATCTCAGCGGGGCGCTTGATTTCTGGAGCTGGTAACTCGCCGCGGAATCCTGCAGCGGTCAAGAGTTTCCCGACCTCGTCCTTAGTGAGGAACGTTGACTTCCTGGTCAGTAAGTAGGCAGCGGTGAGAAGGTCGGTTTTCGCGCCGATGATTGGTCCGCCGTATCGTGGTGATAGTATTTGGTCTTGAACCTGCATCAGCAGTTTTGCTTCAGTTCTAGCTTCCTCGCCTTGTGGAACGTGGAGGTTCATTTCGTCTCCGTCGAAGTCTGCGTTGTAGGGTGGGCAGACGCATGGGTTGAGTCTGAAGGTCTTGTATGGAAGGACTTTGACGGTGTGGGCCATTATGGACATTCGGTGAAGTGATGGTTGCCGGTTGAAGAGGACAATATCCCCATCCCTAATGTGTCGTTCAACGATGAAACCTGCCTGGATCGCGTCCGCCAAGCCGTCTCGTTCGGTTACGAATTCGAGTCGCACTCTTCTCCCGTCGGGTCTAACGAGGTAGAGGGCGCCTGGGTATTGGTCAGGCCCGTTTCTGATGAGCTGCTTAAGCTCGTCGATGTTCCAGGGGGTTACTCGTTCGGGTATCGTGAGGCGTTGGGCTACGTCGAGTGGAACGCCAACTTCGTTAATGTCGATGTTGGGGTCGGGTGAGATGACGGTTCTCGCCGAGAAATCGACGCGTTTTCCAGAAAGGTTTCCTCTGAACCGCCCTTCCTTGCCCTTAAGCCGCTGGCTGAGTGTTTTCAGAGCTCGGCCGGATCTGTGGCGGGCTGGGGGTAGGCCTGAAACTTCATTATCGAAGTAGGTTGTCACGTGGTATTGCAGTAGTTCATGAAGTTCCTGAATTATGTTGACTGGGACACCCGACTCTAGGGCTTCCTTCAACTTTTGGTTGATTCTGATGATATCAACCAGTTTGTGGGTGAGGTCGTCTTCGGATCGGATGCCGGATTCGAGTGTGATTGAGGGTCGGACAGTAACGGCTGGGACTGGCAGAACTTGAAGTATCATCCATTCGGGGCGTGCAGCGGTTGGTTCCATTCCGAGTAATCTTAGGTCGTCGTCTGGGATGCGCTCAAGTCGTTCTCTAATCTGGCTGGGGTTGAGCCTTGCGGCACCGCCCTCCACCATTTCGTGGAATGTGGTTGGTTTTCCGTGTTCTATTGGGTATTGTCTAGCGCCGCAGTGTGGGCATTCCTGACTCTTCTTCGCATCCTTCATGACGGCTTCGTAGAAGGTGTGAGGGATCTCGTTGAGTTGCCTCTGCTCCCGTTGCATTCGCTCGTTGTAGGCTTTGATCTTCTCTGCGGAGAGGAGAACGCGACCGCAGTTTCTGCATGTGACCTGTAGGAGTTTGTGAAGCAGTTTGGCGAAGGCTACGTGAACTACGGGTTCTGCGAGTTCAATGTGGCCAAAGTGTCCTGGGCATGCGGAGGCGGTGTTGCCGCAGGTCTTGCATTTTTGGCGTGGCTCTAGGGTGCCGAGTCTTCCGTCCATTAACCCGGATACTATGGGGACTCCGTCTTCATCGTAGGTGTCGGCGGTCTGAATTTCTACTGCTGAGAGTTTCCGGATCTCGCTTGGGGAGATGAGGGTGAAGTGTATGCTGCCGATTACTTTAGTCGCTTCTTCTGCTACTGACATTTTATGCACGCTCCGAGACTTCTAGTCGCGGCGCTATTCCCAGCGCCATCAATTCTTGTAGTAGAAGTTTGAATGCGTATGAGAGTTGGACTGGTGAGACTACGGCTTTGTCTCCATCGATTCTGCAGATGTACTTGTTCTGTTTCACGTCGTGGTAGGCGAGTAGGCCGCAGGTTTCGCAGACCATTACCGTATACTTGTCCGACTCTTCGAGGAGCCGATCTCTCAACAAGTGCTGATGCGCCATGACCGATTAGGCAGTCTCGTTCCATTTCTCCGAACCTCAGTCCGCCACCTCTTGCACGTCCTTCGGTTGGTTGGCGTGTTAGCATTTGCACTTGCCCTCGGGCCCGTGCGTGCATTTTGTCGGCTACCATGTGGTGGAGTTTCTGGTAGTAGACTACGCCGATGAAAATGTCGGCCACCAGTTTTCTTCCGTCTACCCCGTTGTACATTACTTCCCGTCCGCTGTGCTGGAAACCAAGGTCGAGAAGTTGTTCACGTAATACTGCCGGCCCTTCGTTGCTGAATGCGGTTCCGTCTACTGGTTCGCCTCGTAAAGACGCCACCTTACCTCCGACTGCTTCAACGAATTGGCCGATGGTCATGCGTGATGGGATTGCGTGTGGGTTGATGATCACGTCGGGGACGATTCCCTGCTCGGTAAAGGGCATGTTTTCCTGGGGAATCAGTGTGCCGATGACACCTTTTTGTCCGTGTCTTGAAGCGAACTTGTCTCCAAGCTCTGGTATTCGTATGTCTCGGACACGAACTTTGACGAGGCGGTTGCCTTCGATCGATTCGCTGAGGAAGACAGCGTCTATGATGCCTTCCTCCGAAGGGCGCATTCCTACTGATGAATCACGTTTAGTTGGGCCTTTGACTTCGAATTCGCGGTATTCTTCGAGGAATCTCGGTGGGCTTGTTCGCCCGATCAGTACGCTGTTGCCGGTGACTTCTGACTCGACGGAGATGACTCCGTCCTCTTCAAGAAGTCTGTAGTATCGGTCTCCTCTGTAGCCGCGTATTCCTGCCTCAGGTACTTCGAACTTGTCGCGAAGCCCTCCCAGGTATTGTCTGCATTCGCCTTCGTAGATTCGGTAGAACGTGGATCGGAAGAGTCCGCGGTCGACGGATGATTTGTTGAGTATCACTGCGTCTTCCATGTTGTAGCCTTGGTAGCAGAGGATTGCGAGGACGCAGTTTTGGCCAGCTGGTCTTGTATCGTATTTTATGATGTCCATTGGCTTGGTTCGAACTATAGGCACCTGTGGGTAGTGTAGGATGTGGTGCGTGAGTCGGTGCGGTTTGCGTAGTTGACGGAGAAGACACCGAGCGCTTGTTTGGCCATAGCGGACTCGTAGGCGTTGCGTGGGGATTGGTTGTGTTCTGGGTATGGGATTAGGGACGCGGCGATTCCTAGAATCGTGTATGGTGCGAGTTCAACGTGGGTTGTCTTTTCGTTGATGCGACTTGGGGAGGGTGCGATCAGGGCGTTCTCTTCCTCCTCCGCGTCCAAGTATTCGACAACTCCCCGTTCGACTAGATCACTCCAACGCATCTCTCCACGTTGAACAGCTTCAACGTGTTCCCGGGTAAGTTTTGGTTTCGAGTTTTCTATAATTATTGCTGGGCGTCGTACGCGGCCTTGGTCGCAGTTAACGTATAGTTCAGATCTTCCGCCTTCAGTTAGTGGTGAGGAGTATGCGATGTTAACTTCCGAGCTGATCTCGCCAGCCCGCCGCATACGAATTAGTTCCTGCGCCATCTTGTCGGCTTCGCGCACATAACCTGCAATTAACCCGTCAACGAAGACCTTCGCTCCAGCTGCTCGCAGTTTGCCGTCAGCTTCGTCAATGCTGACCACGCCCATCCGTCGAAGCTTAGAAACGAATTCTCGTGAATCGACGCCGGTGGAGATAACCGCACTCAAAGCCAAGTTCTTGACTAACCCACAGTTCGATCCTTCAGGGGTCTCGCTTGGGCATAGCCTTCCCCAATGAGTTGGGTGAAGGTCACGGGCTTCGAGGTTTGGTTGACTCCTGCTCAGGGGCGATTGAAGTCTGCGTAGGTGGCTTAGTGTTGATGAGTAATTGGTTCTGTCGAGGAGTTGAGTGACTCCAACACGTCCGCGGACCCAATTGCCTGTCGCGATAGCGTGCTGAATGCGTTCGGTAATAATACCCGGCCGAATTGCGTTGCTGATTGAGAGTTCCGCATGTCTGCGGATCGTTATTCGCTCTAACTGGTATTTGAGATCACGAATGAGGTTTCGGAAGGAAATTCGAAAGAGCTCAGCTAACAGGGACCCTGCGAGCTTCAACCTCTTGTTAGCGTAATGGTCCTTGTCATCGGGTTCACGCATGCCGAGCTTTAGCTCGATTACGCGGCAACCAACTTCTGCGAGGCAGGCAGCCTTCTCCTTCCTCTCTTCTGGGTTGCGGCCGATGTGTGGTAGAAAGTTCCTATCCACCGATGCCTCGGCCTTCTTTAGTCTGTACTCTTCAACTTGACCCGGTGCCAAGCGGTTGCCGATGTAGAGTAATGCGTCTCTCTGGGTTACTACGCCGACTGACTTCTCGAATGTGTTGGCGAGCTGGTTTTGGAGTACCTCGTCGCTGGAAATCATTTCAGCGATCTTCGCGTCCTCTTCATACCCCAGTGCCTTCATCATGACAACAAGTGGGACGTCTGAGGGTACGCCTGGCATTGTGATGTAACAAGCACCGTCAGTCTTCAAGCTCACTTCTGTCCGAGCCCTGAAGCCAACGGTTGTCGAGAAGATCTTCGCCTTGTAGGTTGGGTGGACACCGGTTTGTTCCTTATCGACTAGAATCCTGTTGGCGGCGAGGTCTTCAAGTGCGACTACGACTCGCTCGGCGCCGTTTACGATGAAGTATCCTCCTGGGTCGATCGGATCTTCTCCTATGCTGATTAGTTCCTCGGGGGTCATGCGTGATAAGGGGCAGATCTTGGATCGAAGCATAACTGGGAAGTCGCCGATGTAAACGATCTCTGTTTGTCCCTCTCTCTCACCGATTATGGGCGTCATTTCCACATGGAGTGGGGCCGCGTAGGTTAGGTTTCGAATTCTGGCCTCTGTTGGAAAGATTTGGCGTTCTGATCCGTCTACCTCAGTTACTCGAGGTGTCCCAATTTCAATTTTGCCAAGTTTGATTTTGAGCGGGTAGTCTTCAATCTCGATCGGTATTTCCCCGGTCTCGTCGACTATTGCCTGCAGGCCACTTTCGATGAACTCGTTGTAGGAGTCGACGTGCTGTCTGACTAAACCCTTCTCGTCAAGGAAGTGTTTGATCAGTTCCCATATCTGGGGGCTAACGGTTCCGGCTGTTAATGCCATAATATCACCTTAATCGACAACGTAACGATAAACGACAACTTCCCCGGCAGTGGCGCTCTTCCGCGTGATTCGCAGAATGTCTCCCATCTTTGCGCCCAATGTCTCTGCCACTGGGTCGTTGGTCTTAATGTAAGGGAGTTGATGTGGGCGAATATGGAATTCGTGCATCAATTCTTCGGCGTCTTTCTTTGCAAGTAATTCATGTTTAGGGACGAATTGGTGCGCGAAAATATTATATGATCTCTCTTTTTCTTCCTTTTTCTTCAAACTACGCTTTCTCCACGGAGAAAAGGTTCATTCGGCCCGGAACAGAGCTTCCAGAAACTTCCCCAGCAAGCATTCGGAGCCACGCTAATAAAGTTTATAGAGAAAATTACAGGCTCCGCTAAATACTACCCGAACGTAATCGGCGCCTAGTCAGCCCGAAGGCGCCCTACTCGTAAGGTACGTTCATCCGGCCTAATAAGTTCACGCAATGCACGACGAACTCACATTTCTTGGCTCACGAATGGCTTCTACGTAACCTACCCTTGAGGCGCGGATTGATTCCTAACGAAGCTGGCAAGTTAGTGACAGTGAAAGGTATCTACCATTGTAAGAAACAGTTTGTCGAAATCCTCGGGAGCCGCAGGGGTGAGAAGCGCGTAGATGACAAAGTATCGCGACGATTGCTGGCAGAATAGATGGACGGAACATGTGACACGTGAAACTCCTTTACCCCTAGAAAAGAACCCCATCGGAGATTCTTGAAATCGCACCATATTGAAGAACGCCTCATGGGAATTAACCGTTAGAGTCTTCTCCGCCAACTTGTCGGTCTTTGAAACGTTGCGACTCTTTCCCATTGACTTGATACTATGGGCAGCAAATTCGTTGGCCGTTTGGAATTTCTTCATAACGACCGCGAGGTTGCCCCATGATAGGAATACTTTCTGCTTATCCGGAAAATGTACGACTATGTCTCCCTTTTCTCGGCGAGTTTTCGGGTTGAATTCAAAGCGGCAGACGGCTGGGTAGTTTATGGAGAACCGGTAAACGCTAAACCGCTCCAGTTCATTGCTTGCGATTTTTCCTTCCTGCCCCACCTCCTCCCACAACTCGCTAGCTGACTTGGTTTCTCGTTTCACGTGAATCGCCTCCCAACTAACAACTCTCTCTGGTAGCGCCAAGTCAAGAGTAGTGAGGAATAAAAGCCTACGTCGTGGAGACATAGAATCTAGACAAACCATGACTGGAACTCAAGTCCTAGCGGAACTCCATCATTCTGAAGCACTGAAGTTCAATGTGAAACTAGAACACCGGACAATACAACTGGATTCCTCGGAAGTGATGGGACAAGCATTCACCCCGATGGAACTCTTCTTGGTAGCACTGGCGGGCTGTACAGCGATGGACGTGCAGTGGATTTTGGGTCGGCAACGACAGAAAGTGGACAAATTTGACATGACCGTCAGCGGCATGCGACGCGGGGAAGATCCAAAGTACTACGAGAGCATAGACATCAAATACACCTTTTCCGGGCCAGATTTGAGAAAGGACGCAGTGGAACGTGCTATACGGTTGTCGCTGGAGAAGTACTGTTCCGTGCGTGCGATGGTCAAGGATTCTGTTAAGCTGAACATAACTTACACAATATCGAGCGGAAATGAACCAGCGCAAGAATACACTCTCATCTCTACCTCGACCAGCCCATAGTTCCATGTCCATTCTGGGGTGCTGGGTCCGGTTCCAAACCCACCCTATTCCGGGCCAATTCGTTTTTTATGTGCCCTGCCATAAGATACGGATAGACCTAGAATGGGCAACCCTAAGATGGTTCGTAAGCCAAAGAAGAAAGTAGAGAAGCCTCCGCCTGGCGGTCACGCCTCTACTGGATCCGGCTAGCAGCGGCACGCTCCTGAATTTCTCTGCGCATGCTATGAGGCCTGCATTTATGTACGATAGGCCCCCTCCTGAACATATCAAATCGTACGGTGGACCCAATTGCAGAAGACTGAACCTCAAGAGAATTACCAATACGATACCACCAAGAGGTCCATTGCAAAGAATTACGAAAATGTAAAACTGATCCTAGACTTAGTAAACGGCACCCTAATCCCACTCGGGTTCTGTGTCAGCCTATTCTTGTCCGGCGGCTCTCTACTACTGAGTAAACAGCTTAACTCTGTAACGAATTCCTATTGGATTTCGCTATGGTTGTACCTTGTCATTTTTGTAATCGTTCTTCAGCTTGCAGCAGTGCCGCTCTCATTCTATTCCGGATTTGTCGTCGACCACAAGTTCAGCTTGTCCACTCAAACTCTCCAAGGTTGGGTTGTTGATGAGTTGAAGGGGCTCGGAGTTGAGTTAGTTTTTGCACTTCTCGGGGGTTCAGTTCTCTACTACCTAATCGGAAATCTATCGCTATGGTGGGTCGCCGCTGCTGTAATCTTCGCCGTCTTCTCCATACTGCTATCCATTATCCTCCCATTCGTAATCCTTCCAATCTTCTACAAAGTCAGTCCCCTCTCCGACATGAACTTGAAAGAGAACTTACTCCAAATGAGCAAGAAGTTCGGAGCCGCCAACGTCGACCGTGTACTCGTGGCAGATGAAAGTCGGAGATCGATTAGAGCAAACGCCTTCTTCTCGGGCGTGGGAAAAAGTAGATCCATAGTGCTCTTCGATACTCTGTTGAGTAATTTCACACATCGAGAAATTACCACGGTGGTAGCGCATGAGCTTGGACATTATGTGAACAAAGATATTTGGAAAGAGGCAGTCATCACCGGCATCATGATCATCCCTCCATTCTACATTGCAGATTACTTGCTCAGATCCGCGGTGGCCGTGTCTACGTTTACCCAGTATCACCGACCCCGCGGGCATTCCATTATTCTTCGCGGCCTTGATCGGAGTTAGCTTCATACTTCAACCAATCTCTAACTGGCTGTCTCGAATTGTGGAGAGACAAGCCGATGAGTTCGCACTCAAGGCAGCTGATGATTCAGAAGCTCAAGCTTCAGCAGAGAGACGACTCGCTGATCTCAGCCTCTCCGTTGACTCACCGAACCGTCTCGTCGAGCTGATATTCTACACACATCCTCCATCGTCTAAACGCGTGCAGTTAGCAGAGGACTGGAAGAAGATCAATTCCGCCAGTTAGGAAAACGCTCTTTCAAACCACTCCAGGAATAGCGGGATTCCCACTATCTTTGATCATACTCGTCTTAACATAGTCGCTCAAGGAGGTATTATCGAAATTTCAAATCCACCACAAAATAAATTTTCACGTAACGAATGCTCAGTTCTAATAATATATTGCGTGAACGAGGCATCTTCATTAGATGCAGTACCTCGTCCCAACTTGCTCAAGGCACTAAGATTCAGCACAGGGATAGCAATTGGACCCAGCAACCGGGACGCGTTCGGGCAGGTGGATCTACTCAGTGCTGCCGATCAACATGGCGACCGGCCCTGTCGGAACTTTCGCCCAACTTTACATCCTTGAGTTGCATGGTTCAGTTCTTGATATTGGTCTAGCTGCTACACTTTTCGCGGCAGCAAGCATACCCGCTGCGATTTTCTGGGGTATCGTGACAGACCGCATCCATACGAGAAAAGCGCTGGTAGTTTGGAGTTACATTCTGATAGCGGGAATCGTGTTTTCCTTTGCTTTCGTTCGAACGGTCTACGGAATCATTCTTGTATACTCCGCTTTCTCATTTCTCTCATCAGCCTTCGCCACTCCCTTAAACCTCCTCATAATGGAGACGCAACCCAAAGCTAGTTGGGCGTCTGAATTTGCGCGTTTCTCAATGATCTCAAGTGTAGGCGTCACCTGTAGGGCTACTGCTAAGCGTTGGATGGGTTGGCTTTCTCCCGCTCAACCTACTCGTCATTGCACTCGGGGCGCTATCGTTGGTTTCCGCCGGACTTTCAGTACAGATGATCAAAGAACCTGTGACCGTCTTCGAGCGTTCCATGATTGTGATGGTTAGACAGAGCTTCTATCAGCGCCTCCTAGCCTTGCCTTTGCTCTTTCTTAAGATCCCGACGCTGATTGATTTCCGTCGAGTATTCCGAGGTGTGAAGTTCGGGTTAACGAGGGAACCCGCACTCATCTACCTCTCGATCGGCGGATTCTACTTTGCCAGCGGACTCTTCAACACCTCACTTGTTCCGTCGCTCTTTGCGGCAAGAGTATCGAACAGTGAAGTCTTCTCGGTATTGTTGGTTGGAATGGTTGTTCAAGTTTTTGCCTTCAATTACATTGGTAAACGGATCCAGGAGACTGGGATTAGGCGGACGGCCGTTCAGGGTCTCGTCCTCAGAGCGTTAAGCTACACTGGTTTCGCTATCGCGGTCTTGTACCTGGCGGGTTTACCGTACCTTGGTGCTGCATTATTCTTCTACCCTCTCGGAGCTGGCATAGCCTATGCGTACTACTATGCAGCCTCGACCGTAATGGTCTTCAACACACTTGGGCGGACTAACCAGGGCTCTGCGTTAGGGGTTTACAGTGCGGTCGTCGGTATGGCTACGATGGTGGGCTCGTTTATTTCTGGCCTTATCTCGTTCTACGTTGGATATTATGCGACCTACATCGCGGCCGCCCTATGGTTAGGATTGGCCGCTTCTCTGTCATCAGCGATTGGTGAGGAAGTGGAAAGCTCACAGTAGGCTTCGCTTTGCGGCGCTGTTAGATTTTCGGTTACGACTTTTCGCTAAAACATGTTGAGTTTCTGGAAGCGTGAACTCAGGGCATGTCCGCCATTTTCAGCGGCCCATGAGAGTTCGATAAGTCATTCAATCATTCGAACTAGACACCCAAAGCCTGTTATCAATCGTTCAAGGATTCCTTTGATGATAAGCCGTTGAAGGAATACGACGTCATCGCGATTGGGACGGGATCAGGAATCTACGTAGTAAATGACATGATGCAAAGAAACCCGAATATCAAGGCAGCTGTTATCGATAAGGACGAGCCTGGCGGCATATGCCTGACACGAGGCTGCATTCCCTCGAAAATTCTACTTTACCCAGCTGAAGTTGTTCAGACGATCCAGAATGCGGGTGTTTTCGGAATCGAAGTTGACCTCAAGAAAGTCAGTTTTGAGAAGGTGATGAAACGTATGCGAACAATAATTGACCATGACATTGAATCGATCAGAGAAGGCCTCTCAAGTTCACCGAACCTCGATTACTTCCACGCCCCAGCTGAATTCATTGCCCCTTACACATTGAAAGTCCAAGATCAGACGATTAAATCGAACATGATTCTCCTCTCGATAGGTTCCCAACCAACTATCTCTCCAATCAAAGGATTGAAAGAGGTAGGTTACCAAACAAGCGACTCGATTCTTTACGAGACCAAGCTGCCCGAGAGTTTAGCGATTGTGGGGGGTGGCTACATAGCCGCTGAGTACGGACACTTTTTCTCGGCCATGGGCTCGAAGGTCACAATAATCGGTAGGAACCCACAATTTCTCCCACAAGAAGAACCAGAGATTTCTGCTTTAGCGAAACAGGAACTTGGCCAGCGGGCCACAATCCTGACGGGTTACGAGGTCTTGGAAGTTGCGCCTGCCGATGGCATGAAGAAGATTGTTGCGGTAGACCGACAGACTGGGAAGAGTACTACTCTTCTGGTTCATGAAATATTGATTGCTTGCGGGCGAGGACCTACAACCGACATCCTTCACCCCGAACGTGCTGGAATCAAAACTGACAGCGACGGCTGGGTCGTGGTCGATGACTTTCTCGAAACCTCAGCCAAAAATGTCTGGGGATTCGGCGACGCGAACGGAAAGTATCTGTTCAAGCACAAGGCCAACCACGAAGTCACGGTGGTTTACAACAACGCTGTACTCAAGCAAAAAGTCCCTGTCGACTATCACGCTGTCCCACACGCTGTCTTCTCAGACCCCGAGATTGCTAGTGTCGGACTCAGGGAGAAGGAAGCGATTGAGAAATTTGGTGAGGAAAATATCCTGATCGGCTTCGAGCGTTACGAGGACACGGCTAAGGGAGAGGCCATGGCTGTGAAGAATTACTTCGCGAAAGTGATAGTTGAAAAGGACAGCCTAAAGATAATTGGTGCTCACATAATTGGGCCACAATCTTCAGTCTTGATTCAAGAGATCATCAACCTCATGTACACCCCCGAGCAAAGCGCACGCCCACTTCTAGACGCCATGCACATACACCCCGCGCTCAGTGAGGTCGTTCAACGCGCTTTCGAAGCGCTCATGACACCGGCACAATACCACCACCAACTCCAACACGCGATGAGTCAGGAAGCATGAAAGACCCGAACGAAGTAGGTCAGGCACCGCGGGAAACGGGTTGGAGAGGTCATTCTCAAAATGGGGTCCTTACGACCGTCGAATGCCAGTGGCATTCTCGCTCCAACTGTGAATCCCATTACGATTCCTTCGTCACCCATAGCAACTGCCGCGTATACGCGATCAGTCACGGGACCGGCAATGGGAAGTAGATCCGTAGTCTTTGACCAGGACTCACCCCAGCGGTACTGAACCTCGAAGTTTACCCCGCCGTAGTATTGGGCTAGTTTCTGTTTGATATTCCGTGCCCGATACAATTCCAACGCTAGGCGCTGGCCCAGGGGGTACAGTATGTCATACTTGTCTTCCATCGTCCAGAGCACTTTGTCTTGAGGCCAGATCTCCTTGGTAGCCGCTATCTCAGGACTGGCTAGAACAACGGTAGTCTCCTGTTCGAAGTGTTTCTCTAAACCATAGAACGGTTCAAGGTCTGTCGCGAGTACCAGACGGTCACATCGTATTCGAGCCCGAGATAACTCAAGCGTCACGCCCTCTTTCTCTTCTGTGAATTTCAGCATTGGCGATTTTTCGTAAACTGGTACGTTGAACTTCTTCGCCAATTCTGCCGCGAACTGCGCGGGATGAATCACGCAGCAGATATCGAATGAGAGACCCGAAGCGAACTCTCTGCCGGTGAATGATTTCTGAATGTCACTCGCTGGAGTATTGTTCAGTCTGTATCCCGATTTCTCGAAGCGCTGCTTGCTCTTTTTCAATTCGGGCCTTTTCCGGATCATTTTTTGCAACCATGATTGCGCCGGTGTGTCGAAAGCCGCATTGAATTCGATGCTTTTCTATTAATGAAACAAGGTCAGTGATCGTCCTCTCTGTTTCCTTCCAAAGCGTAGTCGCGTTGTCCTTCCCGTACCGTTCCACAGCCTCTACGAAATTGCCGCCTGAACCGTAGTACAGGATCCCAGAGCTTGCGCCCGTAGCAGCCGACCCAACTTCTTCTTTGTCGATGACGGCGACCCTGTAACCCGCGTTCTGCAAGTGAAAGCCGCATGAAATACCAGCAATTCCAGCTCCAACGATCGCAACGTCGACCTTGAGATCCTCATCGAGAACCGGAAAACGAGTTGCGACTGGCCAGAGTGGATTGGCTTGCATGCTACTTCCCAAGCATCCCGTCCTTACAGTTTCAGAGGGTAGTCATGTCGACGAGTCGTCGCACAATCCCCTGTCTCAGATTAGTATGCGTCGCTTTGCTTTCGACGATAAAATCCCTTACCATTCGTGTATCAACTCCTGAAGTTCTGAAGCAACCAGCTCGCGGCTTTCTTCACTTCTTGCTCGGTCAAGGCATGCGTGGTGTTCTCCCAATTGAGCGTCACCTCTGCTTGGGCGTCCCCAAGCAGTTTGGCGAGCCTTTCAACCTCCCCTCTAGAGACAATCTGGTCGGACGTACCGGCGGAGATGAAAACTTTGATTTTCTGCAAGTTGGGCAACTCGTGCGGTATGAGCGGTACCATGGCGCGAAATAGGACTGCCCCGGCGGGAAGAAGAGACCCTAGTAGCAGCATGCTCGCAGCGATGTTGGCGCCGTTCGAGTATCCAACCACTACGATGGAATCCATGTCGAACCCGTACTTGACCGAGGCGTTCTTCACGAAATCTGCGAGTTCCTTGGAGCGGAACTTGAGATCTTCAATGTCGAATACGCCTTCGCTCAACCTTCGAAAGAAGCGAGGCATGCCGTTTTCCAGCACCTTCCCTCGGGGCTAAGCAACGAAGCTCCGGGGTTGAGGGTTTTGCCTAACGGAATGAGGTCATCTTCGTTGCCCCCTGTGCCGTGGAGGAGAAGCAGTGTGAGGCTGCCGAGGTTGCCGGGTTCGAAGCGATGAATGAAGCCCAACTAAGGTGTTGACTGTTTCATCCTTTCTGACCTTCACCGCCGATCTCAGGCTTGAGGCGTGGTTGGCAATTTGACCTTGGGAAGTACCTGGTTGAGTTGCGCCCTGAGAGGTTCCAGCCACGGTGGCAGTACCAGTCTAGTTCCTAGTTCATCCAATTTTTCGTCGACGGTGAAGCCAGGTGGGTCTGTTGCTATCTCGAACAGAACTCCTCCCGGTTCCCGGAAGTAAATTGAGTGGAAGTATTTGCGATCTATTACGGGCGTAACGTTCAATCGAGCATTAACTAGCTCACTTCTCCATTCCTTCTGCTGCTCGTCGTTTAGCGTACGCCAGGCCACATGGTGTACCGTTCCCACACTCACGAGCCCCGTTGGCGCATCCGGTTGGCAGAGAACATCAACCATCGCGCCGGGCCCGCCTTTTCCAACTTCATACCTGAAGCGGTTTCCGTTCTCCCTGGTAAGGTGGAACCCCATTGTTTCTGTGAGGAGGGACGCGGTTCTCTCATAACCCTCCTCGGAGAGAGTAACTCCGAAGAAGCCCCGGATGGCATGCTCTTGTGGTACGGGTCCGTGATTCCAACCACTCCTACTCTCCGCTCCGTCTTGTGCGACCAGTTCGAGCTTCAAATCGTCGGGATCTGAGAATGAGATTACCTTTTCTTCGAAACGATCGATGGGTCCTTCGAAGAGTATTCCGCTGTTTGGTTAGGCGCTTTATCCAATAGTCCACGCTCGCGTGTGGCATCGAGAAAGATGTGGTTGTAAGCTGTCCTGTTCCCTTTCTTCCCTTTGGAGCTCCGGGCCATGGGAAGAATGTGAGAATCGTACCGGGGTGGCCGTTTTCATCACCGTAGTACAGGTGGTAGGTTTCTGGGGCGTCGTAGTTCACGGTTAGCTTGATCAATCGTAGCCCTAGAAAGCCCGCGTAGAAATCGATGTTTTGCTGCGGCTCCCCAGTTATGGCTGTGACATGGTGTATGCCGAGAATCTCCTTAGGCACAGGATTTAACCTCCGAGTAATCTTTTCCGCCCGATTTCGATTTCTCGACGCTCTTTAGTGCTATCAACAGATGCTGAGAAATCTCTCTCTGGCACTACACAACTAACTCCGCCGTCGGTTACGGTTATATTCCTCGTGGCCGGGTTCTATGCCTCGTGAGCGAAACAGAATATCCACGAATGGCGGTACCGTTTCCTTCCGCTGCCAGTCGTGTTGAAGCTCACAGATCAATTGCACCCAACTTACAGGTTTCGCGCCTGCTTGAATGATTCGCTCAAGACCCGCCCGATGCGCCTCGACCGAGGTGCCGCCGACCGCGTCCACCACTGGGTAAACCTCGTAACCCTCACGAATCGCGTCGAGGGACGGAAAAGTTAGACATGCTTCCGTCCACAACGCGGTCATGACAAGCTTCTTGCGGCCCGTTGCCTTAACCGCCTTGATAAATTCAACGTCTTCCCACGCATTAATCGTCGTACGATCCAGCGGCTCCATCCCAGGAAAAACTTCTTGCACCTCACGTATCATGGGTTTATTGACGCCAGTCTTCACGTTCACAGTTGAAAGCACAGTCGGTAACCCATACGTTTTCGCTATCCTAGCGACCCGGACAATGTTCTCTACGAGAAGCTTACGGTCCATCGACTCGATCGAACTCACTTGGACGGGCTGATAGTCGATAATGATTAGAGTTGAGTTCTTGGGTGTAAGAAGATCGTCTTTAACAGGATCACGAATCGGTTCACTCGTCATATGTCTCCTCTCCCTCCGGTGCATCAGACTACCTTACACTATCCCGAATCCTAAAGTGTTGATTGCTCAGGCCTTGATGAACGCGAGAGGTCCGCGTTCACCTTGTCCTTCAGAGTCGAGCACATGCCATGAGGTGCGCCCGGATAGATTTTCAAGGTGGAGCCCTTGATCAACTTAGACGAAAGCATAGCCGAGGCGCCAATCGGCACGATCTGATCATCGTCGCCGTGGAGGATGAGCGTCGGCACATCGATTTTCTTAAGGTCTTCAGTGAAATCGGTCTCCGAGAACGCTTTGATGCAAAAGTATGAGGCGGGAAATCCGGCCATCATTCCTTGGAGCCAGAACGATTCACGCAGGCCTTCCGAAATTTTTGCGCCTGGTCGGTTGTATCCGTAAAAGGGTAAGCTGAGATCCTTCCAGAACTGCGAGCGGTCAGCGACGACATTCGCGCGAATCTGATCGAACGTCTCGATTGGCAAGCCGCCCGGATTCGCGGGCGTCTTGAGCATCAGTGGGGGCACGGCACCGATTAGCACGGCTTTGGCAACACGTTTCGAGCCGTGCCGGCCGATATAGCGGGCAACTTCGCCGCCCCCGGTGGAGTGGCCGACGTGGATCGCTTTCTTCAGGTCGAGCGCTTCTACGAGCGCGGCGAGGTCGTCAGCGTAGGTGTTCATGTCATTTCCATTCCAAGGCTGGCTCGATCGGCCATGACCGCGGCGGTCATGCGCGATGCAGCGATAGCCGCGGGAAGCCAAGTAGAACATTTGATCTTCGAAGGCGTCTGCACTCAGCGGCCAACCGTGGCTGAAGACTACGGGTTGTCCTGTCCCCCAGTCCTTGTAATAGATCTGGGTGCCGTCCTTGGTCGTAATCGTGGACTGTGCCATATCGATCTACTCAGAACTCCATTCTTCTGCGCCGATTTCATTTATGACTTGTGGCTCACGCTGAGGATTTGCCGACTTCGTTCATCTACTTGGAATAGTTTGAGCGATCGCGATGTGCTGAGTGGCAGCGAGTTTAGTGTTAAACTGTGGTAGCCATTTCATACCCCACTTTCCCAGTCCTTCTAACGCTGGTTGAAGCTCGAGGCCGGAAGTTGTCAGAGAGTATTGAACACTAAAGGGCGCGGTATTGATGACCTCCCTGCGGACGATCCCGTTCCGTTCCAGGAACCTCAAAGTCGCTGACAATGTTTTCGAGTTTATTCCAGACGTCCGGAGGAGTTCGTTGAAACGTTTCGGGCCGGTAAACAAGTGTCTAACAACCAAGAGCCTCGATTCAGTAACGATAGTCTTTATTGCGCCAACGGCTGGGCAATTGTCAGCGTCATGCTCTATTGCTCTCAGTTTCAAGTGGGCTGGCATTTTCCGTCGAACCTAGTTACCTTAGGGTTAGCTCAGGTTAATATGCTTACTTTACTACAGTAGATTGCTAAAGTCAAGTGAAGTATGTAGAATGGAAGTTGAAGTTGCCAAGACCTCAGAGATACCGCCTGGTGGTATGAAGCGAGTGAGAGCGTATGACCAGGACATTCTGCTTTCGAACGTTGATGGAAAGTTCTACGCTACGTCGAATAGATGCGGCCATTCGAACGCAAGCCTAGCCAGGGGAACGCTTCAGGGAAATGAGGTCACCTGTCCCCTTCATGGGGCAAAATTTGATGTCACAACCGGGAAGAACCTCACGGGTCCGCAGATGCACATGTCACCGGAAGTGATGCAGAAACTTCCTCAGGAAATGCTTGAGTTCATGAAGAATTCTGCGGACATAATTGCCGATATCCAGGTAGAACCCTTGAAAACGTACAAGGTGAGTATCAAGGGCACTTCCGTATTTCTGGAAGGACCCAATTAGTCGGTGAGGATAAGAATTGATAAATTTGCTCGGAGTCCACGTAAGCGTCGCAGCGCTACTGTTGAGGCTGATAATCGGTGCCGTCTTCATAATCCACGGATATCCGAAGTTCAGCGCAGCACAAAGAAAGCAGGGCGGCGAATGGATGAAGAGTATGGGTCTACCAGCCGGCTTCATCCTGTTCGGTGGAGTGGTTGAGTTCTTCGGCGGCATAGCCCTAGTGCTGGGAATATTTACGCAGATTATCGCCATCCTGTTCGTGCTGTGGATGCTCTCCGTTACTTGGCTTTCGAAGGTCAAGATGAAAAAGAAGTTCGTCGGCGGCTATGAAGTAGACGTCATCCTTCTAGTCGCATCCCTTGCATTGGCGGCCCTTGGAGCGGGCGCCTTCTCCCTCAGCTACCTACTCGGCATCTAGACGCTAAACGACTAGTATACAACGACCTTCTGCGAACGATCCGCGATCGACCCGAAAATAGTCGAACTCGATCAAATGTCGAGTGCGATAGTTTCGCCGTTTCACCATTTCTATGGCAAACGCTTTTCTTTCCGACTAGCTGTAAATGTACGCCGAAACTTCCATGTCTTGGAAATATACTGACGAATATTACAAGAATTACACGCGTGAAACCTGGGACGAGTGCGCAGACAAGTACCTTCCCATATTACAACAACTCAGACCATACCACAAAGCGCTTCTGGAGAACCTGAAGCCCATGCCAGGCGAAGCGGTAATCGACATATGCACAGGACCAGGTGAACCCGCCATGACGATCGCCGAGATGATCTCACCCTCAGGGAGCGTCGTTGGCGTAGACCTCTCGCGGAACATGACGGAAATGGCCACCAAGACCGCGCAGAAGAGAGGATTACCCAACGTCAAGTTCCTAAACATGGACGCTGAGAAACTCGATTTTCCAGATAACATATTTGACTTGGCAGTTTCCTGTTTCGGTTTCCAAATTGTAACGAACCCTGAAGATGCGGCGCGAGAAATTTTTCGGGTCCTCAAGCAGAGAGGGAGGGCGGGGTTTACTGTTTGGAGCGTAGGGAAGAGGGCGCCAGCACTCGACGTCATGGTCGGGCCAATGATGGAGCACGCGACCCCAGACGAGGACGGTTACTTACCTACTCCATATGAGTTGGGCGGGCCAGACGAACTAGCGGCGATGCTCCGGAAACTTGGCTATGAGAATACCAAGGAAATTCGAATCACGATCGAGTGGAGAGCTCGAGACCCAGAGGCATACCTGAGCATGCTTCTTGAAGGGACGCCGCTGGGGCATTCCCTAAGCGAGGAAGACAAAGATGTTCAACAGGAGATTCTGGAAAAAACCCGGGCCAACATAGCACGCTACGCAACCTCTGATGGGGTGAGGATTCCCGCAGAATGCGTGATAGTGGTTGCATCGAAACCTGTTTGATTGAGACGATCCGGAATGAGTCATGATCATGACAAACGTATCGCCGTTGTCCACTTCACGGCACCCACATGCTGGTGGTCGTGGGGATACGAGCCAGTCTTCAATCGTTTGAAGCTCGTGTACGGAGAGCAAATTAACATTGTTACCCTTTATGGAACCGTGTACGAGGACATTGAGGAGTACAAGAAAAATTATGAACTCGACGACGCAGGGATGACCAAATGGGCGAAAGAATCACAAGAAATCATGGGCGTACCGATGCACCTCAACTACCGATTTGACACAATGCCCAAGAACGTCCTACCCGCCTCCCTAGCGGTTATGGCGGCAGAACGCCAAGGCCACGAGAAAGGCCACCGATTTTACCGTTCGCTCCTGAGGCGCAACATTGTCGAAAACAAAGATGTGACTAGTGAAACGACGATCCTTGAGGCAGTAAGCGGAGGCTGGGCTCGACGAGGCAAGGTTCAAACGCGATTGGGCCGACCAAGCTGGCCTCAAGGCAGCTCTTGAAAATCAAGGTGAGGACGCGCCGCCAGTTCACGTTGGGTTCTACAACATTGCTGTATCCGATCGGCGTGGTAGGGTCGTTTACTTGGATCAAAGTTTCCAACCATCAGTCGTGGAAGGAGCGATTGACTACTTGTCAGCAGGACAGCTAAGAAAGGCAAAGCCTACTGACGTTCTCGAATATATCAAAACCCAAGGGCCAACACCCCTCGTGGAAATTCAGCGCGTATTCGACCTTGCTTCAAAGGACGCACTCTCAGAACTGGAACGGCTGGAAAAACTTGCAAAAGCCAAGCGTTCGACTCTCGCAGGAACGAACTTCTGGTTCGGGTAACGGGCCTTATCTTTGAAGTAGCGGCGTCGCTTCCATTTATTCAAAACGCCAATAGAGAGCAAGATAAACGGAGCAAGGTTTGATGAAATCTAAGAAGTATGTTGCCACTTACAAACTAGAACTCGCGATGTTGATAATCTTAAGATACCAAATGTAACCATCAGCCAAGAAACAGGAATCGTTGAGCTTTCACCGTCTGGTATCAAAATTGCCGCAGATGGTCTAAATGAGCTTCGCTCACTTCAGTTTGCGGCAAGGATTGCGACTGTATATGCGAGCGAATGGCGAGGGTTAACCTTGAAACAGGAAAGCATACTTGAGGACGGACAGCTCCCTCGGCAGAGTGGCATAATTGTCGTAGAAGCGCATAAACTTGGAACGGAAATAGATGTAGAAACCTTTCGAAATACTATGTGCACACTACTTGCTATAGATTCAGATTCTTTGCTCTTTTTGATAAGAGCGTTTGAATTACAGGGAAACATGAACGAATTGGCGATTCTTAATGCCATGTTTGGACTTAACCTTCAACTAAGTCGGCTTGTCCCTCAACCCCAGTTTCGGAATTGGAGTGGTAAGACAGCATTGCTAGATTTTCTCAAATTGCTTCCGTCTGATTCTATTAAACGACTGAAAACGTTAGGACGATTAAGAGACGTTCTTGCGCATGGTGACTGGACGAATCCAAGTGTTGGAGACAGACTAAACGATCTCCTAGAGGGAGGGAGAGATAGATGGTTAATCAGTCGTACAAGAGTTTCTTCTGAAGCTACACGCCTAGTTATCGAGCAAATTCTACGCGCATTTGATGATCTAACAGCGCTCTAGGAAACCACTAGAGGCACTAATCAAACAGATCAATAAGCAAGTCTCAACCCACCAAATTACAACAAAAACGCTAACCGATGAAGACTTTACAGAACCAGAGAAAGGAATCCTTATTTTCTTTGCACCGTTTGGGCCATGTGGAACTTTGAGAGTCAATCAGGATAAGCTGAATGAAATTGTAGGAAAGTTCGTGACAGAATTCGGCGCGTCAATGCAGGGACCCGCGATACTAATCGGCGAACAACTGGGGCTCTACAAAGCGCTATCAGCTCACGGACCGTTGACCCCGGATGAACTTGCCAAGGAGACAGGCACATCTGAACGTTACGTTCGCGAATGGCTTGCTGGTCAAGCCGCGGGTGGCTATGTTAATTACGATTCCGCAACTGGAAAGTATGTGATGACTACCGAGCAGACATTTACGCTCGCCAATGAGGACAGCCCCGTCTACATCCCGGGAGCATTCTACATCGTCTCCTCAGTCTACAAGGATCGCGGGAAACTCGCTGATGCATTTCGGTCAGGGAAGGGATTTGGATGGCACGAACATCACAACGATTTATTCCTTGGCGTGCAGAAATTCTTTCGTCCCGGTTACCTTGCCAACCTAGTTAGTTCTTGGCTTCCAAGCCTCGACGGCGTTGTCGAGAAACTCAAGGCTGGCGCGCGTGTCGCAGACGTTGGATGCGGCTATGGGGCATCTACGGTCATAATGGCAAAGGCGTTTCCCAAATTGCGATTCATAGGATACGATTATCATTTGGAATCGATCGAATGGGCTAAGAATGCTGCAGTCACCGAAGGCGTATCGGGCAACACAACCTTCGAAGTTTCGCTCGCCAAGAATTATCCGGGTAAGGAATTTGACCTGGTAACCTTTTTCGATTGTCTTCACGATATGGGCGATCCGGTAGGCGCGGCAAAGCACGTGCATCAATCGCTCAAACCGGAGGGCACGTGGATGATCGTCGAACCCTACTCAAATGAGCGCTTGGAGGAAAACCTCAATCCGGTTGGACGTATATTCTACAACGCGTCCACCTTGGTCTGCGTTCCCTCGTCCCTAGCCCAGGAAGTGGGGCTCGCAGTAGGTGCCCAAGGAAGCGATTCGAAACTGCAAGAGATAGCTTCGCTTGGAGGCTTCAAAGGGTTTAGGAGAGCAACCCAAACACCCTTCAACAGAATCTTCGAGGCTCGCCCGTGAATAAGCCCGAAGATCAGTTTACGCAACTAGATTCAAACCTTCCATGGGTCTCCTTTTTTGCCGTAGCCGTCTCTTACCTTTGGCGGCACTTGGCCCGGCGCCTTCTCCTCGACCATCTGCTCAGCGTATACACGCCAAACCAATTACCTTCCATACTCTTTTTCATGTGTACGCAGACGGTACTCGTTGAGACAGCCTCTCGGACCGGAGCCTTCTCGACTTATCAATGTCCAAATCTGCCACAATAACAGTCTCTCGACTTCCCGCGGACGCAACAATCTTAGGCAATATCACGGGGCCGGCATTTTCTTCAAGTTCGATAATTACGCTTCCCCCCATGTATCGAGGAGGGTGAAGAATGTTAGGTGCTATTACTGGAAGCCGATTTTCTAAGGCGCGGGTTCTCAAATACAAAACCCATGGATCAATGCCATCCAAGATAATTCGCGAGGGAACGAAAAGCATGTCAGCTCCCTGTAAGGTCAAGGTTCTGGCGGCTTCGGGAAAAACATTATCGTAGCATATTGTGATTCCCACGCTGCCGAATGGTGTTTGAATAACACTGTACTTTCCGCCCGGAACGGCAACTGATCTTTCATCTCGGAAGAGATGGATCTTATCCTGATATCCTAGAATCTTTCCACTTGAGTCGATGATTGTGCTTCGTACCGTTAGGCTTGGGTTGATTGGGAACATAATTTGCGCCTGTGATTACGATTATTCGCTCGCCTTTTGCTGTCTCGGCTAGTCTCTCGTCGGCATCGACCGCATTCTTCCAGAACTCAAGTAGCCAGTGCTCAGGAAGGCATACAATTTGAGCCTTAGCTTTCGACGTGTCCCGTATGAGGGTCTGGGATGCTTCCATTGTCTTCTCGTAGGATCCCTTACCTAGGGATAATTGTGCAGCAGCCACTCTGCAGGTCATTCAAGCACAGCTACCTTGGTCGATCGTTTAGCGGGAGTTTCTCTGACACTTCGTCAAGAATCTGCTTAGCGATAACACGTTTCGTATTTCTGTGAAGAACTTTCGATCTACCCCGAGTGTCAACTAGGGTTACTTCATTGAAGTCTGATCCGAACCCTATATCCTCGCGACCAACGTCATTTACTCCTATCAGATCTGCTGAAGCCTTCCGAAGCCTCTGGTAGGCATCTGAAACCAGCTCATCGTGCGAGAGGCCGGATTGTGCCCGAAACGCTACGAGGAATGTGTTTGGACTAACTCTTTTGATTTCGTCAATTATCTTAGGCGTTGCATTCAATTGAAGGGTAATTTGCGAGTGCTCTGTAGTCGCGATCTTTCTATCACTCGTCGGCGGGGCGTAATCCGCTGGTGCGGCATTGGCGAGTACAAGGTCATAATTCGTTGACCGTAGTTCTTTCATTACTTCATCGTACATTTCCTTGCTCGATTTCACCGAGATTGTCTTTGCTTGGGTTGGCAGAGGAACTGACACCGGTCCGTGGATGATCGTGACCGAGGCACCCCGCTTTTGCGCTTCGAACGCAAGGGCGCCGCCCATCTTTCCGCTGCTTGGATTAGTGATGATTCTGACAGGGTCTATCCGTTCGATCGTCGGTCCTAGGGTTACCATAACGCTTCGGCCGACGTAGTCTTTCTTTGGTAATGCCTCAATTACTGCTTGCAAAATGCTTTCTGGAGAGGCAAGTTTAGCCTTTTTTTCTTCTTGAGTTGGTTCTACGAAGATGACGCCTAGTTCGGTTAGTTTGCGAAGGTTCTCTCGAACTATCGATTGTGCGTACATTGTGTCGTGCATGGCGGGGGCGATTACGATTGGCAAATCTGTTCCTAAGGCTGAGGAGACGAATGAAGTGATGACTGTGTCGTCGATCCCAGAAGCGATCTTACTTACCGTGTTGGCCGTGCAAGGAGCTATCAGTAACACATCAACCCTTGAGCTTCCAGTCGTATACTGCACGTGTTCAATTTTGCCGGTTAGCTTAGTTACGACGGGGTTTCCCGTAGCCCATTCAAGCAGGTTTGGATGAATGATTTGCTCGGCCATGTCGGACATTACAGGGTATACGTCGGCCCCATGACGCATCAGCAACCTGGCCACATCAGGCGCACGGTAAGCCGATATGCTGCCGGTAACTCCAAGCAGAATTCTTTTTCCATCTAATTCGCTCCCGTCCGTCCCGACGATGTCACGGAGATAATCATTCAAGGCATCCGGCACCATTAACTGGGAAGTAATCGCGGGTCCAATAAAGAGAATGCTTCAATTAATCACACCGTCGGAGTGGAGTCTTACAATTAGAGTGGAACGAAACCCACATTGGTGAATGTGGTTTTGGGTTAGTGCGGGGTGGATTAAGACTAGGAACAGCAAGTTTCGATTAACAAAGAAAGAAGATTAGAGCGATTACCGCCCTCGGTCGGTAGCCTTAAGCTACCATTTCCTCTTGCCTAACGTTCTTGTCGTGCTCAGTACCTAGCTTCATCTTAACTTTTCGTTTCTTAGCCAAACCTCAAACACCTCCATCAAACAACTGAGTCGGTGTACATGCCGACTAGGTATTTAACGTGGGTTGGAGAGGAAGTCGTAAAGGGTAATTATACTTCATTTCCACCCAGTAGTACGTTTGGCGCTTCCTGGCGGTCACAGCGGACTCTGAACTTCAGGCAGCCTTCTTCAAGCCTAGAAAATTGGACATCGCCAACTTTAAGGCAATTCATTTGAGGTAACGGTACGTTCTTGTTGGTCCGTGTGGACTGTCTACATTTCGTCGGCTGGTGAGGTCACTGTAATCGTGGCGGTTGCTTTGCTAGGTTACGTTTGTGGGCGGTGTCAGTTTGATTTGGTGCCGCACTTTAGGCAGAACTGGTTGGCGGTGGGGTTTTGGGTTCCACATTTTCCGCAGTAAACCATGTCGGCTGCTACATCTGCTTTAGTTGGTTGGGTGGGGGTTGGTTTTCCGACCCCGCAACGCTACCGCAATTATGACGGCGGCTGACAAGATTATGCCTCCGAGTACGAGGATTTGATTTCGTTGGATTATGCTCATCAGGTTGCTTGATGTTTGAGTTGAGGAGGATGAGGTTGAGACTTGGCGTTGCCGCGGCGGTTACAGTTAGAGGATCATAACCACCCGACTGTCCAATGATTAACTAACTGGATGATGACGCAATAATAACCTGGGCCGAGCCCAGATGTGCCAGCAATATAGGAGAAATGGCCACTGCTATCACTGGTCCCGTTTCCGAAAAATGAAGAAGCAACGTCGACCGGAAGCCCATTGAAGGGACAGGGACTAGAATAGATGAGAGCAGTGATAGAACTTTCTGGAGGGTCGCAAGTATCCGTCCCACTACCGTTACACTAGGAGTGCCTTGCGTTATGTTTGAAGAGGAAAGTGAGCTGCTAAAGGTGCATGCGGCTGGTTGCGTACTGGTTGCTGTTGGCTGCGTTGTCGTTTCATTTGGTGATTCGACTGTGAAAATGATGGCCATTACGTTATTGCCAGGGTTGGGATCGTTATTAGTTGAAATCGACCAAGTGAGAATATAGGTCCCGCCGTTGCTTGAGATATGCTTTGTCGCAGTTATCGGGAATGAAGCATCCCAATTGGACCGGGGTATGAAACCAAGCCGTGGCCCAATTTGCGCCGTCAATCAGGCATTCCACGTAGACACTTTGTGGGAAGGACCCCGAGGTCGCAGACCGCGGCCATAACCATGCCCAAATGTCACCGCCTGACCGAGTGTAGGAGCTAGGGAGGGTTCGGGACGCGAGAGGACCTCCCAGTCCGTCTCCACAACCGTTGCAGGCGGCAAGGTCGGTGTCTGTGTTATCATGGTGGCAGGTGGTAATGAATTTGTCACTGCAGGCGGCGCTGATGTCGAGGTGAAAGTATAACAAAGAAAACAGGTCATTAGTGCCTGAGAACTGGTAATGCTAGAGTACGCTCCCAATGATTCTATTACGGCAAGATCATTGTAGATAGGAGCTTGACACCCCGTGGGATAGGTACTAGGAAGAGAAAGTAGAAAATTGTCCAGAGGCGCGGGACCTGGAGAAGAATGGGATTTGCCCCGGTGTAAGCGAAGAGGTAGGATAATTTCCGGTGAATTGACCACTGCTATCAGTGAGAGTGAAATCCCTTACGTAGGAAATCGAAGGCGGACCATGCGTCCACAAATAAGTGTACCCTACTTGAGTTAGATATGATTTGATGGAGTAGCATGATTCGGAATATAGCGCAGCCCACATGTAACTTTGTGCGGGGTCGCAAGTATCCGTCCCACTAACCGTTACGCTAGGAGTTCCCCGGCGTTATGGTTGATGATGACAGGAAACTGTTAAAGGTGCATAGGAAACCGGATTGTGGTGATGATTCTGGTGCGAAATGACCCGAAGTATTAGGGAACGCAACTATCGTAACTGAGAACAGAAGAAAGAGTATAGTTGCGACCCAAGAAGAAACTCTCACACTGCCACCGCCTTGATTGTTCTCTGGAGGTCCGTTGCGGGTGTACTCATCAGAGAAGTCGGAGTTAGCGTAAGAAAAGTAATCATCAAAAGTAGCGCAGAACCAGGGTATTTCGACTAACAATCTTCAGATTAAGCCAACAACGTCATGATCCGACATGATGCATGCCCAGTTACGGACATCAGGTATAAAAAACACTGTCTTAGACGACTCAAAGGAAATTTTTGTGAAGCGATGCCAAAACGTGCTAAGTAAATTCGTTTTATGATGCGATAAGAAATTCTTGCGAGCAAAGCGAGCACGTGTGAATTGTGTGTGCGCACCAGTAATAACACACACTAAGAACGGTGGTACAACTAGGCTGGCCTTCTCATTGCCTCAATTGCATAGTTCTGGTTGCATTGTGTTGGTGGTGGAAGGATTGTTGGAAGGACTACCGGTCGCTTCATGCCATATTGAATAGGACTCAATACTCCTCAAAACCGAGACAATTAGGAGTAGACATCCGAGAATCTTCCAATTTCTCGATCTCAAACTCAAGTCCTTCAAATTGTATTACGTAGACGTATGTTTAACGATTCTCTATGATGCGAAGTTTTTTTGTTTTCGGATATATGCAACCCGGCCTGATGTTATGGAATACTGAAATCAGGAACTGCCGTAATGTGTGTGTGGTATCAATGGTGCGAGCACCTGAATTTGAACCGGTCGTCTCGTCGTTGGAAAGTGTGTGTGCGCACACCATTAGTACCACACACACGAATAAGTCCCGATCAAGCGACGATAAGACGCCATTAGTTCATAATAGTGATTGATGGAATTCTTATATGACATGAATGTGGTGCAGGAAATTACTATGCCACCAACTGAGGAGAAATGAATAATGGGAAAACGAAATCAAGTTCAGCATGTTATCGAGTGGACTATCTCTGCCGGAAAAGCCGATGCCTTCAAAAATAGTGTCACAATAGTTTCAATTATGATCTTGACCATTATCTTTTCCACTTTTCTAGCAAGTCAATTAGGCAGAAATGTCTGGACGAGTACACTTCTAATGGTTCTGTTTGGTGTCATCGGAATAGCTGGACTTGTTAAGCTTAGAAATCCTGTAATCTTAGAACTTGGGGCTATTGGTTTTGTGGCGGATATAGTGTGGGAGCTTTATGGAACTAGAAATCGATTGTGGAGTTATTATCATTCGCCGTTTTACATGATAGGTGGAACTTTGCCAATAGAAATAGCAGTGCTATACTTTTTCTTAGGAATGACTGCAGCTGTTTATGCGCTATACAGATTGGAAAAAAAGTGAATAGTGAAGGATCGCATTCAATCTGCTCCTATCAGTCACATAGTCCGGTGGTGTGTGCATCATTAGTACTACACACACAATGACGGTTCAAATTCCGATGCTCGCACCAGTAGACCCGACGACGAGCACCATGGGTACCGACAACGACGGTCTTCGTTCAATTTCGTGTCGGGTATAGACCGGGTCCTAATCCAGTCCACAATCGTGTTTTCTGAGTTGTATCTGTTGAAAACTGTAAGGTTATCGTCTATGTGCAACCAGCCCTTTTGTTCCTCAGGGTAACCCGCCTTCAACCTCTGAGACTGTACAATGCTGATGTCGGAAAGTTTGAGTCTCCCAGTCTCCTCGGTTCCACGCAACCCCAGTTGAGTAGTATAACTATCGAGGATTCTCAGAACACCGCCTTCTTCAAGTTTCTTAACATTCAAATCGAGCTTCGTGGGGTTTTCTCTAACCTCGTCAGGACTACGTTGGAATGTATGATACTGAGTTTTCAAGCCATCCTTCAAGGCGCCGGCTGCGATTGTAAACGACGTTTCATACCAAATAGAATCCGGCGTAAATTCCACCAGCAAATTCGATCCATATTCGATTCCTACTGGAATAGAGTGCCTGAGGACGGGCAAGGACACAACACGGGGCAAGGAGTGCATCCTGAGCTCGCAATCGAACTATCTCTGATATCTGCCTTCCGAAGTTAGTGTGGGTCTAATAGTGCGCACACACAGAATGACCCTGACTTCTGGGCTGGGATTCATACCCGTTCTGATAGTTCCACGAACAAGCTATTTGGGTCAGGCTACGTTCTGACCTGCGGCGAAAGGATTGCGGGTACCGTTCGGACACGGCTCGATGACGCTGGAGTTCGAAGAAGGCAGGCCGGTCGAGATAGTTTCACCGGCCGATACTCCTCCCGACCCAGAGTCGATCCGCCGTTCGATCGGAAATCCCATTGATTCCAAGGATTTCACGTCGTTTATTTCGGATAAGAAGAAAATTCTCGTCGTTGTAAATGACCATACACGATCGACCCCCACTGCGGAGGTCTTAAAGTGCCTCGAATTGAGGGGTAAAGAGGTTACAACAGTTATCGCGACAGGATCACACAGAGCTCCGGATCAAATGGAGCTTGAAGGAATTCTTGGGGGCAAGACTCCACCATATGGAGGCAGAGTCGCCGTTCATAATAGCAGAGATACGTCGTCATTGAAATCGATTGGAAAGACGAGCAGAGGAACCGAGCTATCCTTCAACTCACTTCTCTTTGAAGCGGACGGCATCATCCCTGTTGCCTCTGTGGAACCACACTATTTCGCAGGCTACACCGGCGGCCGAAAATTCCTCCTGCCCGCACTGGCTGGCCTCGATTCCATTGCCAATAATCATTGCTTGGCTGCCGAGGAGAGTTCGAGGGTTCTGAGGTTGGAGGGAAACCCAGTACACGACGATTTCATGGAAGCCTTGGAGATGTTTGGGAGATTCGACGACATATTCTCCATTCAACTCGTTCTCAACATGAAATCGCAAATAAGCTACTCATCCTCGGGGCACATTATCCAGTCATTCAAACAGGCTGTTGGGTTTGCGAATCAAATCTACGTACCGAAGATACAGGAGAAGGCGGATATCGTAATCTCGGTAAACAAACCACCCTTAGACATTGACCTCTATCAATCCCAAAAAGCGCTCCAAAACGTCGAACTCTCAGTTAAGGAAGGCGGGATAATTATCCTGGTTTCCAGTTGCCCGGAAGGCATCGGTGACCCCAACTTCTACAGTCTGCTAACTTCCAAGAATGCTGGGATTGGGAAGGAAAACTCACGTAAATTTGGTTATCATAAGGTTGTGAAGCTACAAGCGCTACTGAAAAAAGCACGCGTCTTTGCGGTCACAAGCCTACCCGACTCGGTTCCAAAGGCAATAGGTCTGACGCCCTACCAAGACGTGCAAAAGGCGTTGGCAGATGCAACGGCGATTAAGGGAAAGAATTCCCGTGTTCTGGTAGTTCTTGATGGCGCGATTACAGTACCCATGCCGTAACCCTCTGAACTCCGATCGGCCGATGTTTGGGCCGCGGTCGGTAGTTTACGTTTAGATGAATTTGCCTAAGTCCTTTCCTTCGTGGCTTGAGGGTTTTGTTTTCTCCAGTGCTTTCTCGAAGTGTTTCATTGTAACTTTGATTTCCGCTGGCGTGTTTCCTGACTTCTTCGATGGTCTTGTATTTCGAAACATGCTCCTCTAGGGCCAACATTACTGCGGTAGACGCTACTCCCGCCAAATCTGCTCCGGTGTAGCCTTCGGTCTTTTCCGCAATTCGAGTTAGGTCTACGTCGGGTGCGAGAGGATTCTTGGCTGTATGTAGCTTCAAGATTTCTAAGCGTGCCTTCTTGTCTGGTGCGGGGACTTTGAGAACTCGATCGAACCTTCCTGGCCGCAAAAGGGCTGGGTCGACGATGTCAGGCCTGTTTGTGGCTGCGAGAACAACCACCTTCTGAAGCTCTTCTAGGCCGTCCAATTCTGTTAGAAGCTGACTCACAACCCGTTCGGTGACGTTTGAGTCAGAGGATCCGGCTCCCCGCACTGGGGCGATGGAGTCGATTTCGTCGAAGAAAACTACGGTGGGCGCAGCTTGTTTCGCCTTCCTGAAAATTTCCCTCACTCCACTTTCGGATTCGCCTACCCATTTCGAGAGAAGTTCGGGTCCTTTGATGCTGATGAAGTTGGCTTCGCTTTCGTTCGCCAACGCTTTTGCGAGCATCGTCTTACCGGTTCCAGGGGGACCGTACAATAGAATGCCCTTCGGAGGCTTCGCACCGCTCTTTTCGAAAAGGTCCGCGTACTTCAGAGGCCACTCGACGGCTTGCTGAAGTTCACTCTTAACCTCCTCCAACCCCCCGATATCGCTCCACTTGGCATCCGGAACCTCGACGAAGACCTCTCTCAGGGCCGATGGCTGAATGTCCTTCAGCGCCTCTTCAAAGTCCTTCATCTCAACAACTAGCTTCGTGAGAACCTTTGCAGGTATGCTCTCCGCCTCCAAATCCACCTCAGGCAATATGCGTCGAAGAGCACGCATTGCCGCCTCTTTGCACAACGCCTCGAGGTCGGCTCCGACGAATCCGTGAGTTCGGTCCGCTAAACTTTCCAGGTTAACTTTCTTCTCAAGAGGCATACCTCGAGTGTGGATTTGAAGCACCTCAAGTCTCCCGGCTCTGCCTGGGACTCCGATCTCTATCTCCCTGTCGAATCTACCTGGTCTCCGAAGAGCAGGGTCGAGCGCATTGACTCTATTCGTTATCCCGATCACGACTACCTTGCCGCGTGCCTTCATCCCATCCATGAGCGAAAGGAGTTGGGCAACGACTCGTTTCTCCACGTCACCTGTAACCTCCTCACGTTTCGGTGCAATGGAGTCGATTTCGTCGATCATGATTATGCTTGGAGCGTTTTCCTGTGCCTGTTTGAAAATCTCACGTAGACGCTCTTCACTCTCGCCGTAGAATTTGCTCATTATCTCAGGTCCTCCTATGGTGTAGAAGTTAGCGTTACTTTCGTTCGCAACCGCCTTGGCCAGAAGCGTCTTCCCAGTTCCCGGTGGGCCGTGAAGTAGAACCCCTTTCGGAGCTTCTACGCCAAGTCTCACGAACAGTTCGGGGTGTCGGAGGGGTAGTTCGATTATCTCGCGAACCTTCTGAATCTCGTCGCGGAGGCCTCCGATATCCTCGTAAGTTACCCGCTGAATGCCCTTCGGGACTTCTTTGACAACTTCTTCGCTAACCTGAACCTCGGTCTCGGAACCCACGATCACGGCCTGCGCGGAAGGTTTTACGTCGGTTACGACGAGTTCGACTCGTGTGCCCATGATGTTGAGTGGGATGGAGTCGCCGCGAGTTAGTACCCGTCCTTGAAGAAACTCGAACAAGTACTCCTCAATTCCCATAACCCTGATTGGCTCAGTAAAGCCCAAAACAATTCGCTCAGCGGTTTTCACCTGTATCTTCTTCAGGGTCACCTGGTCATCTATGCCTACTCCGGCATTGTTTCTCGTATAACCGTCCATTCGGATCAGCCCCTTCCCTACGTCTGTCTCATAGCCAGGCCAAACCAGGCTGACAGTCTTCTTAGTACCAGTAATCTCAACCGCGTCTCCGGAACTTAGCCCAAGTTCTTTCATCACATCCGAGTCAAGCCGAACGATTCCCCGATTCGCATCCCTAGCACTGCGCCTCAGCAACACGAACTGTCTTTACACTCATCGAACTCACCATTCAAAGATTGACTCAATAAAGGCCTCAAAGGGAATTAGGTTTTGGGTTAACGAATCGACCACCGACCTCATTGAACGACGTAGCCGCCGTCCACGACCAATGATTCACCCGTAACAAACGAAGATCTATCAGATGCCAGGAATAGGGCGGCATTAGCAATCTCTTCCGGATTTCCCAACCGGCCAAGCGGATGTTTGCTTACAAACCGCATCTTAGCCTCCTCAGGATCCTTGTCGAGGTTTACTTCTCTCTCGAGCAAGGGTGTTTCAATTGCTCCTGGGCAGATGGAGTTTACGCGAATACCATACTTCGCACACTCCAACGCCAATGCTTTTGTCAGGAGAATAAGACCGCCTTTGGAAGCACAATAGGCGGTGAACTTCTCAGCCCCTACAATACCGAGCTGGGAGGCAGTGTTGACGATCACACCACGCCTTCTGCTAATCATGTGAGGTAGCACGTACTTACAGACGAGGAAAGGGCCTTTTAGATTTGTGTCAATGACCCTGTCCCATTCGTTCTCGCCGGTATCAGTAAGCAACTTCAAGAGTTCTATTCCGGCATTGTTGCAGACAATATCCACTGCCCCAAACAACCGCAACGTCTCATCCACCAGACGCTTTACCTGAGAACTATCGCTTACATCGGTCTTGATGAATTCTGCACGACCACCATTCTGACGAATCGTTTTGAGAACTTCTTCCGCTGAGTTAATGTCTGCAACCACGACCTTAGCACCCTCCTTAGCAAATAACACGGCTATTGCTCGTCCGATTCCCGAACTCCCGCCGGTAACTATCGCAACTTTATTCTCTAGTTCCAAATTGCAATCGACTGACCGCTCAGCAGTGTCCACACATTAAACGTTCTCCACGCCAGTAGTTGGCCATTTGAAGTCCCTTGCCTAATTTGATTAGTCTCGGGAATTTGCGAAGCTGCGCCTACCGGTGATCAACTCGTAAGACTCGGATGCTAGAACGTCGATCGTGTCGAAGAGAGGGACCTCTAGCTCTTCTTGGTTCAGCAGGAGAGGAATCTCCGTGCAACCGGCTACGACGCCTTCCACACCGTTCAACTTTCGGTGTCTCCTGATAATGTTCAGAATTGTTTTCTTGTCGCGGTGTAACCGCTTTCCGCCTTCCACTCTAACGATGATGTGTTCGATGATGTGTTGCTCGCGTGCGGTTAGGTTTTATGAGTTCTATTCCTTTGGTCGAGAAGGAATTGTCGTAGACGTCTTGGTTTGCGGTGAACGTTGTGGCGAGCAGTAGTATCTTTGATAGATTTCTTTCTCGGACCGCTTTCGCAGTTTCCTCTACGATGCTGAGCACTGGAATCTGCACAGCGCCCCGCATGGTCGGCATGAAGTAGTGGACAGAGTTGCAGGGTACGGCGACGAAATCTGCTCCGACTTTTTGCAGAATTTTGATGTTGTCTCGGAGGAATCGTTCAACCTTACGCTTGCTGAACCCTGTCCACATGCGGCCGTCGGGAACAGGTGCACTGTTGATGATGATTTGTGGAAAATCGGAGTTATACTTGGCCGCTAATTTCCGTTGACATCTGCTAACTATGCCCAAGTAGAGAGCGGCAGTGGCCTCTGGTCCCATTCCGCCGAGTATTCCGAGCGTTCTACGGTATTTCTTCAATGTTGGCGCTCAATCGATGAGGTGCACAGTTCGAATTTAGGTTAGTGTCTGGTATCCTTCAGGATTAGTGGAGCAGCTAGTCACGGCTCGCACGGGATTATACTTTGGCTCCTAAGACTAGGCTTAGAATTGCCATTCTCGCGACTACTCCATAGAATACTTCTTTGAAGTAGTAGGCGTACGGTGTCGAGTCGACTTTCGGGTCGAGTTGGAAGTCAATGCCGTCAGTCCTCGGTAAGGGGTGCAGGATCATCATGCCCTTCTTAGCGTGTTCAAGTGTCTTCAGATTGATGTGCGGATATGCCGCATGGAATTTGTCGAATTCGTTTTCGTCCTTGAACGCCTCTTTACGAGTAGTGTCAGTGTACAGCACGTCAAGTTCGTGAACCACTTCTTCAAGTCTCGTAACCGTACGTGTCGACAATCCTCTTTCGTTGATCCTCGCCAGTATCGGGTCAGGTAAGCTTGTACCTGGCGGGTGGACGAAGATGAGATTTACTTTGAAATTAGCGAGTCCATAAGCCATTGAATGGAACGTTCGCTCGTTCCTCAAATCTCCCACCAAGCCGACTGTAAGACCGTCGATTTTCTTCTTCTCACGCAAGATCGTGTATAAGTCGAGTAAACCCTGCGTCGGGTGCTCATTCGAGCCATCACCCGCATTGATCACCGGAACCTTTGCGGCCTTGGCAGCGGTAGCAGCAGTTCCCTCGATGAAGTTGCGCATTACAATTACGTCGGCGTATTCGTTGACGACTTTGATAGTGTCCTCAAGAGTTTCACCGCGCCAATCGCCAGCTCGCGACGTTTTGGGATCGGCGAAACCAATTACCCCACCGCCCAACCGCTGCATCGCAGCCTCAAAACTCAATCTCGTACGAGTGCTCGGCTCAAAAAACAACGTCGCGAGAAGGTTATTCTTCAGAAGCGTACTACGCCTACGTTTAGCTGCGATCGGCTCCAATTTTCTTGCGGTCGAAAGAACCAGATCAATATCTTTTCGAGTGAAATCTCCCAGGGATATGATATCTCTTCCTTTGAACGACATGGGAAATCGGCAAACGAAATTCAGAAGTTGACGATAAAAGAGTATTGATTGTAGATTCAGTTCAGTAAATCAGCCTGAACTCTAGCACCTGAGTTGCACGGGGTGCTATCTAGCGGATGAAGTTCTGGATCTTTTCCTTTCTTCCATTTCGATCCTAGAATCCTCCTTTATTACGATCTCTACGATTTGGGAGCTAGTCCGGTCAACGTCGCGTATGGTTGTGACTGCGTTCACTTTCTCAGCGAGATCCTGGCGCGAGTCCGCCCTGACTAGAAATATGAAATCGTACTCTCCAAAGACCGCATAGACGCCCCAAATCCCAGGGACAGCTGCAATTCGTTTGCCGATCCTCATCCTCTGGTCTAAGCCGATTCCCGTCCTGGCTCTCGTGAGGACAATAGCCGCGTATTCCCGACGCAGTTTGAGGGGGCTAATGTATGCATAATATCCCTCAATGATGCCATCCTTTTCGAGTCGACTTATCCGATAGTGAATCGTTGACTTGGAAGTACCTAGTCTCTTAGCCAGGATCATGAGTGGGGCTCTGCAATCCTTCTGCAGCTCCGCAATTATTCTCATGTCGAGCTCGTCTAGATGGTGATATGCTATGTGGTTTGGTTTGGTCAAATTCCCATTCGCTTGCTGATTTATGGTATATTCTCTATACTTTTTACTTTTGGCTAAGCCAACGTTTCGCGATTTCCGTCAAATTAAAACACGGCGCGAACTGTTAAATAGTCATAGCATCGATTCTAGCTTGAGAAAAATTGAGCAAGGAAGTTTTCATCAGAAAAGCGACAGGACTTACGAGACCGTTCGGAGTTTTCGATACGCTCATTATCGCTGTGGGTGCAATTAACTTAGGATCGGGCACTCTTCTCGTCTACTCAAGTAGTTTGGCATTTGCTCCAGGCTACAATTATGCCCTTAGTTTGTTCATCGCGATGGTTCTCAACCTGTTCGTCGTCCTGACTTATTCTCAGATCACAGTTGCTATGCCTAGATCGGGAGGGGACTATGTGTTCGTTAGCAGAATCGTTAACCCGACTCTAGGTTTCGCGAACAATTTCTTCTGGACCGTGCTATCCATACTTGGTATCGCATGGAACTGTCTCTTCATGGCTGGAACTGCCGTTTCTACCTCCCTTACGGTCGGTGGGGCCGCCCTAAGTGACAGCTACTTGACGTCACTGGGGCAGGCTGCGACTCAGCCGATTTGGGGTTTCGTCATCGGCACGGTCACGATGCTGTTCATTATGGTGTTAATGATTGCCGATGTGAAATGGCTCAAAGCCGTGAACCTGATCACTTTTGTTCTCGGAATGATAACCGTCATTGTCTGGATCGTAGTCCTTGGTACAACTCCGCTTAGCAGCTTCATAACATTCGTTCAACACGTTCGCTCATCCATATACGAACAGCACGAATAGCTACCAAATGTTCATCCAATCTGCTCACAGCAATGGCATGAATATCGCAGTAAACTGGGGCGCCGTGTTGGCGGGAACGATGATTACTCTACCCATAAGCTACTTCACGCTAGGAGGCGCAAATATCGTTAACTTCTTTTCAGGCGAAATTAAAGAAGTAAGCAAAACTGCCGTTTGGTCAACGATTGGAGCACTCGTAGGCATTTTTGTTTTCGACACCTTGATCGGAGTGGCTCTGTTCAACGCAACAGGGTATGAGTTCATGTCCTCACTAAGTTACCTTGCCTTCAATGTTCCTTCATCCTACACTTTGCCAGTCTCTCCGTTCTTGCCACTTATCGTCGACATTGCGGTGCCGAATATTTGGATGGTCATTCTAACCTTGGTAGGGATGATATCATGGCTCTACTTGCTAGCAATGTCATACTACCTCATTGCTACTCGTAACATGTTTGCATGGAGCTTTGACGGTGTTATACCAAGTTGGTTCTCTGAGGTCAATACGAAATACCACACGCCCGTACGTTCAGTAATCACTATCACGATATTCGCGATATTCGGGATTGCCTTCTACCAACTGATTTTCCCTATAGCATTTTCATACTCCAATTTCACTACCGGATACAACACGGCTTGGTTGGTGGCGTGCGCGGCTGGGGCTGCCTTTCCGTTCATAAAGAAGGACATGTTCGAAGCGCAACCGACATACGTTAAGAAGAGAGTCGCAGGTGTGCCCATAATAACGATCTTCGGTATACTTGGAGCTCTCTCAGTAATTGCAATGGATGTGATGGTGGCCATTAACCCAAGCTACGCCGGCATTCCTGCGAATCTGTCTAACATATCACTCGTAATACTTGGTCTAATCTTCGTGATTGGTTTAGTCGTCTTCTTGGTGGCAAGAAGTGTACAGAAATCACGAGGGCTCGACCTATCGCTAGTCTTTAAAGAGATACCTCCAAGCTAAGCGCGACTGCGTGTGGCAGATGGAAGACCGTGGAAAAACCCCGTTTTCTTCGGAATATTCTCGTTCTAGGGCTTGCGGCTTAGTCGAAAATGCACAGAAGGAGGGCCTAGTCCTAAGGATACTTGGTGGCTTGGCTGTAAGAGTACATAGTCAAGAATTTCTAGATCTCTTCCACAAACTAGATAGAGAAATCGCATTCGCAGACATCGATCTCATAACTCACGATAAGACCCGCGGAAAGTTGGAACCATTCTTCAAGCGCAATGGTTTCAATGCTGAGCCAAGGATCAGAAAAACACCTGCGATTTGGGCCTATAGGCAGATATACGTGGAAGACGGCAGTGGCTTAAACGCTGACATATTCTTCGACAAAATCGAAATGAGCCATCTAATTGATCTCAGCAAACGACTTGAAGTCGACACTCCAACAATCCCAGTCGCCGACCTTCTGCTCGCAAAGCTGCAAATCCATGAAATTAACGAGAAAGACGTCAAAGACGCTGTCCTCCTCATCCGAGCCCATCCAATATCAGATTCTGACAAGGAATCGATAAACGCGAATTACATCGCGAAACTAATGAGCGAAAACTGGGGCTTCTGCCACACAGTGACGAACAACCTCAAGAAAACCGAGCTGCTGTTGGAGGACTTCAAGATAGAAAAACAAGACAAAGACGACGTCAAATCAAAGATCAACCAATTAATAGCGCGAATAGAAGACGAACCTAAGACATCACGATTCAAATTTCGTGCCAGGATTGGCGAGAAAAAGAAATGGTACAATGAAGTTGATGAAGCAATTAGAGATGTAAAAGAATGGCAATAACTAGGATATTTTATACAACTGACCTGCACGGCTCCGAAAGAGTCTTCATCAAGTTTCTCAACGCTGCCAAGATGTATGACGCTCATGTTGTGATAATGGGCGGCGATATGACAGGTAAAATGATCGTCCCCATCGTCAAGGTCGATGAAAACACCTTCAGGTCAAAGCTCCTAGGAACCGAGGTGATCGTAAAGGACAAAGCCGAGGTGCAGAAACTTGAGGATAATATTCGATTCAACGGATTCTATCCATACTACACCAATTCAACAGAGATGGAGGCGTTGAATAAAGATCCAACGAAGGTTGACGCACTCTTCAACCAACTCATGGCTGAGACCCTCAAACGATGGATGGAGCTTGCAGAGCAGCGCCTGAAAGATCTCAAAGCAAAGATCTACATGACGCCTGGAAACGACGACTCCTTCGCAATAGACGACGTTCTGAATTCTTCAAACACTATCGTAAACCCTGAGGGAAAAGTTGTCATGATCGATGATCACCACGAAATGATCAGTTCAGGATTCAGCAATCCAACTCCTTGGGATAGTCCTCGCGAGAGCAGCGAACAGGAACTGGAGAATAAGATCGAATCCATGGCCTCACAGGTAAAAGATATGAATCGATGCATATTCAACTTTCACTGTCCTCCTTACAATTCAGGCATAGATGTGGCCCCAAGGATAGGCAAAGACCTCAAACCAGTTGTCTCCCCAGGAACCGGCGTCGAGATGATTGCGGTTGGAAGCACAGCTGTCCGAAAGACGATTGAAAAGTACCAACCCATGATGGCACTTCATGGACACATTCATGAAGCGAGAGGAGAAGCGAAGATAGGGAAGACTATCTGCTATAACCCTGGCAGCGAATATGGTGAAGGTATCTTGCGCGGAATCATCGTAAACATCGATGAAAAGGGCGTAAAGAGTAGGTTATTCGTATCTGGCTAAGAATAATACTTGACGTTGCTGTTTGATAATCAAGAGGCCGCTTTGGCTCGCTCATTACGTCGCTGGAATTTTCCATAACCCTTTTCGCCAACTATCTCGCGGCTCTCCATAACAATAGATCCCCTGACGATGGTCAATATTGGGGTCCCGCTGAGCGTCTTTCCATTATAGGGAGACCAGCCGCTCTTCATTTTCAGCTCTGAATCCCTTACCTTCCATCGTCTTTTCATGTCAACAACAATCAGGTCCGCATCCGACCCTACGCTTATCGTGCCCTTTCTTGGATACAAGCCGTAGATTCGAGCTGGGTTCTCGGAGGTGCATGCCACCACCCTGTTGAGAGTAATCCAACCCTCCTTCGCCCCATTCAGCATTAGCGGCATCCCTGTTTCGAGTTCTGGCATACCGGCCTCGGCCTTCCATATGTTCGACTCTGATCTCCTGACATCTTCCTTGCTAAACGGTGAGTGGTCGGAACCAACGGAATCAATTTGTCCATTTGCAAGTTGACGCCGAAGCTGAAGCACTCTCGCCTTATCACGGAGGGGAGGGGAACATTTCACCCACGGGCCACGTCTTTCGACATCTTTAGCGGTCAGGTACAAGTAGTGTTGGCAAGTCTCAACGTAGACTTCCTGTCCCTTCGCGCGTGCGGCGCAAACTTCTCCTACGCCTTCTGGAACGCTGGTATGTACAATCAGGCCTCTTGTGTGGGCCTCTCGTAGGAGGAAGATGGCTCTTCGATCCGCTTCATATTCGACTATGGGAGGCCGCCACTCTAAATGGGATTGAAAATCGATTCGGTGCTCCTTGTCCAGTTTCTTCTTGTTTTGAGTTAGCATGCTGTCGTTTTCAGCGTGAAGAATTGCGAAACCATTTACTTCGCTTATCACTTTGAGCGCATCGAACAATTCTCCGTCCAGCATTGCTGGCCAGATATCCTCTGAAAAACACATGAATGTCTTGAGGGCTGTTGGTCCGGCTCTCCATAATGGTGGTATGAGCCTCTCGAAATCAGTATCAGGAACAAAGCCGGCGTGCAGGCCGTAATCAACATAGGACCTATCAGCCCAGAACTGGACCTTCCGTTTGAAGACTGACTCCGATGTAACAAGAGGCATTGAGTCCGGCATGTCACATATTGTCGTCGTTCCGGCCATCGCTGAAGCCATAGTTGCTGACTCAATGTCTTCGGCATAGTAGACCGGTCGCTTCGTTCCCTCCCAAGGTTGTCCAATGTGAACATGCGCGTCTATCGCTCCGGGGAGAACCATTTTTCCGTGGGCATCGATCCGTCGGTCGCTTCTGGGCATGGTCGCTCGGTGGCCCATCGCAACTATCTTGCCATTGTCAATGGCAATTGATGCAACAAAGCTGGTTTCTGGTGAGACAATCGTTCCTTGTTCGATAACCAAGTCCACGGAATGCATGATCGAATCACGCCATTTCGGAGCGTATGATTGCTGGTTTAAGCGTCCACGCTTGGAGCTTGATTTGCTCAAGTATCCGGGGAGCCTTGAAGTTCAGAGGTAACACATTCCATTTGCATGCCTGTCTGAAGTTAGAATCATCGATGTACTTGAGGTTGGGTGGTCTGCCCTCAGACGTGTGCATTGTCGTTGGGATTTTCTTGCCTGAAAGAATTCTGTTAAGCAATCTCGAGGCCGTAACAAGGAAGCTCTCGGGGCTTAACGCGCGCGCACCGACTTCGATCATGCTTGGCACATGTTTTTCCGCGTCTATGTAATCAAGTACGTTCTGAATGGCGGCCAGAAATTCATGTGTTTGAATCGCCATTCTACCTTTCCTTCGAAACGATTCCATCGGCCCTAAGGGCATCCCCACCTTGATCTGCCCGACAATTTTGCTTGTATTAGCAAAAGTGGCGAGTGCGTTGGTGATGGCATAGAATGCTTCTGCTGGGGAGAGGCAAGCCTGCCCCTTCCTCCAAAAGTCAGTTGAAGTACTGTAGTGTTTCGAAACTAGTTTCAGTTGAGCTAGGTTGAGAGTTCGCGGACCTGTGTCCTCGCAAACCTTTTGCGCGTCTCTTGCCGTTATGAATTGTACATTTTTGAAGTGTTTGATGTAATCGATCAGCTCTTCAAAATCGTTCCAAGCCCTTAGTGTCACATCGCGAGGTTGAGGCGGTGGGCGCACGTATTCTTCTTTTGTAGGATTCTTGCCATGACCGAAGTTGACCTCGTCCCAGAACTTCTTGTTGATGGCCGTGTGCAGATGAAAGAGTATGCTAACGAAACCGCTTCTTTGATCTCGTTGAATTCTGAGGTAGGCAGCCTTGAATTTGCGTTTCAAAGACTCAATTGCGCGAGGGTTCTCGAAGCTAAAATCGAAAACGATGAAGTTACGATTTGCACCATTAAGATTCAAAAGTCCACAATACCAGTAGGGCGCGTTTTCAAGATTCAATATGCGCGTTTCGTCCAAGTACAGGGGAATTCCCATCTCTTGCAGAGCAGGATAGACGTGTGGAGCCCATGTTGGTCCTGGATGACCGAAACACGAAGGTTCTCTACCAAAAGTCTGCTTAACCAATAAGAGACCGTCGGTCTCTCGTGTGAGGAACTCTTTCGCACCGGCCTGCACATTCAAGTCGGCGAGGTACTCGTACAGGGTGGGATGTCTGCTATGGGTGTCGAGGTGGTATCCAACATCGTGTTCAGATATTGCTTGGATTACGTCGTCTCGGCCTCGGTCTCTGAGTGCGCGAACTTTCTCCGCAACCATCTTGCAGGTGACTGGCACGTTGTATTTGCTTAAGATACGGAAAGCCGTAAGGGGAAGTTCGTGGGACTCCTCAGTAACGTAATCCTCAATATCAAACCACAGGTAAACGTAGACCTTCGCCATTTCATTTACCCGGCAAACCGATACAGAAAACCGTTCTCTGTCGTCGTCCTGATAATCCTTATCCCTGGATACTTCGAGTCACACGTGCGAAAATCGTGCGATTTGAATTCGGCTGATGAGTTCCACCGGTTAGCGGTTAGGTGTGGTACCTTTCGTCGGATGATTTCTAGTAGAAAATCAGCCTAAACTGAGGCTGGCGAGGAAAACCGTGATTTTTCTTCTTTAATCGTCGAATCAATTTGTTCTTTCGTTACTCCGAGGGCTATGCCTAATTGCAAAAGCTCATTCTTGAGTAGCTTACATCTATCGTCAAGCGGCTTCCATAGAAAATACCTTTCTTGATAGTTAGTAGCGTTACCTAGGGTATCTCGTTGCATCTCCAATTTTGCTAGAACCTTCGCTGGTGCCTCAATTTGAGGCTTGATTTGTGGGTCAATTTCCTTGAGACCAATGTGCATCCGCTATCACAGACTTATGAAATGTTCAGTTTCGCATTTTACGTCTAATTACGCGAGAATTTAAGAGTCTCACTTGCCGGGACTTGGCTAGTCAGCACTCAGGCTGATCGTGCCAAATCTAAGGTATTCCTGACAAGGTCCAGTAGACGGTTGTTTCGTGGCGAGATTTGCACGGATAACGTTCTTTCTTGTATTTGGTCGAGTCGCTCGGTTTTCGATAGCTCCAGGTAGAATAGCCTTCAGGGCAAAGTATCTGAATCTTTTCTCTGCACCCTTCGTGCTGGCATTTGATTTCCGTAAGGCCGTTCATACGAATCGGTTTTAGCGGATGGAAACGCTACGGAATATCGTTGTGCGAAGATTCACCAGAGTACTAGGGGGACTTCGTCTGCCAGTCTTTGAGAGGTAACGTCAAGTCTGCATCGGCTGAACAGGCCCCTTGTCGCTGTAAAGTTTCGTCGAGTTGGCGGGACATGAGAAAAGCTAGTGGTTCTAGCAACCCTTGGTTTCCGCTGTAGGCTTTTGTGTCAGTCGGTTTTTCGCTATCTGGATATATTCAGCTAGATCTAGGTTGGGAATAGATTCGAATTCGAGCCCTAACTTGCTATCGCTAGAATAGTCCTTTTCGTAATGTTGCTTGAGCCATCGGATTGATCTCGTACCGGAAACCAGCATTTGCCTTGGTCACTGGGTCGTCCGCTAGTAAGGCGCGTACTTCAGTTTCATCTTTTGCTTCTAGGAGGCCCAAACCCCAGGCTCCCTTAGGATCCATTACCGGGCCGAAAACTACTGCGACGCCTCTGTCTGCCAATGTTCTCCAGTACCCGCCATGTTCCCCCATTAGCTTTCTTTCCGACTCGGTCATGTCTTGAGCGAATGTTGATCGAGGAGCTATCAGCTTACAAAGGAAGAAAGCCATACCCAAGCATTCCCGCAGTTAACTCATGCATTTACGTGTCTTAAATGCAAATCGCCAGGAAATGAAATCGTGAAGGAGATCCTAACCCCCAAGTACCGGTACAGCTTCTATAATTCGGATCTGAACCCCATTAGCGGCGGGTCCGGAGGGACTTGAACCAAATAAGGTGCGAGTCCGGTCATGTTTTCCCTGCCTGGCCCCGGCGATGGGGCAGGAGATTTCAGCCCAGTTTACTAGTAAATACAATCTACAGGCGAAACCTCCTAGTTCAACATGCACGCTTAGGCAAAGAGGTGAAATCGTATGCCCGTAGTCATAGTTGAGATGTGGGAAGGAAGAACTTCAGAACAGAAGGAGACACTGATCAAAGGGATAACAAGAGCTTTTGAAGAGATCGGAACAAAAGCCGAATCACTGCACATCGTAATCCACGACGTGCCAAAATCCAATTGGGGAACAAGAGGACAGCAAGCATCCAAACTACCAGCGTAGACGAAGCATGAAGTAATTGTTCTAGTTGCCTTGATCTGTTCTGAAGTATACGTCAGAATGACGAATCAAACCCTCCGGAGAAGGGCAGGGGATTCTGACCCCAACTTACCGATATATTTACCCTGCTTCAAGTTATGTTGTTGGCGCTTTCTTATTTGATTTCTTCAATGGCTTTCCTTACGTATTTCCCGATCATGTCCACTTCGATGTTAACTGTGGCGCCTTCGGTCTTGTAACCTAGTGTTGTAGTTGAAAGCGTGTGTGGTATCAGGCAGATTGAGAACGAATTTTCTTTGACGTCAACTAGTGTAAGGCTAATCCCATCTACGGCAACCGACCCCTTGGGTATCATCATTGAAGTGAGGAGGGTTCGGCTGTTGATCCATGTCTTAACCGATCCATCGGGCATTTGCTCTATCTGTGCGATTCTTCCAATCCCGTCTACGTGGCCAGAAACAAAATGCCCACTAATCCTGTCCGAGGCCCGCAGGCTTCGCTCAATGTTTACCTTTGTGCCTTTAACGAGTAACCCAAGGTTCGTGACACGCAAGGTTTCTTCGATGACGCTAAGAGAGACGATTCCCTTACGGTTCGACGTAACGGTCAGGCACACGCCGTTTACACATAGACTCTCTCCCTTTCTGACATCTTTCCCCAAGGCTCCCAGTTTCAATTGTATCGAAGCGGTTTTGCCCGGAGGCTTCGAAGTTGAGATGACGGTGGCTAGCTGCTCCACAATGCCTGCGAACATTTCGAGCAACCTTCAAAGTTCGTTGATTGATTTGGAAATGAAATCAATCGCAAAGTCAAGCAGAACCTTGCCGGTCTCAGGGGCGGCTACCTGGGGATCCCCAATTACACCCGTCCTTGTCAATTCCTTCGCCGTCCACGCGAACGACATTTTCGCTAGGTCCTCTCTTTCAAAAGATAGACCCTTGGGCAGCGAGGGTTCTTCGCAAACTGCCTTCGACATGTCAACAGTTTCAGGTTGGATGACGAGCATCATTGAGGTTTCAATCTCGTCTGCGTGGCCAACAAGTCCTCTTGCTGACTTGCGAATTTCATCGAATTTTCCTTTGACGATATCGACGATCGTAAATGAGTAAAGCCGAATTGCGGGAATCGTTTCTTTGGCCTTGGTTATTGCTGCGTCTAAGGGTCCTCTGTTGCCGCCGTGACCGTTTACGATGAATAACTCGCTTAACCCACTCTTCAGAAGGCTATTAGAAATGTCGAGGATAATTCTGGATATCGTCTCTGGCTGAAGGGATATTGTTCCGGCAAACCCAAGGTGCTCACTAGAGCAGCCAAGCTGCAATGGTGGCATTAGGAACGTGTCTGCGCATCGTCTTGCTACATGCTTGGCGACGTAATCCGCAATTGTCGTGTCTGTTGAGAGTGGTAGATGTGGGCCGTGTTGTTCTAGACTCCCAATGGGAATAATTACTTTGGATGTGTGGGCTTTGATGGATTCCCCAACCTTCTCCCAGGTCAATGTCGATAAGTGCTGTGCGTCGGCTTGCACTAATTTCTCACCTTGTACCTCAGGATTAGTTCGTTTCCGTTCCGGTTTGCTCTTAATAGCGACAGCCTGATCGGCGTGACTCATTCTATCTACACCGAATCCTTCGACCAACGTCGTGGCTTTCTCTCCGCCGACGACGAATGGTGATACGGTAACCTGGATTTCGTCCACCAATTTCTCGAGCAACATTGACCAATTCAGCTTACCTCCTCCCTCAAGCAACACGCTTCTGATTCCCATCCTCCGTAGAATTGTGAGTAGTTTTCTGAGGTCCACATGTCGATTCCCGCAGCGGATGATCCTGGCGCCCTTTAGTTGCAGTCGGTCTATGCGACTCTTGGGCGCTTTGTTTGACACAGCAATAATCGTGCTGCCGCCCTCTTTAGACAAAGCCTTCGCATTTGGCGGTGTTCTCGCAAGACTATCAATAACAATTCGAACTGGGTTTTTCCCTTTTATCCGCCTGACTGTCAAGCGGGGGTTGTCCTTAACCTGTGTTCCCCTTCCTATCATTACTGCGTCTACCCGGCTCCTTAATCTGTGGAGTTTTTTCAAGTCAACCGTTGATGATATACTGGAATCTCGCGCTCGGGTAGCTATCTTACCATCCAAGGTCATAGCTGCAGCGAGTAGGACTCTGGGCCTCTTGTGAAACTCAGTTGGTGGGAATTGACCCATGCACGACCTCTCCGTCTATCAACACGCATTTTACATCATCTGGCCTGGCTCTGTGAACGACTGAAGATATCAGGTCCTTCGAGAAGCAGAGGTTAGGGCTGTTCAGGTTGAGGAATGCTATGTCAGCTCTCTTTCCTTCCTCGATACATCCTAACTCCGAACCTAATCCTAGAGCTTTCGCCGCATTCACCGTGGCCATCTTCAATATCTCTCTTGGCGATATCGCCCCTGCGTCAAGTCCGTTTGGCTCGAAGCATTTTCGAAGTGTAGTCCATCTCTCTAAACATGTCTGGGGTGTTGAGCATAACATTGTCCGTCCCCAATGCCACAGTGACGCCGTTTTCGATGAGTTCAAGGATTGGTGGGAATCCTAGACCGAGAATTGAATTTGCCCTTGGGCAGCAAACGACGGGTACGTGGTTCTTGGAAACCCTCTCCCATTCTTCGACTGTTGAATTCGTGAGATGGACTAGGAAGTCGGGCCTTAAGTGATCTAATGCTCTCTCTACTTCACTTCTGGAGAATTTTTCATGTGAGAATTGTCTCGATTTCGCACTCTCCGATGCATGCACTCCGACCAGTTTACACGTGCCTTTCGCGATCCGAGAAATTTGCTTCATTGCATTATCGCTATATTCGTTAGGGCCGCTTATACCAAGGCCACTGCACAATTCCAGGGTCTGTTGTAGTTCGAGCATTGTCTCTGGGGTTAGTTGCCTCGATTCGTCAACCACGAGTTCCTCACTGAAGTGATAGTTCGGTCTTCCAAGAATCAGTGCGCGTAACTTGTTTCTGCGAAGAGCCCTTTCGGCTAACTGAGCGCCTGCTAGTCCTCCTTCTCTGAAGTCTGCGAAAGTAGTGATGCCTGAAGCAAGCATGTCTCCCGCAGTCGCCGCCATGGCCTCACAAATCTGTGCTTCAGGCGCCTCCTTGAGGAGAGTAGTCTTCAACCCATGAATAGGATGGACGAGCACGTCAAGGCTTGACCCAGTTCCCAAATCCTTGGCTACTGAATCCGCTAGGTGGGTGTGGGCATCAATCAGGCCTGGAATTGCAAGTAGCCCTTGTCCGTTCAGGACATTTCTCGAGCTCTGCGTGGAACTGGGCGGTTCTCCTTCGCCTGCTGAAGCGATCTTGCCGCCATCGATTACGATATAGCCGTTTTTGATTACCTGAAAATCTTCACCGAGAATTAGGGAAACGTTCTCTACAAGGCTCTCCATGGTTCGATTCACAGACTTGTCGTTGATAGAATCGATTTGCCACCGTTTGTATTTCGGATGAGGTCCAGGTTCAGGGTGGCGAGTTCTGCCGCTTTCCTTCCCGCCCGGCTGATTCCGATTCCGCACTTCATTTTGATGTTTCTAGAACGGTAGTGTGTGAGGAGTGACTCTATTTGTTCAACGCTCACGCCGTTAGCTACGCCTATGAAGTTGTCGCCGCCCACGAAGAACAACAGCGCTTCTTGTTCTCTGAACGACTGCATAAGTTCGGCACCTAATGTCATGATAAACAATGATGTGTCGTAGGCAGAGGCGTGATCTGTGTGGGTTTCAGTTATCCCATCGATGTCGAAATGGGCAACCTGGACATAGGACCTAGCTAATTCTAGAGATCCTTGGTGAGCGATCATGCTTCTTCTTGTCGGCGATTGAGCGCTTCCTCTCTCTTGGAGAAGTTTGGACGCCCTCAACTGGGCTTGAAAAGGCGTTTTAGCTACTCCTATGCCCATGCTGAGGGTTACCGGGAATTCTTTTTGCAAATCGTCAATGATCTTCTTATGCTCAGTTTCTGTTATGCCGTTTGAGACGGCTAGCATTTCGTCAAATCTGTTGAAGAAAACGAGTCCTCCTCGGTCAGCAAAACTTCCTTCAATCGCGGAGTACAACTCTGCCTGAAGGATCTGAAGCTTATGTTCTCTATCGCTGCCGAGCGTCCCGGTCCAAGGTCCGTAATTGTCAAGTTGGATTAACGTCATTTGGACTTGATTGATGCTCAATTATTCTATCACTACCGGATAAGTCGGATTCAACCTTCGTTTTGTTAGGTCTCTCTGGCGAAGAACCAGTTTGATAGCAGCGCCCACACTTCGATTCGCGAAGTCCTTCGACCGGGTCTTCCCCTGCTGAAATGTCATCCCTGGGCCGGCGACTCCAAGCGTCACAGGCTTCTTGTAGCGGAGAGATAGTTCCACCATTTTGGTGACGAGTGCATGCGCGATGACCTCGTCGTGTTTGGTTTTCCCGCGCACTATTGCACCCAAAGTGACTACAGCGTCAACGTCATTCTTCTCAAGTAAGGCCTGAATCATAATGGGCATGTCGTATGAACCTGGAACCTTGCAGACGTAGGTGGTTAGGGCGTTGAGTTCCGAGGCGTGTTTCAGGGCTTGTTTTAGCATTTTCCCGGCTAATTCTTCGTAGAATTCAGCCACTACTATCCCCAATTTGACGTCAGGCATAATGATCGCTAGTGGTGAGGCCGGTTCGGGTTCTATCCCAGAAAACGGGTTACCAATTGCTGCCCATCCAGGAGCGGGATCGAATGCATTTGACCGTAATTTGTTGCGTTTTCAACGGTGAGCGCGTCGTGAGTCTTCCCATCAAGCATCTCGCAGATTACGGCGGCTGGGGTCAGGCCTGCGAGCTTAGTCAAGTACACCGATAACTCCGTGTGCCCACGCCTTTCTCTCAGTGAACCTTGAGCCTCCAAGAGGAGGTGTACGTGTCCCGGAGCTTTGAATTCCGAAGCAAATGTTTTCTGACAATCTGCTTCTCTGTTAACAGCGGCTTTGGTTTGCTTTGCCAATTCTCTGATTGTTAGCGCTCTGTCTCGATCAGTTATGCCTGTGAAGGTTCGTCGGTGGTTTACAGTTATTGAAAACGCTGACTTCCCCCCGTAGGGTGCGATTTCTTCATGAAGTGACCGAAGGAGAGGGTATTTCTCCGAGGCTGACAAAAGAACGTCCTGCAGATACGGGATCCCTAAAGCTCGTCCAATTTCATTATCGAGAGCAACGCACACTAGACCGCCCGCGTCGGTTCTCATCGCTCTAATGTGTTCTGGAGTAACTCGCTCAGCTGCGACGACCATATCCACTTCATCTTCCCGAGAGTCCGAGTCATGAAGCAGGAGGAATCTCCCCTCTCTCAATCCGCTAATCGCAGCATCGAGATTGTTCGTTAGATACTCAGAGGTCATCATATCACCGAACACAGCGAAAAACGGTATTTATCGATTACTAGTAAATGAGTATTAACTAAATTACGAGTAGATCCGTGCAACATCTAATAAGCGTTACTACTACGATCGTAGGAACTAAAAAATAAGTTATCCCACAATTTGTCCCGAGTAAGACTTAGAGGTCGCTAAGGGAATCCTGTCCCCAATTTACCGGTATATATAACCCGTTTCAAATTTGCTTGCCCGCGCCACTAGACCCACACCCACAGACTAGATGCCCTCCATGGGGAACTCCAACGTAGTTCATTAGACCTGTTGAGCTGCTCTCGCTCTATCTTCGTAGCATTGTTCGCATAGCAGATGCAGGCTGAGATCGCTGCTGATTTTGTTCCTCAGTGGACGGATTCTGAGCTGCTGATTCTCGGGTGGGATGATACGGTCACACCTACAGCAATGGTTGCTCAAGGAATGCGGACAAGTTGGACATTTCAAGGTTCTTACCAGCATGGAAACATTGGCAGCCTAAACGGATGGATGGGGCAGTTCGCCGGCGTGACGGCGCGGACTGAGAGCCCGCGTGACGAAGGCAAGCTTCCACACCCGTGTAGCAAAGCTGAAGCACTTACGATGCATCGGAGCATCCATAACATCTCCAATTCCCCAACTTGGCGAGGTGAAGCCCAACGCTTTCGATGACTCAATCAAACTTGGTTGACTATGAGTAATCTTCAATCTCAAGTAAGCGGGACGGCCGCGCACAACGGTCCCACATGCAACACACTTCACTTTAGTCTTCTTCACCATAACGTACTTGCACCCCGCTGACTCTTCCCTGATTGTTCCTATGATTCATTCGAGCGGACAGTAGTTGGTGCAACAAAAGCTTACGGTCTAACGCTTCAACCCAACCGTTGCCGGATCGAGACGCTACTTATACCGATGGATTGTGGGTTCACAGCAGAGGATACCATCGGCGCTCAATCGTTGGTGAGTTGACAGAGAAAACTTCGCCTTATTTTCAGTTACACTAATATTGATAGAACCTGGACGCTGAGATGCTGGTATTACGATTTTGGCTCAGGGGCCGATTGCGGCTGTCGTTATGCAGCTGAGTTTAAGGTATGTGAAGGCAAGTCTCATTTACCTTGTTGCAGGAGGGACGTTGCTTCTGCTGACTTTCGGTCACGTGCTTTCTTTTGAGATGACAGCATTCTACTTCATGCAGCTTTATGGTTTCGTGGCAATGATGATATTCGGTTTGTCCTACCTGTTTGTTCCATCATTCGCTCATGCTTTCCTTCATAGCCTAAGACTTGCGAAGATCCAATTTTGGTTGATGAATATCGGAGTTATCGGAATGAGCGTAGGTTTTTCCGGAATGCTCCCTTACAGTTTCGATTCGAAGTTTCTTGTGCTCGGCTCACTCTCCTTACTGGTTATCGCTTTGTACCTGCATTTCTACAATCTCTGGAGGACAATACGTGGCTGGAGAGGCTCACCCGGGGAAAAACTTGCACACGCCGCAATAGCATCAAGAACTCAAACTCACTAGCTGCGAGCAGTCACTTCATTGGTAACGAATTTACTCGAAATAAGAAGAACCAAGTATTGCGTTGGGCCGATCTGAATCACATCTCCGACGATTCAAATTTCACCGGCCACACACACGAAAACGCGAACGACGGCGATTTACCTTCTAAGTCTCACACCATGGATATCACATACATGAAAACAGGGTGGAGTATAGCGATTTGAAGAGTTGTTAGATTGTTCTATGTTCTATGGTCGTTTTTGCATAAATCGAGCCAAGAGGCCTTTCTCAACGATTGTATCGTCCGAGATCTTGTCTTTCTGAGCCCGGATTAGGTCTCCTCTCGAAAGATATCCTACTGGATTATGCTCCTTGTTCTCGACCACAAGGAATGGAGCATTATTCAGTGTCATTAACCTCATCGCCTCGAAGCCAAATTCATCCTCAGGAACAGTTAGGAAGGACTTGGAGGAAATCACTTCTACCATCATATCCGGATCAGCCTTCGAGGCTCCCTCAAACAATTGAGGTCTGTCGACAACACCTACGGCTTTCCCGTCTTTGAGAACAACAATGTGTTTCCTCTTACCGAGCTCATTACCAGGACTGTTAATCTTCTTGAACAAATCGACGACCTTCTCTCTTGCGTCAATTGCTTGGAGCGGGGACATTAGCGAAGAAACTCTGACCTGCCGCAATGGATTGAATTCGTATATGTGACGGACTCTCATTCCCCTTCGAGCCAACTTTTCGGTCATAATAGAATCTGCCATGAGATACTCACCTACCAATTCTGCTATCACTACCGTTATGATTACTGGGAGAACTCCCTGGTAGGCCTGCGTGACTTCCAGGGCGAACACGATTGATGTGAAAGGAGCCCGCAACGCGGTTCCAAATACAGCGGCCATGGCTGCAATCGCAAACACTGTAGGAACTATACCGAGTCCTGGAAAGAACGCAACTACAATGGTTCCAAAGATGAGGCCAAGTGCGCTACCAACCATGAAGAGGGGCGCGAGTGTACCACCCGAAGTTTGAGACCCCATCGCAAGCAGCCAAGCCACTGCCTTCGTAATCAAGATCAGAGTTGCCAGTTCTAACGTCACTTTGGAATTGATAATCGCGTTTATCACATCGTATCCCACGCCGAGTATCTTGGGTACCACAAAGCCGATCACGCCGACGGCGAGGCCGCCAAGAATCGGCAACCACGGCTGACCGAGAGGAAGTTTACGAAACGCGTCTTCTGTTTTGTAAAGACCACGGGAAAGGCCCGTTCCAAGCAACCCCGATAATATCCCCAGCAGGACGTAGAATGGGAGTGAGTCGAGCCCTCCGAAACTGTGCACAGATGTCGAGAACAGGGGTTGAGGAGATATCAAGTAGATATGCATCCACGCACCTATCGCCGAGGCTACTGCCACTGGGATCAATGACTTGACGCGAAACTCGAACAGAAGAAGTTCTATCACCAGAAAGACTGCCGATATCGGTGTGCCGAATGTCGCGGCCATCCCCGCGGCAGCGCCACAGGCTAACAGAATCCTTCTTTCAGAACCAGTAACGCTGATCAGTTGCCCGATAAACGAACCAAAGGCGCCACCGGTCTGAATTATCGGCCCCTCCGCCCCGAAGGGTTGACCGGATCCGATCGTGAAGGCAGCGGAAAGAGCTTTCAGAAGTCCGACTTTTGGTTCGATTTTGCTTTTCGATAGGAGAACGGACTCGATCGTTTCAGGTATCCCGTGACCTATAATTTTCGCTGATCCGTACTTGATCATTAAGCCGGCAATCAATCCACCGAAAGCTGGGACCAGTATGACCAGTAATCCAAGTGTATTGTATTGCGGCGACGCGAACGAAAAATTGAATTTCTGATAGAAAAATAGGTTTGTCAACAAGCCTATCAGATGGTAAAGAATGATAAGCGAGAAATCCTGCGGCTAAGACCGATGATTCCGGAGATTATGGTGAGCATACCGATTCTTGCCTCTTCCCGTTCCTCCGAGGTCTTCTTCGCTGCTGCCGTAGTCATACGCCCGCAGCTGCGCAGTCGAATGCTGGTGAAAAACTTTTGACTTGACGCTTGGAGGACTATAGATGAATCTCAGGAAGATTACTTATGTGTGCAGTACGAGACCGACACAAAACTACCTGTTAAAATCATGAATAAATAACGGGGGGATCAATTGTTGGTCGATTGGGTTTGGTGGAAGAGAAGACCGCTCGGGAATTGAAGAAACTGTTCGACGATCTTGTGGATCACAGTTACGGTCATCACAAAGCTATCCACGGTCTCACGAGACGGGTCGAAGAACTCGAACGCCGAATCAAAGCACTAGAACACAAACTCTGAACGAATTAATCGCATTTTCCCGCCGTCTTCGTTTCTTGGGGAGAGCCTCGTACCGAGCCAACTAAAGCAGAGATGGGGTAGGGGATTCTGACTCCAATTTACAGAATCTGAGTCTTGCAAAATCCGGGTTTGAACTCAATAGGGTCCGAGTGGGGAATGGTTTGAACCGAAAAAGAGGCACAGCTACTTCGAATGATGGTTTTCTTTTCTCCACCGCCGTTAGGGATGAGTAACGTGTTCTCCCCACAAATTACACCACCCCCCCCATCCCAGCTACGGGTTGCCGCGCCCGCCGGGATTAGAACCAGGAACACATCTCCAAGAGGGTTTGGGTGCGATCCTAGAGACTACCTAGTCTTTGAATCTGAAGCTTTCTCACGGTTTCAGTACGCCTTTCACAATCTCGCCGGTGTGCATGGCTTCGAAACAGTTCTGCCATTCGGCTAGGGGAGCAACGCGGCTTATGATTAGGTCGAGGTTGATTTGATTGCTCGCGAGCATGGCCAACACTTTTTCCCACATGGGCCAGGTGTGACTGAAACTGCCCTGCAATGTAACTGCCTTTGCTACCAGAGGGTCTAGGGAAAAGTTGCAGGGTTGACGCCCCCAACCTACCTTAGTTATGTGCCCTCCCGGACGAACAATATCGAGCGCGAGTTTCAAGGTGGAGCTATGTCCTGAGGCGTCGATGACAACATCCATCCCGTAGCCATCACCAAGAGTCTTAGTCTCCCCCGCAACGTCCTCACCTTGCTCACCTATAGTATGCGTTGCACCGTTTTGCGAAGCAATCTTTAGTCGCTTGGCATCGATTGGAATGCCAATAGCTACCAATGGGTTCGCGCCGGAGAGCTTTGCTAGGAGCATGCAGAGCAGCCCAATAGGGCCAGGTCCAATTACGGCGACGCTGTCACCAGGGCGGATCCTCGAGTTGACACAGATTACGTCATAGGAAACGCAACAAGGTTCGGCTAAGGCGGCTCTCTCGAAAGACAAACCGTCTGGGATTCGGTGGAGGCAACGTTCGGGAACTCGAACAAATTCAGCCATCGCACCATCAGTTCCATAGCCGAAACCAAGTCTGCTTGGATCTAGGTGGTAGTTGCCCGAGCGAGAAATGGGCGAATACAAATCCACAACCGCAGCCGTCTCGCTAACCACACTATCATCCTTCTTGAACATGTGAACGCGCGAGCCGGTCTTTGCGACGATTCCGGAAAATTCGTGTCCCAATATGACCGGGTAATTTACCTTGTAACTTATCGTACCATTATATTGATGGACATCGCTCCCACAAATTCCTACAGCTTGAACTGCAACTAGGACATCCTCCTCGCCTATCTCTGGGATCGAGACTTCACGCAGTTCAACTGAATGTGGTTTAGCGTCAAAATTCACAACCGCGCCCATAACCTCCTTCATAATTTCTGCCTTCAAAACGCATTAACCGGGTGGAATCGAAACTAGCTTATGCGTCTTGGCTGCGGTTCTTGCCGCTATCGCCACTTCTAGCGCGGCTCTTCCCGTATCGACCGGGACGGGGGACTTACCTCCGTTTAAGATGTAGTTGCAAAAACCTTCGCTCTCGTTTCTGTATGCCTCGTCGAACCTCTCTAAGAACCAGGGGTATTGCCCCTTCACGTTGCCTTGACTGGTCCATAACTCCGTTGAATCATTCTTGACGTTGCCAATGCTAACCGCTCCTCGGCTACCTAACACCTCAGTCCTCAAGTCATACCCATACTTTGAGGTACGACTACTCTCGATTATTCCAAGCCCACCCGACTCGAACTCAAGAACAGCTACCGCATTGTCGTAATCTCCATATTTTGCGAATTGGGGATATACTAGCGCCTTCCCCGTTGCGGAAACAGTCTTAACCCTGCTATTCATCAGCCAGAGTGCGACGTCAATATCGTGTATGCTTTGGTCCACGAAGATTCCTCCGCTATGTTTTATGTAATCCTCAGGGGGCGGAGATGGGTCTCTCGCACAAGTCTTTACCAAAATCGGTTTACCAATCGAGCCATCAACTATGCTACCCTTTGCCTCTTGATAGCTAGCGTCCCAACGCCGCATGAACCCCATCATGAACTTCACTCCCGAACGTTTCACGGCTGATACGATTGAGTCAGCTTCCCTCATATTGTGTGCAATTGGTTTTTCAAGGAGCATCGGTACGCCAGCGTTCGAAGCCAACTTCACATGCTGAGCGTGCAATTTTGTTGGAGTGGCGATTATTACTCCGTTCACAGATTCCTCCCTCAACATCTCCGATGGGCTTGAATATGCTGGGACACCGAATCTTTTAGCCGCCTTTTCAGCCAGTGACCTAATGGGGTCTACTATCGCTACAAGTTCTGCCTTTTCGGAACTGGCCACGTTCCGGGCGTGTACGATTCCAATTCGACCAACGCCCCAAACCGCAATCTTAGCACGCATTCAGAAGCACCAATTCCTGACTCTAGGAATGCACTCGATCATATTTCCCGCTTTCCATCCAAGATAACAGTCTGATTATGCTGCTCACATGAGGTCAACATTCGATTTAATGGTAGAAAGACAATTAGATGAAGGAAATCAAGACAAGTTGATTCAGCGATGGTCAAATTCTCGGTATGCATCGAAACGTTGCTGACCGAATATCCGTTCGCCGAAAGGGCCAGAAAAGCTGCGGAGATTGGTATCCCGGCAATAGAATTCTGGCTGCACCAAGATGCCAAGGATATGAGGGCTCTCCAACAGGTTGTTAAGGATTGCAAGGTAGAGGTGTGTGATATTGTTGTGAACTCCAATGTCGGAGACATTGGAGGTAGTCTGGTAGACTCCCGCGACAAGTCGAGGTACTTGAAGCGGCTCAGAAAAACAATCCAAGTCGCTCAGATGCTGGATTGTCGGAAAATGATAACGTGTAGCGGAAACACGCTGAAGGGTTTGACGAAGAAGCGGCAGACGAAAAACATAGTCCACACTTTGAGGGAAGCTTGCAAGCTAGTTGAAAGGGAAGACATGATGCTCTTGCTGGAGCCCTTGAACACACTAGTTGACCATCCCGGATACTTTCTTGATTCAGCAAAGTTAGGATTTGCGGTGGTTAACGAGGTCGGCAGTTCAAGTCTCAGACTGCTTTACGACATATACCACATGCAGATAATGGAAGGCAACATACTACAAACCATCGAGAAGAATATTCGCTCAATTGGACATATTCACGGCGCGGGAGTACCCGGAAGACATGAATTGGATTTGGGTGAATTGAACTACAGGCACCTTTTCAACAGAATCGACGAATTACAGTATAATGGTTACGTCGGCCTAGAGTATTATCCCACAGTCAAATCAGAAGAATCATTGAAACGAGTTATGCAGCTGATAGCTTAGAATTCGTTTGATGTGTCAGCCCCCGAAGGAGAGTGTCGATAGGCCTCGAACACCGGGGTTGCAAATGAATAGCCCACCCGCCTCAGGCTGTTTCGCCAAGGCCGCACTGTCTAGCTCGGTGGTTGCTGAGGTGACGTAGAGTGTATCGAGTCCTGCACCCCCAAATGCACAGGAGGTGGGGCGTGCGACTGGTAATCGGATCTTTTGAAGCAGCTCCCCTGTGGCTGGGTCCCAGCGACAGACGCACCAGCCGTCCCAGTGCGCCACCCATAGTTTTCCTTCCGCATCCATGGTCATGCCGTCGGGATGACCATGCTCTTCGGGAACAGTTACAATGGGACGGCGGTTCGAGATGACTCCGGCCCCGAGTTCGTAATCAAACGCATCTATCCTCCTCGTCCTAGTGTCGATATAGTACATTGTCTTCCTATCCAAGCTCCAAACAATCCCATTCGAGCAGCCAACGCCATCCAGCATTTGATGAACCGATAGGTCAGGGTCAAGGCGGAACAAGGCACCTTTACGTGTCTCTGTCTCCATCGTCCCAGCCCAAAACCGTCCAGCCGGGTCGCACTTACCGTCGTTGAATCGGTTTTCTGAATTGTGACCCTGAGGAGTAGCGACTAAGGATGTTTTCCCCGTATCGAGATCGAGTGACATGAAACCGTCACGAACAGCCAACATGAGTCCACCAGACCGTCGCGGTACCACGGTGCCTACCGCTTGGCCGACCGGAATTGAACGGTTTGTCCTGGTAGCTGGATCGTAAACGTGAACTAATCCCTGATCGATATCCACCCAGTAAAGCACCTGACGTTTGTCATCCCAAATTGCACCCTCCCCCAACGTGGAGTGCGGCGTCGAGCAGTAATTTCACATTATCAGCCAAGCATCCATCGTCTCGAAATTGAATTGCCAGAGTAAGGTCTTTGTGATAACCGTAAATGTATAGTCTTCGATATGCTATTTCGGCCGCTTGGGCTCTGAGGTTAAGGTGACTTGTACTGAGAATCAAGTTGGGATTCGTAGCCGCATCCGAAGAATACGCCCCCCCGGACCTGGTGAGGTACGGGGTAAGCGCAGAAAGAAACGGGTTAGATGCAGTGTGGGCTTCGGACCACTTCCATCCTTGGTATCACACTAATGGCCACGGAGGTTTCTCTTGGGAAATACTCTCTGCTATCGGCGCACTAACGAAAAATGCAATTCTCGGCACAAGCATAACCGCCCCACTCTTTCGCTACCAACCCCCAATCGTCGCCCAGGCCTTTGCGACACTGGCACTCCTCTACCCAGGCCGAGTGTTTCTCGGAGTCGGTACAGGTGAAGCCCTAAACGAGGTTCCTTGCGGTTTCGAATGGCCAACTCACGCAGAGAATCTTGAACGTTTGAAGGAAGCCGTCGTAATAATCAGGAAGCTCTGGAATCGAAAATTCGTAACTCATTCGGGAAAATTCTACAGGGTTTCCAAGGCAAACCTCTACGACAAACCCAACCTGCCCATTCCAATCCACATAGCCTCAACGGGACCCCGAGGAGCGGAAGTCGCTGGGATGCTTGGCGATAGCTTCATGTCCCTTCCGCTGGAAGACACTTCCCTCTTTACCCAGAAACTATTTCCCGCCTTGGAGAAGGGTGCGAGGCTCGTGGGACGAAGATCGGATCAGATTGAGAAATCACTCCTCGTTCACGTTGGATACTCGAAAAACGACCAGGAGAAGGCATTGAACTCGCTGAAGCTGTGGAAGTCAACCCTTCTTCCCGTCTTCTTTGATTTGGCTGTTTCAGACCCTCGCTATATGGAAGAACACGGCAACAGGGTTTCTTGGGAGACTGTCGAGAAGAACTTCCTCGTTGCTTCCACCCGTGAGGACATTATCAAATTCTACGAGACTTACATTAAACTTGGCTTCACGCACATCGCGGCGTCGGTTAGCGGTGATGTGGAAGGATATCTGCAACTGCTCGGTCAGGAAGTATCGCCATACATACAACAAACCTATGGCGACGCAAATTCAAAACCAACTCCATACAAGGGCACCTACACGGAAGAGAACCTAGCTCAGTATCTAAAAGAAACAACTAAACTTGATGCCGATTACTGATGCTGAGATTGGAGTTCTCTTACCTTGAAGATAACTGATGTGAAGACATTCCTCGCAGGCGAAAGAAAGGCAGACAAATGGCGCAATTGGCTGTTCGTGAAAGTCGAAACAAGTAACGGTTTAGTTGGATATGGAGAAGGGACGCTTGAGAGTAGAGAAAAGACAGTTGAGACCGCAGTATTAGAACTCAAACGCTACTTGGTAGGAAAAGACCCAACAGAAATCGAACGCCACTGGCAGGCAATGTATCGAGGAACTTTCTGGAAGGGAGGCCCCGTACTATGCAGCGCAATCTCTGGTGTGGAACAGGCGCTCTGGGACATTCTAGGCAAGAGCTTAGGCTGCCCCGTCTACAAATTGCTAGGCGGACCTTCGCGAGACAAAGTAAAAGCGTACACACATGTCTCCGGCCTTACACCAGAAGACCTAGCTAAGAACTCTAAACAAATTGTAGCAAAGGGATTCAAGGCACTGAAATTCCTGACGGAAGGCGCGAACGCTTACACGGTCTCCGGAATTCCGTCTCGACACGACGTAATGAAAAGAAGCCCAATAAAGGAAACCGTAGCGCGAGTTGCAGCAGTCCGAAACGCCGTTGGAGAAAAAATCGACCTAATGTTGGATGCTCATGGACGCTTAGACCCGAGCACAGCCACAATTCTAGCTAAAGAACTCGAACCATACAACCTCCTCTTCTTCGAAGAACCAGTCCCACCCGAAAACGTTGAAATGATGGCTCAAGTATGCGCAAAGTCGAATGTTCCTATCGCCACAGGCGAAAGAATCTACACCAAGTTCGGTTTCAGTTCACTTCTGGAAAAGCATGGAGCACAAATCATACAACCCGACGTTTGTCACGCAGGCGGAATCCTCGAGTGTAAGAAAATTGCCGCCCTAGCCGAATGTTACTATGCCACAGTCGCTCCTCACAACCCAAACAGTCCAGTAGCCACAGCCGCCTCAATCCATCTGGACGCAAGCATCCCGAACTTTTTGATTCAAGAAATGATTCCGGCTGATACGAACCCAAGGAAAGGTCTGCTAAAACCGCCTTTGAAATTCGAAGATGGTTACTTACAGCTACCCGCGGACCCGGCTTGGGGTTCGAACTAAATGAAGACCTTCTGCGACGCATACCCTACACCGCCAAGGACATACCCAATGTCTACTACGACGACGGTTCTATAGCGGACTGGTGAGCTGGGGAAAAATCGTACTGCGCTCTACATCAATTCGAAATTCTTGAAAGAGCTAAGCTCCCAACTGTTTCTCCTGAACCGTCGATCACGATTAGCGACAATTGAACGGTCCCTGAAGGGACCTCAACCCCCTCGGCAAGCTTGCCCAATTCTTCAAGCATAAGCGGCTCCTTCGGTGAGACGGATATCCTCGCAAACCCGCGACCAGTTTCATTTCCATCCGCGTCCATAAACGCTAATGCCGCTTGACCGTTTTCAAATACGCCAAAATGCCCGGCGGTATGGTGAGATTTCCTGCGGAAAGACTCGCCAGTAACGGAACGCAGGTTATGCCCACGTCAGTACAATCCACAATCGGCAAGTTTCCGCCGATTTTTGCGACATACCAGTCGCTGTGGTAGGAACTACTCTGTCCGGGTACTAGTTGAGCAAATGGACTTAGGGCTTCGGTTTCCAGAACGTAAGGGTTTTCCGCGAGCTTATCCGACATCTTGACCTGCCTTCCCCAGGCTCGAATGGTTCCCGAGCCTTGAGTCCAGAGTTCGAACGACGTGTCATCAGGATATTCTCTTTCGCTCTCCCAAATGAACCGCTCGACAAACACATAGCCGTGGGTGCCGTTTACTAGCGCATACCACCCAGCTGAACAATCCATCCCTATCTTACCAACCAAATGCAGGTATCGAGTGGACATCATTCCGTTCTTGGAGTTGAATTCGGGATTGTCCGTCGGACCGTAGATTACCTTGTAGCCCTTGGGGTGAATGCTTCGAGGGTTGATGGGGCAGTAGACGCGGATTTTTTCGTCGAATCCAGTCCCATTTCTGTTTGCGACATTGTGCTGTGTGACCTGCCAGATCCCCCAACGCCTCGGTTTAGTATCGATATTTTCCATCTTGCAGTCGATGCTAACGCGTGCTGCATTATTGCAGACTTTGAGGGTACGTGTGAACTGAATGCCACTCCGGTCATCCCTCTGGCTAACTACTTGCACTGAGGCACATTCGCCCTCGGGAACTAGAATGGACCCGACGTGAGGGCTTCCGTCGAGTACTGCGTCTGGCGGCCCTGGCCAACGATCATCGCGTCCCCAACCTTGCGGAGCGGGCCAGATCTTGCTCCCTCCATAATTCAGCCAACCACCATCAACGCCGAGCCCTGTCGGTGTAGCCGGTTGACCTGCCAGATGATCATTCACCCAGAGATATTCAAACTCGTCTAGCTTCAATTGGATGATCCTGCCGCCGATCTCCGGCACGATCTGAACCTCAATTAAATCATTGAAAAGTTTCAGGCTGCTCCATCCGTTATAGGCGGATGGTTTAGCCTGAGCCGACAGTAAACGACACTCCGATAACGAATCAGATGTGGGATTCCCGGAAGAACGAAATCAGTAACTATCAGATAATGCGAAGAAAAGCGGATTTCAGATTGGATCTCCGAAGACGGTAATTTGGGAAGCCTCATCGCAATACTTTTTCCACATCTCACCGAGTTTCTTGCCAGCGTCAGAGGCGGCAACTTTCAGGAAAGCGTCCCAGCTGTCCACTTCGATGTCTTCTACGACCTGGTACGGTGACTTACCGGTCTGAGCTCCTTTGATCTCGTAAACTGTAAATTTCCTTATCCCAGGTTGGCCCTTCAATGTTGGTTGGTCGGTTGTCCGTGAGTGCTTTCTATATTCTTCCATTTTTCCCGGCAGCACATTATACATCATAAAAATATGGACCATGCAAAAGAAATTCTCTGAAATGTATTTAAGCCTTGAATTTTGCCGACCGCTAAGACAGATTTGCGAAGATCTTATTTACTAAACTCAACTATTCTCCGGAGGCTCAATTATTTGACTGCATCAGACAGTACGTCTGCTAAGCGTCCGGTGTTCCTGCGAGAAGCAACAGGGCTGGTCAGGGCGCTTGGTTTTAGGGATCACTTTCTTATGTCGCAAGGAATGGTCCTCCTCATCAACGGATTTGTCACGACTGTCCTGTTCGCGCCCTATTTCTTCCCTGGCGCTAACCTGTACGTCTGCTTTGCGATTGGGGGCATTCCGCCTCTCTGTATGGCATACGTGTATGGGAAACTTAGCGCAGGAATGCCCAGAAGCGGGGGCGATTATGTTTGGTCCGCTCGAATGGTGGGACCGCTATACGCAACCATCCAGATGATCTTCATAGGTGCGGGCCTGATCTACTTCAACGTGTTCAATCTATGGGACATGTTCGTGATAGGACTTGGCCCATCCTTCTTCGGAGTTGGAGCCGCGATTCACAGTAGTTATCTGACTCAGCTTGCGATCAACCTGGCTTCAGTACCCTGGGGATTTCCTCTATCCTTCGTGGTACTAATCGTACTCATCTTAATTGCAATATTTGGAATTCGTGCCTACAAACTGTATTGCCTCATCACTGTTCCAACCTACCTGATAGTTACTGCTATATTCTGTCTTGGCGTGTTATTCATCACCCCCTCCTCGGTCCAGCCTTCTTTCGACCAGGCTATGAGGTTCGCCGGATACAATATCACTTACAGCGGCGTGCTCAGTCAGACCACAGCAGGTGGTTTCCCCGCAACTTCCTTCAATTGGACTAATACTCTGCTGGCAGCCATGCCTTGGGGTTTCCTTACGTACGTACTTTTCAACTTTAGCTCCTATTCCGCCGGAGAGACGAAGAACGTCAAGACGAGCATCTACAACGCGTATATGCTGTCAGTAGGAGTGACCTTCATCCTCCTTGAGGTCATGACATGGATCGTGTACACGGTGTTTACGACCGGGTTCCTCAATTCATTGGCTTACGTAGCAGGAGTAAATCCGTCTTCTTTCCCAGTTGACCCATTCCCTAACTTCCTACTTTCACTAGCTAACCCAGTAGCGGGAGCCATCGTGGGTATAGGCCTGTTCCTTGGTTGGACTATAAACTCCACTGGGCTCCTGATCTACTCATCACGCATGCTCTTCGCAGCTTCAATGGATCGGGTGCTCCCAAGCCGCTTTGGTGATGTAAGCGACAGGTTCCATTCTCCACATGTGGCGACGGTGTTGATCGGGGTCTTATCCGCAATCTATCTAACCCTTTACTGGAACCTAGGCGCCATCGCTGGAATACTTAACTCGTCTATTTTTGTCCCGATCGGCCTCCTCCTTCCTCTCCTAGCTGCGGGCCTCTTCCCTATTCTCAAGCCCCAGCTGTATAAGCGCCTGTTTGGATCGATGAAAGGGGCGGCGACGCTGGCGCTCGCTGGATTTGTTGGAGCCGGGGGGTTCGCCATTTACGTAATCTCTGAAACAACTCCACTCGTCAGCGGCGCTTTCCTAGGAGCAAGTATCTACTTAGCCTATGAAGGCGTACTGGCACTCGGCCTACTCGCCGTCGCAATATACTTACTCGGAAGACTCAGAATAAAGCGCCGCCGGGCTAGAGCCGTCAGCCATCTTCTCCGAGATACCCCCAGAATAAACCAGCAACGGCTAGCGCCAAGCGCACGTAATCCCATACTCCGATCATTCAGTAGGTTCGAAAAACCCATACATTGGTAACGAACAACTACCAATGGCGCAGAAGACTTCAGTTGAGTTCCAATCATAAGCGACTTGGTGTAGCGTTCATTGGCGCTGGATTCATAAATTTCTCTCATGCGCGATCCTGGCTCTCAGTGAGAGATTCGGAGATCGTTGCAATCTGCAGTCCTACCCTCGAAAAAGCCAAGAAATTGGCGAGCCTTTGTTCGGATCTTGGTGTGGGGAAACCCGTAGTGTATTCTGATCTCCGTGAAACTGTAAACGACCCGCGCGTAGATGCCGTTTGGGTCGCGACCCCCAACAATGTCCGCCTTTCCATTATCCGTGGGATCACGGAGGAGGTTCGTGAGGGTCGAAGTAAGGTGCGAGGCATTGCATGCGAAAAGCCTCTGGCCACTACAATCCAAGATGCGAAGGAGATGGTTAACCTCGTGGAAAAGGCTGGGATTTTGCACGGTTATTTGGAGAACCAGGTTTTTGCACCCTCGCTAACCCGCGGCAAGGAAATCATCTGGAGTGTCGCGAAAGATGTGGGCAGGCCCTTCCTGGCCAGAGCTGCTGAGGAACATGGCGGGCCACATGCTGCATGGTTTTGGGTTCCTCAGAAAGCTGGGGGCGGAGTAGTTATGGATATGATGTGTCACAGCCTTGAAGCTTCGCGGTTCATGCTTACCAGTCCTGAGGAGAACAGGAAACAGGTAAAGGTTCAGACGGTCTCTGCGGAAATTGCTTCACTGAAATGGACACAACCAGAATATGTTGAACAACTCAAAAAGAACACAGGTGGACAGGCTGATTATTCGAAGTCACCGATGGAAGATTTCGGCAGGGCTACAGTGACATTCGAGGCTGCAGACGGATATACGCTCATAGCTGACACATCCGTGCTCTGGTGTTACACTGGACCGGGAGTACGATTAACTCTCGAATTGCTGGGCCCCGAATACCAAATGAGCATTAATACTCTCCAGCCAGACCTTCACGTTTTCTTCAGCAAAAACCTGAAACACAAATCCGGAACATACTTTGTCGAAAAACAGGCCGCTGATCAAGGGCTCATGCCAACGATTCCTGACGAGTCATTCACTTATGGTATTCAGGCTGAGAATCGCCACATGGTTCAAAGCTTTCTCCAAAATCGGCTCCCCCTCGAGAACTGGCACGACGGCTTGGCTGTGTTGGAGTTGATTATGGCGTGTTATATGGCTGCTGAAAAGGGCAAGCGACTCAAGTTCCCACCCGACTCATTAGACAACTTCGTTCCTCAACCGGCAAGGGGCCACTGGAATCCAATGCAGAATTTTGCTTGATCCCTACCGTCCGCGTAGGCATCGCGTTGATTAACTACCTGGTTGACGGATCCGCGCGTTCAAGATGAGATTGAGGTTATTGTAAGCGGGACCATCGAAATCAGGGGAGCCGCTTCATTACGTCGGTCGAAGCGAATACGAAGACTGCTTCCAGTCCTTTGATGAGGAGAGCGAAGGCTCCTCCGTTTTGAGGCGGGACGTCGAATATAGTCACGCCGCTAAGTGATACGAAGTAGATGGTAATCGAAACAAGGTTGCCTAAAACTCCTAAAGCCAGCAATAGGCGATTACTTGACCTCAACAGAACGCCAATCCAAACAAGCTGAAAGAGCCCTAGACAAACGAAGAATACGACTGCAGCGGTGGCGCCAGCACCAAACACCTCCCCCGCCAAGGCGGGTGCAAAGATCATAGTGAGAATGGGAACGATCAGATGATCAACGGTTGGTACAATTAAGGCTGCGGCGCCGATCCGACGGATCGTTCTGATCGAAGGCATACCATGTTCTCCTATCGCAGTCACTCATGGGTGTGGCGGAGCAAAAGAATAATGGTATCGATTCTAGGTGCAAGAATGTGGCGGGCCCGCCGGGATTTGAACCCGGGACCCCTACCCAAGCTAGCTTCTAAGCCAAGCTTTTCGGGTGGCTTCCCATGGGTTCGAACCGCCCAGAGGTAAAAGCCTCACCAACGCCCACACGGCGTCACCGATGCTCTACCTGACTGAGCTACGGGCCCCAGCCCTGAGACTCTCGCACGTTATCAAAAGTATTGTGGGTTCTGCTAACTGAACGCCCTGTCGCGAGATCTGTTCGCGACTCACCGGTGAGCACACTCAGAATACACATGGGACTCGATTGACTTTTTAGGCTATGACTTTACTGGCTTCTTCCAGCCTTACGTGTACTTTCCCTTGTTCTCGGTCTCGGCCGATGAGCAGTTCGAGAGTGTCGTCTACTTTCTTTGTCTGGAGTATGTGTTGGAGATCTTCCCAACCCTTGAGCGCAGTTCCATCCGCCTCTAGAATAACGTCTCCAGCTGAGACGCCTGCTTTCCGCGCTGGGCATCCTCTGCCCACCCGCGCAACCAGAACTCCTTGTTCGTAGGGTAGGTTGTACGATTCCGCGATCTCTCTGGTCAAGGTTAAGCCGGCTATGCCTACGTAGGGTCGGATTACGCGTCCATGTTCTATGATCTCTTTCGCTATTCTCTTCGCGGCGTTAATTGGTATGGCGAAGCCGATGCCTTGAGCGAAAGGAATGTTCGCGGTGTTAACTCCAACCACCTTACCCGAACTGTCTACGAGCGGTCCACCGCTGTTCCCTGGGTTAATGGAAGCGTCTGTTTGGATCAGGTCTTCATACATGCGCTCCTCAACGTGAATATGACGCTTCAGTGCACTGATCACGCCAACCGTAGCCGCGGGTCCCGGTAGCATAAACCCGTAAGGGTTCCCGATGGCGATTGAGATCTGTCCGACCTTCAACTTGTCGGAGTCCCCGAGCTTAACGGCGGGTAGGTTCTCGCCATCGACTCTTACCACGGCTACATCGGACATCGTATCCGATCCCAATACTTCCCCTTGGAACTTCTTTCCATCCGGTGTAAGTACCTCAACCTTCTCCGCATCTTCAACGATGTGATGGTTCGTGAGGATTCCGCCGTTTGAGTCGAAGATTATTCCCGACCCCATCCCCCGAACCGGGATAGCATCAAACCAACTCTCCTGTATCACTCGCAGCGTCGCCACTGAGACAACTGCGGGGCTTACTTTCTCAATTGCGGTAACTACGTCCGTTTCAGTACCTGGAATCAAATCTAACGCGACCTCTCAACATAAGAAATAGAGCGTTATTTATTGACTGAGTAACGAAATAGTAGAATGGAGATTATTTTTGCAGGACGTCGCTTACTGGAAATGCATCGGATGCGGTTACGAATATCTTTCGAGCTCCACCACACCAATCTGTCCTCGTTGCAAGAGCGACAAGCAGGAGAAGAAGGACGTCAAGAAGCTTGTCGATTTCGATGAGTGATCTATACGCGGGTTGGCGCCCCTCGCCAGGAGAGTTTTGCGCTGCTCCTTTGGGCGGGATTCGAACCCGCGTCGACGACGTGACAGGCCGTCATCCTAGACCACTGAACGACCAGGGCGTTTGCAACTCACACTTCCTAGAGCCAGTTTAAAGCCTTGCTGACCACCCAAGAAATCGCCAACTCTCTTCAATGTTGATTCTAATGCGGAGAATTCCAAGCTGGTTTGGCAACCTGCTGAAATCGACTGAGGTCGTAAATTGTGGTTGACCTTGACGTTGCCTACGTCCCAACTCCAAAGGACATAGTCCGGCAGATGCTTCAACTAGCATCCCTGCGTCGTGGTGAAACCCTATTCGATCTAGGCGCGGGGGATGGACGGATAATTATCGAAGCGGTGCGACGTTTTGGGGCTAAAGCGGTTGGTGTGGAGGTTGATCCGGAACGCATTAGTCGGATTAAAGAACGTTTGAAGGCTACCAACACACAGGCGGAGTTGATTGAGGTGGACCTCTTTCAGGTCGATCTGTCATCGGCAGATGCAGTCGTCTTTTACCTCTCGGATTCAGCAAACGCTAAGCTCGCCCCGAAGCTGAAAGCCGAACTGAAAGCGGGAACACGGGTCGTCTCTTTAGACTATACTCTCCCCGGCTGGGTGCCAGATCGCGAGTTAGAAGTTAACACGAGCGGGATTGCACGCAAATTATACTTGTACAGAATAACCTAACAGCCTGAACCTATCGGTCTGCTCCAGCGACGAGCCGACGTCAATAAGTAGCAGGTTGGATCTGGTCGCATTTTGGGTCGTTGATTTCGTTACCCGGATGCATTCTTGCATTTACTCGTTTCATGAGCACTACGGATACCTTAGGCCCTACCAAATCTGTGACAATCTTCGCTAGGGCGTCGCAGTGCTCGCACAAATTGTATCCCGCGTTACCGAGCCAACCTGAAACGCGCATATATAAGTTGCCGATTTCAGGTGCGTATTTTGTAAATAAATAAAGACAGATCGCGCACCATCTGGACTGGAGGTGAATCCATGTCCAGGTTCAAGCTCCTGTTCGCCGCTGTTGTTCTTCTGGCGCTAGTTACCATAGTCCTGGTGACCGGCACTGTCCATGCTGGAGATCCAAATGGTGGCGGTCACGGCATCATAACTGCTCTCTTGTAGAAGATTCTCCATCCACGAAGCTTCCCCCACTTTTCCCGTGTTTTTCTTTGAAAAGTAACTTCTTATATTTTGGCCGTCATGGGCGCCTTCTAGGAAAGAGACGAAATGCTGAGAACAGAGAAAGTACGGTTAGCTGATTGGCACAAAGGAATTAGAGAGATAATCAAACAGCTCGACCGAACAAACATAAAGATCCTATCGGCCATGTGGAAACACGGCCCCCGTAACCTCCTAGAAGTCTCTAGAAGAACAGGCATACCCTTCACCTCCGTTTACCACAGGGTATCTAGGCTTGAGGCGAAGTCAAAGCGCCTCGTTTCACTTATCCCGCAGGTTTCAAAACTTGGTTTAGTAAGAGTCGTTGTTCTAGTCACAGCTAACCTTGGCTCTGAAGATAAAGTAACTGAGGCGCTTAAGGTTCCAAATTACTGGCGGTCGGTAAACCCCTGCGAAGGAATCTTCACACACTTTTCAGTCCACCTAGTCCCATTCAAATTTCTGAAACAGTTCAGAGCCTACCTAAGACGAGTCAAGGATTTGGACCTTATCACTAATTCTAACATAATGCTCACCGGCGAGTATGTTCCAAACTTCCCCAACTTCGACTACTACAATCCGACGAAAAACGAATGGGCGTTTGAATGGGGACGCTGGTTAGCCTCATTCAAGAAGAAACCGACTCAAACGATCGAAGACCCGACCAGCTACCCCATACTGGCTGACAAGAAGGACATGTTGATTGTTAAGGAGCTTGAGAAGAACGCCCGCAAGAGCTTCGCTGATCTCGCCCCGTTGCTGGGCATCTCATTGCAAGGGGTCAAGTACCATTACGATAAGAAACTCGTCCCAACGGGGATAGTGAAATACTTCGGCTTCGATGTTTGGCCGTACCCCGAAGAAGTCTCAGCCTACCACGAGATACTGCTCAAATTCACAAACTCTCGAGACATGAATAGATTCTATTCATCCCTGAATGAATTCTTCTTCGTTCTTGGTGTCTCGAAGGTTATTCACCAGAACTCCCTGCTTGTCAGAACATACACTCTCCAGACACAGGTTCCTTCTCTGTTCAACTTTCTGTCTCAAATGGCACAAGAAGGATTATTGGAGTCATACTCCGCTGTTAGACAGGACTTCATTGAGAGAGACGTTCAAACAATCTCTTACGAGCTTTTCGACCAAGATCAAGGCTGGAGCTTCGATCTGAAGCAATACCAATCGGTATTGTCGAGGCTGGCTCGACTGGCAACCATACGCAAACGAGTGTGATGTTGGTCCCGCGGGCCGGATTTGAACCAGCGACAGTCCGGTGTCCGTTGTTAGCTTAGTAGGCTGACATGGATGCGCCTTGGGCGCACACCTACAGCGTCTCCGTCACTCCTATGAAGAGGGACTCGGAAGCTCTACCAAGCTGAGCTACCGCGGGGTGGAATCAAAGGCTCGGGCCCGTATCCTATAAGCATTCACTGAAATTACGCACATTTACTTGGCATTGTCTTCTCGGTTAAGCGCCCGAGTTAAATTCATGAACCATTTTCTCTCAGTCAAAGTTGGTTCCGATGCCCTTCAAACGTAGTTTTCGTGTGCACTGGGTAGACACCGATGTGGCGGGTGTGATGCATTTCACCAATTACCTCCGATACTTTGAAGCGTGCGAAGAAGAATTCTACCGATCAATATCCCTACCCTTCAACGACGTTATCGCGAAGTATGGAATCACATTTCCGCGAGTTGAGGTTCACTGTCAGTATAAGGCGGCTTGCCGCTTCGATGATTTATTCGATGTCATCATGCGAGTGAGGGAGGTTGGTGAGAAGACGATCACGTATGACTTTCAAGCAATCCGACAAAACGACGGTAAACTAGCAGCGGAAGCGTACATCAAGGTTATCGCAGTGAACTCGGAATGGAAAGCCGTGCCACTGCCCGCTGACCTAGCTAAGACTGTTCGTGAAAAAGGCAACTAAGGTTGATCCATTGCAGCCGTGAGTGTACGGGATGAGTTTCGGAGAAGTTCCAAGAGATACTAGAAACGTAGTTCTCGGCGCAGGACCGTTAGCGGCTGGACTTGGGTTCTACCAAGTCGCAATAGCAGTCTTCCTTCCTCTAGAAGGCGTGTCGGTTACAAACCTCGGCATTCTCTTCACCACACTTGGTTTAACAACCGTAGCTTTCAGCATCCCATTCGCCATCCTTTCAGATCGCTACGGGCGGAAGGAGATAATGCTCGTAGGTTCTATTCTCGGATCGATTGTGATCGTGGTCCCGGGTCTTACGTCGAACTTCCTGCTTCTGGAGGCTTCAGCTGTAGTTGGAGGTGCGGGTGAAGCGATGTACCTCGCAACGCGCAACGCTTACCTTGCGGACACCACGGCGGTGAGCATTCGCGCAGAGACATTCAGCCTATCGTTCATGACATTCACAATCGCGTCAGGAATAGGCACATTTCTTCCAGCCTTTTTCCCGTTTTTCGGGACCGACCTCATCACAGCACACAAAATCACATTCGTTGCTCTCGGTCTTTTCGGGTTGATAACATCAGTCACGGTTCAAAAGTGGGCGGTGAAGACTAGGCCTACGTCTTCACGCGAAGGAATACTGCCCCGAAAATCTTTCGGGGTAATCATGAAATTCTCCATGGCGAACATGCTAATCGGGCTCGGAGCCGGTCTAATCATACCGCTCATACCGACCTGGTTCTATCTGCGTTTCAACCAGACGGATGTTTTTTCAGGTCCGCTCATAGCGACATCGAACATCATAATGGGATTAACTGCGGTAGCCGCTCCCCGCGTTTCGAGGAGTATCGGACTGGTTAAGGGAATCGTAATAACCCAAGCAATGTCAACGATCTTCCTGCTAGCCATTCCCTTCTGCCCAACGGCGATCATTGCGGGAATTTTCTACGTAATACGTGCGGTTCTCATGAATATGGCAAGTCCGCTCTCAGACACGTTCCTCATGAATATGATTCACGAAGACGAACGCGCAATTGCCTCTTCCTTCAACGTCGTGCTATGGAACCTACCTAACGCTGCAAGCACAGTTGTAGGCGGATCAATGCTAAACAGCGGAAACCTGAGTCTTCCGTTCTACCTGTGCGGGAGTCTATACGTCACATCAATCGTCGCATTCTACGCCATTTTCAGAAGAACCGAAAAAACAGTTCAGAGCAATGCAGCGCCGCTTAGCTCTGTGAGCGACCACACTTAACACAAAACGCACGATCCTTCCCATTCACTTCGCCACAGAATTTGCACTTCCAACCATGCGGCGACATTCTGGTTGTCTCTACGACAGGGCTCGGTTTAGCATTCTTTCTTCCTCCCTTCAGTCCCAGATATGAGAGCACCACACCCAGAAGCAACAACTCAAAGCTGGCATATTGAAGCAGAGGATTGAGTACCGTTACAGTCTGGACTGAACTCAGGCGAAAGACTACCGTGCGCAGACTGTTATCCTGATTATCGAACACAAAGTAGTAGGTACCTGCGGCGCTTGGTGACAGGGTGAAGTTGTATGAAACCGCTAGAGGCTCAGCAAGAACTAGTACGCTCGGACGTCCAGTGCGCCATAACGAAAAGTTTCCTTCGTTCATCACATAGAATGCTACCTCACGTCCTTCAGCAACCTGGAGCGAACCCACTATTTGACTTCCGCTAGGCAAATCCTCGGAGACGCTATAGTTCGACGACGCTGGGACGCTGTAAAGTGTAGGAGATACGATAACGGTCTCCTGAGTGTAGTGCGAAAACAATCCCGTGATATTTGCTATAGGGGTCAGCATCTGCGTACCTTGCTCGAAAAACAAGACCCCAATTATGATGAGAAGTATGCCTAAGGTCAATGTCTTTCTTCGCATGCGAACCGTCATCTAGCAACGACAAGTCGGTGGATAAACCTTGAGTACGATTGAGATCGTTGGCGGGCCCGCGGGGATTCGAACCCCGGATCCCAGGCTTTCTTTGTCGAAACTCCGAAGGCTTACACGACCTGTCGTGTCTCTGTGTCTTAATCCTAGCTCGACTACGGGCCCAGCTTTCCTTAGAAGCCTACCTTCTAAAATACCTGCCAGCCTCAGGCAGCTACTGGCAGTACAGTGTTAGGGACTGCTTCTCCCGAAATGGCTTCGACCTACCATTCGTGACCATTTTCCGGTTCAGGATTTTGAGAATCAGGGACAACCTCATGTGGGAGTTTGTCGCCGTGGCTGTTGAACACTCCGAGGTCATTGTAGGATTCGTAAGGATAGGCTGCGATCACCATGAGCTTCCCGTAGAAGTGGTTCAAGTCGTGAATCGAAGGCCTCAGAGCTCCCGATGGATGAGAGTGCGAGATCCCAATCACACTCAGGTCCATTGGAAGCATGAAATTTGAGAACCCTGAGAAACCTCGCCCATGCGTCGCCAAGGGAGGGATCAACACGTCCGTTATCAGTACCTCATCCTTCCCAGCTTTGCCACGTAAGAGGAGAATTCCTTCTTTCGGGTGCGCATGAATCGAGTAGCTAAGAATGCTATCCGCGACAGTTTTCTTGAACCGAATAACGCTCAACATAGTGGAAGCACCATAAATCCCTGGTCGAACCAGTTTAAGAGGTGTTAACTAGAGAGAACTCGTGCCAGTCGCTGGTGAATCGAATTGTCGGTGTTGTCGGATGTTGAGATTGAGGAATGCCTCAAGGACGGTTCACTTGTTATCACGCCTTTCGAAAACCTGTGCCTGAAAGGTGCGGGCTATGACCTTCGCTTGGCTGGGGATTTAGCCATCTCGCCTGGCGAGCATAGGCTTGTTGCTACGCTGGAGAGGGTCGAGATAGGGGATATGTTGGTTGGGACGTTGCACCTACGATCAACACTTGCCCGTTCGGGCATCATAGCAAGTTTGGCTTTGGTGGATCCGGGGTTTTGCGGTCAACTGACGGTCTCACTGTTCAACGCAGGGTCAGAACAGTTCAGATTGGCGAAGGATGACAGATTCTTGCAGATGGTGTTGCATCGTCTTGGTACTAAGACGCATCGTCCCTATGCAGGTAAGTACCAAGATAGTCAAGGAATTGTAAAGACCCGACAATCGCCCCCCCACCCTTTGTGTAAATTCATGTCGAAACTGTTATTACTGCTCAGCATGGGCATGTGCATATCCTAACGTGTCAAAGCATCTAGAGAAGGCAATGACTTGAGAGCAGGTTCCCGTATATCCGACCTAAAGTACAAACTGATGACGATCGAACTCCTCAACCTCGCCAAGAATTATTACACTTACAGGGAATTGGCCCAAATCATCGGCCTTCCTGAAACCGTACTCAGCAGGTACGTCAAGGGTCACGTTCTGCCAACCATAGACCGAGCCCAAAACATCAACCGAACCCTCCAAAAGATAATGCGCCTTGAAGGCGAGATTCAGCAGCGAATACGCTTTGACGAGGCAGGGTATTTCGATAACACCAAGCTCATCTCCGATACTCTACTTCTCGAACGAGCAGTTCAACATGCCGTGAACGCATTTGCCGGCATGCGCATAACGAAGATCCTAGCCGCAGCAGTCGACGGTATTCCACTTGCCGCTCTACTTGCGCACAGACTAGGCGTTGGCCTAATCATCGCCAAGAAGAGCAGAGAGGTTGGAGTACGTGAGTTCATTGAAGAAATCTACATCCCCGCCAAAACCGCCATGATGGTTAGTCTCTACGTTCCAAGGGACGCGTTAAGGAAAGGGGATTGCGTACTTATCGTTGACGACGTCATCGACAGCGGCGAAACACAAATTGCTCTCACTCGAATCGTGCAGAAAGCGAAGGGAGAAGTTACGGGCATGTATGCTTTGATAAGCATGGGATCGGAGTGGAAGAGCCGAATCGAATCAGTCACCCACTGCCCCGTAGAAATCGTATTGCAAGTAGGCAAGAAACCACTTCAAGAAGTCTAGAACTAGAATTTTCAGGTCTGAAGCAAAGCAGCGTCAGCCCCAAGCCTATCAGGGGCTATCAATCCCTTTCTCCGTTATGAAACCCTGCACCAATTCCACAGGTGTTAGGTCGAAGGCAGGGTTGTAGACTGGCACGCCCATTGGTGGTATTCGCTTTCCTCGAATATGCGTGATCTCTTGCGCACTTCTCTCCTCGATCTTCACGTCGGATCCTTCACCTTGTAGGTCAAAAGTGGAACTTGGAGCAGCGACGTAGAATGGGATCTGATTAGCCTGAGCGGCGAGCGCGATCAAGTAGGTCCCCACCTTGTTGGCTACGAACTTCCTGGTGATCCGGTCGGCTCCAACAATCGCCTTCTGCACCATGCCTTGCCTCATAACGTAGCCAACAGCTCCGTCAACAATCAGCGTCACGGGAATCTTATCGCTGAGTAGCTCGTAGGTTGTCAACTTCGCACCCTGCAATCGTGGTCGGGTTTCGGTTGCGATAACCTTCACTCTCTTTCCTTGTCGGACGGCGGATCGAATCGGCGCTAGAGCAGTCCCATAACTAACCGTAGCGAGTGTACCTGTATTGCAATGGGTGAGAATCTGATCACCATCATTGATCAGGCGCGCTCCATATTCGCCTATCTTCTTGTTGGCTTGGACATCTTCCTCAGCCATTTCCTGTGCTTGTTTCACTACAGCCGCTACCACTTCACCTGCTCCGCCTGCGGTTGCTTTAGCCCGGCGAATAACTGCATCAATTCCCCAGAATAGATTTCGAGCCGTCGGTCGGCTTTTCCTGAGCACGTCAGCTGCGGTCCCGAGTTCCGACATAAGTTGTTCCCTCTTCTTTGTCCGGTATGCGTTTGCTGCGAGGGCCATTCCCATTGCGGCTGCTACACCAATAGCCGGAGCTCCACGGACAGTCATATCTCTGATGGCCTTGGCTACTTGTCGATAATTCTTCAAGTTGACATAGACGAATTGGTAGGGTAACTTAGTTTGATCTATCATCCTAACGTGGCCATTAATCCACTCAACCGTTCTAAGATCCGACATAGGCCGCAATAATGATCACTCACAACACCGATACACGCGTCTCGAATTAGCTTTCCTCACAATCCTATGTGTTGACTCGCGCAAAAGCATTAATTGAACGCCCCCCTGCGGGGTCATAAAGTGCAACCAAATGGAGAACACTGCCAACCCACCAGCACCCCCAACAACGACCCCAGTTCAAACTGAGGAAAAACCTCAGTTCACCCCTTGGAACACTATACTGGATACAAAGCACGTCTACATACCCTACAAGCCGGAATTAATGGAGCTCAGAGAGCGTGGATTCGGGGACCTTAAGGCGGCAAAACTCATCTTCACTCCGTACGAGTCATTTTACCTACTTGAGAAGCAAAAGATACGGGTATTTGACAAACGAAAAGAGAGTGAACTTGAACTAAGAGATTTGGTTCGCAAATTCTCAGTTGGCAAACCTGAGATTTGGATTAAGTACTTGGTTTACCGGGACCTTCGCGATTGCGGATACATTGTTCGCGAATCAATCAAAGCTTTCGACTTCGACATTTACGGAAAGGGCCCGCTTAGGCGACTGATCTCCATCGTCTACGAAGGAGGAGAAGCTAGCTTAAAGAAACTCGGAAAACTTCTCAAGTATTCAGATAAAGAAAAGAAGGAACTGATACTTGCGGTAGTTGATCGACGCACGGATATAGTATACTATACGCTCAGTTCTCTTAAGGTCTAGAAAAAGGTCCGACAAGTCAGCCATTATGGCTGCCGAGCATTACACTGCGGGCAAACGACCGCGCCTGGTGGCAGCTGTGCACCGCACTGAACACAGTACCTAGCCTGAGATATGGTTCCTGGCGTTACCTGTGCTGGTGGCGTAACCGGTTCAGGGGGTGGGTGGTGAACTGCTCTAATCAAAGTCGCGCCAACCATTCCCGCAACCAGAGCTATTCCTAGAATTATGACAACAGTCGCTTGCAACTCGGGTTGCAAGACAGACCAAGGCGGTGTCGAAGGTGGTTGCGGTATTAACCCGAAAATGACTAGGAATTCCGAAACTCCAAGATACAATGGCGTTCCAACAATACCCGACAAAGCCCCGGCCGCCGTTGCTTGCCCTACGGTCCCATATAGTAAGTAAGCTGCTACCGCGCCCCCGACGAAAGCCCCTGCGGCATCGGAATAGGGCGGTGTCAGATTCGCGGCTTCAAGAAAGGCGGTGAGCACACCTGTAACGACGCTGCCTGCTAGTACTGCGGTCCAAAGCTCTCGACTTTTGACGGGCATGAGGATTCAGTGCGGGATAATCTACCCTTCACTATAAGTCTTGCATAACCTCCGACGCATTTCAACTTACAACGTTATAGGACGGTGTCAATAGAAGCGACAACGGACGTGAGAGGAATTGTCGTCAAACATTTTCACATTGCCCCGCGGAATGCGGGATACTGAACCTGAAGAGATGGCTCGCAGGTTATGGCTCTACGATAAGATTCGTGACGTTGTTTCCCGATATGGGTTCCGGATGGTCGAACCCACAACTATTGAGCACCTGAATACACTTGAAGCAAAGAGCGGAGCGGGAATACGTGACGAAATCTATTGGTTCAAGGACAAGGCAGGACGGAGCCTTGGGTTAAGATTCGATCTAACCATCGGCCTCGCGCGAATGATCGCGAACCGTTCCGATCTACCTGAACCAATAAAGTTCGCTTCAATTGGAGGCAACTGGCGTTACGACGAACCACAATTTGCAAGATACCGATACTTTACGCAATGGGACATAGAGATCTTCGGTTCCGAAAGCCCCCTTGCGGACGCTGAGGTCATTTGTGTCGGTGCCGACATTCTACTTAACGCTGGATTGAAAGACTTCACGGTCCGAATCAGCAACCGAAAACTAACCGAATCTTACCTCAAACAACTAGGAATCAGTTCCGGTGAGAAACTTGAGCAATGCTTGAGAATCATCGACAAAATGAGGAAGGAAAGCCGCCAGCAGTTGAACAAGGATTTCACATCCATCCAGATCGATGAAAGTACGGTGGGTGAGATTTTCTCGTATATCTCAATCAATGGGTCACCTCGAACCGTCCTTGACAAACTTACTAGTTTCAATTTCGCTGAACCAGAGGCGAAGAAGGGGTTAGAAGAGTTAGGAGCACTTTCAGACGCACTCGCCGCATACGGGCGGTTAGACCGTTGCGTCTATGACATGAGCATCGTGCGCGGCATAGGGTACTACGATGGAATCGTTTTCGAAGGCTTCGATAAGGGAGGGGAGGATGTGGGATCAATCTTCGGAGGAGGCAGGTATGACAAGCTTTGCAAAGTATACGGAAAACGCGATATACCTGCTACCGGAGTCGCAGGGGGAATCGAACGTCTAATGATTTCCCTAGAGCGCGCCAACCTCTATCCTAAGCCTCAGCTTGGCGCAAAAGTGTTTATTGCAACCGTGAAGGAGGAATCGAGGCTGGAAGCAGTACGTGTTGTGGAAAATCTTCGCGCCAACGAAATTCCAGCGGAATTTGACTTGATGGGAAGATCTTTGAGTAAACAGTTAGAATACGCAAACTCAGCAAAGATCCCATACCTAGTAGTTTTGGGGCCTCAAGAGAATCAGTCGAAAGTGGTCAAGGTGAAAGACATGGCTACGGGGATGGAAACATCGGTTCCCATCACGGAGCTTGCTCAGAAGCTTCGAGAACTGAATTAGTCTCCTCCATGGAATACCTCTTTCTCATCGGACCGCAGGATCGCCGTAAGGGTGGCACGTTCTCCTACCAGGTCTCTCATCGAAACAACCCCAATTGGCTTCTCTCCATCGTCGACCACGACGACATGCCTGATCTTGTTCTTGTTCATGACTTTCGCGGCTTCCGCAACATCCGAATTCCCGTGCACCGTAATCACTTGTTTCGTGCACATCTCGTCAACGGGCATGCCAAGGGTTCGACTCGAAGCGACAGTCCTTATGATGTCTCTTTCAGAGATGACTCCGACCACTTTCGACCTGTCCTGATCTTGAACTATTACTAGCAGTCCGATGTTTTTTTCAACCATAAGTTTCGCCGCATCTAATACCGTCCTGCTCGCATCGATCGTAATCAAGGGTCGAGTTACTATGTGGCTTATGTTCATTCTTACCTACTCCTCTTCAATTGCTATTCCACTTCTAGACTCCAAGGGCAGGTACGCGAGGCCCGTCTTTCCGACGTAGAGAGCTTTTGGCCTAATCAATCGGTTTGCCTGCAAGTATTCAATCGAATGCGCTGTCCATCCTGCAATTCTACTCATTGCGAAGATTGGGGTGAATAGATCTGTTTGAATGCCGAGTATGTGGAAGAGTATGCCAGAGTAAGAGTCAACGTTCGGGAAGATCGTGGTTCCTTCCAGATGCCTTCGTGCGCTCATCTCGATCGCGACGGCCGTATCAAATAACTTAGTTTGCCCCTTCTTAGCGGCAAGTTCTCCGCTGAGTTTCTTCAAAATCAAGTACCTGGGATCCCAGCTCTTGTATACCCTATGGCCGAACCCCATGATCTTCTTCTTCTGCGCCAGCGCTTCAACTACGTAACTCTCAGCCCGGGTTGCGTCCCCAACTTCCAGAACCGTCTGCAGTGCGACTTCATTTGCGCCACCGTGGAGCGGACCGCGTAGGGTTCCTATTCCAGAGGTTAGGATTGAGTACATGTCGGCTAAGGTTGATGCTGTTACGGTGCAGGCGAAAGTGGAGGCATTCATCTCGTGTTCCGCGTGCAGTATGAGGGCCACATCCATTGCGTGAGCATCGGATGTATCGGGTTCATTCCCGGTTAGCATGTAAAGAAAGTCAGCCGCGTGGCTTAACCCTGGTTTGGGAGGAACCGGTTCCTTATGGTTTCGGAAGCGGTGAAAGGCGGTAATTATTGTTGGGACTTTCGCTAAGATCCTTAGTCCTTTGTCTAGTCGAACTTCAATGTCGTCCGACATTGGTTTTGGATCATAAAGGCCTAGCGCGGAAACTGCTGTGCGCAGGACGTCCATTGGATCGCTGTGGGTTGGAAAACTTCGGATGAGTTGTAAGACATCTGGATCGAGGGGGCGGTAGGATTCTAACTGACGTCTAAACTTCTCTAGTTGGCTACTCGTTGGAAGCCAACCATAGATTAGAAGATATGCGGTTTCTTCGAATGTTGAATGGGTCGCGAGATCTTCTATGCTATAGCCTCTGTAGAATAGTTTGCTTGCTTCGCCGTCAATAAAACAGATCTTACTCTCTTTTACGTAGACATTATCCAGTCCTTTGTGGATGACGACCGGTTCTTTGAAGGCGGACAAAACAATCTCAGTTAGGTAAGAAGTGAGTCAAGCTGCTTATACTAATTTCCCAATACAAAAAAGGGTGTGATCCCGGAACTGTCACTTAGCCAACGATGTCTATGTTATTGTCAGTGTGCCGTCGCCCTGATACCAGAAGGGCGGCGTATAGCTTGAGTCGAGTGGGTCTTCGTTGTTCGAATTCTGTACGAAAGGTGACACGACGCCGTAGACTGCGTTGTATATTGTTTGTCCCATCGATAGGCTGGCGAGGACTTGGTTTGCTAGGTCGTCCATTTGGCCGTATGTAAGAGAGACTGGGCCGTTGCAGAAGAGGATTGTCGAAGCGCCCGCTGTCATCATAAAGCCAGCGATAGATTCCGAGTCAGATGAGATGAGCATCATCAACTTCACGTTGGTCAGCATGCCTGAGGTGAAGTGGTTGCTGAAGAAGTTGAGGCTTATCCCAACTATTCCTGCGTTACCGTTCATGAATCCTTGAGCGAAGTCGTTTGCATATTTTGTTTCTATTCCTGAGCTGGCTAGTTCACCGACGTACCAGTATTCGATGTGTTTCCAATTGTAAGTGTTCGTTCTCCAGATCACGATGCTGTAGTTGTTTAGGTTGTTCAGTAGGAAATCTACTGTGACCTGTGTGTTGGTTAGTGTGGTAACTTGGTACCCGGCGTGCTCTAGGTAGTAGGTCCACATGTGATCATACTGCCCCAATGGGGCGACTTGATCAAGGGACGAGAGGATTACTGCCGTCTTCCGGGATGAAGCATGCAGCGCGGGAGAGACCAAGGGTGGAGTATACGCGAACACGGGGGCGATGCTTGCTATCGGTACAGCTACGAGGACCACGAGGAGTGCAGCAAAGATTTTTCGCAAATTTTCAACCTTCGTGGGTCGCTAAGGTTTCTGGGAAATAAAGAATATCCTAGGGCAGTGACAAGCGCGAGTGAAAACTAAAGGAATGATTTCTCAGAAATTGAGGTAAGATTACCACGAACCCATGGACGCGGTACACTACAATATGTATGGGACCTTAGTTAGCCCCTGGCCATTTTTTGATGCAGACCCGTTAACGTGTCGGCGAGAGTGGTTGAACGTTTCATGTGTAATGGTTCATTTACTAAACCGAATTAGTAGCAACCCGATGGTAACGAGGAGGCTTCCTCGAAAGATGGTGTCCCATGCTAGGTTTGGCGGGCTGAATCGCCAGTATGATGCACCGTACGCGTTGCCTAAGTAAACTCCTCCGAATGTGCAGACCAAACCGCCAAGGTACTTCATTCCTTTGCGTATCGTTGCCAAGGTAATCATCCACCAACTCTGTGCGTCCATGCGAGGTAGGTAGTCGGTCGCCGAAACTTGAAACGTTAATATACCGATTATGGTACACTGATGTTTCGGCGCCCGACATGTCTACCAAAGCACCACCAAACACCGAAGACCTCGAAACCGCTTCAGCAACACCAATTCTAATGCAACTCCCCCGCCCTCTACTCGACTACCGAATCATCATCGCCGTCGTCAAAGGAGACGTCGGCGCAGTGAACATACTCAAAGACGCGCTAACCGTCTCAAGAGATCTCAAACTAACCAACCCACTCCTCGCCCTCGGACCAACAACTCCACTTTCCCTTCAACTCCCACCAGCATCAAGAATACTGTGGGCCACATTCACCGACAACTTCAACTCAACAAATGGCCAACGCCTGACGATCGTCCAACCAAACCACCTAACAGACATCAGCCTAAGCCTCGAAAGACTCTCCAAAACCCGAAACGGCCATGTCCCGTTAATCATCGGAGACTTTCTCGACAACGTCCTATCAGTCTCCACAGCCCCAGCAGGCCTCTATTCATTCTTATGTAGACTCTTCACGAGGATTAGAACCAACGAACAGACCGCCTTCCTACTAGCCACAGAAGACATGCATGATTCAAAGCAGACAGCGATACTCAAACGGTTCGCCGACATCATCATCGAATACACCGCAACAGAGGACATTGCCGGCCACAGAATCGAAGCACACATCCTAGACCATCTACAAAACCAATACACATACTGGGACAGCTCAATTCCCAGATTAGAAGGAAAATACTACATCACCCCAAACAGAACCCCAAAATTCGGGCGCCCACAACCCCTTCTAGAGAAAACAATTCATTACTAAATTCGCCTGGAAATTTTGGCGGGCCCGCGGGGATTTGAACCCCGGACTTCTGCACCCAGTTCGATTGGGTTCTACAGCTTTATCCGGTGTTCCTTAGGGGGTTCGGCAATTGTTCTGCCGCTCTATCCAACCTGAGCTACGGGCCCGATAGGGACGTGGCTGCGGCCAAACTAAAAGGATTAAGGACTGGTCTCCGGAAGAAGCTTAATCAATTGAACCATCTTTGTCTCGTTCTTGTGCGGGGATACCCGAGCCAGGTCAAAGGGGCAGGACCGCGAAAGTTGCGGTGTTAAACTTAAGATCGAAAAGTTGACTTGGAGAAGGGATCCTGTAGCGTAGAGCCCACACAGGGCACGTAGGCTTTCAGGGGTTCGAATCCCCTTCCCCGCACCATTTTCCAGTTCACATCTCGGCGGGCCCGCCAACCCATAGGTGGGATGGGGGGGGTGGGGTGGTGTAATTTGTGGGGAGAACATGTTACTCATCCCTAACGGCGGTGGAGAAAAGAAAACCATCATTCGAAGTAGCTGCGAACTTTCCGGTTCAAACCATTCCCACCTAGGACCCTACTGAGTTCAAACCCGTCTCATGCAAGAACAGATGTACCGGTAAATTGGGGTCGGAATTCTCTGCCCCGAACCATTTTGGTCAGCTGAATTTTGATCAGAGTGGAAGTTTGGCGACGAGGTCAAGTATAGTTTTTCCGCATTCTCCATCCTTATCGAGAGTTGAATTATAGGCGGTCAGGTTGAACGCTCGCAGCTTCCCCGTCTTGCTTAGCGCTGCCACCACCGTGTTGACATCCTCTGGAGCCAGCCCGTTTCTGCATGGGTAGTTGACTGCGGAGATGATTGTAGGATCGATTGCGTCTACGTCAAGATGGCAGATTATCCAGTCAGATTGCTTAGCTAGAGTTTCAGCGATTTCTTCGGCTAGCTTCTCTGGATTATCTTGGAATTTTGAGGGTGAGTAGATCTTCATTCTACTCGACCTTATGGCTCCTGACTCCAAGAGATCGAAATCTCTCCCACCCAGGTGCACGACGGCGTTCTCATCAATGATGGGTTGCTGATTCTCAATCTGTTGACTGAATTGAGGGCTTCGACTGCACATGATTGCTAAAGGCATGCCTCCGACGAAACCTGATGGAGAGATTTCTGGAGTGTTGAAATCTCCATGCGCATCAATCCACAATAACCCCGGTTTGCCTGGGAGTTGTTGTTTGAGGCCTGCCGGGCTGCCAACCGCCAGGCCGCATTCTCCTCCAAGATAGAAGCTCAAGCCTTCTTCGCTGATTCCCTTTGACTGCGCTGGAGATCGTGCTCTGTGCATTCGAGGAAATACTCCCTGTTTCTAATTTTGGGCGGACCGTCGTCCTTAGTAAGTTGCGGGAGAGCGACGTCTCCACAGTCCCTGAATTCGACACATCGCTTTCTCAGCGCCCGGTCGATTCCAAGGTTGCGAAGAGTCTCTACGGCTAGGCCAAGTCCGCTATATTTTGTTAGAGTGTAAAGTGGTACACCGATTAGTGAAATGCTCCTCATGCGCCAATCCTCCAACCTGTTTTCACATAGGTACTCTCGTGTTTCAGTGAACAACGAAATAGAGAAAGAGGTACGGGCGCCTTTTGAGGGCGCGGACGCTTACTTCCGTCTTCGTCTGAGCAGGTAAAGTGATGCTCCTAATGCCGAGAAGGCGACTAGGGCTACTGTGCTGAACTCGGGGACTGGAATGTTGCTTTGTTCCAAGTACACGTTCTGCCCTGAACCGCTCTGGCCTGGTGAGACCGAGACGGACCAGGTTTGAGGCGCATAGCCTGGTTGGCTTAGGGTGAACTTGTAGTTGCCTGTGGGTAGGAAGGCTTGGTAAACGCCATCGTACGTGTAGAAGTTCCATGTTGCTCCGCTAGCGCCAGTCACGCTGACTGTGCCCCAGCTGAGAGTACGGAACTCGTTACTCCACGTGAAAGCGAGAACATTCCCGCTGACAAATCCGTTTAGGTCTACTTCGAATATGGCGCTTGCTTCACCGGTGTTGTGTGCACCGGCTATTTGCCAGACACCTTCCTGTGAGTACGGGCCTAAGTGGTTCGCGACCATTGTGTGGCCGACGAAGTTGCTGCTCAAAGCCATGTCTTCAGTTAGACTGATGCCTGAGGTTGCCGTCGTGCCTGGGATGATGTGGTAAGACTCCCCCATCAGGAGACCGTTGACTGGCGGATAGTATTGCGCAAAGATGTTTGTGTATGGACTGGTCGGTGCCTGTCCGCCGCCGCTTGCGAGTTCCATTGTGCTTGTGTTGTTGGCGTACCATGGGACGAAGTCGGCTTCAGCTGTCCATCCACCCGTGTAGTCCGGAGCTCCCGCGATTCCAGTGTAGGGGAACGGGTACTGCCCGTAGGGGGCCGGATAGCAGCTAAGGTCGAAGTCACAAGCCCCAAGTAAGTACTTCAGGGGTGAGGGTTTCACGCGCTCCAGTGCTCCACTCATTAACGGGTCGGCAAAGTACGAACCTAATAGCGCACTGTTGCCAAGCGGCGCCTGCTGCGGGAGACCAGCCATCAGGACATGCAGTAGTGTTGTTCCACCGGGGAGGAAGTTGTAACCGTTCAGGCCGGACGCTGGCGTCTGGAAGAAGCCGTAATATGGCAGAGCCTGGTCAGCGAATGGATATAGCGGATTGACACCGTCACCAACCGCGTCCGTTCCACCAGTTGCAGGTAACACGCCGTTTGCCGCGATCGCATGACCCGTCTTATCCACGTATGTGCCTTCGCTCGACATCCATTCAGCTACAAGCTGACCTTGGTCGTTGAATAGGCGGACTCTTGCAGACATGTTCTCGGCGGTTGGTGTTATGATGCTTTCTTTCTTGAAGAGAATGTCAAGGGTTACGTTCACACCGATAACTAGGTTGATCTTCATATCCGCAACCTGCCCGTTTTGAACGTAAGCCGAGAAATCCTTGTCTTGGATGTAGCCATAGGTGTAGGCTGCAAGGTTGTATTGCCCTTCATTGAAATGAAGTGGCCACGTCAGGGTCGGGGTTGTGAACATACTATCGGTCAGGAGCTTTGGTGCAAGAAGGAAGCCGAAGTAGCCTGTTCCGAGCGTATAGCCGCCCACGAAAGCGTATTCTGCTGATTGGCCATAGTAGACATCATGCGAGTTAGAGAACCCTTGAAGGACATTGCGCCCACCCCCATCCATCTCAGCGCAATTGAAGGAAGGAGACGCACCTGTAAGACAGTCGATTCCTCCGGGCCCCTGGAAGAGCCCCCCATAGTCCGTGCCGGCGGGGTTTGCAACGCTGACGGGTAGTTCAGATGGTTCGAAGCCAAAGTAGTCGGATAGGGCGCCAGCCGTACCGTTGGTTACGGGGTAGAATCCAACGTCAATCTCCGACCCAAGGCAACCAAAGTTATTAAAGATAGGAACGACGGCGGTGTCTGCTCCGGTTTGACATCCGGACCAAACCCAATTCCTACTAACTCTCGGTCTCTCCCAGTCGATGCTGTACACGGAGACGTTGAAGCCTGGCCCGAGGAAGAGGTGGTCGCTGATGGCGGTGGGATTACCGCTCAATGTGACTGAGACCTGCTCCAGTGGGGTTGGGCTGTAGTAGCCGTTCGCGGCGACACTTGGCGTATACGTACCCGAGGGTATGCCGTAGTTCTCACCACCCCAAGTATCGTTAATACCCCAGAACTGAATTGCCGCACGACCCGAAGCAATAGAATCCCTATTCAACCCAGCCTTGTCCAAGGCGCTACCGTTTGAACAGAGTTGGCTAGGAGCACCAGTCTCACCAGATCCGAGGAAGCCATTGTAGCTGATGAATGTGGCGAAATTATCTGCGGCAGTTGCGTAGGCGTACTGTTCGTATGAATTGCATCCGTAGGTGTAGTAATAGCGGCTGCGGTATCCTAGCCCTGTTACGTTGTACGAGTACACGTGCCCATCAGCCCCAACCAAGTCACCCCAAAGGTATCCTGAGACGGTGTGGATCGGGCTGGTTACGATTGTGTTTGATGTGTCGTGGAAATAGACAGTCTTGTTGACCCAGCTTGAGAGACGCAGATCTATCGGTAACGTAACGTCTCCCGCCCACTCGTTCGGAGTCACATCGAAGTAATACTCTTGGAACGTAGAACCGTCCAAGGCTGTCTGAACGTAACGGAAGGTCCAAGCACGCACATAGTACCTGCCTGGTGTTAGGCCGTTGATCCAAGTAGCGTAAACCTGCGGCACTTCGCCGCTAAGGTCCTTGGGAGCGCCGTACTCGCCCTTCAAACCGAATTCAAAATGAAACGGGGTTGTTGTACCTCCACTAACGAACCATTTCTGCGGTGGACCGACGCCTTCAGGATCGGACGTGAGCAGCGGACTGTTGACCACATCGCTTATTGCAACATCACGCGTGTAACCATTCGTCGTCCCCGTGAAGGGGTTGGGGACGTCGTTGTATGCGGGGCCGAGGCTGTTTGGTGCGTACTCATGCCATGGAAACGCAATCGCGCTTCCATCGTGCGGGTCACCGCATAATCCGGCGGCACCGTAACCAAGGTAAGATTCTTGCCCTCCCGCTGTGCAAGGTAGCGGAGACCATGAAACAGGTGGGCCAGCGCTTGGGTCAACTTGGTTGGTGAGTGTTGCGTTACTGTACAACTCAATCTTGATGTATTGACCACCGTCAACATCATTTGGCCAGGGTTCGTCACCGAATTGGTGCTTCGTGAACACGTTACCGTGAATCACGGGCCCTGGTTGAAGGTAACAGTCGAAGTGTAACGATTGACCCTTGAGAACGGTAACTCCGCTCTCACACAACAACTGCGGATAACCAGCGGCTTCAGCGTAAATATCGTAAACACCTGGTGCGAGGCCCTCTAGTTCATAGTGGCCGTTCGCAGTTGCGTTCACGTACGCTTGGCCGTCGATCGTGGATAGGTCCGGTCTGTTCTGACCCGTGTACGGGTCAATGCGCATAGTCATATGCGCCCAAACCTTACCAGCCTCAGCAATCGGCATCTGGTATAGGGTTGAATTGTAGCCAGCATACCGGAGAGTTCCGGTAATGATGGCTGGATCAGTCTCACCCTTCACTAGGACAACTGGCCAGTTTTGTGGAGGAACCCAAACGAACCCATTCCGAGCTGCGGTACTGGGTCTAGGACCGGATAGGGTTGGGCCGACGCCGAAGTAATTTTCGAAGGTGACGAAGGGATAGCGTATGAAGAGCATGCTGGAGAGAGCCATCTTGAAGAAGTATCTTCCCGCGACGGATGGTGCGGTTACGCCGTTGACTCTAGCGTAATACCATTCCCCCGCCCTTGTGAATTCGAGGTTCTGATGGTTGTAGTAAGTTCCCTTCGAAGTACTGAAGTCAGTTGTAAGGTCCACTGTTATCGCGACTAAGGTCCAGTTCGGCGCATACCTGTCGTAGGGGCTAAGCTTAGCGACGTACACGTGGTCGTAACTGTTCGTTAGGGTCGAGACGATTTGTGAGCTGTCGAATGTTGACGCGCCGGGCACGGTGAATTCAGGGGGAATCAGAATCATCCATGTGGCCCAAAAGCCTCTGTCACTGAGCGGTGTCTGGATTTCCGACTTGGTTACTCCGTCGCTCGGACGTGTACCGCCTTGCGTCGCACAACCTGCGGCGTTATTCCAAAAGCTAGGAGTGCATGTCGCGTTCAAGGCGAAGATTAAGTCACCCGTCGAGTTCGTTAGTACCGCTCCGAATGGGGCGTATGTGTCCCCTTGAAGCTGATACCAACTGTTGCTCGGTGCACCCGGAGGATTACCCTGCGGGTAAGGCGACTGATAACCCGGCGAACAATTACTATTCGCTTGGTTCGGAATACCCTGGTACGCACATTGACCACTGCCAGGCCAAACATAACCAATGGGCCCAGCCACGTGGGCATCGAAATTGTTAAGGTCGTACGGGTTCGTCCCAGAGAGATTACCTAACGTGAAGTGAGCTTGAGTTGGAACAATAATCGCAAAAGTGCTGAGGATGAAAATGACGATCGTTAATGATGCAATTAGCTTCCTATGCAATTTCGAGTCACACACCTAACCGAAAGAGAATGATTACGCTCCGGCCCGTGACCATATATAAAACCCATTGTCGGAGACGGACACGTCTATCGGCATGTTGATTTGGAGATGAAAAACCCACGAAAATTCTCATCGACATTGTGATTTTCTAGTTTGAAACGAATTACATACATCCGAGAGGTGCCTAGTATAACCAATCGATTGTTTGCGACTCATCAGGTCGAAGCCACATTGCGCGTGCCCCGAATAATTCGCAGGAGAGTGCTGATTCGTAACGGCGGATCGGCAGTAAACCAAAGAGCGAGACGAATGTGCCTCGACGCGCTTGAAGCGGCACTGAAGGCAATCGACCCGGCAACTGCCATCCAAAAGTGGCTTCGAATAGAACGCGGGCGGCTTGAGATCGGCGATGCCCCTGTTTCGCTTCCTTCTAAGATTAGAATTATCGCAGTTGGGAAAGCAAGCTCACCAATGCTCGCAGCGACATTGAAGATTCTGGGAAAACACGTCGTTTCTGGAATACTAGTGGCCCCTAGAAAATCAAGCCTGATGAGCACCGATAAACGAATCGTAATCTTTCGCTCGAGTCATCCTATTCCCGACGAATACGGAATTAGGGCCTCAAGGCGCGTGCTGGCCTCGATCAAGGAGATGCGGGAAAATGAGTTATTGCTCTGTTTGATCTCTGGCGGCGCTTCGGCTATGTTGCCAGCACCAGTAGCGGACATTACGCTGGAGGACAAGCAAACAGTTACACAACAATTGATTCACAGCCGAGCTTCCATTCATCAAATAAACACAGTTCGCAGGCATTTGTCAGAACTCAAAGGGGGAGGACTCGTAGGGCATTGCAAAGCAGGAAGAATAATTTCACTAATCATCTCCGATGTCTCAGGCAATATCCCCTCAGACATCGCATCTGGGGATGACGGCAGCCGATCCTACAACGTTCCGAGACGCGATTAACGTGTTGAAGGAGTTCAACTTGTGGAGCTCAGCCCCACAAAGGGTTAGAAACCACCTACAGCAAGGATTAGCTGGAAGAATCCCTGAGACTCCGAAGCCTGGTAATCGCATTTTCAGGAAAGTGCACAACTTCGTAGTCGCAGATAACCGGATTGCATGCGAAGCGGCGAGAAATGCTCTCCAGAAAAGTCACGTTCCAGCTACAATCGTGACATCTTCCGTGGACATGGAGGCGAGAAGCCTAGGAAAATTGCTCGCATCTGTTGCAAGAGACAGTGAACAATTCGGCCAACCCCTCAAGCCTCCCAGTGCGTTGATACTCGGAGGTGAAACAACCGTGGAGGTTAGAGGAATCGGGAAAGGAGGTAGAAACCAAGAAACGGCTCTCTCAGCTGTGGAACGAATCGAAGGTCTGAATGGAGTCGCGATAGCAGCTCTCGGAACGGATGGAATAGACGGAAACAGCCCAGCAGCGGGAGCCATCGTAGACTCCTTTAGCATAATGCGCGCGAAACGATTGCGACTCCGTGTTCGTGATTTTGCAGAAAGGAACGATTCCTATGACTTCTTCAGAAAGCTAGGCGATAACATTGTCACCGGGCCGACCGGAACCAATGTTGGAGATCTCTACCTCTTAGTCCGAACAAAATGACACTACGAATGGTGCGGAAGGAAATTGTGCTGTTTTAGAAAACTTGCCGTTTGCTTTACGGCTTCCTCGTTATTGGGTCGTGGCAGCGTTTCGGCAGAGATCCAGCCATCGTAGCCTAATTCGTGTAAGAGCGCTAGCTGGTCCTCGACTTTTAGGTGTCCATGCCCCGGAGGCCACCGGTCGCTATCAGCTATGTGAAAGTGGGTTATCATCTTCTGGCAGGCACGTATGGTTTCCTCCAAGGATCGTTCCTCGATGTTCATGTGGAAACTGTCGAGGAGAATCCCCGTCGCGGTCAAGTGCGAACCCTGGATGATTTCAACGACGTCAGCTGCCGTGTTGAGTAGAGGCGTTTCGTATCGGTTTATGGCCTCTAAAGCAATCCTGACTCCACATTCCGACGCGATTCTATCACATTCCACCAGATTTTGACGTAACAACTTCAATGCAGCAACATCTTGCGATGGTGCTCCCCTCACCATCCCGATGACCAGGATTGCACCTTCGCTAGATGCAAATCGTAAAAGTTCCCTAACGATTTTCAAGGCCTTTTCGCGTTTTGTTGAGTCTGGGTTTGTGAAGGAAAGTCCCTTTTCCAGATAGATCAAACCTGTCCCAACCGCGGCCAGCCGAATCCCTCTTCATGTACCGCGTTTCGTATTCTTGAGAGGACCTGTCGGTTGTCGAGGCTTAGATTGAGCTCTACGCCGCTGTAGCCCTGTTCCCGCAGAAGTTTTAGAGCCTTTTCGAATTCGGTGAAAGATGATTCGTTCTCGAAAAGATTCGGGATATGGTATCCCAATCCTCCGGAGACCACGAACGCGAAGTGCATTGTTTCACGCGACTGACTTCTGAGGTAAGTTGTTCGTAATGTTGATTAATCAAGCCTGCTGTTTTGCGGCTTCATCAATTTCAGCTGTGTGTTATTTTGGCTGAGCTTGCAGCGTTAGGTGGTAAGAAAACTGTTCAACTTCCAACGTATGAATGGCCTGTTGAATTCCTGAAACGTTTCGGCCAGAGAGAGGCGGAGGCTGTTGCAAATGTAATTCGGAGCGGTATCGTTTGGGGAACATTCGCACCTGAGACCTCAGCCTTCGAACGCGAGTTCGCACAGTATGAAGGGACAAAGTACGCGATTTTCATGAGTTCAGGCACGGCCGCACTCCACTGCGCCATGGCTGCAGCCGGTGTTCAGCCCGGCGATGAAGTGATCACCAGTCCCCACACGTTCGTCGGTTCAGCTTCATGCATTCTACAACAGGGCGCGATACCCGTTTTCGTAGATATTGATCCCAGAACCTATACCATGGACCCATCCAAAATCGAGCAAAAAATCAGCAAGGCAACCAAAGTCATCGAACCAGTCCACATCTATGGCTTACCGGCGGACATGGACGCAGTGCAGAAAGTGGCCGATGCACATGACCTCGTTGTGGTTGAGGACTCGTGCCAGGCTCACGGAGCAGAATACAAAGGAAAGAAAGTTGGAAGCGTCGGCGACATGGGCACCTTCAGCTTCAACGGCACCAAAAATATGCAGACCGGAGAAGGCGGCATGTTCGTCACAAATAGTGATGAGTTTGCAGGGACATCGGAGAAGGTTCGCATTTTCGGAGAGTCACTACGTCCCGGCGTTCCGCGACCTTACATGGCGGGGGGGATGGGGTGGAACTACAAGTCAAACGAAATCACTGCAGCTCTGGGGAGGGTACAACTGAGCAGACTCGATGAGACAAATGCAGCAAGAATCGCGATGTCGGAGTTTCTCACGAGACGAATTGGCAAATTATCTGGACTGATCCCGCCCTTTATCCCAAACTATGCGAAGAGTGTTTACCATTACTACAAGATCCGGGTCGATCCAACAAAGGTAAGCTCGAAGCTTTCTCCCAAGGATTTCAGGGACCGAGTTGTCGTGGCTTTACAAGCCGAAGGTGTCAGGGCCGCGATCTGGTGTGCTAGGCCAATTTACATGCAGCCCGTCTTCCAATCGAGGGAAGGTTGGGGCAAGGGATTTCCTTGGAAGAGCCCCTACGTAACAAGAGACGTCACCTATCCAGAGGGGCTCTGTCCAGTTGCAGAGCGGATCTCTAACGAAACTTTCAATCTTTCACTTCACCCACCCAACGGCCTGGACTTGATGGAGCAGTACGCTCAGGCTTTCGAGAAAGTAATGGGAAATGCGGGTGAACTGGAACAAGTGAAAGTCCCACCTTGGGAGGAATGGTGGGGCGGTTACGTCCCGGCGTTCGGTAAACAAAAACAAGAGGCTAAACTGGAGGAAATCTCAGGCTACCGTTAGGAAGCCAAGACGATTCTGAAATAATGTAGCTTAGCGACTGTACTTCAATACTTCAGGGTTCCTTTGACCACTCTTACCCTCTCATGATAGTCTCACTGTCTCATTGTTTGGATATCCATGCGACTCGTGAGGGCGACTCAGGTAGTCCCCGTTCGTGAAAGGTGAATTCTCAAATACTCTGGTAAGTAGAACGTCTATTCGTCGAAAACTGAGGACAAAACGTTTGACTACTCTAACTGCGAACTCCACGTTTCAGTATGAAACATTCTTTCCAGCTTCAATTTTCAACATGATAACGGATGTGAGGGTGAGCGACCCTCAAGCGATCGAAAAATCGGCAGGACGAAGGCAGAAGAGAGACAGGCTTACCGTCGATGGAAAGCTAGCCATCCTTGCTGCCGATCACCCTGCGCGAAGAGTAACTAAATCAGGGGACGACCCGACAATGATGGGAAATAGGCACAGCTACCTTGCCCGGGTTCTTAGAGTGGTAACGAGCCCAGAATTCGACGGCGTCATGGGGACCACGGACGTAATCGAAGACCTCCTAATCGTTGACCATCTAATGGTTGAAAATGGGGGTGAGAGCTTTCTTGATCGTAAGGTTCTGGTAGGGTGCATGAACCGAGGAGGCTTAAGTGGCGCAGAATTCGAAATGGACGATCGGTTCACATCCTTCACAGCCGACGCTATCGACAAACTTCGCCTGGACGGCGCAAAGATGATGTTTAGATTGGATTTGAAAGATACGAGATCCCTGGATACCATAGTAGCTTGCTCCGAAGCGATCAATCAACTAAACAGTCATTCGATTGCGGTCTTTCTTGAGGCTTTCAGCGTAGAAAGAACCTCTGAAGGCTACAAGGGACTCAAGAGTGCAGATGAGCTAATCAAGACGATAGGAGTGGCGACCGCGCTTGGGGATTCCTCACGTGGGATTTGGTTGAAAGTTCCCTATTGTAACGGGTTTGATCGCGTAGCAAAGTCAACCAGTTGCCCAATCCTGATGCTAGGAGGAGAATCGTTGGGAAATCTGTCGGGAGTTTTCAAGGAATTCTCTGACGGAATGGCTGCGGGACAAACCGTTAGAGGCGCGCTCGTGGGACGAAACATACTATATCCTGGGCAGGAAGACCCGTCCGCGGTCGCTGACGCCGTGAGCAAAATAGTGCACCAAAACTTCACAGTTGAACAAGCCTTGAACCATATCAAATCTGTTCGACGGCCGGAACATGGAGAAACTCACCTCAGTAATTGCGTGATAACTTGACCGAGAACCTACTGGTAGCCCAGTCCGGTGGTCCGACAGCTGTCATAAACAGCAGTGTTTGCGGGATCATCGAGGAAGCAAAGCGACAAGGCAAAGTCGGTTCCATTTATGGGGCAGTCAACGGAATTCTAGGAGTCCTTAACGAGGACCTTGTCGACTTACGGCAAGAAGACGCGTCGACGATTTCGATGCTCAGGAAAACTCCCTCAGCTGCCTTAGGGTCTTGCCGGTATAAGTTGCGAGAAGACGACTACCCGAGACTGATGGAGGTTTTTGGCGCCCACGACATTTCCTACTTCCTCTACGCGGGAGGAAACGATTCCATGGACACTGCGCACAAGGTAGCCAAACTTGCTTCCGAAAGAAATTACCACCTAAACGTAATCGGAGTCCCGAAGACTATCGACAACGACCTTATGGATACTGACCACTGTCCAGGTTACGGAAGCGTCGCTCGATTCAACGCAATTGCCACTCGAGATTCCGGTTTGGACAGCGAAGCGATCTACACATCCGACACCGTAAAAATAATCGAGACGATGGGTAGAGACGCCGGCTGGATAACGGCAAGTACGGCATTGGGAAAAGAGAGTGAGGACAGCGCGCCTCATCTAATCTACCTACCCGAACGTCCATTTGTATCTACAAGATTTCTTGCAGATGTCAAATCGATCTACGATAGACTGGGACGAGTTGTGATATGCGTGTGCGAGGGTCTGCGAGATGAGAAAGGTGAATTCGTGAAGGCTTCCTCAAAAAGATCTGATACAGACAAGTTCGGACACGCACAATTGGGCGGCGTGGGAGACTATCTGGCAAACCTAGTTTCTGAGAACTTCAAACTCAAAGTGCGTTGCGATAAGCCTGGGACAATCCAGAGAGTGTCAATGGCGTGCGCATCCAAAGTAGATTTGGATGAGGCCTATCTCGTAGGGCAGGAAGCAATTTCACAAGCCGTAGGCGGTGAGTCTGATAAGATGGTGACCTTGACAAGAAAAAACAATGCACCTTACGAATGCGAATCTGGCCTCGTCGAACTGGAAAAGGTCGCACTCAGGACTAGGAATGTGCCCAACGAATTCATCAATAATGAATCAAATTTCGTCAGTAAGCAATTCCTAGAGTACGCGAGGCCTCTAATCGGGGGACCGCTCCCCGAATATGCGCATTTGAAGAGAAAAAAGGTAGAGAGATATCTGTCGGCCCGTGCGCAACTCTGAGTGAGGCGACTGGCAAGTCTTTTTTTACTGGATGAGTTGATTCGAGCGAGGATTACTATGGCGCAGAAACAAGTCTGCGGCAGTGTTACATGCTGACTGGAAGGCAAGACCAGACTACAACCCCACTGAGGAAGAAGTAAGAACTAAACGGGCTACTTATGCAAGCAGAGTCTGGCATAACCCGAAGGTGGTAATTGAAGAGATTCCAATTCCTCAGGTTGGACCGAAAGATGTCTTGGTTCGATTGAAGGCTTGTGGGATATGCGGATCTGACATGCACCTTTACGAGAGCGATAAAGACGGTTACATCCTGTACCCAGGACTCGTGAAGACGCCGGTGGTTCTTGGCCATGAACTTTCAGGACAAGTAGAGCGAGTAGGGAATGAAGTTTCTAACTTGAAACCTGGCGACATGGTCGTATGTGAGGAGATGTGGTGGTGTGGTGAATGTGATCCATGCAGGACGGGCTACCTCAATCAATGCATCAACCTCATG
>CAWHWX010000013.1:0-6389 GCA_963833125.1 Candidatus Bathyarchaeota archaeon | reverse complement strand
TGCACTCGTGTAGCGTTCACCGTTCGGTGAACGATGGAATTGAGAGTCGTTGTCATGCAACTCCTTCCACTTCTAAAATGACAATCTTGGTAAATCCTACACGCCGGTATCCACCGGTAGTTTGTTCACGATCGGCATCTTCCAACCGAGACCCAAAGCCTTCTTGGTTATCGTAATGACCGGAGTCGCCTGGCGTCTCTTGTACTCGGCGAATCTGACACGACGCAAACCATCATTCACCATATTCTACTGTAACCTTTCTGCAGAACTCAGCCTTTGATAATCTGTTCTCTATGATGTCGTCGGCGAGCGGAGATACGATTGCGTAGTCGAACGGATCAAACTGGTCCGGTTTCAGTTCTGCTGAAGGAATCTTACTAAAGCAATTCTCTGGAATCACCATCCGGCCTGATCTCTGGTTATAGTATCTGGCTAGGGCGTAGACTTCCGTCTTGCTAACATCACCTATGACTTCAAGGCCGCCGCTCATATCCCCATACAACGTAGCATACCCAAGGGCCAGTTCTGTCTTGTTTCCCGTTGCTAATACTAGCCCACCGAACTTGTTGGATAGAGCCATCAAGAGGCTTCCCCTTATTCGTGATTGGAGGTTCTCTTCGGCTACGTCTGAAGGTCGTCCCTTGAATGGTTGTTTCAATTGTTCTATGTATGCGACGAATATTGGCTCGATGGCAATCGTGAGAAACTCTATCCCTAAGTTGTCGGCGAGTACCTTAGCATCACTCTTGCTGTGGTCGCTCGAATAACGGGAAGGCATGGAAACACCAGTTACGTTCTCTTTACCTAGTGCGGCGGCGGCGATTACGGCAACTAACGAAGAATCGATGCCGCCGCTCAACCCAATGTAGGCGTGTCCAAAGCCCAGTCTTTCGGAAGTAGTCTCTTACGCCGAGAACTAGCGCATCTAAGATCTCCTGCTCGGCTGTCCGCGATGGTGCTGTGGTCTCAGGCGTTTCGTGGTCGGCATCTATTTCGATTATGATGAGATCTTCTTCGAATTGCTTCCCGATGCCAATCAGTCGACCTTCACGGTCGACGGCCAGGCTTTCGCCGTCGAAGACCAATTCATCCTGCCCACCAACCATGTTCACATAGAAGATTGGGACGCCCAGACGCTTCGCCTTTCGTTTCAAGATGTTCAAACGCGTTTGCGCATACCATGGTGGAATGGGGAGGCGTTAATGTTCACGACGAGGCGTGCGCCCTGTTCTGCGAGGGCGTCTACCACCTTCACGCCATACCCAATAGCTTCGTCCCAGATATCTTCGCAAACTGATGCGCCCAATGTCATTTCTTGGCCTTGGATGTCGATTTTCACAGGACTGTTTACGAGGGCTGGGGTGAAGTAACGTTGCTCATCGAAGACATCGTATGTTGGCAGTAAGGTCTTGTAAATTACCTGCTTCACCTTCCCTTGGTTGATCACCGCCGCCGGCGTTGAATAAGTTGGTTTCATCGTAGTCAACGAATCCTACGACCGCTGTAATTGAGCCAATTTTCTTCGCCAAATCATACAAATACCGTTTGTTGAGTCGAATGAAATCTTCCTGCTCTGGTTTACGATTACCGCTAGGCGGGCGGGTTTTTGCGAGGGGGCAACAGATCAAGTGGTGGATAACCAGTCATTGCCATCTCAGGAAAGGCCACCACGTCCGCTCCAGCCTCTTCAGCCTTCGTTGCGTATTCGAGGATAATTCGAGCGTTTCCTTCGAGATCCCCTACCGTAGGGTTGATCTGCGCCATCGCGACTCGTGGCAATATAATCGGCGCGATTAGGTCGTTCTCGCAACAAAGGCTTTGCCATCATAAGCGGGGGCGCGCACTTGGACTCGCTTAGTTTAAAATAGTCACGCCCTTGAGCGACATGCAGAGGGCGGTCTTTCTGCGTTTCTCGCGAAGAACCAAGGTTGTTGCTCGTCCTCTTCGTAGCTCTAGTCATAGTAAAGCTAGTTCTGGCTATGGCCACCCCTCCGGGTGATCCAGTCATCTACTACCTTCAGGTCCAGAGCTACACACGGTCGCCTGACTCAAGCAACCCGTGGGGCAGATTCAACAACGCCACCCTCAGCGTATGGTATTCACTCCCAATCGATCATCCCAACCTCGAGACTCTTTTGGTCAATAAGTCGATTTTTCTACCATTTTCCCTTCAGCTTCTCTTGTTGTTGGTGAAGCTCCCGTTAATTGCGGCTGACATCTTGATTGCATTCATCCTGTTTAAACTCGGCAAACTCTTCTGGCCGACGACGAGTCGTCCATACATCGCAGCGTTACTGTGGTTCGCAAACCCATACGCGATTTTCGTAACCGAGATGATGGGAGCGGTTGACGTGCTTCCCGTCGCAACAATCATGCTGGGTCTCCTGCTTGTGATTAAGCGAAGACATGTTCTTGGCGCGGCCTCTGTGGCCGCAGGAATCGCCCTGAAGCTATTCCCAATTGTCACCATACCCGCGATTCTCTACTCGAGTCAAATTGCCGGCTCTAGGAGGACAAAGATCTTTATCTCTACCCTGCTGGCCGTTTTAGGCCTAATCGCTTATGTAAGCTGGTCGCAGTTTCCATTCTCCGAAGCTTACTATACGCAGGCGACGAATGAATTCATACTCGGTACCGAAAGCCTCTACGGTCTAGCCGTGACACCCGACTTTATCGGTCTGGCAACTTTCGCGGTCGTTACCTCCTACCTTCTGCTATACGAATTCCACCGCGATCTTTTCCAACAACCCTTGACGGTTACCCTTTTCGTTCTGCTAGCCTACGTTGCCTTCCTTGACTTCCAAATGGAGTACATACTCTGGGTAATCCCACTCTTCGTGATCGCAAATATCGATCTGAAAAGAACCATTCCGTTATTCGTTTTGATTCTTGTTACTGCCTTCACTTTGGGATTCTTTTCCGCGGATGGATTTACCACGTCGAGTGGATGGACCCTCTTGTTTTTCAGCCGAAGTTCAGAATGGGCTAATGTTCTACTGTCGAGTCAGTTCATAGACCTCGTCCTGAGACCGGTATTACGCACGCTGCTTACAGCTTTCATTTTGCTGTCGATGTTTTTGCTGTGGTCGTCAAAACCTAAACAAATCCAACGGGACCAGTGGGTCGACCCGGTGGCCGTCCCATGAGAATAAAGTTCGTAATTCCAAGAAACTTCGACCTACGACTAATCCTCGTCCTCGGCGTAGGAATGGTTGCACAAACATTGTACGCAATGTTTGCTCCGCTCTCTGGAGACTGGCGAGATTGGTACTTAATTGGAGTCAGTGTGTATTGGCGACCGGGCCAGATCTTCGGGATCTACACAATCCCTCCCTACATATTTGCCGCATTCTACGCTCTGTGGTTACGACTACCGATATCACACCCGGATCCTGGCAGTATCGTAACGTTTCCACCTTGGGGATTACCGCCATATTTCCAACCCACGCCAGCCGCACTCATATTCGTTCTTATGATGAAGCTGCCGGCGCTAATTTCTGACGCCGTGATTGCCGTCCTAATCTACAAGATACTTAGTGACTCAGGTGCGAGCAGAAACAGAATTTACTTCTGCGGTTTCCGCGTGGCTATTGAACCCGCTCACATTGGTGCTCGTCAATCTGAATAACGTCGACGCAATCCCGCTAATGCTTGTCGTATTCTCTGCATTCCTCACAGAGAAAAGAAAATACGGCCTAGCCTCAATTTCACTAATCGCCGCCGGTCTAGTGCGACTGCTGGCCTTTATCGCACTACCCTTCCTAATCGCAAAAACTGCAAGAGCGAGGGACTGGCGAGGGTTACTATCCACAACCGTTCCGATCGCCGTAATATTCATCCCGATCATAACTTGGCTAACCCTCGTTCGCCCAGACGCACTCGCGTTGTTCCAAGGGAGACCTGGCCTATATGTTCCTGAAGCGCTAGACGTCTTCGGGTCAACGCTTCGACTTCAGGGGATTGAGTATCCTGAGAATGCATTGGCCCTCACGACATTGGCATACGCTATAGTTCTTGCGATGATCACCGATCCGTCAAATGATTCGCGATTAGGCGGGCTCGTGTCAACTCCTATTCTTGTATACACGGCGTTTTCATGGGTATGGCATACCATGCTGATATACGGTATCGCATTGGCACTGATTCAAATCGCTCGCGGAAGAGGATACAAAACACTGACAGCCTTGCTGACCATAGCTGGTTTCCTCTGGATCCTAGTCCAGGTGGGCTATTACATCTGTCTGGATCGAGCCTCGTTCTTATTTATGCCCCTGTATAACTCGGCTCTTGCGGAACTTAGCAATCAATGTGTAAACCTGTACAGCCTACTTCTTAGCTCAAGTCTTTCCGTCCAAATCAGAGGGGTCTTCAGCGCACTGATAGTTATATTGATTATACGACTATTACCATATACCAAACTTGATGTGAAACGTGATTTGGCTTACGACGCAAATCGGCCAACCGATTCGTCTCATTGCAAGGCGTGCTGATGCTGTTCTTCCCTCAGAATGGACACAATGAAAGCGCGCTGAGGATCAAATGCTTAACTACCGTTACTTAGCTCGAGGAGTGTTGTTCCTTGGAGCGCATCGAGGAACCGTTTGAGGAGAGGTTCACTGTAGTATACCACATCGTACTCGTGAGCCATGCCTGCATTAGCCTAAAACGATGATAAGAGTACGCGAAGATGGCTCCGGGCTGGTTGTGACGGAGGGCGATTTGGAGTCCATGAAGTGGGCTGGTGACTGTTAAGCGGACAAGACGTGGGAAGTCGTAGAGTCTGCCTTGTTGCCAGCCTTCCCGCCAGAGTCCGCACGTGCACTGCGTAATCTTGTCTTGTTTTCGCCAGTAATGCCGTATACCATTGTAGATGTGTTCCGAAACGACGCTTGAATCTATTACCCATTCAAACCCAGCGTCTTCAACAGCTCTCTTGAGCCAACTATCCGTGCAAGTTCCGCACTTCCGCGGAAAGCCTCCAAGTTCTCTTATAACGTGTGTCCGATAGATGTTATTATCGATACTCGTACATTTCCATACGTCTCGGCCAAAAATCGCTAGGAGCGTTCGATTTGTTGGCACCCTTATGCCTTGACAGACTGCGACGTTGTCATGGTCTTCAATTCGAGCGAAGAGTCGTGTGAACCAATCTCCTGGTAGAATTACGTCGTGTTCGATTGAGATGAAAAAAGGAGTTGTGACATGGTTCAAAGCTTCGTTGGCGGCGGAGGCGATTCCCATTCCGGGGTTTGTGTACGTACGCCAACCATAATTTTCCCCAATTTCGATCGTCTTGTCTTCGCTGTGATCGTCAACCATTATCCTCTGTCCCAAAACCTCTTTGGGTACGGCCATTTCGAAGGCTCTCAAGGTGATTGGCAGAAACTTAGAGCTGTTTCGTGTCCAGATGCAAGCGTCAACCTTCATGCGCGTAACCCACCCGTCATTTGGCCGTTGTTTGAGTTAATCCTTTGCTAGCAGATTGCCCACTCCACTTGGTTGTGTTAACCATTCAAGGGATGTGGGGGAGAGAGACTTGACAAGCTCCTAATTCTGCTGAAGTTTATTACGCCGTTCGACCTTACCCATCGTTGATGCGCGGAATAAGTTCGAGAGTTGTAGCGATTGCGTTCGGGAATTATTGAGTTTTTTATCGCTAACACAGAACCATCCGATTTCAATAATAAACGAATTCTTGAAGTAGGAAGCAAAGACGTGAACGGAAGCGTCCGTCCTTACATCCTCAGGATATCTCAACCGGAATCGTATACTGGGGTGGATATCGAGGCGGGGAAAGGTGTCGATATAATACTGGATGCGGAGAGGCTCGTTGATCACTTCGGGGTAAACGTGTTCGACGTTGTCATCTGCTGTGAGATGGTTGAGCATGTTAAGAATTGGCAACTCATATTTGAGAATCTGAAACGCGTACTGAAACCTACTGGGCTGATGCTCCTAACGACTGTTATGCCCGGGTTTCCTTTCCATGAATTCCCCTCCGATTATTGGCGTTACGAACGGAGCGACATGAATATGATTTTCTCTGATTTTCGAGTTTTGACAATCGAAACCGACTCACAAGTTCATGGGATCTACGTTAAAGCTTTGAAACCAGAAATCTGGCAACCCAATAACCTAAAGGGAATTCAGCTTAACTCTATGGAACGTGAAAGAAAACTAGCTAATTACCCTGAGTACCATTTGGTCAGCTTCCGCTTGAGCTTCCACGTGAAGGAGAGGTATCTCCGCATAGTGAGGCCTTTGTACCGTTTCCTTTTCCGACGGCGATAAAGCCCCTTCGGTATGTTGTCCAGAAATACTTCGAAAGTGAATGTAGCTTCATGATAAACGCCACGTCCGTCTCAATTTGCTGATTGTGCAAAGTCGAC
>CAWHWX010000012.1:0-161571 GCA_963833125.1 Candidatus Bathyarchaeota archaeon | reverse complement strand
GAACTTCTCCGCCCTCACATGCTCACAAGATTATCTGAACTCGATGTGCCTGGCTAACCTTGGCCAGGCCGTTACCGTCCTGACACCACTCATTGCTACTACCTTTTAGATTTGCGCGCTCGAGATGTTAAGTTTCTATTCTTCTCGCGGATCTTCAGTAACGGCCCAGTACGAGGAATGGCCGCTACACCCCTTTGCCTGTACGCTTCGAGAAATGAAACCTAGGCAGCCCGCTTGGGTTCCACGAGACATTCAGAAGATTGTTTTCTGCATGACACGAGACTTCAGATCAAGCTGCTTAATTATTGTGAAGCCGTTTCACTCCTCCATCCTTTATGGTCTATGAGGGTGAAAAGCATCATGAAGGGCATAGTAGCTAACGGCGGGCGTGGGTAAGCAGATCTCGTTAAAGCCTTGATTCAAGCACGCCGAACATGGCAACCCATGGATAAACAGGAGTTGAACTGCTAGGCGGCGATTTCGATTGGGTGTTCGAGTACCGTCAGAAGGCCGGTCTTTCTGCCCAGAGTAAGTTGGATTTCACCCCTGTAGCTTCTCACTCTCGGTTCTGAATCTGTACCATATCACCCTGAGATACCGTGTCGATTTGGTTATTCCATATGGCCAACGGAATCTCTCCCGTCCCATCGGATAGCGTTACATCACAGACCAATAGTGGGTTTCCGTCCTTCGAGGTCACAGCCCTAACTTGAGATTTCTTGATCACGCTAGCTTTGAAGGAGACGCCGCTCAATCCAAGTCGTAGATTACCAATCGAGCTTACCGTGTTCGCGTCTAACTTCTTTGCACTTCGGGGTTCGTTAGCTTGAAGAAAACCTTCTGGGAGCTTTTCGAGCTTCCTGATGGAATCATTGTGAAGGGTCGCTTGTGCTAATGGTGTTCCTTTAATTGAGAACATGTAGGTGGAGGATTGCTCTCCGCGAGAGCGAATTTCGATTCGAACCGTTCCGCACAGCGCATTGCCCCTCTTCCGGGTAGCGAGCAATGAAGCATGAAGATCAACTGCGGTTAGGTTATGTTTCCTTGCGAATTGAATCAGGTAACTTAGATCCCTGTCTTGCATGTGCCCTCTCCCTCCCGGCAAGTATTGTGATGCGGCTATGATTGTTCAACTATGACATAATAGGGTTCCATCCGTAATAAAGCCCCTGTATTCCTCTTAAGAACGACACAATCGGAGTCTGTTTTGGCCGCTCTTGAGGCACGTTTCGTGATTATACTTGGAACCACACAACATTTCAGGGAAAAGGCTCTTACTTAGGTACCCTAGAAACCATGATAGGGTCTGCTATGCCACTCTGTTATGTTCTTTTGAACGTGGATCCGGGCTCGGAAGAGAAGGTGCTGAATGAAGTACGTAAGGTTCCAAATGTGAAGAATAGCCACCGAGTTTACGGAGTCTATGACATGATTGCACAAGTCGAAGCTGATTCAATGGATGCGCTGAAGGAAATCGTCACCTGGAAGATAAGAAGACTTGAAGGTGTCCGCTCCACCCTCACGGCGATTGTCATAGAGTAGGATTTTCTTCCGCTATCTCTCCGTGTATGGGTCGGCTGGTCCCACAACAGAGAATATAGATAGTCGGTAGGTGAATGTGCGGTCTAACCGATTTGGTGCTGATGAGAATACATGGCAAGTGCAGTAGGAGAGAAGAATTCGTTTGATGAAGCCGCTGCTGTTGCAGCAGAGGAATTGAAGAAACTACCGGCAGAGCAAGTGAAAGTTGTGGCTGATTGGTGGGCTAAGCATTACATGTCCGCTGGACACAAGAGGTTGGGCAGGCTGCTAGTGGCCATATCGAAAGGCAAGCCGATCTGACCGCTCAGCAGAACATGTGCCTGTTCCCGGCGGATCATGTTCATATCCCCTGAATTCGAAAATGCCGAAACTGAAAATCCACCCGTGGAGGTCCCACAACGGAGTGAACACTACCGAGCTCTATTGGCAAGGGCATTTTGATTTCCAGTTACCCTTATTATTCCATCCAAACCTTGCGGAGTATGGTCCTCGAAATTGGAGGAAGACCTCGCACGTGAAGCTGTTAACCAGGCCCTACGCTTGGGAGCGAAGCTATGCGGAAGCTCGAGTTCAACAGGACTTGGGCCACACGTTCACTTTGAAGAATGGTTCAGCCGAACCAGTAAACGTCACAAGAAAGCTTGGTGTAGGAATAAGGGTCATTGTTGATGGGGCCCTCGGGTTCGCTTCAACAAACAGCCAAGACCGAGACCAGTTACGCTCTATGAGTGAGTCAGCAGTTAGAACGGCCAAAGCCTCAAAACGCCTAGTAACCTCCCCTATCCGCCTTTCCCAAGAGAAAAGCTGGGAAGACAATTGGGAAGCCGGGATGAAGGTAGATGTTCGAGGCGTCTCCCCCGAAGAAAAGTATGAACTCCTATTCACAATCGAGAAAAGCCTGACGCTCGAGAATGTACATGTCTCGCTGCCTTCGAGAATTTTAGTTTTCGATGAGGACTTGACGGAGAAGTTCTACGTTAACAGTGAAGGATCGAAGCTTCACGGTTTCGTCCCCCGCCTCAGTCTAATTTTCTTCCTAACCGCTCAAGAGCCTGGGAAGGGAGTAGTGCAACGCCTACACCATGAAGCTCAAAGCCGCGGCTGGGAGGTTGTTAAGGATTGGAAACCAGAAGAAATCGCGGCGAACGATGCCAAGATGCTTGGAAAACTTCTCAGAGAAGGGGTCGCTCCTCCAAAGGGCGAGGTAGACATGGTTTTGGGGCCTGAAGTAACGGGAATCATATGCCACGAATCATGCGGCCATCCACAGGAAGCTGACCGAATCCTTGGTCGCGAGGCCGCACAGGCTGGTGAATCCTACCTGAAACCGGACATGATAGGCCGTAAGATCGGGTCGGAGCATGTTACGATAATCGACGATCCAACGTTGCCCAACTCGTATGGATTTTACCGCTACGATGACGAAGGTGTTAAAGCACGGCCGAGAGTTCTGATAAGCGAGGGCTTGATTGCAGCTTTCCTGCAAAACCGAGAGACCGCAGCTGAACTTGGTGGGATGAGCAACGGCGCGGCACGATCCTCCTCCTACGACCGTGAACCCATAATCCGCATGGCCAACACGTACATGAATCCGGGCAACTACAGCCTCGAGGAACTCATCGAGGGCGTGGAGAATGGGGTTTACATGAAGAACTTCATGGAGTGGAATATTGACGACCGACGCTACAACCAACGGTACGTCGGGTTAGAGGCGTATATGATTGAGAATGGGCGAATCACCACACCCATCAGAAACCCGATCCTAGAGATCACAACCCCCGGCCTCTATGGTAGCGTCGACGCAGTGGGCAAGGATGTGGAATATGCGGGAGCCACGTGCGGTAAGGGCGACCCAATGCAAGGCGCCCCAGTCTGGACCGGCGGACCACCAATTCGCCTGCGGAAGATTCGGCTCGGAGGTTGAATCGGCATGAATCCGCACGAAGCAATGAAACAGATTCTCACAACCGCACAAAAGCAAGGGGTGCGGTCAACCGCAGCGGGCTTTACTCGCATGCACAAACGCATGGTTCGCTTCAGCAACAATACGATAACGATCACAAACAATTGGCTCACCGAAACCCCAACGGTCTACCTCGTATCCAACAAGAGAAGAGCCGCATGCATGATCGAGGAACAGAATCCCGAGAGTTTGAAGGCCGTCGTTGAAGAACTTGCGAAAACCATGAAGGTGACCCCCGAGGGCGACGTTGACTTCGCGCTCCCACAGGGGCCGTTCAAGTATCAACCCATTGAGGGAACTTATGACCAGAAGATTGCCCTAGGCGAAACCGAACTAATCGACGCCGTAGAGACTGGAGTGAACGCCGCCAAGAAGGAAGGCGCCCTACGGGTTTCTGGGGTAGTTACGTCAAACACGCGTGAACGGTACGTATCTACCTCAACTGGAGCCGAAGGTTCGGATAAAAGCACAGAGATCGAGATGACGATCCGCGCGTTCTGTGCCGACGATGCGAGCGGTCAAGGCATAACGGTCGCTACGAACCTTCAGCAGTTCAATCCGGAGGAGGCCGGCAGAAGCGCGGGACGGATAGCGAAAATGGCACTTAACCCGGAAACCGGCCAAGCCGGGAAATACAACGTCGTCTTTGCTCCCTCAATATTCGCGAACTTACTTAACCGCGTAAGCGATTCGGCGTCAGCTTACTCGATAGAACTGGGCTTCTCATTCCTCGGGGATATGCTGAAACGCAAGGTTGCCTCCGAAGTTTTCACCCTCCACGACAATGGTCGCCTTCCCTACGGACCAGGCTCTTCAACCATAGACGATGAGGGATACCCCACCCAAGACAATCCACTGATTGAAAAGGGCGTTCTAGAAACCTATCTTCACACATCCTACACCGCAACAAAATACAAAGCATCTCTGACAGGGAGTGCCAGATTTGAGGCAGGCATCGGGGGCATGGTACCCACGACCCGCAACATCATCCTCAAGGCCGGGGAAAGTTCCGCTCGAAGACCTATTTGACAAAGCCCATGACGGGCTTTACATCACCAACAATTGGTACACACGGTTCCAAAACTACCAGACGGGAGACTTTTCAACGATAACAAGGGACGGCGTCTTCGAAATCAAGAACGGGAAACTTACTCATGCCGTGAACGGACTGCGGTTGAGCGATAACATGCTCCGCATCATCCAATCCGTCAAAGCACTCTCAAAGGAGCAGCATTGGATTAGATGGTGGGAGGTGGAAACGCCGACTCTACTACCCTACGTTCTCGCCGAAGGTGTGGGAATAACTACTGCGAAGAAGTAACTAGGCGAAAACCCAACGCTCAGGTCACCGGTTGGGCTCCCAGGTCGAGCCGCCTTCTCGCTGAGCCGTTAAGCTCAAGCTCGAACTCCATTCCCCACGGATACTCTACAATCATGAGTTCGAGGCAACCGTCTGCAATGAGTCTGGTTACTGCGGAGAGAACCTCGCTCTGGTCAGCATCGGTAAGGGCCACAACTTCTTCTAACTGTAACTCTCCAGCCTTGAGCAGTCGTAGTATCTGCTGATCAAGCGGGTTTAGTCGTTCGAAACGGGTTGGAACTTCTAACTTCTGGGCCATCAACATCACCTTGCAATAGGCAGCCTCGACTGAAGGTTGTTGTTGGCCTGCCGTACTGCCAAGCTCCTTTCGAATTTCCTCTCTTGGGTAGTCGATTCCCAGCTTCTGCCGAAGCGAACATTCATGTTCACTTTCATTGCCTTTGCTTGACGCAAGCGTAGTGCCCATCGTGGCTTCAAGGAAGTTGAGCATTCCCGCCCAGTGAACCAACCTATCACGGAACATTTCATCATCACCAACGCGGTGATTAGTTATTTTTCCAATTAAAGGCAGGGCACGTTACTAGGATCGCATCTTGTGACTCACATGATGTGAGTGCTACAGACATCTAAGAAGTGTTTCAAGAAGTCGTTAATTAGCTATCTGCGAGTTCTAACGTCTCAGCAGTTCTGAGTGTGATTTTCATTTTGTCGTCGAAAACAATTCGTCGTGTCTTAGTATCCGCATTGTGTCCTTTGAAGGATCGAACTCTAATCGTGTTGATGATTTCGCCTTCGTATTCGACGAGCTTGATCTCCACGACTGCATCCGAGATCGTTTTCAGCTCTTGGTAGAAGTTCTGGGGGTGAAGGTCGGTGGCAAATCCGGCGAGCATGATGGTTCCTTGACTCCTCCAAATGCCGATTGCCTTTCTGGAAAATTTGGCGAATACATTCTCTTGGTTGAAGGCGAGTTGGGAAAGAGATTCCCACACGATCAGGCTTCCGGCTGGCCATTGTGGCGCAGATTGTCCCATGGCTATGGATAATTCGTTTAGGTTTGCGCTTTCGGCCTGGTATCTCTCATCGGTCTTTGCACCCGCCTGCGCGGAGTACGCGTCGAATAGGACCACCGAATCCTTCGCCTCGTATTCTCTGATCTTCAGCCCTAATCGCTCAAAGCGCTGCCTAAGCTCGGAAATGGGTTCGCTACTCGCAAAATAATTAACATCTCCTCCTGCCCTCAGGTATTCTGCGGAAACATTGACGAATAAGGCCGTCGACTGTGAGTCGGGGTCGTAGAGAACTAAAATGGCTCTACCGAATGGAACTTCACCTAGAAGTTCAGACAGGATAGGAACTTTAGCGCTTCGTGGATGCAACTGATTGTTTTGTCCTTCCATTTTGGGCCCACGGCCTCGAGAGGAGCAGCCAAACCCTACTTGGGGTATTTCTGTGGGTTCTTCTCGAACTGTTGCTTACACGTGGCCGAACAGAAATAGAAGTTCCTACCCTCGTATACACTCGTGTATCTAGCGTCTTTCTCGGCAACATTCATTTTGCAGACTGGATCTACCGCCATTAAACTCACTTCTTGATTATTGAGGCTGTTCTCCCTAAGAATTTTCCTACAACTTTAACTTGGGATCAGCCCAAGCATCTGGAGAGAATCCCGGTCAATATACCGGTTGAATAGACCAAGTGTTGGATAAGGGAAAATTCGAATGGCTAAAGACCCTGTTTGCGGCATGTTCGTAGACGAAGAGACCGCAACCATAACTCGGACAATCCGAGGAACCAAATGGTATTTCTGCAGTGAAACATGCGCCTTGACTTTTGAGAAGCCCGAGGTCGAGCTAAAGCGACTTAAACTGTTAGCAACGTTGCCGGTATCTCTTGCCGTGCCCACACTCTTGTTCACTTGGTTGCCAATACTTCAGGGCATTGCAAATAACTACCTGCTCTTTCTTCTTGCGACGCCTGTCCAGTTTGTTGTAGGTTGGCGGTTTTACAGGGGTGCTTACGACGCCCTGAGAAACCGGATGGGCAACATGGACCTGTTGATCGCCATAGGCACGAGCGCTGCTTGGGCGTACAGCACTGTCGTCACATTCCTGCCTTCATTCTTCGGTACCACTGGTGTGTACTTCGATACGGCTGCAATCATCATAACACTAATCCTGCTTGGGAATCTGTTGGAATATCGCACGAAACGGAAAGCATCGGAGGCCGTTCGACGACTCCTCGACCTACAACCGACCATGGCACACGTTCTACGTGACGGAAATGAGATTGAGGTTCCAGTTGAGTCAGTAAAGGTCGATGACATCCTACTTGTCCGCCCTGGCGAAAGAATTCCCGTTGATGGCGTGGTGATTGAAGGTAACTCGGCGGTGGACCAGTCTGCGATTACGGGAGAAAGTATTCCAGTCGAGAAAGCAGTTGGTGAGCAGGTCATCGGGGCCACAATCAACACGTCGGGCTTCTTGAAAGTTCGTGCCTCGAAGGTCGGGGCAGACACTGTACTTTCAAAGATTGTTCAATTGGTTGAAGAGGCGCAGATGGCACGGGCCCCCATCCAACGTCTCGCGGATAGAGTCTCCGCTTACTTTGTTCCGGTGGTTATTCTAATCGCTGTTGGGGCCGGCCTTGGGTGGTACTTCCTTGGCGGGTTTACTTGAACTATGCCATGCTTGCTTTCGTCTCAGTGATTGTTATCGCATGCCCCTGTGCTCTTGGAATCGCAACTCCGGCTGCAATAATGTCTGGAACGGCGAAAGGGGCTCAGAATGGTATCCTCATCAAGGGTGGCGAATACCTCGAGACAGCGCACAAGATGACAGCTATCGTTTTCGACAAGACCGGTACGCTGACTCGCGGCAAACCCTCCGTGACAGATGTAATAGCTCTCGGAAATCACACGAGACAAGAGATCATTAGACTTGCAGCATCAGCAGAGGAAGGGTCGGAGCATCCTCTTGCGCAAGCGATAGTCAACGCTGCAAGGAATGAACACATCGAGACAACACACTTTTCTTCGTTCAAAGCAGTTCCGGGCGAAGGGATTCTCGTTGAAAATAGCGGCGATAAGTTTCTCGTGGGAAACCGGAAGCTAATGTCACAATACAATGTGAGACTTGACGAGATTGAGACCTCCATCTCCAAGCTGGAGGAAGAAGGAAAAACCGTAATGGTCTTGTCTAACGATAAAGAACCGTTTGGAGTAATCGGTCTAGCCGACACGCCCAAGGATGATGCAGCTGAAACAATAAGTCAGTTGCAGAAAATGAAAATCCAAGTCGTAATGCTCACAGGGGACAATGCACAAACTGCAAAAGCAGTTGCCAACAAGTTGGGAATTGACAGAGTCGTCGCAGATGTTCTTCCTCAACAAAAGGAACAAGTGATCCGGGAACTGCAGAAAGAGGGTAAGGTTGTTGGGATGGTTGGTGATGGAATTAACGACGCCCCGGCACTTGCAGCTTCTGACATTGGAATTGCGATCGGAAGCGGGACGGACGTAGCTATGGAGACAGGGGGCATTGTCTTAATCAGGAACAAGTTGATCGACGTTGTGACAGCGATCAAACTCAGCAAGGCGACGGTTAGGAAGATCAAAGAGAACCTATTCTGGGCATTCTGCTACAACATCGCGCTCATACCAATCGCAGCCGGCGCGCTCGTGCCCTTCTTCGGTCGAGGCTTTTATGACGTCATGCCCATCTTTGCAGGGGCCGCTATGGCTTTCAGCTCGGTTACAGTCGTAAGTAATTCTCTTCTATTGAATCGATTCAAACCCTAAACTCAGACTCGTGAAAATGACACTTACTGAACTAACTCAACTGAAGAGCGCATTCTGACTGGTTTCGGAATTCGCCCCTAAGAGAACCAAATATCAACCTGACCCCATCAGGTCTTCGTTTTGGCCTTCCTTGACCCGATTTTCAGCCCAGATAAGCTGCTTGGTTGTTGTCAATTCCAAGTTAAGCTCTCGAAAAGATTTGACGTGCTGAGTTTAGAGTTCCTTTAGCCAACCGAACCAACACCCTCCTAACATCGAGTGAGGGAAAAACGGTGAAACAAGCCAGGTACATTCTAGCTGCAGTTATGGTGATTGCGTTCATCGCAGCCGCATTTGCAGCTGCAATCTACTCAACTAACTCCGTTGCGAACCAACAACTCTCAAACCCAGCCTTTGGGCCAAGCCTCGAAACCTCAGGACCCAACTACCCTAATCCCTTACACCAAAACGTGACACTAATCGGATCCGTAACGACGTCGGTAGTGTCTCCCGCCTGCAAGTTGTCGAGCCCTCCGTGTGCAATAGCCGACAGCCCACTGTACTACATTACAGTTAACGGATGGAACTATCGGCTTATCTTTTCAAACTCAACCAAAATTCCAGTGAACCATGCCAGCATTTCGGTAACCGGAGCGTTCGTCACTCCCTCAACTTACAAATCAAACCAATGGACCCCTCAAATGCAATTCCACGGCGACATCTACGTCATAGCATACTCCTACGTATCCCCATACCATTAGCTTCCATAGCACCTCATCGTCCGCCGAAGAACCCATAGACAACGCCGGTTGGACCGCTCGGCCTGGCCCGCCCACATACTGAGCCTCTATATCACTGAGAATAACAGCGGTAACGTCAAGTTAACGGTTGTTAAGGGATTCCTCTTGTTTTCTGTTCGGAATTAACAGGGTGGATCCACCCCTCGAAGGGTGGTGCCAAACAGTGCCAGACGAGGGCAACCCTCGCCTCATTCTACGCCCCGATCCCCCCATACGAAGCGATTTGCAGCAGCAACCAACAAGTTGACGTTACCATAACAGCTCAGTTCCCATCAACCTGCAAAGCTACAGCCAACGCTTCTCCGAGAGAGGCTGAAGACTAACGTAATATTTCTAATGTGAGATGGAATCCCACGCTAGGATTGAATGATTTTGAAGATCACTGACAATACGATTCTGATCACTGGCGGTGCAACAGGTATCGGTTTTGCTTTAGCTGAAGCATTTGTGCAAGAGGGAAGCGTCGTCATTCTATGTGGACGTCGCAGGAGCAAGTTGCAACAGGCAAAGACCAAGATTCCTGGAGTTCACGTCAGAAAGTGTGACGTGTCCATAGAGTCGGAGAGGAGAACGCTACTGCGATGGATTACGGCAAGTTTTCCAGGACTTGACATGCTTGTCAATAACGCGGGTATTCAAAGGCAAGTCGATTTCACTTCGCCCAAGATCATTAAAAGAACCCGGCCTGCAGACGATGAACTTGCAATAAACCTTGAAGCGACCATACGCCTCTGTGCACTCTTCACGCCAAGATTCATGGTGAAGCAAAGGGCGGCTATCGTAAACATCTCGTCAGGCCTCGCTTTCGTTCCAATCGCGGATATGCCGATCTATTGCGCGACTAAGGCAGCAATCCATTCCTTCACAACCTCCCTACGCCACCAACTCAAGGACACATCAGTAATGGTATTCGAAGCGATTCCGCCAACGACAGACACGGAACTTGATGCAAGCTTTGCCGGCGAAAATGAACAAGCCTATCGCGGAATCAGTCCGCAGGAGGTTGCAGCGGCGATAATTGAAGGACTAAAGGAGGACAAACAGGAAATAGTGATCGGACAAGCCCAAGGCCTGCGGAAGGCATCTATGCAAAACCCTGAACAAATCTTCAACCAATTGAACGGCTAAAGTACGATTACTCGGTCGGGAAGCCCAACGCGTAGACCGCCGTATATTCCGACGGAGCCGTCACCGTGATCGGCATCAGTACCTTCGAACCGGCTGAGTCGCGCCAATTTGCGAATTGCAAGAACGTCAAAACGGTCGTGGTGATTGTTGGATTCAGTACCTGACCCTGATTGTACCAGGCCGAATATGGTTGATTCGGGGCAATCTGATAATTTTGATTGTTCAGGGTTAGCGTAACAGATGTGGAGTTCGGAACACCGGTGACTTCGAAGGTGATTTGGTACTGGGTTGTCCACTGCGCTACAGCGTTTATCGGTTTGCTAATGGTCAATGCGAGATCAGTGGCATTACCGGAGACATCACCCGACCAACCCGTGAATATTCGACGCGTTTCGTTACTGTAATCAACTTCAGGTTGAATTGTAAGTTGCACCGAAGACCCCGAATCATGCCACCCTGCCCCAGTCGCGGAGCCGTACTCTGATTGGACTGTGACTAGGTACTGCGTCTTCCACGCAGCGATCAAACTAACGGGTGAGTTGACCGTAACTTGAGCGGTCGGATTACTGCCTAGGGTTGGAGAGCTCCAACCGTTGAACACCATACGAGTTCCGTTCGAGTACTGGACTGTGGATTGGACCCCAACCGTGACGACGGATCCGGCGTTGTACCAGCCGTCGCCGCTCGGGGAGCCGGTTGGTGAGATTATGGTTACGTAGTATTGCTTGATCCAGTTCGCTTGCAACGTAACTGGTTTACTCATCGTAACGGTCAAGGTAGTTGAGTTCGAAACGAGATCCCCACTCCACGAAGAGAACATGAATCTGGAGGCGTTCGCCGTTACGTTTGATGGGTTGGCTGCCGATACGGTGACGGTCGCGTTAGGTTGATACCACCCACTGGGCGTTGCGGTTCCACCGTTCGGGTTGATGGAGAGCAGATATTGCGTCGTGTAAAGTGCCTGGAGCACCGTGGCTGAGGTTACAGTGATTTGTCTTGGGTTGCTAGTGTTCCCGTCGGACCACCCAGTGAAACTTTGCCTAACTCCTTGGGAAGTGTTCACTGCCGGCTGAATCTCCACGGTTACTATTCCGTTAGGAACGCTGGTTTGGAATTGGCCCGAGGTTATGTTGTATCTCGCGCCGTTGATCAATACCCAGATGGTGTTCGAGGACGTGATGTTTGCTGGGACGTTGATAGAGAGAGTCGGCCCTAGCGTAGGCCCAACGTTCACGTTGAACGACTCGACGTTATTCGCCCTACTGGGTTCATTTATTGTGTGATCTGGATCCAGTGTTACTTGGAAGACGTGACTTCCAATTGTGGAATTCCAAGTGAAGCTGGTCTGCGTCGAGGAACCTGGGGGCACGTTCGATACTTGTAGGTTCGTGAAGTTCTGTCCGTCGAGTGTTACTTGGATTGGGACGTTGGTTGCCGCGATGGTTCCGCTGTTCGAGATTTGGATGGTAATCGTTACCGTCGTGTTCGGGTTGATTATGACTGCGGGTTGGGTATTGATGCCAGTTATGGTGAGTTGAATGAACGGAGTGGTCTGGTTTTGGTTCTGGGGCTGAGGAGGGGGTTGAGCTCCACCTCTATTCACAGTGACTTGGTATGAGTTTCCGTTCTCGCTTGTCACCGTGACAGCTACATTGTTCGCGCTGTCGGTGAATGTTTGCCCCACCGTCCATACAGCATCGTTCAATTCTGAAACGCTGGGATGGCCATCTATCACGTGCACTTTGCCGACGACAAGATTCTCATTTACAAGGGTGATTAGGACTCCGGCGGCGGGCAGGGCGGAGTCGGAGCCTATCAGCGCTCTCACTTCAACCAAGTAGTATTGGCTTGTTTGGGCGAGCGGTATCTTGATCACGTGAATATTATTGGACGCGATTTCTGTCGGGTCGACCGTATAAGTGGTGGTTGTTCGGTCTTGGGCGGTGGCTATTATGGAGCCGCTGATGTACCCGAGTTGGATTTTGTCCCACGCTGTCATGTGGGCAGGGCTTGATCCCTGCGGGCTGCCGTTCCAAGCTCCTTTATCCATCAGTTCCCATGGACCGAGAATTGATTGCCCCGTGTTGGTGTTATACAAGTCCGGTAGACCCAGGTCGTGACCGAATTCGAGGCAGTAGACCCCCCCGGGGATGGCTCCGTGGGCTTCCAGTTCTGGAACGATACTAAACAAGTCAATTGTTTTCGCTTTGGTCAGCACATAAACTCCACCCATGTACGTCACCGACCAAATGTCGTTCCCCACCCCGCTGGATTCTTGGCCGTAGCCGGAATGAATGAAGATGAAATAATCATACTTACTGAAGTCAACATCCTTCTGCGCTAATGCTGACGCATCTTGAGCAAATTGGAACGACATGTCCTGTCCGCTGCAATCAGCGGAGTTGATCCCGTTGCAGCTCAATCCGTAATGTGATTCAGGATACGGAAGCTTGTACCACCCATAGATGTCTCCTTGAACTGTCAATGCACCATACGATATTTCGTGGTAGTACGAAGCGACCGCTCCGAACCAATTCTGTTTAACCTGAGCAATTGATAATGTAGCGTTGATATCAGGGAAGTCGGCCGCGATTACGAGGACGTGTATTACCCCTGTGACTGGATGAGGCCAAGCGGCTCCGAATTGAGGTGGGGCGTAGCCAATAGCTGGAAGTGGCAGCGACGGCGTCAAGTAGGGCGTATGAGGCGGCAATTGTACCGCGTACACATTTACGTTCGATGACAGGGTCGGTGCAATCAGAACTAGGAAAAATACGATAGCGGCCGCTACTTTTGCTGATGAACTTATGCGCATTTGCAGGCGACCAATCTTTCAGGTGGATTTTGCAAGTTTTGATAAAGTGTTTAGACGCAAGGAAGAGTGTACCCTCAGCGATGCTTGGCGACTGCAATTGACAACAATCCCTCAACGTTACCATCGACCAAATTCTTCACAATGGAAGTGCTGCTAGGACCTATAGTGTCAGAACTGTGAGAACACATTTACGGAAATACTCTTTGACCGAGTGATGGGCAAATCTGCCTCCGAAGGGGGGTGAAAGCATGCTCAATGGCTCAGCTTGGCATTCATCGCGGGGTTAGGCATCGTATCTCACGTATTCGTCCTATGATTGCGTATGCTTCTGAAGGAAGTTCAGGAGATGGGTGTTGAATACCGTTGGGTTTTCCAAATTAGTAAAATGCCCAGACTGCGGTATGATATGCAGTTCTGAGTTCTGAATCGACGACTGCATTTTGCGAGATTGTTCGGGCGGAGTGATCTTATCCTGTTCACCGACGAGGATAAGCGTTGGAACTTGGATTTTGGGGAGGAATGAAGTCGTATCAGTCCTTCCAGCCAGTGCAAGCAATGTGCCAGACAAACCCAGAGCTTGATTTTGTCGAATGATTTTCGCTGCCGTTTCTACAACACTCCGTTCCTTTAGTGAAGTGGAGGAGAGAGCCCCCTTCAGGAAAGTGTCCGCATACGCGTCAACCCCATTTTTCTTGATCGCGCTGATAGAGGCACCGCGCGCTAGTTTCGTTTCATTCGTGTCCGCCTCAGATTTGGTATCGCATAGAACTAGACCGTCGACACGTTGCGTGTTTCGCTCCACGGTGCGCAGGGCCACGTAACCGCCCATCGAAAGCCCACAAAGAATTGTCTGCTGAATCTTAAGATGGTCCAATAGGGCTATGAGGTCGTCAACCAAAAACTCGAGCGTGAACTGCCCATCACCCACTTCACTTCTACCCTGTCCACGTAAGTCAAACGCAACCACACGGTAAGCACTCTTGAGAACCTCGATCTGATTGGCCCACATTTCATGACTTAGTGGGAATCCGTGGATCAACACAACCGGCGGACGAGTGGGTTGACCAAGATCAACGTAATACAATCTCGTTCCGTTCGTTGAAAGGTACAAGTAACAAGCCACCTACTTTTTGGAGTCCGAAAGTATACGCTTGAGAACTTCTTAAGAAGTTTTTAAGAATCACCCAGCGAACAAAACTTAGCTGTAGGTTTTCGTGAAGCATGAGGCAATTATTGGTCGGGGAAGATTGACGGAGGTAGGAGTGAGGCCTTGAAAAGACGAAGCATGTTCGTTGCGCTGGTGATCGTTATTCTTGCGGTTTCTGTTTCTGTTGGTTACTATCTGTACGAACAACCCAGACCAGTTAGGATTATGTTTGCAGGAGTTGTGCTAACGGTGGAATTAGCCACGACGCCTCAAGAACAGCAGATGGGCCTCTCGGGACGAGTTTCAATGCCTGCTGACCATGGAATGCTCTTCGTCTTCAACCAGGAGGCTGAGTGGAGTTTCTGGATGCATGAGATGAACTTCCCGTTGGATATCATCTGGTTTAACGCTAACCGGCAAGTGGTCTTCATCGAGCAGGACCTCCCGCCTTGCACACCTCAAGCTTGCCCCATCTTCACGCCGCCCGTTAACGCAATGTATGTGCTGGAAGTTAACGCAGGCTTCGTGAAAACTAACGGCGTTTCAATTGGAGAGAGCTTTACGTTCGTTTAGGCCTGGCTTGTCTGGCCCGTGAAAATATACGTAGTTACGGTCGTAGTCGTGATCGGAAAACCAACGGTCCGTTGAGGAGGTTGGGAGCTGGCCTTCTCAACGTAATCGACCAAACCGTAGCCGGGATAGTCGATGAATCTCTTTTCTAGTTTGGAGTAAAACCGCTTCGCGATAGTTCTCTCAATCGTTGTTCCCGCCTTCCCAAAGTTGGCTTGAAGAATATCACAAAATTCACCTAACTTTTGCGGCATCTCGTCCCTTGCCATGTAACATTTCCTCTCCAAGTGGTCGTAAATCGCCTCTCGCGCACGTCGCCCAAGTAAGTCACCCAGTGCCTGATCAATGGCTTCAAGGAGCAAGAGTTCAGGGTCTTTCGCTCTTAGTTCGGAGCTATTTATACGGATACAAGCGCGGGCGTCAGCATTTGCCGGCTCTCCTCCACGTTGGGCTTAGGGTCTAACATGGGTGTTCAAGGAGGGCTACGGGGGAGAGTTGATTTAAGCGGATTAGCTCATTTTCAAGCCGTAAGGGCGTAATGTCTAAACTAATCCCTCGTTTTCGTGCATAGAATTGCATATAACGAAGTATGGAAGTATGCGAGGGCAGTGAATGGCTTGTTGAATCAATATTCCGATAGACTTGACAAATTGCAGCTGAAGGCGCGTGAAAACCAGCTAGATGGCGTAATCCTTGTTCCTGGGCCAAACCTGAGATATTACACCGGAGGACACTCGCTCCTCTTGGAACGGCCGTTCTTCATGGCTGTACCCACCGATGGTGAACCACATCTAGTAGCGCCCACGCTTGAATCCGGTCCATATCTAAGGTCACCCCTGAAGATCACCATTCACAGTTGGACTGATGCCGACGGCCCATCAAAGTCAATCGAAGAAGCAGTCATCCAACTGGGATTAACTGGCAAATGGGGACTGGAGGGCAGCATGCCCTACTCCTACATCGACGCACTTCTCAAATTTGCGCGACCTCAGTTTGAAAACGCCGAACCTATCCTGCAAAACCTGAGATCCGTGAAAGATGCGCAAGAGGTAGAACTGCTAACGCGTTCAGCGAAGATCATATCCAAATCTTTCTTGAAAATTTCCCGCCTGCTGCGAGCTGGAATGAACGAACTGGAACTCGCGCAGAGAATTGCGAGCGAGATGCGTGAGGATGGCGCCGAATCCACGCCGGATGTTCTAGTTCAGTCGGGACCGATGGCTGCGGACGGACATCATCTGCCATCGGCGAGAAAGTTGAGACGAAAGGAGAGCATAGTTATCGATGCAACCTGCACCTACGGCGGCTATTTCGCTGACATAACTCGAACGTTCATTATGGGTAAGGATCCGGCCTTTGAACGGCTCTACGAGAGTGTGCTCGAAGCCGAGGTTGCAGCCGTTGAAGCATCTCGGGCTGGTGTAACAGCGGGCTCGATTGATGGCGCGGCCAGAGAATGTCTTCGGAGGAAAGGACCTGGACAAGTATTTTGTTCATCGAACAGGCCATGGTCTAGGCTTGGAAGTTCACGAAGAACCATACATAATCCCACATGGACTGGAGGTTATTCGACCAGCGATGGCGTTCACGATCGAACCCGGAGCCTACATGCAGGGGAAGACTGGAATCAGGATTGAGGACGACCTGATATCCACGCAAGAAGGCAGAAAGGTGTTGACAAAGGCGGTTCCAAAGGAATTCGGTTGGTGGAAATAAAACTACGAGTAGACGGCGCGGTTCATCTCTGGGTTGACGCAAGTATGCAACTGAGGCAATCCGGCCTTCCGCACGCAAGGGCCATTGAGTCTTCATGGAGAACCTTCTCCACGGCTTGAATCAATCCCTTCATCGAGTAGAGAGTCGCCGTTGCCAATCCGATCCGCGTCTCCTCAAGTTTCTCTGAACTGATACGTTTCCCGAGATTCCGGAAACCTTCACTGCATCCGATTGCAGTTACATCGACCCAATTCTGGCCCTTTGAGGTAATGGTAAGAGCACGTTCCTTGACGAACTTCGAGGGAGTCAACCGTTGCTCTGCTACATGAATCGCAGAAACCGAGTCCAATCCGACTCCAATCGTCAGAATCGAAGGGTCTTCCTTGAGAAACGCCTTGAGAGGTTGCAGTGGGTCAGAAGCGGAATATTCACGAACAAGCTTGTCCGAATTTTCTCCTACCGCTACAAAAGAGTATGTGGGATGCCTGCTTCTTCTCGATGATGGCCAACTGCATAACCGGTACGCAATTTCACCCATATCCTTGTCAGGTTGCAATTCAGAGATGAATGGTAGGTGACGGTTCTCTTTTCCCTCGCACCAACATCCCTTCTTCGTGTAGTTGTCGTGCGTGGAACCGTGTCGAGTTACTGAGGTGAAAGTGGGCATCAATAGGATGCCGTTCTTCCCGAGATTTTTGAGTAGCCGGTGTAGAACCATCGCAGCCCCGCCATCAACGGACCCCATACTCTCCAGCGAGGCATGCATCATGACGCGATCTCCTTCCTCTATGCCAAGCCGCCGAAATGCATCGCTCAATTCGTCGGGTAGAATCCTGCCGATCGCCGATGGGCCGTCTGATGCGCGTTTCAATCAAGGTTTGATCGCAACCTAGGTCCTGGGCAGGATCATCATTATTTCTGAGGATCCCCTATCGCCAAGTAGTGACCTTCCCCATATTGTTTAGCTACCAGGGCGCAGTTTATCGCGTCTAAGTTCATCCCTGTTAGGGGTAAGGTAAAAGGCAGTACCGACCAGCGACGGTATATTCGCGACGCTTATGACGTTCCAGCTTCTAGTTAACGAAATCGGCTAATATGAATCAGAATTGAATACAGACGATCACCCTATTTTTCGATGGCTGTGTTCAATTCCCCCAAAGGGAAACCATCTTTTTGCGGGCGGTGGTGTCGAACATTTATTGCCTCAGAATGAAGCCGCTCTTATTTGCCCGTGCCCTCATTGGACATCAATAGCGTAGCAACATTATTGGTTAGTCAAGCCGGCTTTGGGGGAACATTAGGATTTCTGTTAGGTTTCGGATTGAAAAAAGTAGCTGCGGTAGTCTTCAAGATCATGGCCCTCATCACAGGAGTCTTCATGCTAGGGCTCACATGGCTGGCGTCGATTGGAGTCATCACCCTCAACTATGGAGCATTTACGAATGCTGCGGGTAACACATTCGCCAGTTCGCTGACAGCACTAGTCGGTTCTTTAGCATTTATCGGCCAAGCGTTCCCAATGGGCGGCAGTTTCGGGCTAGGCTTCTACCTAGGAGCAAAGAAGGGCTAGAAAAAATTTCAACGCAGAATTTGTGAATTTCTTCATAGAAGCGGAATGTCGACACCAGCTAGCCGAACTAGCCAACCGGCTAACGTTCTGTCCTAGGCATTGTTAAAGGAATCGGCCGCTAGGTTTCAGAGTCAGGTATACCCCTGCCAAAATCAGTACCGTACCTATTCCAATGCTTGAGTCAGGAACCTCTCCTAGAACCAACCACCCAAGCAATAACGCCAAAATTGGCGTGATGAACGCGAGGAGCGAGGCGTTGGTGGCTGTGGTTTGTGTGAAAAGCCAGTAAAGACCCACGAATGCTAGGGCAGAGCCGATGATGCCGAGGTATAGAATCATCCCAATTGCAAGAGGCGTGAAATGCATTGGGACGCTTGATTCCGTTAGAAAGCCAAGAGTGGATAACGTTAGGGAACATATCGCAGATTGAACTAGAACGCTTACAGATGGATCAATTTTGTTCGCATACCGCTTAGCCACTACATTTGCCAATGCGGCTGATGCGGTGCTTCCTACCACCGCGATGGTTCCCAGGAAAGAGGTGCCGATGGCAAAACTTTGGATTGCTAAGTCTCGCCAAAAGATGGCTATCAAACCAGCGAAAGACGCCACAATCCCCACGGCCTTTACTCGAGTCAATTTCTCGTTAGCAAGAAAGTGGGCAAATATGACGACGAAAAATGTGAGCGTAGCGAATAGAACCGCTGCTAGGCCGGAGGAAATGTATTGTTCGCCCCAAAACACGAGGCCATATGGTATGGTCAACTGAAAAATGCCTAGAAATATCATCAAGTACCAGGAAGAACGTCCGCTGGGAATTTTGGCGTGAAGAACCTTCGCTAGGATTAACAACACGATCGTTGCGGCGGCGAATCGTAAACCCGCGAACGTGAACGGAGGAAGAAATTCGAGACCGATTTTAATTCCAAGCCAAGTGGAGCCCCAGATGATGCATAGAGCAGCAAATACCAGAGACGGCCCCTTCGAAGGCATCGTCACGATTCTCGTTTATCGTTTAGGAGTTGATTGATTTTGGCGCTTGAGTCCTTGCCCTATCCGAACCAAGTGTTCATTCGTACTTCAAGGAAGCGTTGTTTTTCGAGCAATCCTTCCATGCTGGGTGGTTTGGATTCCCATGTTGGATTCGGTTCTGCGTAGAAGCTGGCGCGTACAGGTGCTGCCTTACCGCCGCCGACCTCCATGAAGCATACCCCCTCTCCCTGAAATTCCTCTTTTGTCTTTGAGCCCTCAATTTCATGAATTAAATTCGCAGCAACCACCTTTCCTTGTTCCTCAGCGAGAATTCCAGCGCAGTGGAAGCAACTGTCCCTTTGGGGTTCTGGGGCCAGCACAATCGCCAATCGCGTATACCTGAGGAAATGATGTGGCCAACGTCCTCGCGTCAACTGGCATCCATCCTGACTGATCAGTTAAGCCCGCTTCTCTGACGACCGATGGCGAAACATGTGTCGGGATAGCGAAGAGGAGGTCGTGAGTGATTTCTTTTCCACTTTCGGTTAGGACTGCTTTTGATCGGACTTCTTTCACTTTCTCGGAGGGGTGATATTCAATTTTTCTTTCTTCAAGGAGATTCGTCACCATCCTTCCCGCTTCCGCGCCGAGAATGGTTAGGGGATGAGTCTCGGGGGTGACGATTTGGAGTCTCACGTCCTCTCGCACTCCTTTCTTTCTGAGAATGTCGTCGATAATCATAGATGCCTCGTAGGGGGCAGGTGGACACTTGAAGGGCATTCCGCATACTAGGATCGTGATCGTTCCAGAGGTTACTGAGTGTAGCTGATCTCTAATTTCTGCACAGCCACTCTCGGTATACATGTTCGTAGCGTACCGTGAGAATCCAGCGGTGGAGTCAGGGGAATAGTCGGCGCCTAGAGCGATTATTAGGTAGTCATAGTTGAGTTTTCGCTTGCCTACGACGACTTCCTTTCCTCCTAAGTTTATCGACCGAACCTCTCCTTCTAGGAAGTCTATTCCTTTCTTGGCAAGCAGTGTCCTATTACCAGCTCCATCTCCGACTTGTCTTGTGCCGTTCAGCACCCAGAGCTTGGTGAGTCCCATGAAGAAGAGTAGTTGCTTGTCGACGATCGTTATCTTGTTGTCAGACCTAAGTCCGCTTCGAAGGGTGTGCGCTGCGGTGAGGCCGCCGAATCCGGCACCTAGGATTAGAATTTGTTTGCCCAAAGGGAGTCTTCGGGCATTAAGTATCATCTTACCTTAGAAGGTTGCCCGGTTTGAACTCGAATCTTCGTCGATCTGGCGAATGTCGGTTACTATGACTGAAACTCTTTTCCCGCACCCTCGTCTTCCCATCTTCTGGCAGAAGATGAAGTTCTGGAGGATCTGGCCGACATTGGTAATGGCCGAAGTATCAAAGGCATCATATTTGCTGTCGAATTTTGCTTTGCATTCCATGCATCTTAACTTTACATGGGTTGTCTGTTGACTCATGCTTGATACTTCGCGCTTAGAAATCAGGTAATGTGGGTGCAATTGAAAAGGTTTCGGTCGGTTTGCCTCGTTAAGAGTTAGCCGCGACGCCTGCGGCTTAATTGCCAGTCACTTGAGGGTCTCAAGAAGCTCTCCAACGCGTGCTAACCCTGCCTCCAATCGGTCTTGTGTCCCCCCGAACCCTACCCGTAGGTATCGGCCCATCTGGAACTGGTCGCCTGGAACAATCAGCGTTTTCTTCTCTTTGAGTAGGCGTTTGGCGAGTTCTGTTGAATTGATTTTCAGGGAATAGTGGAGGTAGGCTATTGCGCCTGCTTTAGGTGGGATAAAAGAGAGGTAGGTTCGGTGTCTTTCAACCCAGCGTGCGACGATGGGAAGGTTTGACTGAATGATCTTCCTTGTCCTTGCCAGAATTTTCTTCCGCGTTTCTGGTTGGAGTACTTGCCTTGCGAGGTAATCGCTGATTGCGCCCGGGCAAATTGTGGTATAGTCATGGTAGGACCAGAGCTTGTTCGCCCTGTCTTTCGCCACGGCCCACCCTATTCTGAGCCCCGGTAAGCCGTAGGCTTTGGACAAGCCGCTGGTTACAATGCTCTTCTCATATTTGCCCCAGAAGGTCGCGGTTTCGCTTTCGGCGAGTTCTGCGCCGCGGTATACTTCATCGGACAGAACCCAAGCTCCAACTTTCTTAGCTATATCGCAAATCTGATCGATTTCACTTTCATCTAGCACCGAACCAGTCGGGTTATTTGGGTTGCATATTGCGATTAGTTTGGTTCGCCTATTCACACTTTTCCGCAACTTAGCTAAGTCAAAGACCCACCTACCCTGCTTCTCCTTTAGCCAAACAGGAACGGCTTTGGCTTGGAAGGTCTTCGCAACTCCCCATGCCTGCATATAGTTGGGCAACATGATTGCAACCTCAGCATCCCTTTCAAGAAAGGACCATAGCGCAACAAAGTTCGCTTCGGAACTTCCGTTCGTAACCAAAACATCGTTGACGTCGGCGCCTGGATACAGATTTGAGATTAACCTTCTGAGCTCCTCGGTTCCGTTAGTTTGGCCGTAACCGAGGCTTTGACTCAACAGTTCAGCTGTATCATTCGTCAATATTTCATTCAATTGAAGCGGATGGACGCCGCTTTCGGACAGATTATACTCGACCTTATTCTCCCAAGTTGACTGCCACCGTTCCATTTCAAAAGGGTAGAGTTTCATCATCCGACACGAAGCTACCCGTCCGGTTGATCTTCATACAAAGTTTACTAATTGTCAAGTCAATTGGTTTTGTGACCGGAATCAGCAGTGGCTTAAGCGGCATTAGTCGGTGTAAAGTTTGACAAACGGGATTGGGCGAGGAAAATCAATACCGGCATCACTTGAACACCTAGTATTCTACCCCTCAATCGCAAGTGAGAAATATCCAACCATCATCGCGATCCACGGACGAGGAGCGAATGAGAACGACCTCGCGCCGCTCGTCCTTTCCCTTTCGCTTCCGAATTACTGTTAGTGTCACCTCGTGCTCCGTTCCCGTTTCCCTACGGTGGATTCGTCTGGTATGATCTCGGCCAGGAGAGTATCCCCGAGCCTAACTCCTTCCGCAAAAGCATTGACATGCTTCAAAAATTCGTAGAAGAGGTCAAACAAGGGTACCCTGTCGATACGAAACGATTACTCCTGTTGGGGTTCAGTCAAGGAACCGTGATGTCTTATGCAACCGCACTCTTAGATCCGACATCGTTCCTAGGCGTTGCCGCGTTAAGTGGCTATATTCCGCATCGGTCGGGTTTGCCCTTGAAGCTGACCAACCTGAACGGTTTTCCAGTCTTCATATCTCACGGCACCGACGACCCGATCATCCCCGCTCGATTAGGGCGAGAGTCCGCCGAACTTCTCAAGCGTGCCGGCGCGACGGTCACCTATCGAGAATATTCTATGGGGCACGAGGTAACCGAAGATACGATGAATGATCTACGCGAGTGGTCACGCAAGGTCTTTTCGTAGCGATTATGAGATCCGAATCCATTTGGACTTCTTTTCTGGGCCTGTTTTCTGAATCTTGGGTCTCTTCCCAACATAATACCCGACTAGAAGGGCTGCGGGTATGTCGACGAATGATGGGTGTGTGAAATTGTGACTAACGACACGCCACACTACGTCAAGGAGGATACCCAATACTGCTAGGATCTGACTTATTCTAACTCTTGGAACGACCGATGAAAAAGCTTCAACAAATTCATACGCCAACTTGACTCACCAGTTTTTGGAGCAGGTTCTAGAACGTCGGGCCCAGCGGCTTTAAGCATACTGTCCGCTGTAGCAAAAACGAAGTCACATTACTTCCCTAACTTTGCGAAAGTTCAACAACCCTTCGCGCAGGGGGATTCCTCCCGAAATATCCGTAAAGCCATATTGGGACGATTGTGAAATCCAATCCCAGCATTAGGAAGAGCATGACGACACCAGCCTCCGCCTGTTCATAGGCAGGATAAACTCTGTAGATTGTGAGAGTGGTTAGGACCAAGTATGTTCCGTAAAGCCCCATTGCTTTCCCGGCGACGATCGGCGCGATCAATTTCATTCGTTTGCTCAAAAACCTGGAACCGACGAAAATCAGCCCGCCCGCAAGGAGCAGTGAAATATGCATCTCAACATGAATGTTAGCAGTAATTGTAGCCGCGTCGAATTCAGCGGGCATATACCAGAAAGCAATCAAAACGACAGCAGCCAGAAACGTTAGGAGTCCATATTTGTTCACCGCCAAATTGACTTTCCCCATGATGGACATGGATCCGCGAAGCTTTTGTAGAGAGACGCGACTCGATCAGTATCGAAGAGTGAATTCCATAAGCAAGCAGCACCCCGGCAGCTAAGAAAAAGAAATGCTCCACGATCATGTGAGTAAACAATGTCCGTTCGAGTAGCTCCCCTAATGGACTGAGCATTGAGCCGATCATTATCAGACCGGCCGCGACCGCAATCAAAGCCAACCGAATCTGAGGCATCAGTACATGATTCCAGTACCACGCTCTCGCTTCCCCCAACGTCAGCCCAATGGGAACTATACGGTGTAGTTCATCCGAAGCTGGTCGCTCGTTAGGCATTATTCAAACGGACTCCGTTCAACCATGACGGCTAATTTTCAACGCTTCAAGATCATATGTGGTCGCGATGAAATGAGGCTTTGCTTCCTCAGCTGAAACTCCAAACCTAAATATCAGAGTTCTAGATTTGCAGCGATGAAAACTGACGGTTGATTGTTCGTGCGATTACAAGCCTCCAACCTCATACTAATGGCACTGGCCATAGTCACTCTTACCTCTCTCCTCAAAGTGCCGCTCGTATTCGCCCAGTCGCCAGAGGTTTCTGCCGAATGGGCATTGTTCAACCAAATCCTCTTAATCGGCATTGCCACGGGAATAGTTGTTTTTGGAATCATGTTTTACGCTATCATTAGGTATAGAGAAAAACCCCAAAGCGCTGGCGTGAAGTAATGGTGGATAAAGGTCACGCGCTCGAACTTATCGCAGTATTAGTTACCTCTCTCGTTTTAGGCTACATAGGGGTGGTAGCCGGGGTCAATCTGATCGCCATCGACACACCCCCACCTGGGTCGCTCCATGTAAAAGTCGTAGCCAGGCAATTCTATTGGACGTTTGAGTACGGACCCAATAGTTCTATCACATTTCCGAATGGAACGAGTCGGCAGTTTCCGAACGGTACGAGCACCCAAAATGCGCTTTATGTGACGGTTGGCGAGAATGTGGATTTGGAACTCGTATCCACGGACGTCGCACACAGCTTCTTCATTCCCCAGCTAGGGATTCATATTGATGCAATCCCAGGACACGACAACCACTATTGGTTCAGGGCAGACACTCCAGGCCAGTATACGATCGAATGCACACAGTTTTGCGGCACGGGGCATTACACGATGATAGGTGAACTTGTAGTAGTCGCATAGGAAAGATGGTCCTAATGCAGGCGCTAGTTGTAGAAGAAAGAGAGAGACCGGCGTTTTATTCAAGCCTCAAAGGCATCCTTACCACAACCCATCACACCGACATAGGAATCCTGTACATTGCCACTTCGTTCTTCTTCTTCCTACTCGGCGGTGTCGCAGCCCTTCTGATTAGAACCCAACTCGCTGAACCGGGAAACGCCGTGGTAACGCCGGAGGTTTACGACAGTCTCTTCACAACGCACGGCACTACCATGATATTCCTGTGGGTAATACCCTGCCTCATTGGTTTTGGAAACTACCTGGTTCCGAAGCTGATTGGAGCCCGGGACATGTACTTCCCCAGGCTCAACGCGCTAAGCTACTGGCTGCTTCCCGTTGGGGGCGCATTGATTTGGTCAGGCCTACCTGATGCTGGATGGACTGGTTATGCCCCACTTTCAGTAATTTCCCCCGGCTACGGAATAGACCTCTGGCTGCTAGGGCTTATGGTCCTTGGAATCTCGTCTATACTTGGATCCGTGAATTTCGTTGTCACGATCTACAAGCTACGGGCCCCAGGCGTATTGTTTCGGAACATGTCACTTTTCGTTTGGATGATGCTCGTCACAGCTTTCCTAATCATTGGTGCCACTCCAGTTCTCACCGCGGCTCTTGTGATGCTCTTTATGGATCGTAACCTCGGAACCGGTTTCTTTCTGCCGAAGCTAGGAGGCGACCCACTGCTATGGCAACATATGTTCTGGTTTTTGGGCATCCGGAGGTCTATATTATGATAATTCCTGCGTTCGGGCTGATATCCGAAATCATTCCGGTAATGTCGCATAAACAGATTTTCGGCTATGGAATGATTGCGGGCTCAGGCATAATGATCGGCGTCTTCGGATTTGGAGTGTGGGCCCACCACATGTTCACATCAGGACTCTCTGACATAGCGAGGCTACCGTTCATGGCTATGACCCTAGCCATTGCCGTTCCATCCGGAATCAAAGTGTTCAATTGGATAGGAACTATGATTGGAGGAAGGATAAGCCTCAAAGTTCCGATGAAGTACGCGATAGCATTCATCTCCACCTTCTTCTTCGCTGGCGCTACGGGCGTTTTTCAAGCAGCAATCCCCGTCGACTACCTCTTTCATGACACATACTGGGTGGTCGGCCACCTGCACCTGATGCTTCTGGGCGCTTCAACACAGGCTATCTTTGCCGCATTGTACTTTTACTTCCCGTACATGACGGGGCGGATGTATAATGAGAAGTGGGGGAACATTCAATTCGTGGATTACTGAAGTCGGCATCTACATGCTATTCTCAATGATGCTACTTCTAGGATTGGAAGGGATGCCCAGGCGGTGGTACACTTACCCACTTCAATACGCAACGCCAAACCTTCTCGCCAGCCTATCCGGATTTCTGATTGGGATTGGCGTGATAATCTTGGTCCTGAATCTAGTTTTCAGCTGGCTCCGAGGGCCAAAGGTTACAGGAAACCCGTGGCCATGAAACTGCAAGCCCTTCTCCCTACTGTCCTTGGCCACCGCAGTTTCAGTTTACATCTTGATCGTCATCGGAGGTCTCGTAGCCTCATTCGATTATGGTTTAGCTTGCCCAGATTGGCCGTTATGCAATGGGCAAATCATCCCAACATTCACGACGCCAGTGATTATCGAGTATACGCATAGATTGTGGACGCTCGTGGTCACTGCCCTAGTCATTGCGACTACTGTGTTCGCATGGAAGAAATATCACTGGGGAAACAAAGTCACCATAAGTCTCAACGCTAACGTTCATCTTACTATTAGGACAGATAGTTCTAGGAATGATTACGGTGGATACACGCACATTACCTTTAGCGGTAACTGCCCATCTAGCTCTCGCAACTCTAGTTTTCGCAAGCGCGCTGACGGCTAGTTTTGTCTCGCTTGACACAAATAGGTCGGTAACCAGTTGACGAAAGAACAGGTCGTAATAGTCTCTTTCACGATCGCGACTGTTGTAGTGATAGCAGTTATACTCCGTGCGGTGCTCACACGTTAGCTTACGCCGGCGGATGCTGCGGAGTGACCTTCCCCTGTAACGCCAGAAGGGCTCGAACTGTATCGATGAAGCGATCAAGTGGCCTATACTAAGTTCCTGTCCCCCGTTAGCATATTCTTCCAGCATCCTGCGGGTTAACTCGTATGGGCCAGCTAAGTAGTTGGAACGAATTCCCTTTCGATCCTCCCGCCAAACTGTGATGACTTCAGGATCCACCCGGAACATGTCGAACGAATCCCCAGTCAAATGCCGCTCATAGTCACCCGCGCAGTGGGGTTGAACTCTGCAAGATTGAGCACCATAGGCTCGATTGTCACAGTGGGCGCAGCCGTGGAAGCACGGTTATGTGGGTTTCTTCCGTTGTTGAAACGATGATCTTCGAGGCTACATTTTCGGCGTTGCAGGCATTTTCTTCAGGCTGGCTTCCTCTTGTGCACCCAATCTTCCAATTGAACCGAAGATTGTGTACGATAGAACTCCAAATGTTACCAGCAATACCTCAACCCACCAACGCCCCTCATTGTAAGTTGAACGTAGGAAGACCTGCATCACCAAGTCTGCGGCAGAGATCAAACCAAGGAAGGCGAAGAAGTATCCGATGTATTCGATGGTCTTGTAGAAGCCTGGTTTCGGTGGCGTCGCTTCTTCCTCAATCAATTCGACCCCTACGTCAGGCCTCGCTGATACTGGCTGTGGGACAGTAGGCGAGGTAGGGGTTATTGGTTTTAGGAGGTAGTAGAGTGAGACGAAAACCAATGCGGACCCGCCCACAAGTAGATTCGCAGCTAAGAACTCTGAAGTGAGGGCTCGAGCACCGGGAAGCCCTGATGCAATTAGATTAAACGCGTAGTCAACTAAAACGAAACCTGCCGCCAATCCCAAAGCTTGGAAGAGACGCCGAGTCACCATTGATAATCGAACCTTGCGACAATTAAGTAGTGGCTAATAAAAATGCGATTTCATATGATAACTCTTTCACCGATTGGCTTCCCCGAAACCTTATATTTGCTGCGGCTTCGCAGGGCGAAAGGCTCCGCGAAATGGGAACTGCCACCGACAATTCACCAACCCATCCCGAGGATAATGCACCTGAATACTTAGAACACAGCGCTTGGCCAATAATCATCGCTATGGCAATAGGAGTTGCCATGGTAGGCTTCTTCTTTCTGGTGAAAGGCCTTGTCCTACCAGCCGCTATTTTGATGATGGTCTCATTCGTAGCCGTATTGGGAGCATTTCTTTACAGCGAAACCCGGAACTGGCGGTCTTCAGCATCGAAATCACTCGGTCGAATCCCAGCCGGAACGAATCTGGGACCGTTTCCAGTCGACATAAATCTTGACAGTTCAACTGATCATCCTAACCGAAATACTTCTCTTCGGTGGCGCCTTTGCCATGTATTTCGCCATCAGAGTACAATTTCCCTTGTGGCCCCCAGCTGGCGCCCCCATTCTAGATGATTCGATTGCCCGCATACAAACTCTGATCCTCATTTCGAGTAGCTTGCTTGTTGAATGGGCTATTTGGCAACTCAAGCGTGGAAATCAAAGAGCATTCAGGTTTGGGTTGATCGGGACGACAATTCTCGCAAGCCTGTTTCCGATTCTTCAATTTGGTTTCGAGTGGCCACATCTACTCTTTAATAAGATTCTCACACCTACAAGCGGGTTTTTCGGAGCGACCTTCTTCTTACTTACAGGTATTCATGGGGCGCACGTGGTGGCGGGGGTTATCGTGTACAGCTACACGGACATTCGTGCGTTTATGGGTCAATATTCACCTAAGAACTACGGCTTCGCAGAAGCCACTTCCACCTATTGGCACTTCGTACACATAATTTGGCTTCTACTCTTCGCATTGCTTTGGCAGGGGAGTCGACTCATAGGATGAAGCTAGAGGATTTCGGCCCTTTCGTCATCTTCACCGCACTCTACGCGGCGGGAACTCTCGGCCTACCAAAATTCTCGCTACTAGCTTACCAAGTGAAGGTAGGCGAAATCCCGACCGCATTCGTAGCCATATTCGGGTACCCAGCAGTCCTAGGCCTAACCCTTGGACAATTCATTGCAAATCTGGGGGTTGAAGCGTCACCGATTGCAATGTTATCACCTGTAGTTTCCTTCGTCGGATTGTTGGCGGTTTACCGTTTGCGCAAGGTGAGTACGCTCGCGGGTTGCATCGCCTACATCATCCTAACATCAGCGTGGTTAACGTATCTACTGCCAATAACCTCTGGCGTATCTACGACCGAAGCTGCATTCTCCGCATTCCTCGGCCAAACGATTGCTGTAATGATCGGTTACGGCGCATACCTTGTAGCGAACAGAATGAGAACTTCTCTGGCAACACCGCAAACCGAGCAAGGCGCTTAGCACTAACGATTTCTTACCCATCAACGCATTGTAATTGTTTCCCACGGAGCCAGACCAATGCCAGGACCGTTAGATGGGACACGAATACTTGATGTATCCCGCGTTTTGACCGGACCCTTCTGTAGCATGATCCTCGGAGATCTCGGAGCTGAAATAATCAAGATAGAAACTCCAGGCACCGGTGATGACACAAGGCAGTGGGGTCCTCCGTTTATCGCCGGAGAGAGCTCGTATTTTCTTTCAATCAACCGCAATAAGAAGAGCCTAACACTCGACCTCAACAACGAAGAAGGCAGAAGGGTTTTCTACGATCTCGCGACAAAGTGTGACGTAATAATTGAAAACTTTCGGCCGGGCGTAACCGAAACCCTTCAGATTGATTATCCCACTATTTCAAAGAAGAACCCGAAGCTCATCTACTGCTCTATAACCAGCTTCGGCCCAAGCGGTCCGTACAAAGATTGGGCGGCGTATGATATCGTAATTCAAGGTATGGGTGGGCTAATGGGGATAACCGGAGAACCTGATCGGCCTCCGGTGAGAATCGGCGTCGCCATTTCCGACCTTGCAGCGGGCATGTATGCCGCTATAGCTATACTCGCTGCGATGGCAGGTAGGCAACGCACCGGAAGAGGGCAATTAGTTGATGTCTCTCTGTTGGACAGTACGGTTTCCTTGATGACTTACATGGCGGCTTATTTTTTCGCGACGGGTCGAAGCCCAACGAGAATGGGATCGGCACACCCGACCATTGTTCCATACCAATGCTTCAAAACCAAGGATGGAGAGTTCATTACGGTTGCGATTGGAAACGATAAGCTATTCCGCATTTTCTCCGAAACCATCGGCTCCCAGAACCTAGCTGATGATCCCAAGTTCTCCTCCAACGCCCAAAGAATATCCAACCGACATGAACTAATCCCGTTACTGGAGCGAATATTCCAACAGAAGACTAAGGAAGAATGGTTGAACATTCTAACCCAAGCAAAACTACCCGCTGGTCCAGTCTACTCAATCGCGGAGATTTTTGCGGATCCACAAGTCCAGAGGAGAGAAATGCGGGTCAAGATTAATCATCCCAAAGCGGGGGAAATAGACCAGATTGGAATCCCGATGAAATTCTCTGATACAACGCCTGAGATTCGAGACCCACCCCCGCTTCTCGGACAACACACAGATGAAATCCTACGAACACTACTCGGCTATGATTCACACCGGGTAGAAGAATTACATGAAAAACGAATAGTGTGAGGCGTTGCAATATTTGCACTTAGAAGGAACTTACGTTCTAAACTGCCCCCGAAACGACGTTTGGAAGTTCATCTCGGATCCCCAACAAATAGCCCACTGCCTCCCTGACCTACAGAGCCTTGAGGTGAAAGATGGTAACCATTTCGTGGCGACCGTCAAAGCGGGAATCGCCTTCGTCCGCGGCACACTCAAATTTGACTTCACCCTAATCGACCAAACACCACCTTCCCATTCAATGTTTGAAGCAGTTGGTAAAGGGGCTGGAGTATCTCTGCGACTTAACGCAACGATAGACCTGAATGAGATCGGCACGGACACTACAGAGCTCGTCTGGAAGACTGAGGTACAGTTAGGCGGGTTGCTTGGTGAGATTTCTCCAAGCCTAATTCAGAACAGTACAGACAAGATGACCCACCAATTCTTTGAGTGCATCAAGGCTCAACTCGAGCCTCACCCCTCAAAGTGATTACTGGTACGCTTCGTACTCTTTTCCGAGCACGGCTGAGGCGATTTTGAGTTTCATTATCTCGTCCGTACCTTCATAGAGTCTGCAAACTCTGACATCCTGAAGGTGCCTGCCCGGCCTGAACATGTAGGAGTATCCTCGTCCCCCGAACACTTGAACCGCTCGATCGGCCGTGTCCATGCCGCGTTGGACGCGTACAACTTTCCTTCGGCAATCATCCGATCCGCATAGGCTCTGGCGGAGACGTTCGAAGGATCGGTATCGTAAACACCCTTCGCTCTCGCGGACCTGTAGACTAAGCTTCGAGCGGCGTCCAGCTCGGTTCGGATCATTGCGATGTGTTCTTGCACAAGTTGATGTTTGGCGATTGGTTTGCCATGCTGTTCCCTCTCTTTGGAGTAACGGACGACTTCGGCTAGGCAGTCGGCGATTACACCCAAGCAACCTGCGGCAACGCTCAGCCTGCCGCTCATGAGGGTTGACATTGCAATCTTGAACCCATCACCCTCCTTCCCGAGCAAGTTCTCCTTTGGGACTGGGTAATCGTTCAATTCGAACAGGCCGGTATTGGTGGTCGGCATGCCAAGTTTTGTCGTCAAATCTTGTTTTAGGATTCCTTCTTTGTCAGTGTCAATGATGAATGCGCTGATTCTGTTTCCACCTTTAGGATAAGCAAAAGTCACGATTGCATGGGCAATGCCTGCATTCGAGATGAGATATTTCACTCCGTTCAGAACGTAGTGACTTCCCTTATCCTCATACGTCATCTTCATTTCAAGTGGATTACTACCAGCTTCAGGCTCTGTTAGCCCGAAAGCAAGAATCTTCTCGCCCCTCGTCGAGGCAGGAAGGTATCTTTGCCTTTGCTCCTCGTTTCCCCACATCTGGATAGGAACTTGACCAATCGAAGTGTGGCCGGAAAAGAACGTACGAATCCCGGTTCCCTCCATTCCAATTCGGTCCAACGCCCTAGTGTATGACAAGGCGTCAGCCTCTCGCCCTCCGTACTGTTTCCGGATCGGCATTCCGAGGAGGTTGTACTTTCTGCTGAGTGGGATCAGCTGATCGTTGAACTTGTGCTCAATATAGCAGACCTCCTCGATTGGACGAAGTTCTTTACAGAATTCATTTACGTCGTGAAAGAACGAGTCTCGATCCGCCTTATCCAAGCCTGCTCCTCCGCTTTACCGACGGTCTAAGCACACGCATGTGAATATAGTTTCTTTATCGACCGTTTCTCAGGTAACGTCAACTTGTCGGTTGCTGCTGCAAACCGCTTCGTATGGGGGGATTGAGGCGTAAAATGGGGCGAGGGTTATCTTCGTTTGGCACCGTTTGGCTCCACCCCTCGAGGGGTGGATCCACCCTATTTAATTCCGAACGGAAAACAAGAAGAATCTCTTAACAACCGATAACTCGACGTTACCGTTTCTCAAACAGTTCTCGATTAGCAACCACCTAAAGGCAAGGCGTCGCTAAGGAGATTTTACACATGACCGGTACATTTCACGACTCATCATTCTGGGTCGGAGGTTCGCAAAACGGGTAGGATTCTGGTGGCGATCGTGGGTGTCGGCAACTTTACGATTCTAGCCTAGGAGAGTTAATGCGGCCGCCATCGCAGAATGTTCCGCTAGTTCTTGATTGTGCGCGCTGACAATTGTGATTACGTCGCCGTTATTCGGGGAAAACGCCTTTCGAAGTTCCTCGAAGAGCAAATCAGGGGGTTGGAGAATCCAACTTTCCCCTTCACTCATTGGCATCACTAGCTCCCCGTTCTTGTAAATGAGAGTACAGGCACCCGTTGCACCAACCCGAATAGCCGCATCCCTCTGCTCGATGCCCTTCTTGACCAGTCTACCGGACCCTCTGATCAGAACTGCAGCACTTGCCTTATCCAAGGCCAACTGCCTCGCATTTACCGAACGAACCTCAGACAATTGAGATCTCAACGACTTGTAGAGCACACTGCCGCGGTGTGTGAGCACGCAACCCGCCTTTGCAATTTCAACCAGTTTCGCCTTTGTCAAATGCCTGATGATGGTTCGAACCGCACCTTCGCCTAACCCAAGTTTTCTTGATAGATCGATTCTTCCGATGGGCCCTAGGTCACCGATACAGAGAATTGCACGAGAAACATGAACGGCAGTGAAAGCAGGAGCTGGACCAGCGCTTGGCGTCTTCGATACCGAAAGGATGGTATTGAGTACGCTCCGGGATGACAACTGGTTAATCGCCGTCGGAAGGAATCATCTTTTCTTCGCGTGCACGGTTTCTTTCGCAGGTCTCGCTCATCTTTCTGAATCGTCGTCTAACGTCTTGGAGTGTGGTGTCCTTCTTGCAAAAGGCAATGCGAATTTTTCTCTCTCCCAACGTTTTGTCGTGGTAGAGGGCTTGAGCAGGCAAGACACCTATTCCAACTTTCTTCAGGAGAAAGTCGGCAAATTGCATTCCGTCTTTGAACCTCTCAGGGGCATCTACCAGGATGTAATAGGCGCCTTCTGGTCGATGATATGCAAGCTTTGCTTCTTCAAGGATTTCCATGATGGTCCTTCGCTTGCGGTCGTAGGCTGCTGCTAGTCTCTCGTAGTAATCTGAAGGGAAGTTCATGGCTGTGACAAGGGCTTCCTGCAGAGGATTGGGAGCGCAAATGGTGAAGTAGTCGTGCACTTTTCGTATGGCGTTCGTGAGGTTTGTTTCGGCTATTGCCCAACCCACTCGCCATCCGGTGACGCTGTAAGTCTTCGAGGCGCCGTTCACTGTCACGGTCTTGTCGTGCATATTTCCCAGTGAAGCAAGGCTTAGGTGTTGTTTGCCGTCGTAGAGTATGTGTTCGTATATCTCGTCGGTGACCGCGATGGTTTCTTCATCTTCACAGAGATCGGCGATTAACTTTAGTTGCTCTGGCTCTAGGACGCGGCCGGTTGGATTATTGGGTGTGTTCAGGATGAAGAGTTTCGGATGTTTCGTCATAACATTCTTGAGGCTCTCTTCATCGAGTTCTAGAGCTCTACCCTTGAAAGGCACGTATAGCAGTTCACAGTCCGCGAGTATTGCGTCTGGGACGTAGTTCTCGTAGAATGGATCGGTTACAACGATGCGATCACCAGGATTTGTTAACGCAAAAATAGCTGAAGCGACAGCTTCAGTCGAACCACACGTTACGGTTACATTCTTCTCCGGGTCTGAATCAATCCCATTATACTCCTTCGCTTTCGCAGAGATCGCCTCCCTTAGCCCTTTGTGACCCCAAGTGATCGAATATTGGTTTGAACCACGCCTAATCGCTTCTACAGCGGCTTCAACCAGTTTCGGGGATGGAATAAAGTCGGGCATTCCCTGCGAGAGGTTGATCGCACCGTACTGTTCGCTAAGCCGCGTCATCTCACGAATGACCGATTCAGTGAATTGAGAGAGTTTTTGGGACGCCGCCAAGGAAATCATCCAGGCTAAGGACTGTGGTCTAGGTTTAAATTAACATCGTCAGGGCCGAACAGCCGTCTTCGGACTCGATTTTTGAAGTCGCTTTTGCCTTACAAGAATCAGAACCACAACTACGACCGCCGCGCCAATAATGAACCAGTCTGTATTAGGCAGCAGGAACGTCACTGCTGCCTTACCGCTCACTTCAGTCTTGACCATAGCCCAAACTCTCACAGTACCGGCGTCGAGTCCCAACCCGAGAACGTACTGTCCAGGTGTCGTGCGTGGGGAGACCGTGATAGTAGCCTGACTTGGGTTGTTGGCGAGGTTCATGAGTGATGCACTTTGCGGAGAGTAGGTTACGTTAACGTCTTGAGGAGTGTATGACGGCCAGGAGTAAACATAAGTCCCGTTTCCTGGAGCTCTGCACACCGCTCGCTGACAACATTAAACTGGTTTGCCCGCCGGGCTGCAGATCTAACTGACTTTCAGAGGCGCTTACAGCGAAGGGAACTGTTTGGTTCGCTTGGACGACTCCAATCTTGTTTCCACTCCATTCAGTAAACCATACGTTCCCATCGGGGGCCAAGGCGATCCATAGAGCGGTGCTGATCGGTCCAGTTGGAATGGCGAACTCAACCATCTTCTGCGTGCTGGGTTCTAGAAAGCCTATGCTGTTGCCGCCATGCTCCGCAGAACCATACTCTTCCCTCTCCGTCTAGCAGCAAATCGTTTGGTATCGAAATTGGATAGACTTGTGGTGGGGGTTCGTGGGTTGGATAGCGGATTATTTGCTGGGACGTGGAGTTGAATTCTACAATCCAGTTTCCGCCGTGATCAGCTATCCACACGACTCCGTCCTGGTGTGACGGCGATCCCGACCGGGGAGCCAACGTACTGTGTGGGGTCTATTGAGGAAAAATGGTACTCGATGAACGTTTTCGTTTGCAGGTCGAACCTTGCAACTGATTCGTTGTAGGCTTCGGTGAACCATAATGTACCGTGACTGTCGAATGTTAGATCCGCCGGGCCGGCAAACTGAGTTGGAACAAGATACTCCTCAAGTTTGCCAGAGAATGGATCGTACGAACCTATCTTATTTCCTAACAGTTCCGTAAACCACAGTTGGCCTTGTGCATCTGAGATTATTCTGAACGGGAAAGATCCGGGAGTCGGAATTGTGATGACCGTGAAGTTTCCATCACTCGGGTTGAACCGAACCAGTCTTCCGTTTCCTCCAGGTTCGATTGCTCCTCCTGGGTTTACTGAACCTTTGAGGGAGTATTGGGTTAACCAAATGGCTCCGCTCTGATCAACAGTTATTCCCCACATATCTCCCACCCCAGGAACCGCATACTCCGTGAAGGAGTTTGTCCTCGGATCGAACCGACCGAGTTTAGTTGCATTCGACTCAGTAAACCAAACAATTCCATTCCGATCCACAGTCAAAGCGAGCGGAGCAGAATTTGGAGTCGGCACGTCATACTCGTCGATGTACCGTGGTGAGGTAGCAACTGCTGCGACTGAGTGTTGAGCCACGGCGGTGCACACTATAGTGATCGCAATAACGAGAATGCAAGCGGTCGCCATATGGCAATGGCTGCGTGGTTGCCGCTCTCTGTTATCTCGCAACTGTTAGCTGCGCCAGGGTTGGAATCTCCGATGGTTAAACAAACCTTTCTGAGCGGCTAGACCCTAGTAGTGTAAGCCGCAGTTCTCACAATAGAACCGATTATATGCCGGAATCTCGGTGAGCGGGGCTCCGCAACTAGCGCAGACATAGAGATCCCCCAGGACTTCAAGCGGCGGGCCAACCATGACCAATTCGACTTCCTCAACTTGATCTTCCGACAACCGAAACACGAGCAACTGTTTCTGCCAAGATACTGAAAAAGCTTTGTGGAAACATGGATTGAGTTTCAGGTCAAGGGAAGTCCATGGCATAGCCCACGCGACTTGCTCAATTTCGCTGATAGCATCGCTTCAACAAGCACATAAACCCCCAGGCCTATCAGCAGGTTAGGGGCCGTAGTCTAGCATGGTTATGATACGCGGCTTGGGCCCGCGTGAGTTGCTCCGAGGCAACCGCGAAGCCGCCGGTTCAAATCCGGCCGGCCCCACCAAGCCATCAACTCTCTGAAGACAACGTGTGAGAGCATAACACGTAAATTTACCAACTATGGCGTGTAGTTATGAATAAGATGCCTCCCCCCACAGCGCCGACCAGCCCAAAGACCAACCTAGCAGTTCAAACAATTGACGTTACGAAAGTCTACCGAGTAGGCCATACAGACTACCCAGCCCTGAAAGGAATCAACTTGAAGATTGACAAAGGCGAGTTCGTTGCCATAATGGGGCCTTCAGGCAGCGGTAAATCGACACTTCTCAACCTGATTGGGGCACTCGACCGGCCAACGGCTGGTCGGATAATCATTGACGGAATCGACATTCGAAAGCTAAGCGAAGATAAGCTAGCCATACTCAGAAACCGCAAGCTTGGATTCGTATACCAATCATTCAACCTGATTCAACGCCTCACGTCAGTAGAGAATGTCGAGATGCCTCTCATCTCTCGCGGTATGCCTGAGAAGATTCGAAGGAGCAAATCTTTGAAGATGCTCAGTGCAGTGGGCCTTGGATCAAAGGCGAGCAAGCGACCCGCTGAGCTTAGCGGTGGAGAACAGCAACGCGTCGCAATAGCCAGGGCCTTAGTCACATTACCGGCCCTCGTCATAGCCGACGAGCCGACTGGAAACCTGGATTCAAAGACCACTAGTGAGGTGGTTGATCAGTTTGTCAGTGTAAACAAGCAATTCGGCACCACCATACTTGTTGTCACCCATAATCCAGATATCGCGGAGAGAACTCAACACGTGATCTCTATTCGAGACGGACTAGTCGAAAAAGAGCAATACCTTCAAAGACTGGATTCCTACTCGTTGGGTTGAGAAAAATGTTAGTCACTGATATGTTCAAGTTGGCGGCCAAAGCGCTGCTCGACCGAAAGATACGCAGCGTCCTAACCATTCTCGGGATAACGGTAGGCTCCGCCATAATCTTAGCCTTGATTGCGAGTTCAAGTGGGCTTAGCGCGGGAATTACTGCCAACATCGCAGAAGACAGGGGCGAACATCCTCACAATTCGTAATGCGGGCGGTTTCTTTGAGGCTGGCTCATCTAATACATATCAACTAAGCCAATCTGACATCACCTACTTGAAGAGCGTTCCCGGTGTGGCGGAGGCCTATCCTTACTATTCCTTCGGAGCCTCCATCATGAATGGGGGTGCAACGCTTCAAGCCTCTGTAGTCGGAATCGATCTTTCAGCCCTGCCAGTTTTGTATAACGGGCTAACGGTTGCTGAGGGCAGCATTCCTCTTTCAGGGGATACCACTTCCGCCGCAATCGGATGGTCCATTGCGAACCCTACTTCAGGAACGCCGATCGGCCTCCATCAGTTGGTTTCAATGTCTCTTACGGGAATTAAAGGAGCCAAATCAGCCATTGCATACTCGGTGCTTGCAAGCGCAATCCTCACCCAATACGGGACAGCACTTTTCTCGAACATCGATGATACGGTTTACATTTCACTTCAAGCGGCTACGATTCTCTCAAAGACGCCATACTTCAACGGAATCTACATTGTCGTTGACAACACTGGTGACGTCGCGAACGTTCAGAATACAATAACAACATATTACGGCAGCAATGTTCGCGTAATTAGCCCCGGACAGATTCTATCCAGCATCCAAGGAATCACAGGGCAACTCACGGTATTTCTAGGCAGCATTGGAGCAGTGTCGTTGTTCGTCGCAACGGTTGGGATAGTCAACACAATGTATGTCTCGGTTATGGAACGCACGAGAGAAATCGGTATCCTGAAAGCTATAGGGTATCGACCGAAGCAAATCATGGGCATGTTCTTGTCCGAAGCCGCGCTAACTGGAGTAGTAGGAGGGGTCTGTGGCCTAATGCTTGGTTACGCACTTTCGTTCCTAATGGGCGGGTTTCTAGGAGGATTAGGAGGCGGCGGAGTAAGATTTGGGGGAGGGGGGGTGGAGGCGGAGCAGCAGCACCGAGTATTCAACCCGTCTTCTCAACAGGGCTCATAATCTTCGCACTCACATTCCCAGTCCTCCTAGCGACTGTTGCAGGGTTGTATCCTGCATGGAGAGCTTCGAGAATGAACCCGGTTGTTGCGCTGAAGTACGAATAACCATCGTTTACCGAGACATTCGGTTCAAACGCACCTTCGACTTGAAGCACTGGCCGGAGGCCAGGCTCATCTCATGGTTACGGGAAGCTTGAGCCGAAGAAGGTGTTGAATAGGTTGCGGAGAAAGGTCAGAATTAGGCCGATTACGCTGAGGCCCTGACCTCGGCCCCCTCCGGTTTGGGACGGCTTTATCACTTGAACCTGTCCAGAGGCTCCGCTCACTATTGGAATTCCAGGGCGGTTATTGTCGGTGACGGCTACCCTGACGGTGACCGTGTAGTTTCCCGGCGCGAGATTCGGCTGGAAGACAATTAGAACGCTGAAGGGCCTTGGAATGTTTGGATCAATCTCTCCTAGGAAGACGCTGTTCTGCGGGCCTGGTATGATTGAGTCAGATTCAACGGTGACGTTGGCGTTGTAGGATGCGAGGTTTCCGTTATTCAGCACATTCCCCGAGATCGTCGTATTGCCACCTGACGAAATTGTAGAGGGAGTAAATTGAATTCCATAAACTACCAAACTGATGTATCCAGTAACCGATACGCCCAACACATGGCTTTCCTGAGTGTAGGAAACATCGCCTAACTGCTTGTACGTTCCCGTAACGGTGCCTTGATACGAGCTGCCAGCCGCGGACGATGGAGCGTAGATGGGGAAGGTGACTGTTACGCTCTGTCCGTATTGGATTGAGTCATAATGCCAGTGATTGTCGCCTTGTATGACCAGGGGTGCTGGTAAAGAGACTGAAATGTCGACGTCGTAGATTGCTATGTATCCACTATAGTTGTTAGATACGGTGACGGTCATTGTATTGTTCAAACCCGCAACCAATGTTTGTCCCGTCACGGAAACCGATAGATGCGCAGCGCTCTGGGCGTTGGAGTCAGGCAGCTGCGTAAACAAGGGCAGCAACAATACCATGATGATCAGGATTCGACGCCCTGTAGACCAGGTCAAGGCCTACTGCTCCTGAAGAGCACTTATTCTTTTCTCGAGTGTTGGATGCTTATCGAATAACCTGAACAAGGGATTTGTGCCAACGGAATTGAACAAGCAAGCAGTTCCGATTGACCTGTGCACCGCGACATAATTCTGGGATTCCCTAAGCTTTGAAAGAGCAGATATCAGTGCGCCGCGCTCAGCAAGATCTGCAGCCGTCTTGTCCGCGAGGAATTCTCGAGCCCTGTAAACGGCTGGTTCAATCAAATGGCCTAACGGATGTGCAAATAACGCAACTCTCGCCGCAGTCGCAAATGTCCTCACCGAAAAATCATTATTCTTAACATGCGACAATTCGTGTGCAAGACAAGCATCCAGCTCATTGGCACTCAACGATTCTAGAAGTCCTACTGAAACTGCCAACACGTATTCCCGTTTCGAACGTGTGATGAACGCGGCTGGGTTTCCCGAATCGATTAGGGTTACTTTCGGTGGAGCGACGCCCATAGTTTCGGAAAGCCTTTCGACAGATTTCGTAACTTCGGGTGGTGCGGTTTCAAATTGCATTTCCGGAAATAGCTTTGCCAGCGGAAGATGGGACTTCCTTAGTTCTAAGGATAGAGCAACGCCCACGGCGGCGGCCGTTCCTACTGCAGCCAAGCCAGCATTTAGCGTAAAGAAGAATGATAGAAAGTGTCGAACCTCATCTCCTCTTACGAAGGAGGGATCAAACAGCTCGATGTGCAACCAACTTGCAACTGTCTGCAAGCTCTCAAAGAACATTATCCCCAGTGCTGCTAGAAGGGCTGTGGACTGAAATCTATACGATCGTCTCACGATGATGGTTAAGCCCAAAGCGGCGAATGAAAGAGTCGAGAGAACTAACGTTGGCAGCCATAACTCATGGTGGAGGCTGAGTGGTCCTACCAGAACCCACGCGACAAACATCAGCAGCCCAGGAGCTGGTATCATTTGCCGCCGTCACTCTTCAACCTGTTCAGGTACTTGGATATAATTCTGCGATCCTCTGGTTTGTCCGCCATCTTCTCAGCCAGGTATGCGACCGTTACGTCGTTGAAGCCGCGAAGCAGGGCTCCCATCACGTTGTTCACGACAACATGTTTGAACACGTCCTTTGTGAGGCGTGAGGAGTACAGGTAATGCGGGCCACCCTCCTTCACAAGTTTTCGTGAAAGAACACCTTTCCGGTACAATCGGTCCAAGATCGTAGCAACGGTGGTGACTGCGAGCGGTCTGCTACGTGAGATCTTCTCATGAAACTCTCTAACAGAGAGAGCCGTTGGCGACTTCCATAGCTCTTGGAGCATCGCCGCCTCCAGATCACCCAAGGCAAAGCGAATGTCCTTGTTATTTGGGTGAAGAACCTGTAATTTCAACGGTGACCAGTTCCCGACTACCGCCTGTAGTTAGCCTTATATAAATTCGTTTGAATCTCCGCGTAGCATGGTCAGATTGCGATGCCCACAACCCCAATCATAATCCCAATGATAATCGCCGGAATCACGTTAGGCTCTATACTCGTCTCTCAAACTAGAAAAATTACAAAGAAGAGACTGCTAATCGCTTCTCTCGTCTCCGGCTTGCTCAACACTGCATACGCCTTTCTAATCTATACACTAGCCCCTCCACCAACCTTCACTCGTACCTTCACTGGTGGAACATTTACTGGCGGAGGAACATTCACGGGTGGCGGATCCTTCAGAGCCGCCGCAGGGGAGCGAGCTCAGAGAACTCCTTCCTACTCTCATCGTTCATAACCGGCTTTCTCATCGTTCTCGCAATCGTACTATTTGCCCTGGCCTATGTTCGATTCAGAGGCCCCAAGGCTGAGGAAGAGGAAGCGCTTGAAGCAGATCAAACGGATCAAGCTGAAGAGAAGAAGTTAGAAGAAACCTAAGCTACACCCTGGCTGTTCTAATGTCCGGCTACACTGCTGGGCGACCAAGCATCAAACAAATCGTCGCAGCAACCCTCCTACTGACCCTGATTCTGGTAGAGGTCGCCGCCAACCCAGCATATTCAAGCGGCACCAACACCTCAACAGTCGGCGTATCACCCGGCAAGTACGACCTGCCACTTGGCAACGACTTCCCAACGTTCGGCTCGGTAAAACTGAGTTACCCGGACAGCGCCATCTTAACAAATAGCACAGGAGACCTTCTCTTCAACGTCACCCTAAACCCACTCATGCTCAACCCCACCTCCGCCCAAGTATGGGTCTCCTGCTCTTCCGAGTCCGAGTTCTGGTGATGCATCGGGATTTTCTTCCGAGGATACGAGTTGTACGCTGTCAGGCATACCAGTCGCCCCTCGACCTGTGCGTTTTCTCCAATCTCACAGCGGCATTCTGACCGCCTCGTTAATGTCGGCAATGTGCCCGCTGGCTCTTACATTGTTACTGCAACGGGCTGTCATGCGCGGGAGGCGATTACTCTTCAGCCTCATTCACCGTCCTTCCCCCGTCACTTATTCTGAATCCATCTTCCGGCCAGGCCGGGGTGACTGTAAGGTTTCTGGGGTTGGATTTTATTCGACTCCCCGATACTTCTTGCACCTTGAATGGTAGCCCCGTATCCGCCTCTAGCTGCAAATTGCGGGTGGTGTCCTAACAGGCACATTTACTGTTGCAGGTCCACCTGCCACTCCCTGGCACCTATTACTATTACTGTTACAACCAACGGGGGCGATACGGGAGAAGCTAACGCTTTCTTCACCATCACAGATACTCCTCCACACTCCGCCTCACTCCACAAATCACGCTCAGTCCGTCCTTGGACACCACCAGGGATGACCATTTCAGTGACGGGCTCAGGATTTTCCTTGAGTGACACGAGTCTGCTCATTTTCAGGCATTCCAGTGGCCCTCCTACCAGCTGCACGATTGTAGGTGGCACGTATCACATCCGGTTCCTTCGTTGTCGCCAAAGTTCGGCCAGGCACATACAGCGTTACTGCAACAGGCTGCACTGGCGACATGGCAACGTAGCGCTTTCAGGTTATCGGCTGGCTTGCTCCCACTGACGCAACGTTAACTTCCAGAGTGTTGCCCCCGATCCTTCACCACCAATCTCGGTACCGGTTACGCTCGACATATACATCCCGCCTGACTTCTCCGGGTTGACAATAAGCCAAACCTGGACCAGCTTCACAAACAACTACGACCCACACATCATCCGATTGTCAAGACAATCAGCCTCTGATCAGATTGGACCCAGTTGGTGGAAAGTTGCATTTTCGCTTTCCGTCACCAATAATCCAAGCGACGTGAATCCTGAAATCAGACTTTCCCAATCGATCGAACGCAATACATCAGACTCTTTCAAGTAACGTCCCCAACGACGGCGGGACGGTATTTCTTCAAAGCATTCATAAACGGTATCTCAATCGGAGCGGGAAATTTCCCAACTCTCGTAGTCAAAGCCAGCCGGGACCCTGCATACATTTCCGGCGTCCTGCGAGACTCGGGCGACCGGAACGCTTCGAGAGCGGGACAACCAATAACTCCTCCCGAACGGGACTGGAGCTCGCGTCCTAGCGACGGGCTTACGATTACCTCGGCCGAGCAGTTTCAGCTCAAGCGTTTCTCAATTCGACCGCTGGTGGGAATTATACATTATTCGGAGTGGCGCCGGGCACTTACAACATAACCGCTTACGCTGCAGGGTATCTTCCAACAGTTAGACCGTGGACTGTGAGCGTCGCTGCCGCTCAATCTTTGGAAGGAGTGGATGTGTATCTCTATGAGAGCGTAATTGTTAGTGGGACGGTTTTGTCCAAGAACCCGGAAGGAAACTTGATCCCCTGGGGGGCACTTGCTGGGATAAACGGCACTTCAACAGTACCGAGAGCCATCACGATCGACCTTCTAGATCTAGCAGGCAATCTGGTAGCATCCACATCAGCCCCTTACCGCACAACGAGTTTTACGGACCCCACCGCAACGTCATTTGACTTTATCATTCAAGACCAAGTTGGTTTCGACGGACGCATCCCACAAGACTACGCTAATTACACTTCAGGCCTAACATGGGGCGACTACCTGCTCCAAGCCTACGTAACATCCTACATCCAAGTCGACGAAGTTCGGGTACACGTGGCTAATTCGACTGCGGACACGGAAACGGTGTTAGCCTCTCATCCGATCGGGAAGCATTCGAGTAACTGTCCACTTCAGGTACTCAAGCAACATACTGGAAGCAGAACCGCTAACGACCTTCAACAATAGCGGGGGACATGTCACTGTTGGGGGTACTCTGACTGTTTCAGCATACGATCAGGAGGGCATACTCAGAGCACAAAATGTGACGTTCGTACCGTCAGGCAGTACGAATGCAACTGTTGACTTGCAAGGTTTCAGCAACACTAGGGGTTTCGGTACTTTCTCGCTATTCTCACAGAATTATGGCCTCCGGCCAGGGACATATTACATCGTGGCTCGTGTTACGTCCTCTCCGGTTTTCGCAGGATTTGCGAACATTGGAATCCGTGATCTATACTACCAAACAGACATCGTCAAAGCTACTATCGGACTCAGCGAAGAAGAAACTCTAATCAGCTTCTCATTGTACCGCGCTGGAGGCCTTCTACTGACTCTCCGCTCGATCAACTATCAAATTCCTCAAGTATCAAATTCCGTTCGTGGGAATTGGGGGTACCCTGGATCGACAATTAAGCTGTTGATCATAGACTCATACGGAAACGTCTACCAGACAAATTCGACACAACCAGTAAACTCAACAAGTGTAACATTCGCTTACGATGGGCTTCTAACTAACACCTATACGGTGATAATCCAAACCCACGGCTATACTCAGCAGCAGATAATCCACGTGTACGTCAGGCTTGGGTCTATTGCTGACGTGGCTATCTACATGATTCGCGAACCCAGTAATCGATCTGACTATATTTTTCACGCATGAGGCCCTTCTCAGCTCGATCGACTCCACTTTACCTTTCGCCCAACCGATTAACAATTTGACCGCCACGCCGACGCGCATTGAGGTTTTCGATGATCAAGGACGCTTTGTTGCGGCAAATGCAACGTATATACCGAACTAACGAACGGTCAACCGACCAACACTGCCCACTTTATTTTATCTGGGTTCGACCTTTACTACGGAGACCCGCGGCTGATCTGGTCAGGGTTCTATGATACGACGGATGGAGCGAGCCAAACTCCTGGTGGGTTGATTTTATACCCATGGAACCTGTCGCCTCACACGTACACAATTAGAATATGGGTCGATGGATACTACCAGCTACAACCCTTACGAGTAATTGTTACCGCACCACAGAATGTTTCCGTAGTCACTTTCATGGATCGTGCATCCCGAATTTACGGGACAGTGATGGGGCCAGACTACTTCGGCGCTGCCCGTTACTTATCTTGGGCAACAATCACGCTTCAGCCAAACAACAGCACGCTCACAGACATAATTGATGTTAGGCCTGGAAACTACACAACATCCAGCCTCGACGGCTCCTTCCAAGTATGGGTTCCAGAGGGAACGTATGGGATGGGAGTGGCTTTGGAGGGATACGCAGACGTATTCAACTATGATTGCCGTCCCGCCGGGCTCGGACATGTACATGGAAATCTGGATGGACAACTACCAACCCTCAAGTCAGCTTATCTCGCCCGTTACCTCAAACTCTACGAATAGTGCTTTGAGTGTCAAAGCGCACTTACGACAAACTCCAAAAACCCTCGGGTGACCGTAGATAAGATTCGCTCCAATCCAATTTCTTGACTGGAATCTGAATGCCACGCCAACTTCGCTTGCTTATTTCGGTCTTCGTTTCGGGCGCTGTGGTGATGGCGCTTGAACTCTTGGGAGTAGGCTGCTGGCGCCAGTGTTCGGAAGTTCGATTTTCGTTTGGGGCAGTTTGATTGGTGTGGTGTTGTCAGCGCTTAGCGCGGGTTACTATTTGGGCGGGAAACTGGCCGACATCAAGCCCAACTTCAACGTACTATCAATCGTAATCTTCATTGCAGGTTTAATGGTTCTGGCGCTTCCTGCGATCGCCCCTCCCCTCTTCGACCTTGCGATAAGGTTGAATCTCGGCGAGCGTTATGCTCCTCTACTCGCCACGACCCTATTGCTAGGCCCGCCGAGCGTCCTTCTGGGCATGGTTTCGCCGTATGCTATTCGGTTGGTAGCTGAGAGCTTTGAAACATTAGGCAGAGCCTCTGGGAATCTTTACGCTCTCTCGACCGTAGGGAGCATCATAGGCGTGTTTCTGACCGTTTTCCTCCTCATTCCACTTTTTGGAGTTAACAAGATCATCTTTGTGTTGGGAATTGTGTTACTGGTCGTTGCGTTTCTTGGTTTGAGTTATCGCTTCAAGTTCCTCGTCCTCCTCATCCTAATCATCCTCCCGTTCGCTGCGCCCTACATGGTTAACCGCCAACTGACAGTTGCCACCTACACGTTGGCTTTGGGTGACACAATCTACGAAACCGACACTCCTTACCATCATCTCATTGTCGCAGACGCATATGACCCGTCAACCCACTCCACGACGCGCTATCTGATAATGGATGATAACCTGCACAGTGCGATGGACTTACAAAATCCTAACCGAACCGTCTTTCCCTACACTGACTACTTCCACGTCGGACTACTGCTTAACCCGAACATAACTCACGTCCTATTCATTGGTGGAGGCGGTTTTACGGGCCCGAAAGCATTCCTGAGAGATTATCCAAACGTGACCGTTGATGTCGCTGAGATCGACCCTGAGGTTGTGCAGGTCGCAGAACAATATTTCGCGGTGAACGCCAGCAACCCAAGGCTTCACATCTACATCAACGACGGTCGAGTATTCCTTCAAAGCACTCAGCAAAGATACGATCTCATCGTGCTCGACGCTTATTCCAGGACCTACGTCCCATTCCAATTAATGACCCTAGAATTCTTCCAACTCATCGACTCCCACCTAACCTCTAACGGTATCGTGATCTCAAACCTAATCTCGGGAACAACCTCTAGTAACGATCAGTTACTCACCGCCGAAACCACAACGATTGGCCAAGTATTTCCAAACGTCTACACGTTCGCAGTAGAAGGATCGTCGGACACGAGCGCACAAAACGTGATAATCGTCGCCACGCTCTCAACTCATCACTTAGCTGCCTCAGATTTTGAGGAACTCGCCTCAACGAGCACGATAGTGAAGGTTCCGGGTATGGAGGACTACCTAACCAACTACTTCACTCCTACCGGGAACAACCCACCGGCACTCACGGACAATTATGCACCAGTAGATACAATGCTCAGCCCGATTAGCGGATTACCAATCACCAACGACCAGCCCCCGCTCTTAAGTGAACAGGAGGCGTTGCAGATCTTAGCCGGGTTCGTAATCGTTGCGGCGGTGGTAGTAGTTATGACGAAAAAGAAGTATCTTTGAGGTTATATCTTCGAGGCGGCCCGAAGCTCTTGCATGCCCTTTCGAAGCTTTGCCTGTAATCGCGCGTTACGTGTGCGCGATTTCTCGCACAAATGAAGCTCTTGTGCGATAAGCCTCCTTGTTTCTTGTGGGTTAGGGCTGCCGCTAGTTCGATACATGCGAAGGTGCCGGTCCAGATTCAAAGCCTCACCGATTGAACTCATCGTGCGAGAGCTGATTGACCTTCCTAGGGCTCGTTCCCAATCTGATCGCTTCATGTCTTTGAATGTCATGCCTTGACTAAGGGCTGATCGTGCAACTGAACCAACGAGATGGTGGGCGGTTCTGAAGGGTAAATGTTCCTTTCTTACTAGGAGGTTGGCAATTTCGGTTGCCGCTGTGAATTCTAGGTATCGCCTGCTCGACAACTTACGGTCGACGGTTATCCTAGATATGATTTCTGTGAGAATTCGCAGGCAGGCTTTGAGTTCATCAATCGATTCCCAGAGAAGAGGCGTTAGCTCCTGGTAGTCGAGATTGTATCCTGAGGGCAGGCCATGCATTATTGAGAGACCTGAATTGAAATTAGCTGCGATTTTCGCGCACTTTGCACGGGTTAGCTCTAGTGGGTCAGCGTTCTTCTTTTGAGGCATGATACTACTCGTCGAGGCAAACTCGTCTGGAATCGATACGAGCGCGACTTCCGCTGAGCTGTAGAAGATTAGATCTGTTGCGATACGGGAGAGATCTGAAGCCAAAAGGGCACAGCCTCCCAGAACCTCTAAGGCAAAGTCTCGACCGCCAACCGCGTCCAAAGAAATCTCCACAAGCCCATCAAAACCAAGCAGACGCGCGATCAACCGCCGATTCAGCGGAAAACTTGTTCCAGCCAACGCCGCGGCACCCATCGGAGAACGATTAACTCTAAAGTAAGCCTCGGTTAGCCGATCCACGTCCCTCGACAAAGAAGCGCAGTTTGCAAGCAGATAATGAGCGAAACTGATTGGCTGCGCCGGCTGAAGATGGGTATAGCCTGGGAATACAGTAGCGACATGTTTCTTCGCCGAGTTCAGGATTGAGAATTCGAGAGCAAGTATTTGGTCCGAGAGTTCGATTATCTCGTTACGGAGAGTCATTCTTATGGCCGTAACGACTTGGTCGTTCCGACTCTTGCCGAGATGAAGAAGACCTCCCACCTCTCTACCCGTACGTTTCGTGACAGAATCCTCAATCACCACATGAACATCTTCCGCGTTTCGCTCAGGAAAATTGTAACCTTCAAGGCTTCTCAGTGCCCTCAAAATTCTGCGAGCCTTAGGCTTCTCAATAGTGCCAGATTTGGCGAGCGCAATCACGTGCGCCTCGTTGACCAGGACTGTTGATAATGCTATTCGCTTGTCGGATTCAAGTGATGAAATAAAATGCACTACATCTTTTCGTGTTCGTCTTAACCGGCCACCCTTCAGAACAGACGACATCTGAGGTCACTGTGTGGGAGCTGGTAGGAGTGGTGAGCTGCTGGCTTTTTCAACGAACCTTGGGAGAGCGCGGGCGTAGACTTCGATACATCCTAAGTACTCCGAGATTCTCACATGTTCAATCTCAGTGTGATCAAACCTCGAATCCCCTGGACCATAGGCAAACATGGGGATATTCTGGCGTTGGACAAAGAGGTTCATGTCGCTTGTGCCAGTCTTCTTCACCATGGCAACCTGGCCGCCTTTCATCTTCCTAATGGCCCACCGGAAAGCTGAGACCGCGGTGGAATTGGGAGAACCGAGGAAAGCTTCGGTTGGGTCCTCGAAACCTACCTGGATCTTCACATCTTTTCGAGTTGAATTGTACCGGTTTGTAAATTCATTAATTTTGGCAACCAGATCGTTCAGCGACAGCGCAGGCGGGATTCTGAGATCAACATCTAAGGTCGCGTGTGTCGGCACGCTGTTTCCTAACTCACCTGCTTCCGTGCGGGTGACGCAACCGGTTACAGTATCAAACTTGGATTGAGACTTGGTCTTCAGAATTCTTTTTTCAAACGCTCTCCAGAACAAGCTTGATTCCTCGTAGCTGCTGGCCGAGAGCCAAGGTGAAGCCGAATGGCCTCCGCTAGTAGTGAAGGTCACGTGCAGTTTGAGGCTTCCCTTGTATCCGATGATCATGTTTGAAACGCCGCTCGGTTCTCCGAATACCGCCATCGCGTACTGAGTTTGATCATCAATTATCGCACGAATGCCCTTGCTGCTCGTCTCCTCCTCCACGACGGCCGCTACGGTAACTTGGAAAGGGTATGAACTTCTTTCCTTAGCGAGAGCAGCGCCAACGATCATCGCTGCCAAGGACGATTTGGCGTCTACGGCGCCCCGGCCGTAGAGCAGATCAGCGTCCTGTCGAATCGGTATCCGGCCAGGAACCGTGTCCATATGTCCGCACAGTAGAATCCGCGGACCTTCGTTGCCAAGAACGCCAACTACGTTCCCAGCTTCGTCAATCTTCGCGCCGCGAAGCCCTTTGATTGCATTTCCCTGCGAAGGAATTCAGCTAGCTCGGCTTCAGATCCGCTCGGGCTGTAGAGTTCCAGCATTTTCTCCAAGTAATTTAACCGGATAACTTTGCAAGCTCCTCTTTCTCCAAGACCTTCGGAAGAACGCCAAGAACTCGATCTACGTGCTCTGGTTGGATGCAGAGTGGTGGTAGAAATCTGAGAATGTTTCGTCCAGCATCGAGCATCAAAACTCCTTGCTGTAAGGCGTCTAGGATAATTTGGTGGACGTCAAAACGTGTCTCAATGGCCAGCATAAGGCCGAGGCCCCGAACTTCTCTGATTATCCGATGAGCATTCATCAACTGCAGAAGACCATTCTTGAAATATTCCCCAACTTTCGCCGCGTTATCCACCAATCGTTCATCAGACAGAACGTCGATGGTGGCGGATCCGGCGGCGCATACGACAGGGTTTCCTCCGAACGTGCTCGTATGTTCTCCGACGGAGAGTGAGCCCATTGTCTCTGAGTTAGCTGCGGTTATCCCAATCGGTAATCCGCTTGCGACGCCTTTTCCTAGGCAAAGGATGTCTGGCTGCATTCCTAAATGTTCGGAAGCGAACAATTTTCCAGTTCGGCCGAATCCAGTCTGAATCTCGTCTGCCACGAGCAACCCACCCGCATCATGAACCAAATCTTGCAAGAGACTCATCCAGCTCTTCGAAGGGACCCGGATTCCACCTTCCCCCTGGACGGGCTCAACCAGAACTGCAGCAGTGTCGTTAGTGATAGTTTCTTTGGCGGCTTCGACGTTGTCGAAGGGGATGTGAACGAAGCCTGGGACGAGAGGTTCGAAACTTTTCCTGTATTTAGCGTCCCAAGTGGCCGACAATGCTCCGTGAGTCTTACCGTGAAACCCACCCTTGACGGCTACGATCTTTCTTTTTCCGGTGGATTTCCGCGCGACTTTGATTGCGCATTCGACAGCCTCGGTGCCGCTGTTGCTTACGAATATTCTCTCGAGGCCCGAGGGTAGAATATTGGTTAGTCTTGAGGTGAATTCTGCTCGAGCGTCATTGTACACTGAGCCGTGGCATGCGATAAGCTTCTGGGCTTGATCGGCTATCGCCTTTACGACGCGTGGATGTGCGTGGCCCACGATGCAAGCGCCGTAGGCTCCAGTCAGGTCAACGTATTCTCTACCAACATCGTCGTATAGCAGCACTCCCTTTCCGCGAACTATCGTAACTGGCTTGCGTGCATAGTACTTTGCATAGTGCGCGTCTTCAATTGTACGTGCATCCGGCTCAGTCATGCCGTGATCAAAGTCCCGGATTCCCCATTGATTGCGGCTGTGTATGGAGCTGTGCCCGTGCCTGGAGCCACCACAACCTTGCCGACTCCTTTCGAAAGTGCTTCGAGCGCAGCGTAAACCTTGGTAATCATTCCCGGTCCGAGCTTTGGCAGGTCCTTCTTCGCTTCCTCAGCATTCAGGTGACGCACGACACCTGACTCCAGAGAGACGCCTCTCCACATCTGTTATGAGAAGTAAAATTTCAGCCTGCAGAGCTGCAGCGATATGTGCTGCTGTTCTGTCACCGTCGATGTTCAGAGGTTCATTATCGGAGCCGAGTGCTATTGGTGCTATAACTGGAACGTAGCCACTGCTGATCAAAGTTCTCAAAAGAGTTCCGTCAGTATGCGTAATCATACCGGTGTATCCTCCATCTATCGCTCTCCTCCGGCCTCGCTCATCCTTAATGATCAGCTTTCTCTTTCTTTCCGCCCGTATTATGCTGCCATCTAACCCCGAAAGGCCGACCGCTGGAATCTTTCTGCTGAGGAGTTGCATGACGATTTGTTTGTTGACTCTCCCTGCCATAACCATAGTATAGACCTGCATGGACTCAGCGTCCGTGTATCTGCTCCTGAAACCTTCAGGGGAAGTTACGAATTGCTGATGTACTCCGAGTTTCTCCGCGACACTTGTAACCGTATTGCCCCCTCCGTGGACTAAAACAGTCGCCGTCTGGTGCGTCAGAGCCTCGAAATCAGTTAGTGCAGTTTCTGAGAAGGCGTCGCCCATTACTTTGTCTCCGACTTTTACAACGATAACCATGGAAATCACTAAGGGTGTAAGCCCACGAGATTCAAGCCGGTTTTCTCATCGAGGCCTGACATTAGGTTGAAGCACTGAACCGCCGCCCCGGCAGCCCCCTTCGTCAGATTATCTAGGGCAGAGAAGAGAATCAGTCTCTGTGAATGCGCATCGATCTCGAATCCTACATCACAATAGTTTGTACCGACCGTAACTTTTGGATTGGGTAACCCGTGAAGGCCTTTCTTGTCTGAGACGATCCTGATGAAGGGTTCTGATTCGCATTTTGTTCGATATGCCTTGAAGACATCTCGAGGTTCCAAGCTACTGGTCATGAAGGTGTGTGAGGTGGAGAGGATGCCGCGGATCATGTTCACCGCGTGAGGAGTGAATGAAACATGAAGTATCTTATCCGCGACCTTGTCAAGCTCCTGCTCAATCTCTGCGATGTGCCGGTGTCCTGTAACCTTGTACGGACGGACACCCCCTGCGCGTTCGGAGTGGTGACTTGCAATTGTCGGAGTAGCTCCGGCACCTGAGGAGCCGATTTTCGCATCAATGACGATTCTGTTCAGATCAATCCATCCTCTTCCCACAATTGGAGCGAGGCTCAGGATTGCCGCGGTAGCCATGCAACCCGGTACCGAAACGAGTTGCGCTGACTTTATTCTATCTCGGTGAAGTTCGGGTAGCCCGTAGACCGACTTCTCCAAGAGGTCCGGACGAGGGTGATTAAATCCGTAGTATTCCTCGTATGCTTTGGCATCCTTCAGTCGGAAATCTGCTGTGAGATCTATCACTTTCACCCCTCGCTCGAGCAGTTGTGGAACGACTTCAATGGATTTTCCATGTGGCAGCGCGGTAAAGACAACGTCGCTTCCAGCAATAGCAGTCTCCAACCCCTCTTTCTGGAATCTGAGCGCGGTTACGTTTCTGAGGTTAGGGTGAACTCGAAAGAGTGGTTCTCCGGCGTACCGCCGCGAGGTGACTGCCTGGACTTCGCAGTTTGGATGGGTAAGGAGTAAACGTAGCAGCTCGCCCCCTACATACCCTGACCCGCCCATCACGGAGACGCTTATCATTTCTTGGCCTGCCGAATCGTATACTCGAGTAACAGCTTCGGAATGTCGATCCCCGTCACCCGAACAGTGTTCTTGAATTCGGTAGTGTGGTTTACTTCGTGAACAACGAAGCCGGACTCAGTTTCCATCAAGTCTACGCCGAAAGCACCACCCCCGACAGCTTGAGCGGCCCTTATGCTAAGTTCTGCCAGTTCAGGAGTTACTGCCAGATTCTCAGCAACGCCTCCCCGCGCCGTGTTAGTTCGCCAATCGTCTGGCGGGGCGTTTCTGTAAATGGCGGCGACGGCTTCATCGCCGATCACGTAACACCGGATGTCGCGTTCGGGGCGCTTAATTTTCTCCTGCAGATAGTAGACTTGTTGGACGGGGTGCATGTACTCTCTTGGTTCAAGGATTGCAACTGCCGATTCAGGGTCCTTGATTTGTGCAACGAGCCTTCCCCAACTTCCCACAATCGGCTTTACCACTGCCGGATAACCTAGTTGCTCCAATGCCTTGAGTGACGCTTCTTGGGTGAAGGTGAGGAATGTTCGTGGGGTTGGAATCTTCGTGCGACTGAGGCATATCGATGCGATAAGTTTGTTTCCGCAGGTTGAGGCTGCCTTGTAGGAGTTGACGACGGGTCTGCCTCTCGCTTCCAACGTGGCGGTCACATGTATACTCCTGAAGAATGACATGCAACGTTGAAGGAAAGCGTCCGCTAGTACGATTCCGTCGTTCTCAGTTGTGACGTCCCATGCGAGTTGATTCGTGTCATAGAGCACAAGATCTATGCCATCGCGTTTTGCTGCATCTATGATGAGCCGCTCGTCAGGCCTTAACTGATCGTACACCAGACCAACCTTGACCGTTACTTACTCACCCCAGTCCTCTTTCTCAATCACGACTGGTTTGATCGAGCGGCCTTGTGGAGTGACTACGACCTCGAAGTCTAGCCCGCAGTCTTGGCAGGTGACAACCTCCCCATTCACCGCGTCATCTGGGACAGTAATTTGAGCTTCGCAATCAACACATTTTTCAATAGACATCCGCTCACCTCCATCAAAATTAACGACTAGTCTAGCGAACACGACCCTTGGGTGCCAGCGTGGAGGCGTTCTACTTTGCCTTACGCGCTTGCGTGGTCGCCTTCGCAGCGACTTTGTACTGCATTGGCTTGTTGGAATGTTCCCGTTTTCGAGCGTTCGCTACGACCGTTGGCATTGCCCAGATCTCAATGAATCCATTGGACCATGTTTGGTCAAATGTAGTAGATGCACCGTAGGTTGCGAGCGCCGTATCGTATAGTGACATAGGCGAAGTTCTCCCGACCACAGTGACAGCGCCTTTGTAAGCCTTCAACTTGACTTCCCCCGAAACGTGTTCTTGAGTTTGCTCGACGAAGGCGTCAAGATCTTCTTTGAGTGGGTCGTTCCAAAGTCCAGTGTATACGAGGTTCGTCCACTCCGTGTCAATTTTCTGTTTGAACCATACCTCATGCCTCGTCAGCACGAGTTTCTCCAGTTCCCTATGGGCTTCGATCAGTATGGTCGCTGCAGGACATTCGTAGACTTCTCTGGATTTAATTCCGACGAGACGGTCTTCAATGTGGTCGATTCGGCCAATGCTGTGCTTTCCGCCGATATAGTTGAGTTTCTTGATTAGGTCGACGGGGTTGAGATGCCTTAGGTTAACGGCTATCGGAACGCCCTTCTCGAACTCGATGGTGAAGTATTCAGGGGTTGCGGGAGCGTTTTCGGGTGAATTGGTCCATTCGTATGCTTCTTGGGGTGGTTCGATGGCTGGGTTCTCAAGTATTCCGCACTCGACCGAGCGCCCCCAGATGTTCTGGTCTACACTGTAGGGGTTTTCGAGGTCGACTGGGACGGGGATGCCGTGCTCTTCAGCGTAACGGATTTCCTGCTCCCTCGGAAGTTTCCATTCTCGTACAGGAGCTATGATCTTCAGCTTCGGGTCGAGGGCTTTGATGGTAACTTCGAACCGAACCTGGTCGTTGCCCTTTCCCGTACATCCATGCGCAACCGCTTGCGCGTGTTCCTTGTGGGCAATCTCAACGAGTTTCTTGGCGATCAGCGGTCTCGCGAGGGCTGTGCTGACGGGGTATTTGGATTCGTAGAGAGCGTTAGCCTTGATTGCCGGGAATACATAGTCTTGCAGGAATTCCTGCTTCAAATCCAGGGTATAGTGCTTAATCGCTCCGACCAGTCTAGCTTTCTTCCCAACCTCTGCGAGATCATCCGCTTGCCCGACGTCTGCGGTTACGGTTACGACATCGTATCCATATTTTTCTTTGATCCAGCGGATCATAACGGAGGTATCGAGACCGCCGGAATAGGCTAGAACGACTTTTTCAGGCATAACTCAGCTCACTTGTTAAGGAAACCTTATGAATTTGGCCTATACATTATGTTATCACTAATAAATATTCCTTGGAGTTGTGGATTCAGTTATGACGATCTCAGCGATGGAAAAGAGACAAACTAGGGAGAGCGAGCGGATGGAACTCGATGACGCTGATCATAAGATTCTGCGCAAACTCCAACGCGACGCCCGAATCTCATTCAAAACAATTGCTCAGAAAGTCGGCGTGAGTGAAGGAACCGTCTTCGTACGAGTGAGGAAGATGCAGGAGGGCGGCGTGATTAAGGGTTTTAGCGCGATCGTCGATCCTAAAGCGGTAGGGAAAGACCTTACAGCAATTGTACTTGTCCGGGCGAATCCCAAAGCGTTTCCGGGAACACTTGACGCGTTAAAGAAATTCGATGACATTTACGAAATATACGATGTAACGGGGGAGTACTATTCGATCCTGAAAATTCGAACCAGCGGAACAGACGCCTTAGGTAAGATAATGGATGCGGTGGGAACTATTGATGGAATCGCAGGAACCGAGAGCATCATCGTTCTTCGAACCGTGAAGGAAGACCTCACGGTACGGACCTAGATAGGTGTCCTTGCCTATTTTTTCATGAGGTCGTAATCGACCCAGATCCAGACCACACTCGCAACGAAGATTATTATCCCCGCAGCAAGCCAAGGTGGGTAAGTGTAAGAAGCCCCCACAACTAACCAGTATATGTCGGCTAGGATTATGACTATCCCCATTGCAATCGCAAGGTAGGATTTCGATTTCGAATCCATTGAAATCAGTTACACGCAGCTACATGGGCTTAAATGCCTTTCCCAACCGAAACGATTTTCCAGAACAGAGATGACCCGAAAGTCTCACGCTAACTGTTTTATAGCGACCGGAGCAATTTTACTTCATGCCTAAGAAAATCCCAAACTGTCCAGCATGCGGAAACCCGATGTCTCTTAATCTGCACGAGGAATCAACCACCCAGCAAACTATGGATGGCCCCATTGAGGGCAGATTTCCTTCTTCACTGTTGAGAATTCTTTATGAAAACTACGAGTGCTCATGCGGAGCCACTGCTTCAGTACCTGTAGGTCGCGCGATGTATTCCAAAGGACAGGTCGAAGAGACCTAGCATTATCGTGAATGTACTTGAACGATTTGGCCTGTGGCCCAGTCGCTTGAAATCTAGGTGCTATAGTTTCTTGTTCGACGTTTAACTAAACTGTAACCGATTATCGCGAGGATTGCTATGATTGGTAGGCCGATTGGGTATTCAGGTATCGGTGGTGGTGCCACACTGTAAATCGCAGTCACTGAGCAATCCGAGACAACAATCAATGTCGTAGATGCGGCGTTAACATCTGCTACACTGCAGCCGCCAGTTGTCTGCCAGCTTACAAAAATGTAGCCTCCGGCAGGCGTGTATACTATCGGGTAACTTCCAGGACAAGGTCCACGAGTTCTTGGAAGCACCATTTCGTCGCCGAATGCAGTTATTGTTCCAAGATTGCTGGTAACTCCGTTCTGTTCTGAAGAGGAAAAAAGAACATTAGCACACGCTCCATCTGCAGCGACTTCCAATATCTGCGTCGAGTAGCCTGCGACCAAAACGAGCAGAATGACAAGTAGTAAACCAAACCCGACCGTTCCATATCTCAAGAACGAGGACCCCAGCAGAGCTTGATTCCTGAACCTATTATGACTTATTTCTAATCATCACTAGCTTCGAGTTGGAACAGCAATGTTTCGCTTCACTAAGATGAATTGGATTTTCCATTGGAATGATTGGGCCTCGACGGCCCAACCGTTTACGCAACTTAGGCTTTATCGTTTCGAGTCTTTCGTCTGACTAGGCCGTACCCAATTATCGTAAATATTGCGAGTAAAGGTAGTCCGAAAGGATACTCAGGGATTGGTGGCGCGGGTGCGTTAACGGTCAAGACAAGGAAGAGAGCAGAGTTGACCTCGCCATTAGTGTAGCCTACAGCAACACAGTGTGACCCAACAGACAGACCCGTCGTGGATATACCACTAATCACGAAACCTCCACCGCCACTGACAGTAAACGGCAACACGGGGCCGAACACCAAACCCGAGCAAGCACCCGTGTTGACTTGATACAACGTAAGTGCTCCTGTATCGCCTGAAGGAAACGCGCTTCCAGTTGCCATAACAGATGTACCTGCGGTGACAGGGTTCGGGGTTAGGACAACCGTCTGGGCGTAAACATTGCCCACATTCAACATGACCGTAAACGCAACGATTGCCAGTATCGCAACGGCAATCAACCTGAATCTTTGAACCATAAGCTCCCCAAGCCACTCAATGTGAGGAAGCCATATCTATATAACGTAACGTGTCGAGAAGCATTATCGTGAATGTACTGGAACGATTGGGCCTGCGCTCACGCTTCGGCCAAACGAACTTAACTCAGTTTAGGTTTTAAGGTTTCGAGTTCGACGTCGGATAATGCTGTATGCAAGTACCGTGAGGATTGCAAGTATGAATAGGCCGAAGGGAAATTCGGGAATGACCACGGGCACTCCAAGAATAATCGCTACGGTAACGAGGGTAAGGATGAACAGAAAGTTTTCACCAGTACCTAAATCACAGGATGGGCTACTAGAGCTGCTCGTTACTTGAAAGGATGAGAGAGTAGAGACGGCAGTTAACCCAGCAACTGGCGTCGGCGAAGTTGATGTTGTCACGGTCGTTGCTATAGACTCCGTAATGGTGGGGCTTACACATCCCCCGAACATCGGAGCCAGTGAACTACCACTAGGAATGATAGTAGTTGTCAAGGCCAAAACGGCCACCACAAGCAAGGCGTACTTTACCCAAGCCTTTCCAAATCTCATGAAAAGAACCCTAGTGTAGGTCACGTTTTGGAAGGTAATAAGACCTTATTCGACTCTCGACATCAGATTACGACTCGGAGCAGGTATGTTGAGTTAACAACTTGATACAATAAAGAAAGAAATTAGGGCGATCAAGTCGCCCTCGGTTAGTAGCCTTATGCTACCATTTCCTCTTGTCTAACGTTCTTGTCGTGCTCAGTACCTAACTTCATCTTAACCTTACGTTTCTTCGCCATCTCTCAAACACCTCCAGAACTCATCTAGAAGATGCATATATACCGACTATGTATTTAAGGTGGCTTGTAGATACAGTCGAAAAGGGTAATATTACTCCATTTCTACTAAGTGGTATGAATGGGCCTCCAAGTGTTAAACCAGGTGAATCGGCCCAACGACTGGCCGTTAGGCCAGTAGGAACATCGCCACCGAGCCTCGGGTTCGTGTTCTGGAGCCTCGGGCGGGATTCGATCCCGCGACCTGCCGCTCTCTTGGCTTTTGTTACAAGGCGGCCGCTCTCTGGTCATTTTTGATCTGCCAGGCTGAGCCACCGAGGCGCAACGCGAGTATGAACATTCGTGCTTAAAATTCTCACGACCGGCCAGACTATTTCCGCCGTTCACGTTTTGCGGCTGCAACAAGAGCGGTTATTGCGGGGAGTTCTTCTCCGGCCAAGAGGGAAAGCATCGCGCCCCCAGCGGTGCTCACATGGGACAGCCTCTCTGCGATGCCGAGGATTCCCGCGTAACCTGCCAAGTGGCCTCCGCCGATCACCGTGAAAGCGTTGGTGTTTGCTATCGCCTGTAGAACAGTTCTGGTCCCACTCTCGAAACCGTCTTCTTCGAAGACGCCCATTGGTCCCGAAGCCACGATTGTCTTTGAATCCGCAATAATCTCTGAGAATCTCTCAGCTGTTTCAGAACCGATGTCGAGGGCCCTATCAGCTTTCGTCAATCTTCGAACAGGTTCGTCCACACGCTTACCGCCCCTTGAGGTTCCGAAGTCAGTTGGCAACACGATCCGTTTACTGTACTTGGATAGGATGCGATTAGCTTTGAGCACCTCGTCAGTTACCGCTCCTAATTCTTCCTCATCCGCCTGACCGAGTTTCGTACCCGTTGCTTTCAGAAACACTTTTGCTACGTTACCTCCGACTAGGACGCGGTCGGCTTTCCCTGTCGATAGTATGTTTTCGACCACGGGAACTTTATCCTCAACCTTCGCACCACCGAGCACGTATGTGATTGGCCGAGCTGGATTACTCATAAGCTTCTCGATCGCGGAGAGCTCCCCCTCCATTAATTTCCCAGCCGCAGATGGGAGAAGGTATGGGAAACCGACAAGTGAAGCCTGCGATCGATGAGCCGTCGCGAACGCATCATTCACGTAAAGATCAAACAACGGCGCCAACCGTTTTACGAGGTTCGTGTTGGCGAGCTTCTCAGCCTTATCTTCCAGAATCTCCTCGGAACAAAACCGAACGTTATCCAAGACCACGACCTCACCTTTCCTCATATCCCTCACCGCCTGCCGGGCGGCGGGCCCCATTACATCGTCTATGAAAGAAACTCGCTGAGAGCAAATTTTCTGTAGGATTCCGGCGTGAAGCTCAAGAGAAGTAAAATCTCCCCTCCCCGGCCGACTCTGATGAGAAAGAACGGCGACCTTAGCTTCGGACAAGGCGTCCAAAGTTGGTTTGGCGGCAACGATTCTTCCGTCATCCAGAATTTGATTAGTGCTGGGGTCAAGTGGCGCGTTGATGTCTAACCTTAACAGTACAGCCTTGTCTCGCAGGTTGAAGTCGTCGAGAGTTAGATATTGGAACTCCATCCATTCGACGCCAACCGACGATTTCAATGATACGGGCATGTTTACTTAATGCCTTTCCAGCCTTATCGACTTCGGATTGGGAACGTTTTTACCCTAATTTCCGGTCATCTGGCGCGTGCCGGGGTGGCTCAGCCTGGTAGAGCGCCAGTCAGGCTTAGTGGGACGAAACTCATAATCTGGAAAGCAGTGGGCCCAGAAGCCGCGGGTTCGAACCCCGCCCCCGGCACCACCGATACTTGTTGTTACCGGGGTGTTGGTTATCCGGCGTCGGCTTGCTTGCTCGTCTAGGTCGGGTACGCAAGATCTGCTTAATGGTCTCCGTCCGGGAACGGCTTAGTTCGGGGCGGAAGAGCATCGACCGTGGAGTTAACTACATTCGTTTGAGGTTATCGTTATCCTCGTCAAAGGTGACCTGCATCATCGCCAAGACGGCATCCTTTGTTGCCTTTTCGTCGAGGCCACCAATTTTGAAATCTCCGACGACTGTCACCTTCGTCTTATCGTCCATCGGGGTATAGTAGAGGAAGGATCGAGATCCTGCGGTGGGACCTTCGAGATGTTCCGATACGTACCCGATTGGTGGATAGATAGTGTTCTTGATCTTCACTTTCACTAGGTTACCCATGATTTTCCGCTCGGAAGTGATGACGACTACGTTTCCGGTTACTTCCCGCGTTACGTTTTGGAAGCTAGGGTGGCGGTGGTCTTCGGACGATAGATATCTCCAAATCTTATCGATCGAGGCATCAAACACGCTGCCCTCATCAACTAAATGGACCATGCTCCATCATCAAACGGAGTTGTCGCTAGGTTGAATTAATTACGCTTTCGGCCTATGTGTCACGGGGCGGGTAGGCGCGGGTGACTAAATGTGAACTCATGACGTCGTGAGCAGATCATTCAATTCGAACCTTTTACTGCGCCAAGAACGTGGGGAGGGTGTAGGGAGCTTCAACCGGGAGACCGGGGGAAAAATAAAATAGAAAAAGCGATCAGATAATCGATATGAAACTGGCTAAGCGGCAAGCATCTCAATCAACGATTCGCTTCAGTGGCAAGTTGTCTCGACCTAAGGCAACCAAAAAGAGCGGATCGTGGACCCTTCTAACTCTGCCCAAGAACGCGAGTGCGAAGCTTCCATCACGAGGTATGACGATGGTTGAGGGAACTATCAATAGCGTCCCTTTTCGAGCCGCTCTCGAACCAAACGGAAAAGGAAGTCACCGGCTCAGGGTTAACAAAGCCATGCACGATGCTATAGGCGCAGACGCTGGAGACACCGTAACAGTGGAGATTACGCGGGCCGGAGAAGAACCGGAGACCAGAGTGCCAATGGATCTACGCAAAGCCCTTGCGGCTGTCCCGCTGGCGCAGGCATCGTGGGCGGATATCACACCAATGGCGCGCCGGGACTGGATTTTCTCGATAAGCTCAGCCAAGCAACCGGAAACGCGCAGGCGCCGGATCGAGAAAGCTTGCGATATGCTTGATTCTGGAAAGCGACGATTATGTTGTTTTCCCGGTATAAAGTGGCTTATGAAAGAAAACGCAAAATCATGCGGAATGTGGCTTCAGTTGCCGAACTCAAAAAATCGTTTTTCGCCGAGATCGACGTAGGTCACTGACGATATGAGGGAATTGAGACCAGACTCTCCCTCGGATTGAGGGACTGTCAGTTCGTTCCATCATCCACCAACCGTGGAGACAAGCCTACGGAAAAACAATACTTGCAGATACCACGCCCCCGGCACCACAACCGAACCTAACGAATACAATACATGTGGCCTTTGATCGGCTTAGATGGTTTTACTTCCTTGATTTCGGCCGTCTCCTCGACCTCGTTTTTCTAGTTCGTTCACTGGACCGCCTACGACTTGAGGTTTTGAGCAAAGGCGATCGTCGGGCAGGAACAGTCCTCCGCCTTGCAAAGAACAGAATTATGGCTACAATTACCCCAATTAGCAAGAGAGGAATGTACGGCAGATAATTCCATCTACCGCTTACCGTAAGAGGGCCCTCAATCGTGAGCGAAGCGCTCGGCGAGATCGCTATCAACTCACCGTTGTTATACCATCCGTCAAATCCGCCCAGAAGCAGCCGATAATTGTTAACCAATTGAGTGTTGTTAACCGTAAACTGTAGAACTGTACCTTGATTGTACCAGCCTGATTGCAGCGTCGAATCCGTTGTCGCAGTCACTAAATATTGTGTGACGTATGTTGCCGCTATTTCTGAATCACTTTCTAGGTCAAATGTCCTCGTTGCCTGATTTGAGCCGTCCGACCAACCTTTGAACTTCAACCTTGAAGTCGGGTTGAGTTGAACTATGTCAGGAACCGAGATGTAATGCGTACCCGTAAACATCTGCAAGCCAATAGACCCAGGACCCTCTCGAACGCCATCGAGGGTTACTGAAACTTGGTCAGGAAGACTAACAGCCAACGTGAACTTGTCTATCACTGACACAGAAAATACGTTCGGGTTACCAGTAGTTTGCTCATTAGGTGTGCGAACTATTACTTTGGAGTTCTTATCCTCCAAACCTGCGAGTGCAAGAAACCGGTAATTGCCTGGGGATAAGATCACTAAAGAGAAACTTACCGTTTCTGACCCTTGCAGATCTGATATTGCATAAACACAAGCAGCGGCCCAACTGTAACTTCCGGTCGTCTGCGGGCAAGAATAAGGGTTGGAGCTAATTGTGGAACCGAAAGCAAAACTGTTTGCTTGAACATCCCAAATTCCGGCGACAAGATAGTTGCCGACGCTTGCACCATCATAGCTAACCGTGAATGTAACCGTCATTTGTCTCCCGAGGACCGAAGTAGGAGAGTACTGCAAGTTCGATACACTGATCGTTTGAGCGTGCACAGGAACCAGGAGGAAAAGAACACCCAAGGAGAGAGTTAACGCCAGCAATAATGAGCGTGCTCTCAAACTCGTTAACGCCGAATTAATATCCAGCACGGATCCCCTAAAATGCTTGGCATGAGAAAGCTCGGCAATTAGAAGAATCGGACGCCGCTCCTGATGCAATACAACTGCGATTTCTACGATTTGCGTGAGCTGTGAGATTAGGGAATAGTAAACTACTTTAGCGGTTGAGGATGAGGCTCATTCGAGAACGTCCACTCTTCCGTCGTCTCGGCCAACGTACACACGGTCAGCCATCTTCAAGAAGAGACCTGTTTCTACCAAGCCAGGCAGCATCTTCAACTGTCGTTCCAACCGGAGCGCATTTTCTATTCTGCCGAAATCAGCGTCCAGGATGAAGTTCCCGTTATCGGTGATAACTGGGCCGACCTTTCCGCTGCTTTCACGGAGGCGGGCGCGTGCACCCATGTTTGTGAGCTTTACTTGAACCGACTTGTAAGCAAAAGGGAAGACTTCTAGTGGAATAGGTTGCTTGTCGCCCAGATGCTTGGCAATCTTAGTTTCATCCACAACGATCGCTAGCTTATGCGCCGCCGAGTCGACCACCTTTTCTCTCAACAAAGCGGCGCCCCCACCCTTGATGACGTTAAGCGACGGAACCTCGACCTGATCCGCACCGTCTATCGCGTAATCGACCGTATGAGCCTCATTCATAGTCTTGATTCGCAGCCCATGTGAGATTGCCAGATTCTCAATTTGATGCGATGTCGGCACAACGGATAATTCGAAATGCCTTGCTCTCGATAACCTTGCGATTTCCGCAAGCGCGTAAGCGGTGGTACTTCCGCTCCCAAGCCCGATGATCCATCCACTCTTTATGGGTTGGAGCGCCTTGAGGACGGCACGCCGCTTAGCCTCCTCAATTGAAGTCAAGTTCACCCTTCCGCTTCGATCTGTTCAAGGCGATCCATAGCCTTGAGGATTTCCTCGCGAATCTGTACAATCCGCTTTTCCGAATCAGTAATCCCCTGATCATCCTCCTTATTTTTCGACTGTTCGTCGTGACTTGACTGTTGACTTCCACCATTGCTTACCGTGCCGCCACTGCCTTCCGACCGTTCAGGTTTCCCAGGCACGGCAGAAGTTCCTGCTTTGAGATCCTTGAGTTTCGCGTCGATCTCTGCAAGTTTGGCTTTGAAGCCTTTAACAACCTCGTCCCTCTCAATCTCTAGATCGTGAAGATCGACGATCTGCTGATTTTCTTGTATAGCCTTCTCTAACCTCTTGAGGTCAACCTTGTACTTCTCGAGCATCCGATCCCTCTCGACCTCACTAATTACGCCCTTGGTGTGGGATTCGTAGATTGTAGTTACAGCGGAACCGAGGATCTGTCTTTCAAGTTTCAGCACCTTCAATGACTCTCTAGCTCTATTTACCGCCTCAATCGAGGTCGGCTGCTGAGTGTCCAATGTTGAACCGGGCAGATTTGGAAGCGGGATAATTCGCTTTGCTTGAGGGGCTGTTTGTGTCTCTTTCTTCTTCCAAAAGGCGATGTGTGTCACGAGGTTTACCAAAGCCTGCCCCTGAATTACTCGTGTTTTATCTGGGACTGGGTGTAATAATACCTTCGCGGCCTACTCAGACTCCATTCTAGACAGCACCGGCTGGCCCTTTCAAACAATGGCCATAGTCCCGCTTTTGCTGGGTACAAAAGTCAAATCTTTTACCATCCGACGCATCAAAATGCGTTAGTTACCATAGGAGTGAGGGTTATGCATTTGGAAGGTTCATTCGAGACGCCTGCATCTCGTAAGATTGCTTATGATTTCTTACTCAACCCTAACGATATCGCCCCTTGCCTCCCCGACTTGCAATCAGTTGAGGTTCTCAGTCCGGATAGCTTCCGTGCCAAAGTAAAGGTAGGGGTTGGCTTAGTCAGGGGGAATATGGATTTCGAATTTCGAGTCGTGGACAAGGTTCCCCCCATGTCCGCTAAGCTCGTTGGGACAGGGCGTGGAGTCGGAAGTTCAGTTGAGATTCAAACTGGGTTCACACTGGAAGAACTGAGATCAGGATGTAAGGTTGGTTGGATTGCTGATGTGACGATGGGTGGGATAATCGCTGGGTTGGGCTCAAGGATGCTGGATTCCACATCGACCAAAATGATTGAGCAGGTTGTAGAAAACTTCAAGAACAAACTGAATTCGAAAGCGCATACCTAACTGTAAGCTTCGAATCCTTTTCCGAGCACCAGCGACGCAATCTTCAGCTCCATAATCTCATCTGTCCCCTCGTAAATTCGTGCAACCCTAGAGTCGCAAAGATGCCTTGCCACTGGGGAAAGCAAAGAGTAACCGAAACCTCCGAACACCTGAACTGCCAAATCAGCGCTCTCATACGCTAACCGCGACGCGACACGTTTGGCGATTGCTGATTGTAGGTCTACCTTGTTGCGAAGTTCGAGGTCGGTGGGATTTGCATCTAGCCTCGCTTTCTCAGCTGCGGCGAAGTAAGTTGGCCATCTGGCCATTTCCAGGTTCATAGCCATGTTTGCAACATGACGCTGAATCAATTGGTGTTTTCCAATCGGCTTACCATGCTGAACTCTTGATTTCGCACGTTCCGTTACTGAATTTAGACAATCCCCAATGATGCCAACGCACCCTGATCCTATTCCGATCCTTCCGTTCAGGAGGGCGGAGTAGGCAACGTGGAGCCCCTTGCCCAATTGGCCTACAAGGTTCTCCTTGGGTACCTTGCAATTGGTCATTTCAAGCATGGCCGTATCGGAGGTGAAGAGCCCGATCTTCTCTTCGAGATGCATGGCGACTGAGAAACCGTCTGTCTTCGAGTCCACTATGAATGCGGACATTCCTTCCCTCTTTCCTTTCGGATATGCGAATATGATTAGGGAATCGGCGATAGATCCATTCGATATCAGATACTTGGTCCCATTCAACACGTACCCGCCATCCCGCTCTTCATAACTGGTCTTGAGTGAGGTAGGCTCACTTCCGGCTTCAGGCTCTGTTAGGCCATACGCGAGAATAATATCTCCTTTCGCTGCGGGAATGAGATAATGTCTCTTGAGTTGATCGCTTCCCCACTGTTGGATTGCAAGTGAGGCAAGTAGGGAGTGGACGTCGACGAACGTGACTACGCCGAGTCCCAACTGTCCATAACGTTCTAGAGCCAAGGCCCAAGTAAGCGGGTCTGCGCCTGCGCCGCCCCAATCGGGCGATACGGTCAAACCCATTAGGTTGTATTTCTTCAGAATCTTGGGGAGTTCGGCATTATACTTGTGTGCGATGTAATGCTCGAATTCTGGTAAGTAAAGTTCCTGACATGCTTCATCAACACGTTCTAGGATACTCAGCTGCTCGTCATTGAGTTCGCGGAACCGTGTAGCGAGCCTAATTGATTCGGCGAATGATCCTTCCAAGAAACCAAATTCCCCGTGCGGCCTGGCTGGGTGGTGCTGATTGCCCACGTTCTTTTACGTCTTGTTACGTCTATGCGAATCGTTTACTTCGGCTAATGAGATGAATAAACTGAGCTGTAAGAGCTAAGTCATATATTGGAGAATCGTTCATTATTTCTCGGTGAGATTGATGTCGCAAGGAACATATGTTTGTCCAGCCTGCAAGCAATTCTTCAAGACCAAGGAAGAACTGGAAACCCACGCAAAGACGGCGCATTGAGGGTATAGGCGTCCTAGCCCCCTGGGTTCGCTGTGGGGATCCAATAATATCCATTCTTTTGTAATATTTTTAATCGAAAATGAATGTGCAACAGAGTTAAGTCTAACGAATTCGTTTCTCTTCGAGATTGGCTGTGACAGATTCCTTCGAAAATTTCAGCATCTACGGCTTCTCGTTAGACTACCCTGAAGAGAGCCGGGTCGAATTCAACTCGAAAGGGCGGCGCGAATCAGGCGACGTCGTGTTCCATCTCCCCGACAAAGTGGACCGGGTTAGAATATACCTCTCTTGGGGAGATTTGGAGAAGGTCTCTAAACGATTCCCAACTACCGAAGAACACGCAGATTTCAGCCTTGACGCCATGAAGAAGGGCAAGAATGTGAAGAACTTCGAGCGAGTATCCCGTGACACATTATCCCTACACAATCACAAAGTTTCCGTGAACAAGGTTAAGTTCGACGAAAGATCAGCTGGCCTAACTGGAAGCAAGAGCATTCCGAGGGAAGCATATTCCTTACACGTTCACTGCCCCAAATCAAACAGATATTACGTGCTGTACACTATGACGCCAAGCGGAAGCGGTGGCAGATACGATAGGATCATGGACTCCATGAGAAATTCTCTTCAATGCCACTAGTCGGCACAGAACGACTTCACCCAAATTCCCCCAATTTCAGTTGAATCGAACAGAGTCTAAAAGTATCGAATTCAGTTTAACGAGTCAATGGGTTTTGGAGCCCCGGGCGGGAATTGAACCCGCGACCTTCGCCTAATCGTCTTGTGCGTTACCAAGGCGGCGCTTGTGGCATTAGGTGATTCTACCAGGCTGAGCCACCGGGGCTTTTGTCGGTCTGGAGGCGTTGGAATGTTTGCTAATTAACCTTGGCATCTGGATGCTCAATGCGTTGGAGGAATCAAAACTTCAAGATAGAAAGTTGAAGATGAGCTAGGGCTAAACGCTAACCGTGCGACCGATTTCCTTAGCTTACCTCCAAATACGGGCAAGCGATCTTGAACGGCATGGTTGCACAATCCTACACGACACACCGAGCCTGATTGGTGATTCGACAATGCGTGAGCCGTAAATCAGGGCGCTGGAACTGCAGATTCAAGCCAATTGGTAAAATGAGATTATGACAGGTCAAGCAAACGCCGGAGGTTTGGGGTAGGGCTGTCACGTTGCGTGCACTAACTTTTTGCGTTAAAAAATGGTATAATCTGACTTTCACCATTCACCAATGTGACAATACGTGACCAAACGCTTAAGTGCATTTATAGGCCCTCCGTGCGTCAGAGTCAATTAACTAAAGGAGGAAAATTAGAAAAATGGTCAAGAAATGCCCATCATGCGGCTACAACAATCGTGATGACGCATCATTCTGTTCAAGCTGTGGAGCATCTCTCGCAGGCAGCGCGGTCCCCTCACTCAAACCAGTCCCATCCGTCCGCGTAGTAACACCAGTCAGCCAAGGCGGACCTATTCGTGTGCCCGCACCAGGACAATGCTATTATCACCCCAACCTCCCAGCAGTATACGTCTGCAACCGCTGTGGAAGGTCGATTTGTTGCGATGACTCAAAAGCATACATGGATCTCGTCCTGTGCCCGCAATGTTACGCAGGAGTCGTTCCAATGGTAGCACAACAACCAGCACAAGCCGCCTATAGCCCGCCCCAACAGCCAATGGCTCAATCCTATAGCCAACCGCCTATGGCAGCGCCACCTATGATGGCTCCACCTATGGCTGGACCAGCATTCGGTCCACCACCGATGGCTCCACCAGCAGCTGCCTACCCAGTGTATCCACCACCGCCAATGTACGCCCCCTCGTCACCCAGATCACTATGGGGATTCATTCTCTCAGTAATCGCTGGGATACTTGTAATCCTCAACGCAGCAGCTTTGCTTGCGCCTGGGTTCTACGCGATGTGGGTCGGAGTATTCTTCTGGTTGCCAGCACTCGGCCCTGCTAGCCTATCATTCGCAATCGGCGTAATCATAGGGCTAATACTGGTAATCGGGTCAATACTGATGCTGCTTGGCTACGGAACAATCGGAAGCATCGTCGTCTTCCCGATGGCAGTGCTAAGCCTCATAATCGGTGGAGGCTTTGTGGCCGGCTTCGTCTTAGGTGTGCTGGGCGGAATACTCGGCATGCTTGGACGATAGAAGCGTAGGGCACCCCCAAATTTTTTTTTCTTATCTTTCACTTCTTCCCTGTAAACTTCCGGGACGCTCAGTCTCCAGTGGGGACCAGCGAGCCCTAAAGCTGACTAGTGAGCTTCAGTCCGAAAAGATTGTTAGAACTGCTGGATAGTTTCAAACATCCACAAGCTGTCCCTAATCCATGATTCTGTTGTTCCATTAACCCGGGCCCAATAACATCTGTTCGCTTTGAACCATGCTTCACAACGCTAGACTGCAGCTCCCCATCTTGTGCTTCACTCTATACAATGCCCAGATGGACGCCAGGAAACCGCGTAATCCATATCATCCTATGTCGAAAGATTAGGCCATCCAATCAAGCTATAAGATAAGAAAGTAAAGGGAAACAAACTCATGTCCTACGTCAGCATCTCGAAACCTGTCAAGGACAGGATTGTCCAAGCTGCACGGGACACCGAAACCGAGATTATTGGGCTACTACTCGGCAAACTCCAAGACGACACAATAATCATCGAAGACTCAACCACTCATGAATTCTCATCCGAACCTCATCGCGCCACACTACCGCCCGGCTCCATAGCAATCATAGCCGATCAACTCGTTTCTGGACGCCTCAAAGGCAACATCGTAGGATGGTACCACTCACACACTAGGGATGGATTATTCTTTTCCGAGACGGACATTTCAACTCAAAAAAAGTTACAGCAATTCTCAGCATTGATTACAGGCTTGGTGGTTGATTCAAGAAACGGAGAAGTCGGATACTTCAGGGTGATCCCAGGAACTGACAAAGCCATTCGGATCCCCGAAGCGAACATAATAGTTTACTCTGATCCAAAGGACGCCACCCCACCGCGTCAAACGACAGCTACGGTTGTAGCGCCCACGCCGACTGTAGAAGTCAGACGACGACCACCTGCACGACAAGTCCTGACAAAGCGTGCAGCGCTGGCCATGGTCTTGGTTGTTCTGGTTGTGTTGCTGGCAGTATTTGGAGGCCTAATCTATAGTTACAAGACATCCCCGCAATCGTCGGTAGCCATCATTCATAACCCCGTCTCGGTAGGGACCATTGGAACACCAATTACGATTACTGCCAACACAACTGGTCCTGCGCATAACGTAACCTTGGTTTATGGCCCAGCAACCGAGGGCCCAACCACACAAGTCCCCATGAATTCGATTGGGACCGGAGAATTCAGCTACGTCATCCCAAGTAATCAGGTGACCGGAAACATCACCTACTACATCAGAGCATCAGATTCTACAGGCAAGCAAGTCAACACGAACACATACCACATCGTCATTGCGGATTTCAACATCCTACCACAAACCAGCTCGCTCACAGTGTACAGAACGAGGTATGCAGTCACAAAGATCCAGATAGTGTCAATCAATGAGTTCGCACAACAAGTCCAGCTCTCGGCCAACGGAAACCCCAGCGGCTTAACGATCACATTCTCGACAAACCCTGCTCCTACAGGAACAACCGTGAGCTTGAATGTGACCGCAGACTCGACTACCCCTAACGGCACCTATCCAATAGCTCTGATTGCCGACTACCTACCCTCTCAATCACCGTATGTAACCAGACAAACAGTACTTAACATAACGGTAGCCGATTTCTCACTGCAAATCTCGCCAACCAGTGTCACAGTACAGACCGGTTCAAAGGCGACACTTAATCTTAGGTTAACTCTCCAAAAAGGGTTCGTAGACCCTGTGAACATAACCTTGCTGAACCTCCCTCAAGGAGCAAAGTATACCTTGACAAGCAACCCGACTGTTCTACCTGGAGGCCCCGGAACGACTACAATAACAATCCAAATAACAATACCAGCCTTTACAAAGGGAGGGACCTACCCTATCACGATAGAGGCAGTTGGAGGCGGGCTCGTACACGCCCTAACTGTCGAGCTTACAGTAAGGTAGTTTAGGCTCCTATATGGAGAGACAAGGCAGCATGAGTGGAGGTGAACGATAGAAGATGAAATTATTCATTCAAGCCCCCATAGGCCCTCAGACAGGTCTGGCAGAGATCGACGTAATCCCTGACCACACGGTTGCAGAGATTAAGCAGCAGGTGTGTACGTCATTTGGGGTTGACCCAACAACGGTCGCTCTCATGTACGGAGGCGCAATATTAGACGAAGGCACTACCGTAGCGAGATCCGGCATTCCAGAAAATGCGCAACTCGCCCTCATGCCATACAACATAATTGGCGGGTAGGGCTGAAACCGCTTGGACGCTACCCTGCTTTACAAGGAGAAGAGCCTCCTCAACCACCAATTCCCGACAATCACAGCGCTAAATGACCCCCCTACCCAATTCGAGGGCCTAATCCGGTGCGAGAAAGGAGAGGTGAGACGACTTGCCGAGAAAGGAGTCTGGCCCTTCACCGAGTACGTGAACTGGAATCGATTCAAACTCGACCTGCCACCCGAATATCCATTGAAGCCTCCCGTGGCGACTTGGCTCACCGATATCTCTCACCCGAATATTGTCCCGAACATACCAAACGCAGTTTGCGTATCTGTCCTCGGAGAAAAATGGGACCCACGGCTCAAACTAATTTCGGTCGTCAATTCACTACACTACCTCCTAACGGACCCGAACCCACAAAGTGTTTTCGATAACCCCCGCGCCTTGAAAGCTGCCGACGTTTGCCGATCACATGGGTTTCCGAGAATGACTAGGCACAAAGCGAAAGAGGAATCGGACGATACCGTTCACTTCAACATAGTCCCTATCCCGAGAGCCCCAACGGTACTCTCTCAACCTGGTGATTTAGTGACGTTCACCATCCCCGGTAAGGGCAATCGGACGCCGCGATAATGAAACTTCGTGCGTCTATCCCGCGGTATAAGGAAATTGAGATTGATCTACCCCCTACAAGAACGATCAGGGAATTCAAACAATTAGCCTGTAGAAAACTAGGCATAGAATCTGACCTTACAAAATGCCTGTTCCACGGTAAGCGACTGGCAGAAACATCAACCGTTGCCAAACTCAAAACCGAAAAGGACCCAATCATCCTAGACTATCTCTGGGCTCGGCAACTACTTGTCTGGGGCGCCGAAGGACAGAAGAAGATTCGAAGCGCAACGGTGCTTTTGGCGGGCGCGGGGGCTATAGGTAACGAGGCTGCTAAAAACCTCGCCATGCTGGGAGTCGGGAGAATCGTAATTGTTGACCGCGACCGTATCGAACTCTCAAACGTAAGCCGAATGATCTTCTTCCAACCTAAAGACTTAGGCAGGAACAAGGCCGAATTTTTGGCTAAGAACCTTCATCTGAAGTATCCATTCGTAACAACGACCGCTTACCGCGGCGATCTCGAACGTATGCCATTGAAACTTTACCTGGACTCCCAAGTGATCGTTTGCGGTTTAGACAATGTCGTCTCACGAATCTTCCTTACTCAAACCTGCCGAAAATACTCAATTCCTCTGATCGACGCGGGAATTATTGGATTGAACGGAAGGGTTCACTCCTACCTACCACCCGATGACGCTTGCCCAGTTTGCATGTTTCCCGCGAACCAGTATTCGAGCATCGCCGGCCTCCGCAACCCATGCGAGGGACCCCTGGAACAAGAAACCGTTCCTTCCTTTGCGACATCAATTTCCCTAGTCTCGTCTATCCTCGCACAAGAAGCGGTCAAAGTAATCCTCGGTTTAGAGGCATACAAGACAACCACGAAGTGGCCTGAAACAACTGGTCAACCGCTCAGATCAATCCTGTTCGTCGATCTCAAGAACAACCGCTACAGCACCATGGATCTCAAACGAAGCGTGCGATGCATTGTTTGCGGGAAGGACGGAACGGGAAGGATCGTCGTCCCGCGAAACGACCTACCGCTAGATAGCCCACGTGCTGCTAAGGCCACGGTAGAAGAATCAATTCGTAAAGCGTCTAACCTTGGGGATGGAGAGCTCACGATTTTCGCCGAAAACTCGGAGGGGACACGGAAAATAGAGGGTAAATCACCACTTCGTAGGGCTGGCAAGCGGGGGGATTACCTGAGAGTCTTGGCTGAGGGCAAGAACCAAGAACTCCATGAATCAATACTTCGATTGACTTAACATCGATTTTGAAATATTCATGTCAGTTTCTCACACACTCCCTCCCACCTAACCTTCCTAACTCCATGCTTCTATGGGGAAATCGAACCATCCACGTGCCTTCTCTCAATGGGCAATCGTTAAGAACGGCCTACAAACACTTGCTTAGTGGTTCGGAATATGATTCCCTGTCAATCATGCGGCAGACCAAACGCCGAGGACGCACGATTCTGTTTCAGTTGCGGCACTGCACTTTCAAGATTTCCCCCAGTCAAAGTTGAAGTGAAATCCCCATTAACTGGCCAGACCGTTCCAACCCCACGAGCCCCTCCAATGTACACTCCCAGACAGATCCAAACTCCGGGCAGCTGCTACTACCACCATGACCTACCATCTGCATTTGTTTGTTCGCGGTGCGGCAGGTCGATTTGTGCAGGTTGCAACAAGCAATACGGAGTTCTAAGCTTCTGCATGGAATGCTATTGGAGCCTAGCTCCGAAGTTCAGTGCGCAGTCCCAGCAGTACCAACAGCAGTACCAACCGTACCAATACCAACAGTACCCGGCGACGTACCAGCAACCAGAACACGGCATGAATCCGTTCTTCTAACTTAAACGGCCCTCTCTCTTCAAACGCTCAGTTATTTCCTTTAGCTGCTCAACAGGTATCGCAAGATCTGCTGATGCTTCGCTCAAGGAAATTATACCCTCGTGTTTTACGATGTAGTCGTATACCTTATTCTCCGTTGAAGGTTCGATGAGTGGCGCGATCGGGGCTCCGCATTTCTCGCAGAACTCCGCGCCCTTCGGCACATTGTTACCGCAACTGTTGCAAACTACCAGCGACCCTAACATAGCCTGGCCGGTTTTTTGCGGGCGAGGAGCAGTAGATCTGCCGGTAACTTTACTCCTCCTGTGAACTACCACCGCAGTAACTCCCACAGCAGCAAACGCGACGGCGCTCCCGCCAAAGAGCAGGATCAGTGGGACGTAATCTACTCCCCATTCTGCCTGTACTACGTATGGCCCATTGACGGTTAACATCCACGAATTCTCTGTACTGTTCAGAGTTCCGGTGGGCGGGTCAACGCTCCACCCGGTCAGCGCATACGAAACGGGCCAGGTGCCTGAAGTAGTTGGGGAGGTAATCGTTGCGGTTGTCCCTCGATCGTACCAACCCGAACCGGAAGCCGTTCCGTATGTAGAGCGTACGTCAACATAGTATTGCGTCGTGTAGGAGAGAGTTACGTTTAGTGGCCCAACTACCAAAACAGAGTACGATAGATTCTTCGATACAGAACCGTTGTCAGACCAACCGATAAATCGCAACCGCTCCACGGTACTCAAATTGATAATTGATGGTGCGGGCCCGAGTTGCACGCTAGAATTCGCAGCGTACCAACCTGCGTGAGTCTCGTTGTATGAGGATGAAACGCTCGGTGAGGAGTACATAACGGTCAGAAGGTATTGAACAAGATAATTGGCACTGACAATTTTTGGACGATCCATCAACACCATCCCCGAAGGTTGCTGCCCTGTGTATTCACCGCTCCAATGATCGAACTCCAAGCGCGTATTCGATGTCCCAGACGCTACCATAACAGCAGAAAAGTTAGCGTCTACGCCCGAATCATACCACCCAGAACCTGTCAAGCTAGTGACGTTCGCTGGGTTAGATTCAATGGTTAAGTAAAACTGGGTTTTCCAATTCGCGGTTGCGACCTTTGGTCCGTCCATAATTATTGCATTCGAAGTCAATTGCGTCCCTGTCGCGTCGCCAGACCAACCTGTGAATATGTTTCGCGTTCCTTGCCCCTCGACAATTTGTTGATCGTTAAGCACGGCCTGAGCAGTCGAACCTGCGTTGTACCACGATTGGCCTGTAGCTGAGCTAAAGGCGGTTTCCACGGACAGAAAATATTGAGCGACGTAAGTGAACATATGGCTGCCTGGTGAGCTGATACCCCACACTGTATCATTCTCGTAATATCGTGTCCCATTTCCGGTCCCTTGCACATAAGAATCAACCAAGATGGCATGCGGGTTGTCATTTATTGAAAGCGTTAACGTGTCTGAGCTCCCACCGCTCAGTGTTCCATTATAACTCCCATCAACGTAGACTTTCGTTGAAAGGGAAGACGGTAAACCCTGAACTGTGATAGTAACTGTGTAGCTGTTGTCAGCAAATGCGTAGGATACATGGAGAGCGGCGAACATGATGGATAAGGCAATAATCGCTAGCAATCGCCCTGAAGACCCCAAAGTCAGCCGTCTCGATTCGACGTGTCGGATTTCGAAGCTTAAGTATTTTACAACACTCTATGGTGTTGGTTAATTGCTGAAAGAGGATTCGTTTTAGACTGGTTCAATGAAAATTGGATCAACCCGTACGTCTATTATGAATCAAGTCATGTCCCGCCACCCTAAGCTAGCTGGGCACGAGTCTAAGTTAACGATCAAGAGGCACTCGACGTGATTAAGAGAGAAAGGGGAACTAATTTGGGGTTAGGAGGATGGAGTGGAAAGAATGGTCTCGACGCCGTACACACGAGGTCGTAGCCGCGAATACCAAGTTTTAAGGAAACTACGGGAGGAAGGATGGTTTTGCAGTCGTAGCGCAGCCTCACATGGTCCCGTAGATATCTTCGCAGGTCGGGCGGGAAGAATTCTTATGGTTCAGGTGAAGAGCGGGAAAGGAAGGGCAACGGAAGCAGAACGAAGAACCTTGAAGCTTTGGGGCAAGGCCTATCGCGGAAGGGTAGAGATATGGAAGTATCGGAAAGGTAGGCCTCTGGAACGAGAACTCGTCTACGAATAATGATCCACGCAGGCGGCTTAGCTTGTCGTCGATAGTAACTTCATCTGAGTTATACTCTCGTCAATCGCCTTCTGAGAAAGGCCTCGCCCGAGACTCCCGTCCCTTCTAAACACTGCCTTACCCTCTTTGAAGATGATAATGGTTGGGACGACCCCGATGCTGAATATCTCCCAAAGTGGATTCTCGTCCTCGCTAATATCCACAGTGGCCCAAGCAATGCTATTCTTCTCCGCGGTGGTTTGAAATAACGGGTAGAATCGAGTGCAGAACGGACACCACGACGCGAGGAAAAGCACCGCAAGTGTATCTTTATTCCTCAGAAATTCGCCATTGAAATCAGCAGATTTTAGTTCCGTTTTCCATTACCAAGGCGTTGTAGCTGTCTTTCCCCACTTTCAATCTATCGTAGAGTAAGCAAACATTGATCACAGGGTTGTGGGCCGAACCACAAAATAGCAGAATGGATCCGATTTCGCCTCACAGTACTGCTCTACCACTTCTACGCGGCTGCCGACTAGTTCCGAGAACCAACCAGCAATGTGACCTCGAAGGAAATTACTTCTCGGGAGAACGGATTCCTTGTAATGTACACACTCAAAGTTGTCGCGAACCCGAAATTCAGCCTTCTTTTGATCCAGGTCCATTGAAACCAGGTCGAATATGCCCCATCCGTTCGATGAGTATAACCCAACTATTGAACGAAGTTCATCCCTTACGATATCTCCTCCAAGTTGAGCGAGAAGATCTTTCATAATCGCCCTGCCCGCTGCCTCCCCCATTTCATACATCACGACCCTCGCCGCTGCTCCGTCACCAAATACGCCCATGATTCGAGAGAAGATTGATGCGATGGATTCCGTCCGCAATATGATTGCACGCTGTCCACCCCACCGAAGTGGAAAATGGAACGAATCGATCAACAGACCTTTTCGTGGAACTTTGAAGCGAACTTCCACAGTCGATGGAAGAAACTCGAGCTCCTTTGCGAGTTCGTTTGGGCCGATTCCCGCGTCGGTAAAGTCCGCGAAGAAGCTCCAGAATGCCTGGCTGGAAGCAGATGGAGCGTGATGGAACCCCGACAGGATGTTTACTTTATGCTTCGTGGCAATCGCGGCCGAGAACTCAAGCGCTCCCGGCACATTCCTCAGTGTGACCACAAAGTGTGCGAGCTTCTTCTCCGGGTTGTATTCTAACGCGAGGACATCCTTAGGAACATGCTCGCCGCTGGCGTGGAGAGAAGAAATTGCGCCCGTAGCGATCTCCTGCATGGGTTAGTCCCCATCGCGAGAGCACCCGATATAAGCGGATTAGGACTGGAGTCCCCCCGTTTTTCCAATCTCTAAACTAAAAGAACGACTTGGCGGATTATTCCACGAAAGCTTTATTATTCTCGAATCTAATTCGATGTTACACTAATTCAATTCGATGATGATTAACATGGTGGATAAATCGAACCCTTCATCAAACATCGACCAACTAGAGGAAGAAGTTGCCAAACTCCGTGAAGAAGTTCAACGAATCTCAAATGCCATACCGCCGCAGAACATGCGAGGCAATGAATCGCCCAAACGAAACTTTGCTCAATCATTATCAGAATATGTGAACGACGTTGTCGAGAGCGTTACGTCTGGCATTTCCTCTGAGATTGAAAAATCAGTCTTCGTCGATCCAACCGGGGCTTGGTTCGACCGTCACATAGCGAGAGTACAGGCAAGAGCGATCACCCCAGCAGAAGCCGACCGCGCTGCAACATTGATGAGTGCGATGGCTAGCGAACATCGACTGCGGATTCTAAACGAACTACTTTACGGTGGGAGATACGCAAGCGAGATCGAATCTGTTCTCAAGGACATTTCTCCAAGCACGATCTCGAACCACTTGAAAATACTTCAAGAGGCTGGGCTTGTAATTCAGGAGGGAGACCGTGGGCGTTACCTGGTGACTCTTCCAGGGAGAATCGCCCTAAAAATGGCCACTCGCCTCACCCGTTTCTTAGAACGGCGAAAGTCCTAGTCTCACCAAAAAAAGTCGACGATTCCGCACACGCGGATACTCGTCGATTTGGGAAAACCGACTAGGCTGCGTATGGGATTATATGACTGTACTCATGAGCTAGGCCTGAACTTCCCATCCTCGGTGCAAGAGACTCATGATGCAGAGAGATTTGCGATTACACGGAATCATTACCGCCTTAGTTACGCCTTTTTCGAATAATGGTCAAGTCGATGAGGAGGCTATTCGCCAGCTCGTCCAATTCCAAATCAAGAGTGGCGTTAACGGCTTGTTCCCGCTCGGTACGACCGGTATGGGACCGGCGATGGAAACGGAGGAAAGGAAGCGGGTTGCGGAGATTGTGGTGAAGGAGGCGCAGCGCAGAGTCCCCGTTATTGTTCAGGTAGGCGCAGCCGATCCTACCGTGAGCATTGATTTGGCGAGACATGCAGAGAACTGTGGGGCCGACGCCATAGCCTCCTTGACGCCATTCTATTATCATCCTGGAAATGATGCAACCATAGAACATTACAAGCGTCTGGCTGCGTCAACGAAGCTGCCAGTCTTAGTGTATAATATTCCTAGCAACACTGGAAATAATGTCGACGCTAAGCTGCTTGTTCAACTTAGTCGTATTCCAAATATCGTGGGAATCAAGGACAGTAGCCGTGACTTCGTACAGTTGCTGGACTATTTGGGAGCCGCGCCGCAAGGGTTCTCTGTGATAAATGGAACCGACTCTTACCTATTCTCAGCACTATGTGCGGGGGTGAACGCTGGCGTCTCGGCAACCGCCAATCCATTTCCGGAACTCTTTGTGGAGATGTATGAGGCCTACAAGGCGAGCGACCTTACGAAGGGAGGAAGACTGCAAAAGAAGATTCACTCCCTGCGCGCCGCCATGAGCAGTCCTCCTCTTACCCCTCTCCTAGAGGTCTTGAAGATGCGAGGGCTGAAATCAGGGAATGTTAGGCCGCCATTACGCCAAATGAACACCGAAGAAATTGCAGCTCTAAGGTCAATCATGATTGGATTGGTGCCGGAACTCGTCACAGCTTCCTAGCGCCTGGGGACACGAATGTATCTAACGTTGCTTTCGTTGTAGATTTCGCTGGCGTTTCGGTGAGACCAGTTAGTCTTACTCCAACCAGTCGTACCTTCTTGGGGCGGCCTCTGAATTCTTCAAGAAGTTCTTGAATTGTGCTTAGGATTGACTGTTTGTCGGCGGTTGAGAATCGCAAAGTCTTCTCTCGTGTATATGTTTCAAACCCCGTGAAACGTATCTTCAATCCCACCGTGCGAAAAGTCATGTTCGCTTCGATCAAACGCTTGTGAACATAATCGACCAGGTTAACCAATTGCTCATTCACGGTCAACCAATCGTTCGTATCGACCTCGAAGGTATGTTCTCCACCAATCGACTTCATCTCGTAATTCTCTTGGACTTCGACACGCTCTTCGGCGTTCGCTATCGCCCAGAGCCAGACTGCTGACTTCCCGAACTGCTTGTAGAGGGACCGCGGCGAATATTTGGCTAGGTCACCGATTGTTTTGATTCCAAGCTCGTTGAGTCGTGCCTCGGTCTTCTTTCCTATTCCTGAAATCTTTGAGACCGCAAGCGGTGCGAGGAATTCCTTTACTCGTTCGGGCTCAATGTTCGTAAGTCCGTCTGGTTTCTGGTAATCTGAGGCGATTTTGGCGGCGGACTTGTTTGGAGCTATTCCGATAGAACAGGTTAGTCGTTCTTTTTCGCTGAGTTCAGTCTTGATTTGTTTCGCCAGAGCAATTGGTCCGCCGGAGGTTTGGGATCGCTTGGAAACATCTAGGAACGCCTCGTCTATACTTACTTGCTCAAACCTGTCAGCATATTTCCTGATTCGATCCATGACATCAGCAGAGACTTGACCGTATAACGCGAGATTTGGTCGAACATACACGCCCTCGGGACAGAGCCGATATGCGCTCGAGATTGGCTGCCCAGAGTGGAGCCCTCGTTTTCTCGCCTCATAAGAGCACGCAACAACCACACCTCTCCCCTTTCCCTTCTTCGGATCTGCACCAATGATAAGAGGAACGTCGCGTAGCGCGGGATTCTCTCTCTGTTCGACAGAGGCGTAGAATGCGTCTAGGTCAACGTGGAAAATGACACGTGTCAACGCCAGCGCTGTTAGCCTCCGTTTGCGAAGTCGAAGAGTGTCCTCTGCGTCTTAGAGCCGCCCGTCAGGCTCGACCAGTCCAACTCCACCAATCCCATCAAGCGCCTGAATTCGTTAACGGAGGCTGGACCGAAACCGGCGAAGTGGTTGTTGAAGAAAATGAAGCGATCCTTCACCGAGTCGCCTACCTCATCTAGGGCTTTCTTCCACGTTTGCATTATTTCGGTCTGATCCCTTTGCTTCTCTTTGAACTCTGTCAAAGCCCGGTCTCCAACGAGACGAAGGTAAACTATGTCAGAGGTGACGGTTGGAGGAGTTGTGAGGTATTGGTTAACGGACCAGACTTGGCAGATATTGTTATTCTCAAGTAGCTTCTGCGTGTCCGGGTTAAACCACGACTTGTGTCGAAACTCTATCGCATACCTCGATTTCGGATTGAGTTCTGCTATGAAGTTCGTTAGGGCCTTTTCATGTTTGGAAAGTTTGAATGAAGGTGGAAGTTGTATGATAAATGGCCCTAGTTTTTCTTGAAGCTGTTCCAGTGTTCTTGTGAAATGTGATAGGTAGGATGAAACGTCCTCCAAATGCTGGTCATGCGTTATTCGTTTTGGGAGTTTGGGTGCGAATATGAATCCGTTCGGAGTGTTGGTGTACCATTGCTGGACCATGCTGGGTGTCGGGGCGCGGTAGAATGTGGAATCTATCTCCACGCAGTCGAATACTCTTGAATAGAGACTTAGGTATTGATTCGCCTCAGTCTCTTTGGGGTAAAACGGCCCCACCCAATCCGCGTACGACCAACCACTGCAGCCTATCCTAAGCGACAACGTTCGTCCTGTGTGGAATACTGGCGGGCTCAGTTAAGAAGCATTTTCACGCGGCACGGTACGTCGCGGTCTTCGGATAGCTGAGAGACAGATTGACCCGTGACTCTCTCGACCGGCAGACTTTACTTGTCGCCATATTCTGGTTCGTAAATGAAGGGTTAGGGAGTCCATTATGCCGACTGCTACTACTCGACAAACCAAGAAATCCGAGGATGACGGAGAGGAGACGTTCCGGAAGACATTGCAGATTGCAACTGTAGGTGACGATTCTGATGGAGTCCTTTCAGGAGTGAGAAACGCGCCTGCGAACAAACTAGTTCTCTTGTGTTATGAGCGTGACAAAGAGGTTGCTAAACGCCTCGCTACGACTATCAGTGAAACGCTCAAGACAGAAGTGGAGGTACACGATAAGATTAGACCCGAACACTCATACAAGGATATCATGCAAGTATTTTCAGAGATCGTCGAGAAAAACCGCGACAATTACGAAGACTTTCTGCTGAACGTCAGCGGAGGAGACAAGATGATTTGCATCGCGGCAGCCGTCACCTCATTCATCCTAGGCTTCAAGGCATTCTTCTGCAAAGGAGATGAATGCGTGATGCTTCCACCAATGAAGCTAAGCTATACAGAAATGGTATCGGAGGTGAAGATGAGCATACTCCGAGCGTTGGATAAGGCAGGTGGAGAGGTTGACAGCCTAGACGAACTTAGCAAGCTGACCAATTACGGGAAACCGCTTTTGAGCTACCACATCCACGGATCGGAAGACGCCCGTGGCTTAATTGACCTAGGCCTCGCGAGAGCCACGAGACATTCCAGAGGAAAGACCAAAGTCATCTTAACCACTCTCGGCAAGATGCTTGCTTGTCGAGAAGATCGAAGGATAGCCGTCTTATGCTCACACTATTCCAAGAACCCTGGAGTCACTGGTGTGTCAAAGCTCGAAAAATAATGGATTACAAAAAGATCAAGTACAAAATCAACTCGGTAGGAGCCCACGACAAAAGAGAATTACTCAAAGCTACCGGACAAGATTATGTCCCCGCCCTTGTTGACGGTAATCAGATCATAACTTACGCTGAAATTCCTGATTTCTTAGAGGTAATGGTTCCAGAGCCAAGCATTTACCCGAACCATACAAGGGGCGAGGCGAAAGCGATCGAGAATTGGGCTCACTACCGCCTCGAGGATGTTGTTTGGCAGTACGCCGTCCCTGATTTTCCGAAAACCTTCAAAGATGACGTTGAAAGATGGGTCTTCGTCGAGCTCCAAGAAACAAAACGTGGCTCGTTAGAACTGCTCCAAGCTAGGAGACCCGAGCTGAAGATCCAGATGGAAAACCACTTTCAAATTCTTGAGGAAATGCTGACGGACCATAGATTCTTGATTGACGAGAAACCTAGCCTTGCAGACTTCGCAGCTTTTGGAGCGGTCACACCACTTCCATACTCAGGCAACCAGTTTCCTGACAAGTTCGAGAAACTGACTGCTTGGTATGACAACGTGGACCGACTATGAGCACGTAGTAAACCTCCTATTCTACTCACTTTGGCCTGAACACGATCGATATTTCTCCCACTGGATCAACTATTGCTGACACTACTTCCAAAACCTTGCGACGTAGTTGCTCTGTCTCATCGATTGTTCTTCGCCCGTCAACAAGGACGGATATGATCCCCGTAATGTAGGGGCCAGACGGCCGCATCCTGATATTCCCAACCTCCTCTATACCTTCAACGGTTTTCAATGCCCCAGCCAACACCGCACTGAGCTCCGGGCTTTCACAGGCGTCCAGCAAAATCAGTGATGATTCTCGAATTGCGACGTAGGCGACGCCGAGAATGTAAATTGCGATGATCATACCACCGACGGCGTCGAGGACATGAATCCCCAGTGAAGCTCCGATTATGCTCACGAAGACCACCAGGGTTCCGGTAGCATCCTTGATCGAATTGTTTGCGTCCGTCCTGAGAGAGAGCAGCCCATACTTTTTCGCTATGGCTCTCATTTGAAAAGCTCGGTATGCAGAGATGGAACCGCACACGGCCAACGTCGCGAGGGCCAGAGTTGGATATGCGATCGTGTTCGGGTTCAGGAAGGTACGGTAGGCATTATACATAATATACATCGCTACCCCAACCGTTGCGAACGACACGACGAGCGCGGGATAGGCTCTCCACCTTATGGTATCCGAAATGAAAACGTGCGTCAGGCCTACGCCTAGAATAGTGCAAACCAACCCATACAATTAGGGATACAACGGAATCAGAAAGTGAATCGACGCCATCAGCTTTCAACCCCAGACTGCGAGTCCAAAACCCAACAATTAATTCTACAACGCCTATCGCCAGGAGGGTTAGGACTGAGAGTCTCGCAATTCTTTCGCCAATTTGAAACGCTCGCGTCGATGAGACTGTCACAAGCTGCTGGTGAGGGAGAGTCACTTATTAAATCGGGCTGAAAAGCAACGAATTCACCCAAGAGGACGCTTGAGTATGGCGGAGCAGCGAAATTCTAGAATCAGAGATTCTCCGTCAGTGCTAATGTCAGGCGTCGCTGATTGTTGTTTATTTGATTACGGGGATTGTTGGCGGCAACTTGCTTTCCCTTAATTACGATGTGTTCTACCCGCTTGCTCAAGTAAATTCAGCTGTTTGGCAAGGCGCAGTGTGGATGCTGTTCACATCGTTATTCCTTCACGCGAACCCTTCACACCTCGGTGGAAACGTACTGTTTCTCCTAATCTTCGGAACCTCTCTCGAGGAGCAAGTCTCAAGAAAGAAATGGTTAGTTACATATTTCGCAAGTGGACTGGCTGGGAATATTGCGTTCCTCTTTCTTGGAGGCAACGCGATAGGCGTGGGTGCCTCCGGGGCAATATTTGGACTGCTTGCGGCAGCGGGAGGCTGGAAGGGACTCGTCGGTATGATCTTATTCATCGGATTGAATGTCTTCGCGGGTGGCGGTTTTCTGGCCCACGCAGGCGGAATAGTCGCAGGTTTAACGATACGCCACTATTGGCTAAGGAGCCCTGAGAGCCACTAGAACGCCGACTCACGCTTTACATATATACAGAGAAAATCGAACGGACCAACCATGAGCTACGAACCACGTACTCGCGGCATGCGCTCTCGTAGAGCATCGACGAAGAAACCCGCCCTCAAAGAAGAAAGAACTAGACCAGAAAACGCATTCCCCTATCAAGAAGTAATCCCGGTAAACCCTCATGATGTCTCATCAAGAATAACGAACGCGCTCGATCATTTAGGAAACCAACGCTTCGCCCTACCTCCGTTCTACGAGCATTTCCAGCGTTGGTTGAAGGATATAGAGAGTGTCTTGGCCGACTTCAAGGATTCCATACCTGATGCAGCGGACAAGCAATACGAGGCCACGATAACAACGCTGATGACGAATATACGAAACGAACTCACAAAGAGAATCGAGGGAGAGATGGCCCTCTCTACTCAAGTCACGGATTTACAAAAGCAGTTGTCGATATATGATGTTGAAATTTCTGATCTGGAAAGAGAGCAAAGGAACCGGACACATGAAGCGAGAAGAGGGTATGAGAGATCCATAGATAAGATTCGCGGCGAGATTGATGCCCTCGATGCAGAAAGGCTGAAGCTGCTCCGCAAGAAGCCTACCGTGCTCGACAGGATCCTCGGCAGGTCGAAAGTCAAAATTGAAGGTAGCTCGCATTCGCTTCAATCGAAAAAAAGCGCCCTACATGGTAAGGAAGAGAAACTCAAACTACAACTGGACGGCTTGAGATCTAACTATCAGGAAAAACGAAAACAGGTCAGCGTGCAAGAAGCGGAGTTAAGGCAGCAGTTGGCGAAATTGAAAGAAAGTACGGTAGACGATGGATTGGAGATTAGAAGAAGCGTCTGCGAACAAATTCGCCAAGCAGTAGAGGCCTCTCTAGACCGACTTAGGATCCAAAGTCAGGACGCTCAGAAAGAGGATTCGTCGACTTCGGGAAACACGGACAATCGAGTGGCGGGATAGGATTGACGGATATTGGCGTCGATGACCTGCCTAATTTCTGTCAATCGTTAGAACGCAAAGTAATGAATGAACATGAGAAACGGTTTGCCGAAAGAACCAGGGCTGTGAAGGAGGCGTGCAATAGCCTTGAAAGCGCAGCGTCTAGGTTAGAGGCGGCTGTTCGGAACGCATGGGGAACGATGGATAAGTCCGCCTCAGATTACGGAACCCGTATGGCACAAACGATCCAGGAAACATCCAAGAATCTTTCTCGACAACAAACCTCGACAAGCTACCAAGACTTAGAGAAGTTTCACGATGACTCTGTTGAGGCGCTTAATAAAATCATAAAGACCGTTCGCAAGTACCTTCCCAAACTCCGCCGTGGACTACGAGTTGAAATGGCGGCACTTAATGTTGCCCTAGGGAGGATGGAATCAGCCGTTCGCTCATTGGGTAAAGCGCTTGATGAATCCCCAGGAAATAAATTCGAGCTGCTGCAAAAAGATGCGCAACTCCTACCACAGATGCACAGTGAACTCCGGAAACTCAGAGCCGAGGAGAACGAACAGACTAACTCTCTTGAAGAATTGAAAGGCAAAGAGAAGGAAATACAGGCAGCTAAGGAGAACGTTGCTTCTGAGGAAGCATATCTTGAATTGAAAGGCTATGAGAACTCGCTACAAGCTAAAGGAGACGAGATAAAGCAGTTCTTCCAGCCGGTAATCAAGCCCCTCACAAAACTCGAACGAGAGGCCGCATCAAACCGGAACAAAACCGTGGATATTGGGACGCTGCGCAGCCTGATTGATAATCACGATAGATACGGTCGCAGGCGGACAAACATTTGCCTTGACTCGACTGCTCGACCAACTAAGCGATGAACTGGCGCGCGGAGATCTAGATATCGAGGAACGAAGGCTCCATAGAGCAGAAGAGGTGATACAACAATTCAAGGCTGGCGTCGTCGACAAAATGCGTGAAGAATATTTGGCGATTCAAGCGAATATCCAGGAAACACTTCGCCAGCTGAAGGCTTCTGGACTTTTTGATAGAATGGAGCAATTGGACCAATCCTTAGCGAGTATTCACCGCGAGAAAGAGACCCTCACCGCTCATAACTCAGAATTGCGTCGACGAATGGACCAGCTGACAAAGAATGTCCTCAAGCACAAGACATCTATTGAAGACCAGATCAGCGAGGTAACTGACAAACCCGTAGCGATCGAAACGTCCTAACAGATTCACATTGTGTGTTTTTATGATTGCTTAGTCGATTCAAGACTCAATCAAAGGTGTACGCGCTGCAGCACAATAGGGGTGGATTCATCGACATGCACGTGCACCCTCCAACTAAGGAATTTCTCATAGAATCGGGCGGCGCACAAGTCGCCGCCGCGGCAAAGAAATTTGGGCACGATATAGAACTAAAGACGATTGAGGGGATGCTCGAAGAGTACTCAAATTGCGGAGTTGAGAAGCTTGTGCTCTTCGCATGGGACGCCGAAACAGCAAGCCACAGACCACCAGTCACGAATGAATTCGTGGCAAAGATCGCTGAACAGTACCCGGATCAGATTATAGGGTTCGCTTCGGTGGACCCGCACAAGAAGTCTGCCGTAAAAGATCTTGAGCACGCCGTTACGGAACTGAAACTCCGAGGGTTGAAGCTGCATCCTCAAGCCCAAGCATTTGAGCCGAACGATCGCAAATATTACCCGATATACTCAAAATGTGTCGAACTGAAGATACCAATTACGTTCCACACAGGCTCGACCTATTGGGGTGCAGGGCTGGACGGAGGTGGAGGTTTGAAGCTGCGTTTTTCGGATCCTATGCTCTTGGATGATGTGGCGGCAGACTTCCCTGAATTGAAGCTCATAATGGCACATCCTGGATGGCCATGGCAGGATGAGCAACTCGCGATCGCAATGCACAAAGAGAATACGTACATCGATCTCTCAGGCTGGTCTCCGAAATACTTCCAGCCACTCTTGGTAACTTACATGTCGAAATTGATTCCTCACAAGTTTCTGTTTGGGACAGACTACCCGATGTTAAGCCCGAGCAGATGGCTTCAGGACTTCGAGGCACTGCCGCTCAAGCCTGAAGTGAGAACGATGATCCTTTCGGGAAATGCTAGGAAATTGCTCGGTCTCTGATCGTCAACGATTAGATGCTCTGCTATTGGCTATCCAGTTTAAGGACTGAGCGATATGCGTCCATATCTAGGAACCCATGTCCGCTGATGTTAACGAGTATGCATTTCTTTTCGCCCTTAGATTCGGCTGCTTTCGCTTCATCAATCGCGGCGCGAACTCCGTGGGCGGATTCCCCTGCGATTAGCCATCCTTCGGACTCGAGGAAGATTTTAGCAGCAGCGAATACAGCCACCTCATCTGCGGGGTAAGCTACCGCCCTGATGTGTCCACTGTGCCTCAGCGCACTTATGATGGGGGCGGCAGCGTGATACCGGAGGCCGTCGGATCGTATGGGCTTCATCTCCGCCTCATGACCAAGTGTGTACATCATCAGTAGGGGCGTATGCCCTGCCGAGTCGCCGTAATCGTACTGGTATTTCCCTTGGATTAGGTTGGGCGCGGCTTCGGATTGGGCCGCGAGGAATTCACATGTTCTCTTGCCAGCGAGTACTTCGCCCATGAATGGGAGTGCAATGCCGCCGAAGTTTGATCCTCCTCCCAAGCAACCGACGATTAGATCTGGTGAGTCATCTACATAGTCGAACTGTTTGATCGCCTCAAGTCCTATGATCGATTGATGGATGAGGACGTGGTTTAGGACGGAGCCGAGGCAGTAAACTCTCTCGGGTGACCCGTCCGTGTACTCAAGCCCCTCTGATACCGCGATACCTAGTGATCCAGGATGTTTGGGATTCTCTCTCAACAGGCGCTTGCCAAACGTTGTTTCGGCGCTTGGTGAGGCGAACACTTTTGCGCCGTACATTTGCATCAGCGCTCGACGCGCGCTTTTCCACTCGTGTACTGCTCGAACCCAGAAGACGACCGTCGAGAGTCCCATTAGACATGCTGCGTAAGCTAGGGCGGTTCCCCACTGTCCGGCCCCTGTCTCCGTCACGAGAACCTTCTTACCTTCTTTCGCAGCGTAGTATGCTTGAGGCAACGCTGTGTTTACTTTATGTGAACCAGTCGGGCTCAGATCCTCTCTTTTGTAGTAAATCCGAACCTTGCTGAGGCCTAGTTTCTTTTCGAGTCTATAGGCTCTGTAGAGTGGACGTGGCCTGCCAGCCTGAATGTAGAGTTCTCGGACACCGTCAGGTATGTCGATCCAACGTGAATCAGAGGATTCCTGTCGCAAGCATTCTCCAACCAGCCTCCGCCCCAAGGCTTCAAAGCGTGATTCACCATCTCCAGGTTCTTTGGGGGGCGGAAGTTTCACGGGGAGGTCAGGCACAATGTTATACCATTTAGTGGGGAGTTCGTTGACGGGGAGCGAAATTTGCGATTCCTTCAAACCCAATCCCCTACGTTCTCCTGATTGCGTGCGAAAGAATCCACAGGCTAATGATTATCTGGCCCACTATCGTGACGATCCCCCAAATGAGGACGAGCGCACCGACAAATAGTGGCCTAAATGAAATTGCATTACAATCCATTTGAATGCGATTGAAATTGAGCTTTAAGCATTCCCGGTGGGATTCTGCGACGGTAAACGTGTAAGTTCGAGCGGCTTAAGGATTAACTGACATTCAGCGGACGGGAGGATAATCGGAATGGCTCCTGTTGAGCAGGAGTGTTGAGAAACCGTTCATGATGTATAGACCAGCAATGTAGGTTCGGCCATATTTTCTGAACCTTCTCGCAGACGTCAGGGCTGACATGTGCCGATCGAACTTGATCTTACCGTACCGGCGTATCTTATGAGCGAGTTTAATGTCCTCTGACATTACATTCTCCTCATCGAAGCCTCCGACATGCAGGAACGGCGCACGCCTGTAGGCGCAATTGAAACCAATCACGTGGGGCATCTCAAAGTGGAGCAGAATTCTTTGAAGATAAATTGTCCACAATCGATAGGTTATAACATCATAAAGCTGACCATCATATGGCAGAGTAGGCCCTGTAAGTCCGACTGCCATAGATTCCTCATGAAACCCACGTGTGATTGCTTCTAGCCAATGCGAGTTAGCAATCGTGTCACCATCGATAAATGCGAGAATATCGCCCTCCGCATTTCTAGCGCCTGCGTTCCTTGCTGCCCCCACCCGGAGCTTTGGTTCGATAAGCACTTTGTCAGCATATTTCTCAGCGATTTGCACGGTCTGATCGTTGCTGCCTCCATCGACTACGATAATTTCGAACGAGCCGTGCCAAGACTGATTGATTAATGAGTCGAGACATTTGGTTAGGTATTTTTCTTCATTCCATGTCGGAATTACTATTGAAACGTCGGTCGTCGCCACCGCTAAGAAGAACTTGAGTTTGATTCCGACCGCGACCGGGCGCGGCCTCATCTCGCCTGTAACCCAATCACTTTTCGCAACAATCTGGGTCGAGAAGTTCTGCAGCAGTTCGATTTGACTTCGTAGAAAAACCACACCGTCCAAGTGAAGACTTGGGTCAAGCAACTGTGGGAATCTTCCAATCACGGCGATAAGGAGAGTTGAAAGATCGGGGGACCTCAGGACCCATGCCAGGATGGACCCCACGATCACGAACGCGAGCGCGACGGCTGGCCTGGCTGTTTGGTTCGGAGTCAGGTCTCTACGGCTATTGCCCATAATTTGTGTGCACCCGCGTGTTTCGGATTTGTTCAGCGATGCTCGTTCGATAGCTAAAAAGACTTACTGACGAAGAAACGGTGGGTCTTCGAGAGTATTTACTTACCTTGCAGACGAGTGGGTGTTGGGTCAGATGATTTGTAGGTTCCCATCGCCGAGGAAAGAAATTGGCGGCAAATAAGTGTCACTGAGTGAGCTCACATATTCGTAGTTGTAGATGGTCTTTGCTATGGCATCCTTCACGCTACTTCCCGTCGTCATGTAGTCAACGAGTGATTTCGTGACCCAGTCGAATAGGCTGAGGGGCGTGTTGAGGGGTTGGTAGAAGTCAATGGTTGTCTTAACTCCTGCCGTGATGAATATCTGAGCGATTGTTATTGACATGCTAGAGATGAGAATTGCAAGTTTGACGTTCGCGAGCGAGTTTGGGCTGAAGTTGCTGCTCAAGAAGTCAGCACTGACGGCAAGCATTCCGTTTGAAACATCGATTGTCCTGAGCGATATTGCTCCCGCATATGCTTCCTGAGTTGTTTGGTTAGCAGGCTCGCCGAGGTACCAGTAAGTTGTGTTGCCGTGCACGTACATGTCGGTTCGCCAAATTACGATGTCGTACTTATCGAGTTGAGTCGTGAGAAGACTGATTGTTATCGCCGCACCCTTCACGAAAGTAACGTTATAGCCTGCCTGTTTCAACTCCGCCCTCACGTCGAGTATATATTGCATCGGATATTGGCTCTCAACGGACGAGAGAATCAGAACTCTAGATGGTGCCTTAGGGGCGATCGCCATACTGCTAGGGGCTGGGACGAAAATAGTCAACGCTACAAGTACTAAGAGGAACATCCTTTGCAAGCGCCCACACCTTTCGATTGAAACGACGCACCGGAGAGGAAAATCATTCATGACAAAGGTGCGTGAAAATCACCGAAAGTAGATTGTGAAAAGTACTGCGGAAGCTAAAACATAGAGTCAAGCCAAAATTGCGTCGGCCCATTGAGACTTTTGTGTATACCGGTTTTAGATGCATATATCGTAGTCAACGCCGTCGCCGTTCACTCCCCAATTCCGCTCGTCTCTATGATGGTTCAGCTAGAACTCTAGGAGGGACGGATTCATGAATTTCGAATTCGCCTATCATTGATAATCTGAAATGAGTCTTTGTCGGAAGAAGAATGAGTGGAATGAATGATAATGATTGTTGGTGGACCGGGCGGGATTTGAACCCGCGGCCTTCCGGTTTTCCTTCGCGTGGATGCGAACCGGACGTTCTTTGGCCCCTAAGCAAATTCGGGCATACCAGGCTGAACTACCGGCCCTGGAATGCCACAAAACCCACACTAACTTAAACCGTTTATCTAATCCCCTAATCTCGTTGAAGATAGTGGCTCATCCGGAGACTGATTTAGCCACTGAGTGTCAGACTAGGTGGGCAGTGGAGACATACTTCGTGAGGAGCGGCTCCGCATACTGTGCATACTCCGCAGTCGTTTCCGTAGGCATCGCGGCATTCGGCGCATCTTCCGATCATACCCAAGAATCTCTCACCTCCATCTCAGTAGGTCATTCGTGTGAGGTTACCACGTTGGATGTCTTCCTTGGCAGAGTTCTTGTAATGCAGCCCAGCGCTGTTCAACCTGTGTTTTCAAGACCATAAGCTCCTGAGCGCCCGGAGGTTGGAACAGGTGGCTGAAACGACCTTGCTGACGTAGGAAGTCTTCAAGCGGTACTTGGTGTGGGCTGATGCTCATCTTGTACTTTCCTTTCTCAACTTCGTAGAGCGGGAAGTATCGGCTCTGCACCGCAAGTCGTCCCATCTGAATTGTCTGATCCGTCGGAAAACGCCATCCCAGCGGACACGGGGCGATCGCGTGAATCAGAGCTGGACCTTCAACCTCAGCAGCTTTACGAACCTTGGTGATGAAATCACTCCAGTAAGATGTGCAGGCAGTGGCTACGTAATCGACGTGATGAGCTAGGGCAATGGCGACTAGATCCTTTTTCGGCCCGATCTTACCTGGTGACGCAACACTAACCGGCGTCGTGGTCGTCCACGCCCCTTCGGGTGTTGCGCTCGATCGTTGAATTCCGGTGTTCATGTAGGCTTCGTTGTCGTAACAGACATAGACGAAGTCATGTCTTCTCTCAAATGCGCCTGAAAGTGCTTGTAAGCCGATGTCGAAGGTTCCGCCGTCTCCCCCGAAGATTATGATGTCGGCTTGGAGATTACCATCGTTTTTCGACTTGAGGTAGGTTTCCATCCCGCTAGCGATGGCTGGGGCGTTCTCAAACAGGCCATGCACCCAGGGAACACTCCATGCCGTGAACGGGTAGATAGTTGTTGCAACTTCCAAGCAACCGGTGGCGTTTACCACGTATGTTGGGCGTTTCATTGCTTTCATGGTCATTCTCGCGGTAACGGCGCCGCCGCAGCCAGCGCACATGCGGTGGCCTGGGCCGTAGAGTTCTTCGACCTGTAATTCTTTGAGGGTTACCATTTATTCACGCACCCCCACAAACTCCATCTCCAACCCAGTTGAGCCAGGAGATGTTCCTAGCCCTGTTCGAAAGATTTGCTCGATGCTATCAGGTGAGAGGTCGCGCCCTCCGAGTCCCGCGACCACATCCAAAACTTTCGGTTGTTCCGAACGGTTGTATAGTGAACAGACTATGTCGCTCGCGAGGGGGCCGCAATGGGAGCCTAAGCTCATAGCTCGCTCAAGTACTATTACAACATCAAGCCCCTCCAACATTCTCCCGACTTCTTCGTGTGGGAACGGTCTGTAGAGTGCGATCTTCAAAGCTCCAACGGGCAAGCCTTTCTTGCGCAGATTCCTCGCAACCCATCTCACTGTGCCACTTGCACTTCCCAGCGAGACGATAGCGACTTTCGCGTCTTCGATTTCGTATGGTAGAAAGCGATCGTAGCTTCTGCCGCTCATTTGTGTGAAGTCTTTCGTCACGTCAGCGAACGCTGATGGAACGTTTCGCATAGCTTCTTCTTGTTGTCGCTTGAATTCTGTGTAGTAGTCAGGAAGCGTAAGTGTCCCAATCGTGATGGGTTTCTCGGCATCAAGTTTTAGCAACGCCTGTCTTGGCGGCAGAAACTTGCTCGTGGCATCTTGGTCGATCAGTGCGATTGGTTCTACGGAGTGAGTGATTACGTATCCGTCCATGTTGACAGAAAATGGCAAGGAAACGCGGTTCGTCTTCCGCAATACGATAGGCTTGAAGAACCCAATCGTACGCTTCCTGGCCGTTCTCTACATACAACTGAATCCAACCAGAGTCTCTAGAACCCATCATGTCAGAGTGATCGCCGTGTATGTTGATCGGTGCCGAAAGTGCACGGTTAGCGACACCCATAACGATTGGGCACCTCAACCCTGAGGCCAAGTATAGAACCTCATGCATCAGAGCGAGACCTTGGCTTGAAGTGGCGGTAAAGGCACGGCCGCCGGCTAGGCTTGCGCCTACGCACGCGGACATCGCAGAGTGTTCGGATTCAACGTTCACGAACTTTGCTTTCGTCTCCCCTTCGGCGACCAAGTCGCTTAGGCGCTCTACGATTATTGTTTGTGGTGTTATTGGGTACGCGGAGATGAAATCAATGTTCGATTGTACCGCCGCTTTTGCTATCGCTTCAGAACCACTCATTGGAACCATTTGGGTTTTCGTTATACTCAACGAGTTCATCGCTCCTCTATCATTGTGATGGCATGAACAGGGCATTCCACGGCGCAGATGCCGCATCCCTTGCAATGGTCGTAGTCGAAGGAGACTACCTTAGGCTCGCGGATTATCGCGGGTTCGGGGCACCAGATCCAACAGAATAGGCAGTTGGTGCACTTCGACTCTTGTAGGATTGGTTTCTTGGTCCGCCAATCTCCAGTGTGAAATTGCTTGGCTGACCCTGGTTCAACGATTACGGCGCCGCGTGCAAGTTGCCGCCAACCGGGCTTGCTTTCAGTATTCAAATCTCATGAACCTCCTTGAACCCTGATCGTACCATCCTTGCGTTTGTCTCACCCATCGGTCCGTGAAAACGCTGTTTAACTACTGATTCTAACGAATCAACCGTGACAAAACCTGAGGCTCCAGCCAAGGCACCGAGCATAATAGTACTCACTGTGGGCTTCCCGATGAGGTCAATCGCGATCTTTGACGCATCAATCGCATAGGGAACAACCGCAGCTTCCTCGCCCATCTTCTTAACCGCCGCGAGTTTTCCGTCAGGAGAGTTCACTACGAAGAACCCTTTGGCAGGCATTCCTTTGGTGACTGGGAATGGTTTCTAGGAGGCTTTCTTCGAACACCGCGACCGCATTCGGTGTGTAGACCTGGCTTCTGATCTCAATGGTCTCGTCGTCGATGCGCGCAAAGGCTGCAAGTGGCGACCCTAACCTCTCGGGACCAAAGTCGGGAAACGCCTGGGCGTATTTGCCATCAGTAATGGCGGCTTGCGCAAACAAGCGGCTTGCGGTTAGGATGCCTTGCCCGGCGCGGCCGTGGAATCGAATCTCCTGCATGTTCTCCTAGCTCCAGTAATTAGTACCGAGCATCGGGTAAATGCTAATTATAATACCGCATCGTTTCTATAGATGGAAAATACTATGCGACACATGAACCGCCAAACCGGCTAGGCTAATGCGGACGCCTAACAAATCCTTAAACAAAACCGAGAATACGAGCGAATCGAAGGGCCTGTAGCTCAGCATGGGCCAATCTTAGGGTGCAGCTGGAGCACACGACTGATAAGCGCAGCTTTGAGATCGTGGGGTCGCCGGTTCGAATCCGGCCAGGCCCACCACTTATTCACACCTAGCATGCGCCAAGACAAACATCTAGTCTAGTCCGTTCGATAACCGACAAGACGCTCGACTACAGATTCTACCGGATGAGTCATGAGCGTGGGGTTATAATTACGAACCTGCTCTTGCTCTCCCATTATGCTTCCTCACAATGGCCCGCCTCTGCGATCCCGATTCTGTTATAAGTTGTCCGAGGACCTTGAGTTGTCAAGTGAGAGATTTGCGACTTGCCATTGGAGTAACGATCACGATTGTTCTCTCCGTCTCACTTGGTTTGCTAATAGCGTTACTTGGATCAGGCCCGTCGCAACCCTTTCCTTTCTCAGAGTGCATGGATTACCCATTAAATTCGCCGCCTAGTTCATGCTCGCCATTAGCGCCTGTTCTGCTCCTGCTTGCAGCCTTGCTTCTTTGTTTCGCGACATACTCAATTGTGAAACGCAGGAATCCGCGAAAGAAGTAACTGAATGCTCTCCGTTCATAACTGAAACCTAAGATTTCGTCATGCGGAGCTGGCTTTTGGACTATCTTCAGGTTTTTTCCCATACTTCGCTAAGATCGCTCGAAGCCTGGATTTAGACAAAGTCGGGGTGGACTTCTCTGGCAGAATTCCCTCCGGACGAATTATCAAAATGGCTATCAGAATTGCTCCTATCAGCAGATACTCAAGCCAAGTAACGTCAAACGGAATGTAGCGCGAGAAGATGAATTTTCCTGAATCGATGGCCTTGATCATGAACCAAAAGACGAAGACACCGATCCCTACGCCCAAATTATTCGCCGCCCCACCCATGATTACAATCACCCACGGCCAGAAAGTCCAAACAACGCGACCGAAAGTTGCGGGAAGCACGTCTACGGTGTAGAATGAGTATAGCAACCCTGCGATTGCGCTAATGGCGGACGCGACCATCAAAGTCTTTCGTCGAATGGCAACATCGTCTTTGCCCAACGCTTCCGCAGCAGCCTCATTATCCCGCACCGCCCTCAGTGTTCTCGCAAGCGGAGCATGCGCTATCCTTTCGCAATAGATGTAGACCAGCGCAGCGAATACAACCAGCACTCCCGTCGCAACGACATATCTAAGACCGCCAGCACAAACATATGGATCCGGGAGCTCCAAGCCTAAACTCCCACCGATTAGCGGGTAATAATTGTTAAGAAAGATCTGGAAGAACTGAGCCATGGCCAGCAGCGTCATCGCCAAGTAATCCTGCTTGAGCCTGATGGCTGGGTACGAGAACAGGAATCCGAACAAAGCACCAACTGCCCCCGCCACGACTACAGAAACAAGTAGAAGCCCAATCGAGGCGGGCAGGCTCGTGGACAAGACGGTATTGACTTGCGGAATAATATTCGCGTTGTACCTGATGAAATCCCCCTGCGTACTTACGTTGAAGATCCATGCGGCAAATCTTCCTGCAAAAGACCCCCCAACCGCCGCACCTGCCGCTATGAACAATACTTTACCGAAATTCGCAATACCCGTATAACCGAATTCTAAGTTCAAGGTCAAACTGATCGCTAAATAGAGCGCGAAGAACGCAAGCAAATCCAGGCCGAAGAGTATGACGTTTATGCCAAGGAAAAAGATCTGTGGGAGCTGCATTTCACTCACCGCTTCCGGAAAGCCGCAAGAATGCGTTTCCAGTTTACACCAGTGACGCCCTCAGGAACTACCAAAAGGGAGGCCACCATGATCAGCATCGGCATTCCGACCTCCCAAGCCGAAACCCACGACCCCAAGAGTTCACTGCCATAGACAGTAAGAAGCACCGTCAAACCCCCTACCATCAGCCCTCCTATTACAGCTCCATAAACACTCAAAAGCCCGCCGAGAATGCTAGATGCGAAAATCGCTACGATGAAGTCTGATCCGACGTGAGGGTTTCCCGGAAGCCACAGTACCATAAGGGACCCTGCAATCCCTGCTAATCCGCCAGCGATAAACCAAGAAACAAGATACACCCGTTCAATATTAATTCCGAGAACGCCAGCAAGGTTCGGATTCTCAACCGCGGCGCGCATCGCGATTCCGAACTTAGTCTTGGTTAAAGATAGCCATAAAATCGCAGTTACCAACACAACAAAAATCGGCGCTATCACCACCAATCCTCTCAAACCGAAGATACTGAAGTCCGTATCCGCTAGGAGGAAAAATTTGCTGTTGAAGACCTTGTACACGTTGGAAAGCGTGTCCGAGAAGATGCCGAAGATTCCTATGAATGCTATGTCCACTGCTAGAGTCGAAATCATTAACGAAACTAGTGACGCTCCTCTTGCTGACAGCGGTTTCAGAATTAGTCGATACATTGCAGCCGCAGTCGCTCCTACGAGTAGGAATGAGAATGGGATAGAGTAGTAGGCTGAAAGATTATCAAAATGATAAAGTGTGAAGGCGAGGTAAACGGCGACCGTAACGAAAGATCCGTGCGCGAAATTCGGGACTTTGGTAGTCATGTAGGTTAGCGTCAGGCCCATACTCATCAGGGCAAATAGGCAACCGTAGACTATCGCATCTGCCATAAACGGCTGCAGGCCAGAGATTTTTCCACTCAGCTTAGCCTCAAGAGGCCCAGTACCTCTTTGTGGGAAGTCTTAAATATCTTTCCAAAGCCCGGATTAGGTTTAAGGAATTTCTATGTCAGAAGGCAAGAAATCATCCTCGAAAATGGCAATTGCTACTCTAATCGTCGGCATACTAGTCGGCATGGTTGTAATGTACGCAGCAGCCCCATCATTGGGGCTAACATCAACGTCCAGTTCAAGCATGACGGCATCTACTACAATGGCTCAAGGCCTATCGGGAACAATTACGATCGGTGACTTGGTTGCACTAACCGGGGACCTATCAGCCTACGGCCAACGCAGTAAGAACTCTATCGACATGGCCATATCGGACATAAACTCATGGCTATCAACGACAGGTTCTAGCGTCCAGTTTGCAGTAACCCACGAAGACACAGCGACAGACCCAGCTACATGTTTGTCGAAACTCCAAACCCTAGCCGCTCAAGGAATTCAAGTCTATGTTGGCCCAATGACAAGCGCCGAAGCAAGAAACGTGCTATCTTACGCCAACACCAACCACCTAGTACTCATCAGCCAATCATCAACAGCTGAGGATCTAGGAATCCCCAACGACTACCTCTTCAGGCTGGTCCCAACCGATTTCGCGCAAAGCGCAGCAGTGGCGCGTGTGGTTTGGTCATACGGAGTCAAGGACGCGATAGTCCTCGCACGCCATGATACATGGGGTGACGGACTCAGCGGCGCCTTTGAAACCAAATACCAAGCTCTTGGAGGAACCATCGTTGATACCGTACAATACACCCCGATCTCATCTGGCACCTACGACTTCTCAGCCCAACTCACCACAATGACGAGCGACTACAACGCTGCAGTCGCGAAATACGGCGCAAGCAGTGTCGCAGTCGTCGCAGTCTCATTCGACGAATTGTCAGTAGTCTACCAGCAACTATCAAGCTACCCAGCATTGACCAAGACAGTGTGGTTCGGAACGGACGGAACTGCTGAAAGCGGGACGGTCGCTTCGACATCAGGCAGTACCGCCGCTGCGGTCAAATCACTAAGCACAATCTACGCACCCACAAGAGGAGCCAAGTACGCAGCTTTCACGGCTGCCTACGTAGCCAAATACGGTGGACAACCTGATGCATACGCATACTCAGCATACGACGCCACTTGGGTTGCAGCACTAACCATTCTAGCGGTTGGCAAAAATGACGGAGCCGCCGTGCAAGCCGCTTTGCCAGGTGTCGCGAACAATTTCTACGGCGTAGCAGGCTGGCCGGACCTTAACGCAAACGGCGATAGAGCGATAGCAGACTACGATGTTTGGGAAATCCAAAGTGTCAATGCAACGTCCTACCAATGGGTAAACGTTGGCACTTGGAGCGCTGTCCGCCGACGCAGTATCCTACACAATGACGCCATAAACGAGCTGGACCAAGATCCAGCTAACCCTCCTTTTTTGTGATCTATCCTGTCGACTATACTTCAAGTAACTGACCTAAGGAAATCATTCGGCCGACTCGCAGCTCTAGATGGCGTAACATTAGGCGTGGGCGAGAAAACCGTAAGCATTCTAATAGGGCCGAACGGTTCGGGAAAAACGACTCTCATCAATGTCATAACCGGATTCTACAAACCGGATACAGGCAGCGTGAAATTTAATTCCACTGACATCACTGGCATGACTCCCCACTCCCTATACAGAATGGGAATCGCAAGAACCTTTCAGATACCAGCACTGTTCTCCAAACTAACGGCACTTGAGAACCTGCTTGTAGCCGAGAAAGGAAATCCGGGCGATTCTTTCAACAAAGCCCTATTCAGGGGGTTTTGGGTGCGAAACGAGGAGGAAGCAGTTGAAAAGGCGGGCAGAATCCTACAAACCCTAGGCTTGATGGGACAAGCCAACACACCGTCTTATCTCCTCAGTGGAGGGCAGATGAAACTGCTCGAGATGGGCCGGGCTCTCATGAGCGACTCCAAGCTCTTGCTTCTCGACGAGCCGGTCTCGGGAGTCAACCCAACATTAGCCCATGAGATCTTCTCCAAGATACTCAAACTCCGGGACGAATCAGGCATCTCCTTCTTCATAGTTGAACATAGACTGGACATAGCGATGCAATATGTCGACCACATGACTGCAATGGCTCTTGGGAAAGTAATAGCATCTGGCCCACCTAACGAAGTTGTCAGTGACGCGAAGGTCGTAGAGGCATATCTCGGAGATTAATGATGCTCGAAGTCAAGGACCTATCCGCCGGCTATGGGAAACTCCAAGTGCTAAATGGCGTTTCGATGCAAGCGAAGCCAAATGAAGTGACGGTAATTGTCGGCCCCAACGGTTCCGGAAAAAGTACACTTCTCAAAAGTATCTCTGGCCTAACCACAATCTTTGGAGGCCTCATCAAAATGGACGGCGAGAAGGAGTTGACTAATCTTCATCCCCATGTTATTGCACGCATGGGTGTCGCGTACCTCCCTCAAACTGAAAACGTCTTCACAAATCTAACGACCCAAGAGAACATCACACTAGCGGCCTACACGCTCCACCGCGAGCAAGCCGAAGGGCGCGAAGTTGAGGTTCTAGAGATCTTCCCCCAGCTGAAGAGGTATCTGTCCACGAAAGCCACAAACCTAAGCGGAGGGGAACGGCAGATGCTTGCGATGGCGATGGCGCTCCTCCGGAAACCAACGGTCATGATGTTTGACGAACCGACCGCTAACCTCGCGCCAAAAATTGCGACACAGGTTCTAACAACAATATCTTCGCTAGCCGACACAATGAACATGACCGTATTGCTTGTCGAACAAAATGCAAAACGCGCTCTGGAAATAGGAGACCAAGCCTACTTGCTAGTCAGTGGTAACAAAAACTTCGAAGGACCTGCAAAGGATTTACTGGCTCACAAAGAAATAGCGCGTCTCTACCTTGGCTTAAGGTCAGAATGACCGTCCAGGAGCATTATCCCCCACTACACCTTGGGTCAAGGGATTGGACACGAAACCTTTGTGGTCGCCTACGACCTTCATTGGAATACGATTTTCTAACGGACCGAACTCAAGAGTACAAGAAAAATAAATCACGTTGATTACAGCATTTTGTGCTTCTGAAGTGAAGCGGTTGAAGGTTCAGGCTCTACTGCTCCTATTCATTTTTGCTACGTTACCGCTCGTGCAGGCGCAAACATACTCGCAACCGATGCTTGACGTGAGTTGGGGCACACATGAAATACTCGTAAGCATTCCGACCTTCACCCGCCTGGGCGCCAGCAGCGATCAACTCTGCAATACATGACTGGAACAATGCACAACTTTGGTTTATTCACACCTACTTCCCAAATCAAACCAATGCGGAATTCTCACTTGTAGGAAACGAGAACAATACCATATCCCAAGTTACAATCGTTTACGTCGCCGACTCGGGACAAATTTGGTCGGGGAGTACTGAAACACCTACGTCTGGAATGATCTCGAATGAGACAATATTGTTAGTCCTAAGTAGGCTTCAAACTCCCGATGATCTGATTCAAGTGATGGAACATGAGCTCGGACATGTATTAGGTCTAGATCACACACAAATCCTTACAGACCTCATGTCCCCGTCACAGGAGGCTTATACGGGCGGAGAACGCTCGCACCCATCAACACTCAACCTCTACGGCGTTTACCTTCTAGGAAAAGGTTGCACATTCTCAGCCAACGACGCCGTAACATTGCCGGCCCCGATTCCATACTTGGAATGGTACCCCGGCATTCAACAGCCAACCGTGAACGTACCTCAAAACGTAGTACCGAACTACAGTTGTCCCTCGCAAAAACCGTTCTGGGATCAACAGTCATTCATCTTCACTTTGACTGCAGCAGTCGTCATCCTAGTGACTGTATTTCTCCTTTCACGCAGGAGGAAGAACCCACGTCCCTCACGGTTCATGGAGTAATTTAACAGCAACACTCCAATCGAATCTGCCTACCAACCTGAGTGATGCAAGGATGGTTATCCTCCTCTCCAAGAGCCAAGTAAGCGCGCTCCTTTCGATGGCCGAGAGCATTAGAGGCGGTTGAGGAAGCGTTCCGAGAGTTCGCACTTGGAACCGCCACGATGCCTACAAGACTGAGTCTGTCGATACCTGAGAAGCAAGGTTGGCTAGGAGTAATGCCGGCATATCTCGCGCAAGCCGGCTCGTTGGCAACGAAAATTGTTACAGTCTATCAAAACAACGCCACCAGGCACGGGATCCCAAACGTACTGGCCGCAGTAATGCTAAACGATGTAGAAACCGGCCGCATTGAGGCAATAATGGAGGGGTCCCAAATCACGGCAATGAGAACTGGCGCAGTCTCGGGGGTTGCAACAAAGCATCTTGCCCGCACCGATGCAAATAGTCTGGGCATTTTTGGCGCGGGAGTTCAAGCCCGGAGACAATTTCAAGCCGTCAGGGAAGTCAGAGCTATCAGCTCTGCGTCAGTATATGATACAAGAAAAGAAGTAATACACGACTTCATCACGGAGACGACGGCCCAAGGTGACGTTAAGGTTTCGGTTGCAAACACTCCTGAGGAAGTGGTTCGCGAATCCGATATAATTGTTACAGCCACGACCTCTGCAAACCCCGTCTTCAACGGCCGCGACATAAAACCCGGGACGCATATCAACGCAATTGGAGCTTTCACTCCTTCAACACGAGAGGTAGACAACGAGACAATCTCAACTTCCAAAATCGTGGTAGATTCCTTGGACGCAGCCCTCGCGGAGGCAGGAGACATTATCATTCCAATGAAAGAGGGGGTAATTCGGCGCGAAAACATTTGGGCAGAACTCGGGGAGATAGTAACAGGTAAGAAGACCAGGACGAACATCACAGGAGGAAAAAACGCTTTTCAAGTCAGTTGGCCTAGGAATTCAAGACGCTGCAGTCGCGTTGGTCGTGTTTAAGAAAGCCCGAAGTCTAGGAGTCGGGACACGATTCGACTTGGAAAACTAGCTACACTCACGTTTAACTGAATTTACAAAGGGACTACTCATGCGAGTAGCGTTCTGATGATTTCCTTGTAGACCCTTGCGGTCTTTCTTACGGATTCGAGGTCCACGAACTCGTCGGATTCATGCAGCCTCCCACCTGACGGTCCAAATTCCAAAGTCGGAACGTTTCCTGGGTTTACCAGAATACACGAATCACACGGGCCTTCATGGAAATCTATCCTAGGAACGTTTCCAAGAGCTTTGGTCGCAGCCCCAACAACCAATTTCACATACTTGTTTTCGTCGGATATCTCAAAGGGTTCGCAGAATGGAGTTTCGCGGTGAATAAAACTCGCCTCGGCATTTATCCCTAATTTCTTGATCGTATTATTGAGATCCTGAAGCGCATCTTTCGAGTTGTGACCTGGAACTAAGCATCTGTCGATGACAATTCTGCAGCGATCTGGGACGAGCATAACCTCCTCTTGCCCTCCCTCAATCTTCAAGACATTGACAGTCGAGCGTCCCATCCTTGGATGGGTGGGGCTGCTGAGTTCTGGTAGGGAGTTGACGAGATTTGCGGCGCCCGTTATGGCACTTATGCCGTGTTGAGGCCACATGGAGTGAGCAGGCGTACCATGAACGATTACCTCCAGCACGGTTCTACCGCGGTGCGCGGTTACGACATTGAGGTCGCTGGCCTCGGAGATCATCGCCAAATCCACTCCCTTCATTATGCCCCTCTGAACGAGTGCGTATGAGCCCAAATCGAACGCTTCTTCATCCACGACGGCCGCTAAGATTACTTCCCCTCTCATCGGCAACGCTTCCTGTTTGCATTCTACTAATGCCGAGAGCATGGCGGCTAAGCCCGACTTCATGTCAACTGTTCCGCGGCCATACATTCTGCCATTTTCTATTTCCGCTCCGAATGGATTGTGTTTCCATCCTGTGCCAGGCGCAACGGTATCCATGTGACCGTTGAGCATCAAGCGGGGCCCGTCCTTCGGACCTCTTACTCTACTTAGTACGTTGGATCTCCCGGGTTTGACTTCAAGCATCTCGGCCGGTAGACCATTTTCCTTAAGCCAATTAGCGATGAACGCCGCGACTCTGCCTTCCTCCCCACATACACTCGGAATCCTCACCAGGTCGGCAAGAAGCGAGATTACATCGTCCGACAAATGAACTACCTCTGTCGACAAATTAGGAGAAGGAGAGCATTTAGCTTATGGCACGTCTTCTGGAACTTTTTGGAGATTCTGTGAAAAAGGGCATAAATGCGCCGATTTTCCCAATCCATAGATCTTGATGTTCAAAGCGCTGAGAAGCGCGACTTCAGAGATCATCCGAACCTCATAGGGTCTGAAATATTTGCCCAAGGTTATCTATTACTACGGGTGAGTTTACGGTCTGGCTCACTGGAAGTGATTGAAATGAGAAGAGTAATTGCGATTTTTCTAATTGTTTTGATTTACGGCGGAACGTTCGGAATTTTCTGGATCACTTCCATCCATACCCTAACCCTATACCCAATTTCACAAAGCTACTCATGGCAAGTTGTTCCCACTGCCAATAATGGCGGGTCGGATAACTTCGAAATCACATCGTGGCGGAATGGTCACAATATGAGAGGGTGGCTCGAATTCAATCTATCATCGATTCCACAGCAAGTGTGGATCACGTCAGCCATCCTTAGCTTGCGACTTTGGCAAAAGACAACAACCCAAACCCAGCTGAGTGACCAGCTGGGTAATCAATCCCAGTTGGGTGATCCCACGGGCAGAATTTACGGAATCTACGCCTTATCGTCACCTTGGACGGATGAGGGAATTAACTGGGTAAACCAGCCGAATTGGACGGATTACCATCACGCCGAATCCGCTGTCCCACCTGGCCAAGGCGGATGGAATGGTCCATTGATTTACATGAATTGGGATCTAAGTGAGATGGTCAAGGATTGGCAGTCTGGTGTACAAAATAATGGGGTAGTCGTTAGGGACACTCAGGAGAACGCTTCGCTACTCTACTCCACCCAATTCTTCACAATCCACCAGACTCCAAACAATACTTACTACCCACGGCTAATTGTCACCTATGTATATCCGCAAGGAGTCTATGCAACAGCAATCGTCGTCCTCGTTGAGACCGCCCTAATTTCCATATTTGTCTTGAGAGCGCGGCGGGCATCCCGTCGCTTACACTAGGCTCCTAGAAACTTCTAGTCTTGGCCACGTCAAGTACTTCCTGAAGGAGGCTTAAACACCGACCTTCGGCTGGATTGTGCTACTGCGAACAGCCAGGCTTTATCGATAGTCTTTACTATTGAGACGCTTCTCTTGCCTAAACAATAGCCTAGGGCGTTATCGGTAAGGTGTGGATTTGGCAACGGTGACGGAGTTAGCTGCAAGAATCTTGGATCTATTTCGGGAAACCGCCAAGAGCAAAGGAGCGGCGGAGATTTCTGCTACGTCTCTGTACAAGGCGTTTGAGGGCGAAGGTTCCCACGATCTGATTCAAGATGCGATCCGCTACCTCCTCGACAGAGATTTCATCGCGCCACACACCTATAGTTTGACGGCCAAAGGCATGGTCAAGCGAGTAGGCAGCGAAAGAGAAGACGGCTCTAGCTGAACAAACGCGCTCCCAACGACCTGCTTCACAACGTCACGCATAGAATTGCGTGAGCTACTCGTTCAGCTCTTCAGAGGCTCCGCTACCTGAAGAGAGCGAATCAAATTGAATATAGTTTGGTGTTTGATTCGCACCGTGCATAGGCCTCCGGATTGCGTTATCAGACGGTGGATTCCATTTTCAATTCAACACCTTGAGCGATTGGGGGCAGAGCGCTAAACACGTCGACCGAAGTCTTCGTGCGTACACGCCTGCTCCATCAAACCCATCTTCTTTGGGAGCCCTTGTCCAACCCTGACGCCCGTTACCGAGTGTCGTGGGTTAGAATGGCTGCCTTTTTTCGGGAGAGGCTTCGGGCTTAGATGCTTTCAGCCCTTATCCTCGACAGCGTGGCTGCCCGGCAGTGCCCTGTCGGACAACCGGTAAACTAGAGGCTGCGATACCCCGTTCCTCTCGTACTAGGGGCGCCTTCCCCTCAGGCAACCAGCACTTCCAGCAGGTAGAGGCCGACCTGTCTCGCGACGGTCTAAACCCATCTCGCATTCCCCTTTAATCGGCGAACAGCCGCACCCTTGGACCCTGCTGCGGGCCCAGGATGGGAAGGGACGACGGCGGAGAACCAATCCTCCTCGTCGATGGGGACTCTCAGAGGAGACGAGCCAATTACTCCCGGGGTAATTTTTCTGTCACATCCAGCCCCCAACAATGGGGACATGAATGATCGCTAGACCCGGCTTTCGCCTCTGGATGCCTTGCTGATGAGCATCCAGTCAGCCTGGCTTTTGGTCTTGCCCTCTACTCCCGGTTTCTGTCCGGGATGAGCCAAGCTTTGGGCCCCCTTGATATTTTTTCAAGGGGGTGCCGCCCCAGCCGAACTGCCCGCCAGCCGTTGTTCTGTACGTTGAGGTACAGTTAGAGATGCGACCGCAGATAGGTGGTGTTACATTGTCGCCTCCATCAACCCCGAAGAGTTGACTTCGAAGGCTCCCACCTACGCTCTGTACCCGCAATCACATCCCAGCGACAGGTTGCAGTAAAACTCCACGGGGACTTCTCGCCCCGCTGGAAGACCTTGGACTGTTCGTCCAGGTTGTGGGTTCACCGGGCCCTAGGCGGGGACAGCGGTGAAGTCGTTAATCCATTCATGCACGTCGGAACTTACCCGACAAGGCATTTGGCTACCTTAAGAGAGTCAGAGTTACTCCCGGCGTTTAGCGGTCCTTGGTTTGGTTGAACCCAAATTTCAGATACCGCCACTGGCCAGGACTCAGGAACCGTTCACACGTTTTCACGCTGGCGGTTCCCTATGTTTTTATTAAACAGTCGCTTCACCCGAGTCACTGCGACCTGATGTTCCAGCTTGCGCCAAAACTTCAGGCACCCCTTTTTCCGAAGTTACGGGGCTAATTTGCCGAGTTCCCTCGCCTAAGTTCAACCCGATACGTCTAAGGCTTCTCACCTAGGGGCACCTGTGTCGGATCTAGGTACGGTCACGGAGGATCCATTCCATGCTCCTTTTCATTGGCTCGAGGAATCAGCTGAACCACCCTAAGACGGGCGGCTATTCCCCGCTTCGACCGGTTCTCACCATTACGGTACTCCCCGGTCTTAACGGGTTAAATGGGGCGACGGCCCCACTCGACCTATCCCTGAACGTCAGATCATGGACTTGCGTTGCCGCACGTACCTCCGTGGTACCGGAATTTTAACCGGTTTCCCTTTCGGCTTATCCGGTTAAGGGTTGCCTTAGGACCGACTTACCCCCGGCTGACGACGCATTGCCGGGGAACCCTTGCCCCTTCGACGGAGGGGATTCTCACCCCTCTATGGCTGTTACTACCACCGGGATCTACACTTGTGACCGGTCCACTGGATCTCAAAACCCAGCTTCCGCCCAGACACAACGCCCGCCTACCAACACGATTATGCATCGTGTTCTAGGGTAACGGTACCTGGCTTAGCCCCGTTCATTTTCAGCGCCCCCAACCTCGGCTGGTCAGCTGTTACGCACTGCTTGGAGGATGGCTGCTTCTAAGCCTACCTTCCAGCTGTCTGTGGTTGAGGACCGCTTTCTATTTCTACACTTAGCCAGGATTTTGGGACCTTAACCCTAGTCTGGGTTGTTCCCCTCGCGACATAGGACCTTACGCCCTACATCCGTCTCCAGCTTTCTACGGCGCTAACGGATTCGGAGTTTGAATGAAAAGTGGACCCTTTCGAGTCCTTGTTTTTCAATCAGTACTCTACCCCGTTAGCCACCTCCAGCCAGGCTATCCTGAGAGATATTTCGGCGGGAACTAGCTATCACCGAGTTAGATTGGCCTTTTACTCCTAGCCCCAGGTCATTGGAGAGAGTTGCACGTCATCACCCATTCGGGCCTCCACCGGGCTTTCGCCCGGCTTCGCCCTGCCCAAGGCTAGATCACTCGGTTTCGAGTTTCATCCCTGTGATTTCAGACCCTTTCAGATCTCGTTCCTCGCGTCTTGCGACGTTGCGAACTTGTCGGTTTCCCTGCGGCTTCGAGCTTCAAACTCTTAGCCTCACCACAAGAATGAACTCCCCGGCCCGTGGTACAAAACGGAACGCACGACCCTGGTCCCCCCTCTTCGTACAGCCGCGTTGCCCGCGGTTTCCTTCAGAGGGGATCTACCCTTTCGGGCCGTGCACTGACTGTCACCACCTGATTTCAGGCTCTTTTCGCCCCCCTTCCGGGGTGCTTTTCAGCTTTCCCTCACGGTACTAGTGCGCTATCGGTCTTGGGACATGTTTAGCTTTGGAAGTTGCTTCCTCCCAACTTTCTACGCCCAATCCGGGGCGTAGTACTCAGGGATCCCAACCCAAACCTTGCCCGATTACTTTTACGGGACTTTCACCCTCTGCGGTGGGCCGTTCCAGGCCACTTCAACTTCTCAGGCGAGGGTGCGGTCGGGCCCTATAACCCCACAACCCCGCATAGTTTCCTATGCAGGTTCAGTTTGAGCTCTTCCCTCTTCGCTCGCTGCTACTAGGGGAATCCCAATTGGTTTCTCTTCCTCTCCCTACTTGGATGCTTCCGTTCGGGAGGTTCCCGCTCCATGTCGGAGCGCCGCAGGTATCGCCCGCGGCAGGAAGTCCTATTCGGGTATCTCCGGATCGAAGCCTGCATGCGGCTACTCGGAGCATATCGCAGCTTGCCACGCCCTTCTTCAGTGCCCAAGCCAAGCCATCCTTCAGGTGGTTTATCATGTCGAACTTACTATGGAACCCACACTCGTCTAACGTTAGAGGCCTATGCACGGTGTTCATCATGATCATTCTAGCGGATGACCACTACACCCTTAGCCACTGAGCTTCCTCAGCGGCCGCATTATCGGACGGTTAGGCTTACAGTCATAACTCATTTGCATTCCAGTCCGTTCGAAGTTTACTAAGGAGGTGATCCGGCCGCAGGTTCCCCTACGGCCACCTTGTTACGACTTCTCCCTCCTTGTCTAACCTAGGCTCGACATGACCAATGAGACCACGCCTCACCAGAGCCGACTCGGATGGAGCGACGGGCGGTGTGTGCAAGGAGCAGGGACGTATTCAGCGCGCGATGATGACACGCGCTTACTAGGGATTCCATGTTCACGAGGGCGGGTTGCAGCCCTCGATCCCAACTGAGGATGGGTTTGAAGATTGCCTTCCCCTCTCGGGGTCGGAACCCATTGTACCTCCATTGCAGCTCGCGTGTGGCCCAAGGGATTTGGGGCATACTGACCTGCCGTGGCCCGCTCCTTCCTCCACTCTTAGCGAGGGCAGTCCCTTCAGTGTGCCCAGAATCCCGAAGGAATCCGGTAGCAACTAGAGGCGCGGGTCTCGTTCGTTGTCTCACTTAAGAGAACACCTCACGGCACGAACTGGCGACGGCCATGCACCTCCTCTCAGCTAGTCCGGTAAGACCTTTAATCTGACCTTCATCCAACTGTCGCCCTTGGTAAGATTCCCGGAGTTGACTCCAATTAAACCGCAAGCTTCACCCCTTGTGGTGCTCCCCCGCCAATTCCTTTAAGTGAACTGTCCCACGTCGCGAAATATTTCTCCGCGAAAAATCTTCGTGAGAATTCAGCCTTGCGGCCGTACTTCCCAGGTGGCAGGCTTAATGGCTTCCCTGCGGCACTGGGACAGCTCGTAGCCGTCCCAACACCTAGCCTGCATCGTTTACAGCTGGGACTACCGGGGTATCTAATCCCGTTCGCTCCCCCAGCTTTCGTCCCTCACCGTCGGGCGCGTTTTAGTCGGCCGCCTTCGCCACTGGTGGTCCTCCTGGGATTATAGGATTTCGCCCCTACCCCAGGACTACCGCCGACCTCCCTCGCCCCCAAGCCGAAGAGTATTCCCCGCAGCCCAACGATTGGATCGTTAGATTTAACGGGGAACTTTTCCGGCCGGCTACGGACGCTTCAGACCCAATAATCGTCCCAACCACTCGGGGAGCTGGTATTACCGCGGCGGCTGACACCAGACTTGCCCTCCCCTTATTCACCTGGCTAGTTAAACCGGGCAAAAGCCATCCTCAGCGGACGGCACTCGGAGTGACCTCGTCACGCTTTCGCGCATTGCGAAGTTTTCGCGCCTGCTGCGCCCCGTAGGGCCTGGGCCCTTATCTCAGTGCCCATCTCCGGGCTACCGCTCTCACGGCCCGTACCGGTTATAGGCCTGGTGAGCCGTTACCTCACCAGCGACCTGATCGGACGCGGCCCTATCCTCAAGCGAAACTAGCAAGCATGCCACTAGTTCCTTTTGGGTGAGGGACCATTCCAGGTCTCCCCACCTATCAGATATTAGCCTCAGTTTCCCGAGGTTGTCCCCGTCTTGAGGGTAAGTTAGCCACGTGTTACTGAGCCGTGCGCTGCGTCTCCACCGTGGCTAGGAAACGCACAACTCGCATGGCTTAGTCCCACCCCGATAGCAGTTGGGTCCGCCAGGATCAAGCGGAGTTGAGCAAGCTAAACCTTGTAGCTAGGACGATTCGTTTCAGATTTACGACCGTTTAAGGAAATTGAACGGACTGGAATTTTGCAGAGTGACTGTAAGCCTATCTTGGACCCAAATTTTCATGGGTGCCGTGAGGACAGCCCCAAGTTTGTTTGGGCCTTCATCATTGTTCCCGCAATTGGAGGTCAACACTTCATCCAAGGGCTTAAGCCCCACAAGTCAAGTTGACGCCGCCGCCGGGTAATCGCGGGAAGCCTCCTCGTCGAACGGACGAGTTGACAAATTATTGCTTAGACTTCGGCGTTAATATAAGCATACCGACGTTAAAGAATCGAGAATATGTTCTAATTGATTCAACCAAACCGCATACTATAGATGCGAAAACCGCAAAAACAAAACCGGTACACTTTGTCAAGAACTGAAGTCGACCTCATCATCGAACACGCCCAACAACTCATCACAGCTAAAGGGTATAGTCAAAAACCAGCGAAAGGCCCGGAGATGGAAGATCTGGGCATTATACAAGACGGCGCCGTTGCTATAGCCAAAGGAAAAATTATTGCCGTATCAAACTCTGAAGAAATACTGAGCAAGTACACTGCAAATGAAAGATTAGACGCTACAGGAAAGATCGCAACCCCTGGCCTCATAGATGCCCACACCCATTTCGTTTTCGCCGGTTCCCGTGAATCAGAACTAGAACTGAAAATCAAAGGCGCAGGATATCTTGAAATCTTGAAGAAGGGTGGTGGAATTCTCCGGACGGTTCGCGATACTCGCGCAGCTAGTAAGGAAGAGTTGCTCGAGACATGCAGGATGAGAGCCAAGAGTTTGCTCGCTCATGGGACAACGACGATTGAAGCCAAAAGCGGCTACGGCTTATCACTGCAAGACGAGATCAAATCGCTTGAAGTCATTAATGCATTGAACGATGAAGGCCCTCTGACTCTGATCCCAACATTTCTAGGGGCGCATGCGATCCCTCCCGAATTTGATGGGAGGCCTCGAGAATACATCGATCTGATCATTGCAGATTGGTTGCCGCAGATCTCACAAAGGCATCTCGCACGATTCTGTGACGTCTTTTGCGAAAAAGGTGTGTTTGAGATTGACGACTCACGTCGACTTCTTCTCGCGGGCAAACGAGAGGGCTTGATGCCAAGAATTCACGCAGACGAACTGTATCCGTTGGGAGGTGCTGAACTGGCGGCTGAAGTAGGAGCGGTTTCAGCGGATCATCTCCTTTATGCTTCCGATTTGGGGGTTGAACGGATGAAGCAGGCAGGGGTTATTGCGACGCTGTTACCTGCCGCACCGTTAACTCTGATGTTAGATAGATATGCGGATGCGCGGAAATTCATAACTCATAGTGTACCCGTCGCTCTCGGGAGTGACTTGAGCCCCAGTTGTTGGATTGAGAATGAGCAGTTAGTCATAGCACTAGCATGCTACAAGTTGAAGATGACTCCTGCTGAGACATTAATGGCCGCAACGATCAACGCCGCGCATTCAATCAAGAGTGCAAGCGAGATCGGAAGCCTCGAGGCCGGTAAGAAAGCCGACATCACGATCTTCAACGTTAAGGACTATCGATTTTTGGGTTATCGGCTGGGAGGGAACATGGTTGAGACGGTCGTCAAGAATGGCAGAGTTGTTGTAGATGATGGGCACCTAGCCTGACTTTTGTGCTGAAACTTAAAATTACAAATCGACAGAGAATCAGTGACTAATTTTGCAAAAATTCAAACCTTCAGCTGCGGCTGTTGCGGGTAAGAAGCTACACTGCAAGAACTGGCAGATTGAAGGACCTTACAGGATGCTTCACAGCGTCTTGGATCCCGAAGTAGCCAAGGACCCTGATAACCTAATCATCTATGGTGGCACCGGAAAAGCCGCTCGCAACTGGGAATGCTTCGAACAAATCACCAAGACTCTGCTGGATCTAAATCCGAACGAAACTCTTCTCATACAAAGCGGGAAGCCTGTTGCTGTTTTCGAAACCTACGAGTGGGCACCGCGCGTACTAATTTCTAATGCAATGCTGGTCCCGAAATGGGCTACATGGGATTACTTTTACGAATTAGAGCAGAAAGGTCTGATAATGTATGGTCAGATGACGGCGGGTTCCTGGGCGTTTATCGGAACGCAGGGAATCCTTCAAGGTACGTACGAGACCTTGGCCTCCGTATCCAAGAAGCATTTCGATGGATCACTCAAAGGTCGACTGGTTCTGACTGCTGGGTTGGGTGAGATGGGGGGAGCTCAACCTCTCGCTGTAACTATGAATGACGGCGTCGCATTGGTGGTGGAGGTGAGCAAGGCCGCCATTGAACGTCGGCTAAAGCACGGCTACCTCATGCAGTGGACCGCTGACCTCGATGAAGCCGTGCGCATGGTTGAAGAAGCACGGAAGTCGAAGCGAAGTCTCAGCGTTGGTTTGTTCGGTAACGCTGCGGACGTCTATCCCAAACTAGTTGAGCTTGGCGTCGTACCCGATATTGTTACGGATCAGACGTCGGCCCATGAGCCATTGCGATATTACCCTTCGGGGCTAAGCAAGGAAGAAGCGGACAAGCTTCGCGAATCCAACCCTGACGAATACATTCGTAAGGCGAAGCAAAGCATCGTCCTTCACGTGAAGGCGATGGTGCAAATGATGGAGCGCAGGCGCCATCACCTTCGAATATGGAAATAACATTCGCCAACAAGCATTCGATACGGGCCTGAAGGAAGCTTTCGCGTTCTCAGGTTTCGTTCCAGAATACATCCGACCCATGTTCTGCGAAGGCAAAGGACCGTTCCGTTGGACATCACTCGTAGGCGAACCCGACGACATATTCAAGATTGATCAGATGATCGTCAAGGAGTTTGGTTACAACAAGGAACTTGTACGATGGATCGGAAAGGCGCACGACCAGGTGAAGTTTCAGGGTCTACCCGCTAGGGTTTGCTGGTTGGGTTATGGGGAGAGGGCTAGGTTCGGTAAGATAGTGAACGACATGGTGGCCTCGGGCGAACTCTCTGGCCCAATATGGGTTGGAAGAGATCATCTGGACACTGGAAGCGTGGCTTCACCGAGACGGGAGACTGAGAACATGAAAGATGGTTCGGACGCCATCGCAGACTGGCCGATCCTAAACGCACTGTTGAATGCGGTTGCCGGTGCGACATGGGTATCAGTCCACCACGGCGGAGGAGTAGGCATAGGGTATAGCATCCACGCAGGCATGTGCCTAGTCCTAGACGGAAGCAAAGAAATCGAAAAACGTGCGGAACACGTTCTCACTACGGACCCAGGCTTAGGAGTCGTAAGACATGCAGACGCTGGATACGATTCTGCGATTAAGGTTGCAAGAGAGAAAGGAATCAAAATGCCGATGCTACGCTGAGATCAAGCATCAAAATCAAAGGGTATACGTCGAGCCTTCGGAATAGCCGATCGGCCTTCGCATAGACATGAAGAGTAAGCCAAGAGCAAACCCTCCGACCAACCCGAACAAATGCGCGAATATGTTCACACCGGGCAAGAAACTGCTTTCGACGAATATGACTACAGCGTAAACCAGAGCGAAGCCCATGCGCTGGGTACTACGTTCGATCGCCACGTATGAGCCCACTAGACCAAAAATCGCGCCCGAAGCCCCTCCCGAGAGCGTTGAAGCCGGTAACAAGACAAGAGTCATGATGCTGCCGAGTAAACCTGATCCAAGATAAATTGCCAGATATTTCGGAGGTGAGAACGTCGACTCATTAATCCGACCAAAGAAGTATAATCCAAACATGTTGAATAGCAGGTGCACGGGGCCGAAGTGTACAAACATTGAAGTGAACAACTGCCAATATGCCCCGGACATCACGAGATCGTTCTCTTGGGCAAGTATCTGACAGGTCAACGAGTTGCAATCGCCAAAATCGCCGCTGACCAGCATTACTAGGAAAACTATCACATTGATGATGATCAGCCATGTTGTCGGCGAAGAAAAACCGCTTCGCTGCCCCTTGTAACGTATCGGCATGAAACCCATGGCTAAACCCTTTTTGGGCAAGCGCACTATTAAGTGAGAACTTAAGGAAAGCGCAACGAAGCGAATCCTCGCCGGACTTCCTGCACCACCCACCCCTAGATTCTGTTGCCTCTTGGTCATTGCTCTCCTTCAGATTGAAGGTTCACGTTTGGGTCAGTACGCGTGCAGTAGACGTGGAGTTCGACCTGCTTCGCAAGACTGTTCATGTGGGTCAGAAGGATTTCTTCATACACTATAATCTATGGAAAACATATACAAGAAACATAAATCGAATTCATTGTATTTGCCTAATTTTAGCGAATGAAAATGGAACTCAAAGGCAAAACAAGCAAAATGGCGGGGTACTTCCTTTACGCAGCAATGTTCCAAGGTGCTATAGCAGCCTTCGTTACATTCCTTGGTGCTTTCGGCGACCAGATGGGCCTATATCCAGTAGGCGTGGGACACGTGATCGCTGGCGGTGAGGCTGGAGAATGGTTCATCATGGGGTATCTGACATACCTTATTGTCGGCGTTGTCGCCATGGCTGTCACCTCACTATTCTATTTCTACATTGAAACAGTACTCGGCAAGACATACACTGGAGCGGTGAAGGGGCTCGCGTGGGCACACCTAGTCCTCGGGAACATCGGTGTAGCTGGCGCTGCTATCCTGACTATGATAGGAGGCTACCTTGGGGGCGCAGGCATGCAACCAGTCAGCGCTGGCGGACAAGGATGGACAACAGGCCAAGTGCACGTACACGTACTCCAATACTACTCGCAACCAATAGCCTACCTTATCCTTCTAGCCTTAATCGGATTTACACTCGGTGGCATCGGTTACATTCTCGCGATGCGATCGAAGAAGTAAAGCCCCACTCTCCCTGTTTCTTTTTTTCTTTCTTTTTCCTCTTTCCACGACGTTCGATTTCATGCAGAATTCCGTAATCCTTGTTTATGGCGTTGGGTCGATAGTTGGGTGGGTTGGCGAGTTGGTGAGCGACTCCGGGCCCGGTGTATGATGGGCTTGAGGAAACTCCATCCACGTGGCGGAAGCGTGGCATCGTGAGATGCCGACTGAGAGGTCGGGTCAGGGCGCAGAAAGAAACCTCCGCTAGCCGCGGAAGATGATGCGCTTGCGTTGATGAGGCTGGAGGTAAGGGTGAAATGCCCGCCCACGTCGTGAAAGGGATAATAGGCGCCAATGACCTCCCGCCGGAGGTGCGGGTATCCCGATTAGATGAATGTCGCCTAAAACAGAAGGTGGGTTACGGCCAACACGCCAACCCGACTCATTATCTAACTCATTAACTGACTTCGACTCATTTTGAGTTGGTTGCATTTCTATGTGAACCATCCTGCTAATGTCGTTCTGTACGTGCATGTACGTACGGTTTCCGATGGAAGCCACAATTGCCTTCTCAGTTAACCGACTTAGGTTAATTCCTAGAGCTTTCGCTTGCTGAACAAGATCGCTGTCAACACGAAGGGTTAGCTTCTTTCGCATTACTCATATCTCCGCCTTGTAGAGATGCCCTTTGCCCTGAAACTGTGACCTATCTTGGCCGGTTTCATTCCGTGACTTATCCTAGCTGCTGATAATCTAGCCGCCTTCATACCGCAGTGGCGCAAATACGTAGACTTCTAAGCCTCTTTTCCTAACTTGGAGAGTTTCACCGTCCCTTCTGATTCGCACTCTTAGAGCTACGTAGACATTAGTTGCTTTTTCTTCATCGTTGAAGACGAGTTTTCTGGGCACTTTTTTCGGTCTGCCAATACTTTGTCATATTTTGTTGTTCTGCGTCTAATGCCATCTTTCGGCAACCTATGTAATGGCTCGTAGAGTATGAGGTGCTCAATGTTCGGTTTCGACATAACAACCGTGTAGTGCAGACTAGATTTTAAGGTTAGATACTTAAACTAGATAATAGCGATAGATTTATATGCAACTTCCACCCTATACTAGGGTAGCAGCCGTCCCGATTACATTGTTGTGCAAGCGGCAGCGCACATTTGTTTGAGCTCTGACCGCAAGAATTATCGTAACTCCTTGTCGCGGCTACAATAACAAGGGGGTGAGAAAGAGTATGAAGCAGTTAGATGTTCAAGAGAAAGGTGAAATATTAGAAAAAATGCTTTGGCCATTATTGCAATATTACTTTGCAACCAAATATTCTGTGACAGATTATGCGAAACCTGAAAAGGCAACAGCGGTTAGAGATGCAACTCGGTACTTTACAAGAGAAGGGCCAATCGTTGACTTACTCTGGCTAAGAGCAAACACGCATGATCCTGAGTCACATACACCTGATTTCATAGTTAGTATTGATTCTCAAATAGTCGTTGTAATAGAGGCAAAGAACTGGGGGCAGCCGCCAAATACAACCAGGACTAAGCTGTACATTCTAACAAGATACGAATCATATCAGACTGCACCATGCAAATTGCTGTTGATTACAGCACCTATTCCGACTCATGTACAACCGTTGTTGATTCAAGAACATATCAACGCGGTTATGATTCCACCGCAGGTACTGACAAGAGACAGAGATTCAGAACACAGAGTACAGCAGGCCTTGTGGGCGGAGCTTCCCTAATTCAGTGAAGCCGTAAACGCCTACAGAGATTGGTTCTATACCTATACAGACATGATATATCCATTATAGACAATGGTATTACCTTCCTTTCCCTTTTTTCTTCTATCTCTATTCCGATAGGCCTCCATCTTAGTAATTATCTGGTGGCCGTACACTAGAACTCAATGTTCACTCGTAATTAGGAAATGAGGGCAATGGGCAATTTCGCGCTGAACTCCGAACTCTGCAATCCTCGCAATCTGTCGTAGGTTCGGTAAATCAATCGTAAAATGTCATCTTGTGCTCCGAGATCGCCTAGAGCCTATTCTTGAGGCTGAATGGCACCAAGAAAGAGGATTAGTATTGAGGACGAGTTTTATCTCTTTCATAATCACCTTGTGCTTCCTAGTTACCAAGGGGATTTTCATGTATGCGCCCGTTTAGAGTTGTATCCTCGGGCAATTTCGTAAACGTCAAAGATGTCATAATGGCGACATTGCGCCTCATAAGTTGATTCGGCTAACTGCGTTAAGGTTGAGTTGGGCAGAAGGCTAATAGAAAATAAGTAAGAATAACTGGAACAATAGCAGCAGTAGTAATGGAAGAACAATCACGATATACAGAACAATACATAAGATCCCTTTGGGATCGAATGAGATATTCCCAAGCGGAACGACCTTCTTCAGTCCCTGGAAAGATGTAATTGTCGCGGTAACAAAGCAGATACAGGCAATCAAGGCTGTTAACCACCCCGTATTCTCTAATCCACTCCACTGAAATCCACTGGAACGAAGAGCTGCGGACAAGTAGAGCGGTGCAATTAAGACAAGTGCGCTTCCTAGAATTCCGCAAACTGCCATAGCAAGCATATTGATTTTGATTGTCAGGATTGTCGGCCAGAGTGTACCTAATACAAGGAAGATGAAAGTGAGAATTGCAAGAATGAGTCCGTTAAACATGAGAGTGTTTGCGTTACTGAACGGAACTGCTATGCCTACACAAGAATAAGGTGGCCAAGGAAGGCACTCTTGACCATATGGATTACAATTTTGGCCGGGGTATGCAAACGACCCCGTGGGGATTTGGTCGCAATACTGGTTAAGATAGTCATCTGTCCCGTTTATGCCGCTGATCTGCGAGTATGTACCACTGAATTTTTCGGTATACCACACTCCTGACATGGAAAACCAAACAAGCATGATCGCGACAAGGATCATTACCAAGCCCAATTGCGTTCTTCTGCCAAATCTCGGCGTAGATGCGCTAAGCCGGGATGGATGTACTTGCGGCTCCTTTTTTTCTTCCGCGGTGGAATGCTCTACTTGAACCTGTTGTGCTCCGCAAATCTTGCAGAACTTGCTCGTTCTTGGTATTTCTGTTCGGCAACGTCGGCAGAATTTGGTCCGCTTATTCTTTGACAGTGCTTCCACATTCCTCGCAGAAAATACTATCTCTATGAATCTTGGCCCCACACTCCTTACAGTACATTCCAATCTTAGTTTGTTGAGAGGATTCTGCTTTCCTGATTTTAGCAGTCGAAGCGACTTGTCTTTCCGGCTCAGGAGTGATTGTTTCAATCTTTGGTTTACTGCTTCTAACGTGTTTCCTCGAACGCTTACGACCTAGCATTTTCAGCTCAGGTAAGCGGGGGACAGGAATAGTTCCTCGCCTTGCAAGGAGAAGAATTGCAGCGACAATTACAACAATTAACACGGGAGGAAAATACGGTAAATAATTCCATCTGTCACTTAGATTTATAGGGCCGTCAATTGTGAGCGAAGTAGTAGGCGAGTTTGCTCTCAACTGACCCATGTTGTACCATCCGTCGAATCCGCCTACGAACAGGCGATATTTGTTAACTAACGGCCTGTTGTCTACCGTGAATTGCAGAACGGTTCCTTGGTCGTACCACCCTGATTGCAGTGTCGAATCAGTAGTTGAGGTCACGAAGTATTGAGTGACATACGTTGCTACTATTTCCGTATCGCTTTCCAAATCAAAGGTTCTCATAGTCTGATTTGAGCCATCAGACCAGCCATTGAACTTCAGCCTTGAGGTAGAATCGAGTTGAACTATATCCGGAACCGACATCTCATGCGCGCCAGGTGACAATTGCAAGTTAGTTGATCCAGCACCCTGCTGAACACCGTCGAGAGTCAAGGGAACTTGGCTAGGAAGACTCACAGTCAAAGTGAACTTGTCTAATACGGAAATTGAGAACTCGTTTTGAGTGGTAGGGGAAGAAGCCAGAACATTAAAACTCGTATCTTCTATAGCCGCTAATGGGCTGAATTGATAAGTGCCAACGGAATTCATCGCTAAAGCGAAGCTTACAGTCTCTGTCGTGTAATCTGGCGCCGCTTGCAGATTTGATAGTGCATAAGCGCAACCTGCAGCCCAGCTGTAAGTGCCGGTTATCTGAGGGCAGGAATCAGGGTAGGAGTTAATTGTGGAACCTGAAGCATAGTTATTGGCATTAACATCCCAGACTGATATGATAAGATAGTCACCTGCACTTGCACCCCCATAGTTAACCGTGAAGCTGACTGTTGCTTGCTTTCCGAGGACGGAAGTAGAGGAATAGTGCAAATTAGAAACGGTTACAATCTGAGCATAAACAGGAACGACGAAGTAAAGAGCACCCAACGAAAGAATTAACATCAAGAAGAGAAGGCGCGCTCTCAAATTAGTTACCTCCCGATGTTCATTTGGATCATATTTTCTAAAGTATTTGGCATTGGGCTGATGATCGGAAATGGCATTTGATTGTACGTCTTCTAGTACGATCTCCTTCTTCCGCCGCCCAAGAAATTCAGCAATGCTATGAAAACAATCAGAACGATAAAGGCTATTTTCAAACCTACAAAGGCCATTTTCGCTCCTTCTGTCATGCCTTTCTTCAAACGTTCCATCCAATCGATCGCCTCCCGCTCGCTCTTTCTTTTGTTATTAACAGGAGAACAGCGTGTGGATCGTTCACTGCTCTGTTGTGTTTCTTTCCTGACCCTTCTCTGTAATGCTCGATGTCGAGGCTTCGCGGTGGAATGTTGAGGGGCTATGCTTTTGTCTGATAGGCGTTCGCATTTCAGCGTTTCATCATATTCCTGTCGTCTAATAGGATCTGACAGGATTTCCCAGCCTGCGTTGATGCGTTTCGTTATCTCGTTTGCGAACGAACTCTTGTTATGATCAGGATGATAGGCAATTAGCATCCTGTAACGCTGAGTCTTAATTTCGTCAATTGTTGCTTGAGGAGTAACTCCTAGAAGCTCATAGAAATTCACGAAGTCATCAGCCATTTAGAATCATCAGAAATGGAACCGTTTTCGCAGCACGATCAAGCTGTCTAAGAGTTTTGCACTCCTGCAAAGAGAAAGAGCCAGTCCGTAGCAATATGCAAGACCGCTGCTAGGCCTGCCCCTTTCTCTTTTGACGCTGTTCTTGCCACGATGACTGCTGTGATGGGGTCGTGAAACAAAATTCTGTGTTTTGGGCCTAGAAACTTATACGGATAATCAATCGCTTTATGCACCTTGTCATGCGGCTTTCCTAAGACTGCGAGTTGTAATCGCTCTGTGCACGCGATGACTTGGCATGAGGCTGGTCTTCTGCAGTAACTATGGTCAAACTTATGATTCGTCATACTTTTACTTTGGGGCACTGAATTAAACTATATCATATGATGTGTCATAGTTCGAGTTTCGATGGCTAAGGAACTGAGCAAGAAAACCCTAGAATATCTGCGAAAGCAGGATTGGCCTGTAACCACTGAGATGGTAGCGAAAGAATTGGGAGTATCTTGGAACACCGCGCAGCTACAACTCTACAAGCTTATGGCGGAAAACCTCGTGAAAATGAAAAGAGTGGGCAGACAAAACCAGTGGATTATTGCAGATAAGAAACTTTGAGCAAGATGGGACCCGTACAGCGGTAAATGTCACGATGAACCCTGCGAGCACCCGTAGCACGCATGGACTTGGCTAGATTCCTTCCGTTATGGGAATAGTAATTAATTCGTTTCTTGATTTCGTTCCTTTATCGCCTTTATGAAGGTCCTTTATTGAGCCTTTTCCTACATAATATATGTAGGGCTTTATCCGCGATGACCGTTCAATCTTCCATGAATCCACTCCTTAACGCGAGCGGAGGTGCGCCGCTACAAGGTGAAGCGCAGTGGACAGCCTGAGAACAGCTGGCTGAACACATGTCATGGGCAGGTTGGCCTGAGGTAGAATCAGCACAGTTTCTAGAGCACAGCAACGAAATAGATGTCTTATGGCGACCCGATCTGTGGAGCGATGACATTAGAGTTAGAGAAGGATTCATGCGGAATAAGAGAGATTGGGCGCGTTTCCGCAAGAATTGTTTCTTACCTTGGTATAAGGGCGGCTTAAATTATGATGATGCCGGGAGCGTGAACTATTCGTTACGCAAACACGCGAAGGAAGAACCGACTAAACTTAAATCCGATAGAAACATGTTATTGCTTTCTGCTTTTCACATAAGTGCGAACTTACGTTTGATTGTTGACGGGTGTAATCGAGCTAACGCAATAGAGAGCGAAATCAAAAAACGGCATGTTATGCCAACAGTGAGAGTGGTGGAATGTTATGGCTCAAGAATAGACCAAGTGTTTTACGCTGATTTTGGACGGTTGCTTGACAACAGAGCTGTGAAATTCTGTAGAGAAAACCTTGCCAGAAATATCCGAGTTAAACGCTCAGGATAACTAAGGTTTGTACAAGCACCAGCATGTATTCAAACGGTCGAGAAGCTGACACGCCAATTTTGGCTGGAATGAGAATTTACCACAATTTCGTAAAAATCACACATGGCCTTAGACGGCAAAACATCCGCGGAGGCGGCAGGAATCAAAGTCGAAGGAGAAAATAAGTGGTTAACCCTAATCCAAAACGCCACCAAGAAGGATCGATCAATTGATTACTGCATATTTTGATACCTCGGTTTGGATGGGGCTATACGACTCTTCGGTTGAAAGAACTGACCAGAAAGAAATCGAGTTAGCAGTTAAGACGCTAGTTGAGTCTCATCGAACTGGGAATATCGAAATTGTAACTTCTCTCCAAGTCGAGGATGAACTTCGCAAACTCCTTAGTGATCCGTCCAGACTGACTAAAGCTCAAAATGCGTTATGCCTCATTGAAGAACTGCGTCTTCCTAAGTTGCCTCGAACCCCTGCTGACTTGGGAAAAGCAAGATTAGATGAAGCACGGCTCGACCAGAAACCGAACTTCCCGAACTTTCCCCAGAAGGAATCGGACAGAGACATAGCCGAATACCTCACGGCGAATCAGATTGCATTTTTCGTTAGCCTAGATAAACGGCACTTCATAAACGAGAAAAAAGAGATAGAACAGAGGCTCAGACTAGACCATACACAAGTTGTAACTCCACCAGCACTGGTCAAGGCCACTATTCAAAATTCTTTTACAGGTAAAGCCGATGCAAATACCTAAATGAGCCAATCTCAAAGCATTACTTCATGAGCGCGCGAAAGAAGATTGGAGGAAGCCAAAACTTTCTTCAACAAGCTACAGTCGGTTTCTCCCACATCAGCTGAGTTCCGATACTACACATCTGCTTGCGTTTCAGCCCTATACGGTTCCAATGAGCATCTTCTGTACGATTATGCGAAAAAATATTCGCCACGGCATAAGTACGAATGATTATCTGAAAATAGCGAAATGTTTGAGTCAAAAGCAAAAGCCACGAAGAATGAAAAGGCCATAGATTTCTTGGCGTGGTCTCAAAAGAAGCGCCGAACAATTGGGCGAAATAAGGACGCATCAGTACTCTTGAAGGTTCGACACATCGAAGCACATCGAGCATCAGTGGATTATCATTATCTGGTGAGTCTACACGACGCAGTTAATATGTCAGGAACAATCGTCATCACTAGCTCGACTTTCCCACCAGTTCCCCCACATGTTAATCCAGTTCCGGTTCCAAGCGCTCTAGTGGTTGCTCATTTCCAAGGTTACCCGCAGAAGCCAGTAGAAATCGTTATCGAAAATACGATATTCGTTCTTAATCAGCTGATTTCCGAAGCAGGAAGCAAATTCGGACCTCCATAGGACGAAAAAATAGCAAATATTGATAAATCGAACTTAGTCGGGCTTGTACCTGATTGCCTCAATGAACCATGATTTCTTAGAAAGACCCAGTAGGTAGGAGAGAGTGCTTTCGGTCATGTAATCAGCTTGGTCTGTTTCTGCACGCCAAGCCGCTGAAATCCGCTGCCCTTTTTCAGATGTATCCGCTTCAATCCAGAATTTTTCTCCAATTCCTTTATTCTAGTGAATTGATAGTTGCACTTCATTATAGCGAAGTAGGCTTTTCGTAAGTCCTCTCTTGCTTCATAACGGAAAAGCGCAACATCGCCAGAATTGACGGCTGATTGCCAGAGATCAACCGGCAAGAGTTGTAACGGATGAGGCTTGGGTTTCAATAGATCAATTGCTTCTGAAATTTCGTTGGTGAGTCCTTTGAGGTATGTGTTTGAACGTTCTTGATTCATTTGCTTTACAGATCGGTGCTCAAGCCAGAACCCAATGAATACTGCCAACAACGAACTGATTGCTGGCAAGATCAGTTGGGCTAACAGTTCAAAGCAAATCTAACCCCTTCATCATTGAAGGAAACCGGATTTCTTTCGAGCACCAACCGTGATAACCGAAGTATATGAGAACTAGAGGTATGAAGGAGTCTACAGAGACAAGCGGTTGTAGGAGTCCAGCAACCGAATCTTTACACCCAAAATGTAAAATCCAGCAACCGACAAGTTGACGTTACCTCATCGAATTTTGTTTATTACGACCAGTTACGAAGGGTAAATGACAGCTATTCCATCGAACTCGCAACCGCATAAGTCGGATAAAATAGTTTGACTTCTCCTTTCGCATTCACACCTAGTAGAATTAAGCCCAGCTTGTCGAAGACCTTAGAATCAATGTCCTTTGCATTACGTTGGGTCGTAACCATCGCCGCACAATTGTACCCGTAGGCTAATGCTTCAGCAAGTTGTCCTATCCCGCGTGTAATATCGTCCCGCAGAGTCTTCAGCTCCAAGGCCATCTTCCAGCCTTTTCCTTGTACTTCACCATCTATCGCAACATTGCCCAGCTTTATCGACCGCATCTGAACCTGTAATCCTTTGTCTCGGAAATGCTTCGACGGTGGCCCATTTGAGCCAGCGTAGATTGGTCAATTGCGTTCATCTTTCAAATAGGCGTAGGTTGGCTGATTCGTAGACGATTTTCATCTTGTCAACTCTGAAGTCAGAGTAATGTCTAGCTAGGATCGACTTAGGGGCTCTACCTTAAAACGCGTCCACATACCTGTCTTGAAGGCCTAGACTGCCCATCCTGTCTGCGAACCAATCTCGCAAATCTTTAGGCTTAATTTTGAATCCACACTGTTTGCTCGCCTTCTCGAAGACGTGACGAAGGCCTTGAGGTAGCAGATTGAAGAGTTGCTCATTTCCTTGCCAAGTTTCTTTCGATGCTACATGATCTTTTAGCAGTTGATCGCATTCGGGAGAGTAGAAAGAGCGCCACGACTTTCTTGGTTGAACCTTCATGATTCTTGGGAATGATTGCTCTTCTGGATATGTCCAAGTCTTCGTAGCGTAAAGATAGAATTTCCATCTCACGTAATCCGCTAGTTGCAAGCAAAAGGAATAGGAGTTTGTGTACTGGTTTTGTGATAGCACTATAGAAGAGTCTCATGTTTTCAGTGCTTGGAGCTTCTTTAGGAGTGAAGGGTGCTCGTGGATAACGAAAACTGTCGGTTATTGTTGAACCAAGAAAGCTTCTGTAGAAGCAACGAAAACCACAAATTATGTTAGCTCTGCTGTTGGGTGGAGAATCGAGAGTACTTTTCAAGCATATAGTTTCGAAGATCATCAGTCTGTCGCTTGCCTTAGATCATTTGGAAACGATTTCGAGAAGCATCTCATTATTCCTTTGTAACGCTCAATAGTCTCTTTTGCAAGTTGCAAGTCCACTCTACAGAATTTACTGAATTCGTCAAGAAGCTCAAGTGGATTGAGAGGATTTCCATAAGCTGTAGTGCTTACGAGAGGATTATTCGGGCTGTTTAGATGAATGTCGCCTAAAACAGAAGGTGGGTTACGGCCAACACGCCAACCCGTTTCAGTTCTTGAAGACTAGCTCAGCCACCGGAATTAATCACTGAGAAATTGTTGCAGACAACATATCCTCGGTAGTTGAAGACTGTCGAAATGGTTCCCGCACTATACGACCCCGCAGGCAACCCTCCCAGTAGAGTTACGGTTCCTCCCTTTGGGACAGTTAGAGTTACAATGGGAGAACTAGAACTGCTGCCTTCCATCCCTGGGCAGTTACGTCCAGCATAGATAGCGAGACTAGTTGGACCTCCGCCAGAGTAATCGAATTGTATGGGCTGATTTGCTAAGGGAGTCGCAGGGGAGTAGCTTATGGTGGGAGGAGGATTTTGCCCATAAGCCAAGTTAGTTGCCATCGTGATTGTAAAAGTAACGAGTGCAATCCCCACAAGAAACTTCCGCCAATCATAAGTCAACATGAAACATCAAACTCGAAGGTTGACCTCGCAAAGCCGAATATAATCGGTTACACCGCCCGAGGAGGCTATTGCTATCGTTGTGCTATTGCATTCTAACATACGAACACGGATTTTGACAACAAGCAGTAGGTGGTCTTCGTTAGAAGTCCGGGATTTGTGACTTCATCGACCACGAACTTCATAATTCTAACGTCGAATTTGGGTTGATAACGAGGATCAACCCCGGTTTTTCGTCAGTTATCACACCCGCGCGTGTGCGGTTTTTCTGGTGTATCCGTGAGGTTAGTAGCAGAAAACCTGCAAGTATAGAAATGAATTACACAATGCATTCCAATACCATTGTTATCTAAGAAAACTGCGTATTTCTTGCGGAATCTTCCAGATTAGAGGCAATGGGCGTTCATTTTCTTTTGATACCCGCGATAGTCAGGGTAAGTCCCGCAAACAGGATGAGTGTCCATTCGGTTATGTAGGCAGTGATGAAGGAATAGTCGGTGGCACCTCTAGCTAGCATTCCTTGAAGGTTTACTCCAGCACCGTAAACTATCCCCGTAAGTCCCGCGAGAACTAGGAATAATCCCGATAAGACCATTGCTCTGTCCATAACGAAATCTAGCCAGCGAGGGATAGTGGAGTATTTACTCATTACCTTCAAATACTAAGCCAGACCCGCTCGGCTCTAATTCAGAAATATTCCGACTCTACTCTGACCAGTTGTTCTTCATCTGTTACGGAGGAGTATGCTTCGAGAGGTTGGGCGTTTAGTGTGAGGAAATGTGGTCCCCATTTGAAGAGCGAGAGTAATTTGCTGGCTTGTTCTCGGAAACCCATTATGTACAAGCTTGCTGCCAGGGCCTCTATGTGATGACAACTTATTCGGTTTTGCGTAGTTGACAGGATTCGAGGCAAGCAAAGTTGGAAGCCTGATGTTTCGCCCCGGCAGCCGGTCCGAGAACGTCGTCTCGCATTCTCTCCCATGAGCAGTCGATTGCGACCAATCCGTAGTTTCAGGCCTTGAACCCTATCCTTGTTCAACATGGACATTTGGGCGAACGGGTTCAGCGTTAGACTGTTTCAGGTCGTACTTGTCTAACTCTGTAGAGAGGCCTCGCAAGTCTGAACTTCACTAGTTTTGCGGCGGTGCATTTCTTAGGGTCATCTTGGCGTAGTTGAAGCACATATAATCGTGGGGACGAGTAACATTTTTTTCGCAGATCGAACTGCATTGGTTTATCGCAGTCGTTTTTCGTGGATCTCCTTATGACACATTGGATCGTTCATGACTTTTGGTATGTATTCTACAAGATCAGTTGCTATTAGGTGGTAACCGAACCGTTCTTCTGCCAAGTCGCCTGCTGCACCGTTAATGAATGCTCCTGCGACTGCGGCGCTAAATGTGTTAACCCCTTGCGACATGAGTCCGGCTACGATGCCCGAAAGAACGTCTCCGGTGCCGCCGACGGTCATTCCCGGGTTGCCAGTATCATTCAACCTTACATGCTCCCCATCTGATATCACGTCCGTAGTCCCTTCATGAGAGTTACAGCTCCGCTCTTTGCAGCAAACTCTTTCACCTCACTCGACCTTGATCTTCAGATCTTTTGATGGCATTTTTCCTGACATGGCTTGAAACTCTCCTCCATGAGGAGTGAGTACGGTTGAGCTGTCGAATGATTTCCTCTTTACAACTCCGTAGGCATCTCAAGGCGTCGGCGTCTAGCAGAAGCGGTTTCCTTGACTCCTGTATTATTGGTAGCAATCGATCGAACAGCGGAGATCGTCTTGGTACTCTTTCCTAATCCAGGGCCCATTACAATCGCAGTAGCCTTATCGATGTGCTCGCGAAGCGATACGGTATGTGGGCGACGGCTAAGCACTCGCCCGGTAGTTTAATGGAAATCAAGTTTGGTGAGAGTGCGCGAGACTACTTGGGCTGTCTTCTCGGGGGCTGCTACGAAAACGAGGTCTGTTCCAGTGCGGTATGCCGAGAGCAACGAGAGATGGAGCCCCGCTAAATGTTTCACTACCACCAATGACTAGAAGCCTGCCGAACTGCCCTTTATGCGCTTCAGGGAGTCTTCGGACCCTAACTGCTTCAACATCTCCAGGACCAGCGAAGATTCCGGCTTCAGGCGGAATACCTATATCGGCTACGTTAATCTCGCCGCAGAAACTTGCCGCTTTCCTGAGGCCACTTTTCATCGCAGTGAAACGTCACTGTCACGTTGGCATGGACAGCCTCGCCAATACTTCCCCCGTGTCGGAATCTATTCCGGTCGGAACGTCCACTGCCAACTTGAAACCTCGGCTTGCGTTGATTACTTGGACAGCCCTCAAGATTGGTTGGCGAAGTCTACCCTTAACGCCTGTCCCGAGCACGGCGTCAACCAAAACATCAGAATCGGATTCTGACAGCGATGAAGAATCTCGGCACTCCTCAATCTTGACCGAGGAAGACATGGACCTCAAAGCGAACCAGTTCTGAAGGACGATAGGATCAGTGATGGTCCTGGCGTCTCCTACTAGTCTCAAAGTGACTTGAATTTCCTTGCTGCCAAATGTCTAGCGGCCACCATTCCGTCGCCACCATTTCTTCCCACCCCACAGTAAATGATGACTGAACTAGCGGTCCCAAATCGAGCAGAGATCACGTCCGCTACTGAACGTCCCGCATTCTCCATCAATTGAAGAGTTGAAACTCCGAGGTATTCCGAGTTTCTGTCCAAGATACTTGCTTCGACTGAACTCATTGGTGAATCACGTATCAAGTTGAACTCTCGATCCTCGGATCAACCACTCTGGTAAATGTTGCGGGACACTATGGCCGTGAATTGTAACTAAATGCTGCAATTTCTTAGAAGCCCTGCGATGAGCACTTCGAATTGACTTCGATTACAGCTCACTTTGGCTTGAGACCCTGCTCTGTCATGCCATAAGACATATTCACGGATTAGATTACTCGCAAAGACGTATATTCTAAGAAATAAAATCGTTAGGAGCTAGTGCCAACCTCGGCCAAAATTGCATTAGTTACTCTGGTTCAATCCACGAAAGGCGATCCGTCGGAGACAAGCGAACTCATAGATGAGATCCGCCAACACCTGCAGTCGAGTGGACTCACGAAAACATGGTCAATCGAAAATATTGCTATTCTGGAAGAGAACTCACCTAACGCCAAGATATTGCGGACCCGCGGAGAAGATGACCTAACCGTCGGTTGACTCATCCGCTTTCGAAGTTTAGGAAACCCTTTTTAGCAGTACACAAGGAATCCACTACGAGGTTTCGTGATGCCACTCGCCTTTGTGCTGATTAACGCCGAAATCGGTTCGGAAGACGAGGTTCTCAAAGAGCTAAGGAAACTAAGTAACGTAAAGGAATCGTACGTCGTCTACGGCGTCTATGATGTTGTGGCTAAGGTCGAAGCCGAATCAATGGACAAACTCAAAGAAATCGTAACCTGGAAAATCCGCAGGCTCGACAAGGTCCGATCGACCCTGACCATGATAGTCGTAGAAGGAGCCTAAACTCTTAACCCCTAAACTAACGGGTCATTCCCGTTAGAACATACACCGGGTCATACTTCGTGAAATTGCATATTGGAATCGACGACACAGATTCCACAAAAGGCGGTTGCACAACCTACATCGCAGCCCTCTTAGTTGACAGATTTTCTCAACAAAGGATCCAGTTCACTGACTATCCTAACATCGTACGCCTAAACCCTAACATCCCATTCAAGACCCGAGGAAATGCAGCAGTAGCTCTAAGAGTCGAGGTTCCAAACGACACCTACGAATTTGTTCGGGAGACGGTAATTCGGACAGTGGAAGAAAATTGCCAGCTGGGGGACGAAGGTACCGACCCAGCGGTTGTACTGCTCCGAGGCAACCCTACACCTGCGATCAAAGAATTGTCACGTGAAGCCTTGACTGATATCGTTTCGTCGCACAAGGCGGTACGGGCGATCAAGAAATCCAAGGCTTCAGCGGTATGTTATGGTAATACGCTCGGTTTGGTGGGCGCCCTATCAGCGTTAGGACAAACCTTGAACGGCGACCATACTTTCGAGTTGATTGCTTACAGAGAACCTCACAACCGCGGCAAGCCAAGACTTGTTGATGGGGATTCGGTAGTGAGGATGGATCGGATGACTACGCCAGAAACGTTCAACAACTATGATTCCAGTAATAGAAGGATTCTTGTTACACCTCATGGACCAGATCCTGTACTACTAGGCTTACGAGGGGAAACCCCCGAGGCGGTTGTTAGAGCGTTTAGGCTCATCCGTATTCGAGAACCCGTCGAGCGATGGGTGATATTCCGCACGAATCACGGCACCGACGCACATTTTCCAAACAGCGCACTCAACAAACACATAGAACCGAACCGACCAGTCATACTAAGTGGTAGAGGTACTCGAACGGCCCACGCGAATCTCCGGAGGGCACGTCTTCTTCCAACTCAAACACAAGAATAGTATTGTGCACTGCGCAGCCTTCGAACCAACCGGGAAGTTCAAGGAAGTAGTCGCGGGGTTGGTTCCCGGGGATCAGGTCACAGTCTATGGTGGAGTCAAAAAGAACGATGTCAGACATCCACTCACAGTGAACCTTGAGAAACTCATCATCCGCCGGCTCGGTAATGATATTGCGGTTGAGAATCCCCGATGTCCCCTTTGCGGGAAACACATGAAATCTGTAGGCCAAACTCAGGGCTTCAGGTGTGTAAGATGCAAGTTGAGCTATTCACATGAATCGAAACAATTTCTTAGAAGACCCAGAGTCATTCGGCCTGGGCTATATCTTCCTGATAAGAAGGCGCAGAGGCATTTAACAAAACCCCTGACTCGTTACGGGTTTGAAAAGAGGAGGTGGAGAAAGGAGACGCCAATAGGGACCTGGCACAGACCCTGACTTCAGGTAACTAAACCGTGCCGCGGTTTCGTCCAGTTCTTACTGGACCTTGACCATTGGCGGTTGATAGTAGTAGACCTGCGGAGGCGACGCTACACTGTATGCAACCGGGGGTGGCTGGTAAAGGTAGGTTTGTGGGGGTGGCTGGTATGCCGCTGCTTGAGGCGGCGGTTGATAGTAGACTTCGGGTGGTTGTGGTATAGCGCATGGTGCGGGTACATAACAGGTGGCCGCTATCGGAGGCCTCGGAACCGCAATATATGACATGGGTTATCGACGGGTTCAATTGAAACATCAGGAATAAACTCTTCTCCACCGCTGGAACGCCATGTAATAGAATGGAGCAATATGTGCGAATGACGTGTCGAAAGTTTGCAGGGGAGTGTAAAAATAGACACGATACCCAATTTCTGGATGAAAATACGGTCCAGTCTGCTCAAATAGCGCCCCCTAGATCCGAAATCCTAACCACAGAAACTCCCTCCCGGCAGTTAGTCACCTTGAATACGCCTCAAGCGTGGGAAGACACGATTACAAGGAAGCTGCTCAATCGGTCGATTATCATTCTTGTAAAAATCAATCGGGCACACTAGGCTTACATAGTAATGGTAGGGCATATTTCTCTCCTGATAATTGTGGTAACCGAAACGCTGCACGAGCGTAAGAAAGTTTACGTCTGCAGCACCTGCGGCCTTGGATACGATGACGTTCTCATCGCATATGCCTGCGAACAATACCATCGACAGTATCGGGAACGCCATCCACCGACATAGTAAAGCGCGCCACCTACAAGCCTCCAGCCCTCGATAAAATCGAAAAGAACTTACAAAATGACCACTTGCTTTCAGAGGAACAGAAGCCAGTCGAGGAAGCAATACTCTAACCGAAAATGGTTTGCTCGAAGGGCGGGAAACAACCTTATCTATTGATGGACTTGGTAGCGAACTTGAGCGACGAAACTCTAGCGGGGTGGGGTAGCCAGGTTTAACCCGCAGAACGATTGCGGACGGCTCATATCCTGGCGAGAAACCCTGAGATTGAGCCTAAGGGCTCCTCAAGCGGTGGTTCGAAAGGCGCAGAAGTGCCCGAACATCCACCCCCCGCTACCACAACTTCGCATATTCCCAAATGGGAACGTCAGGACTCATCGGGTGCTGATAATTGAAAAATCAAAACACTACCAAGTTTACTCGCATGACACGCAGATAACCCTAGAATCTGCCCGTCACGCGACTTTCTCTAGAACAACGTAACTGCGGTTGTATGCATTCCTTGGTAGCATATAGCTCGCGGCAACCCTGAACCCCGAACGACTTGCAAAACGCCTGATTTCAGGTAACGAGAAGAATCGCACGAAGGAACGGTCCAAGTAGACGCGAACCTGATCCTTCCTTCAGTACTTTTGTATCTCAAGTTTCATTCGGGACATTTGGTCTGGAATTCTTGGGGTAGATGGCGTAGAGATCCCGGGAAGCCAGGACGTTCGACTTAATTTGTCCCACTGAGACTCTAACTATTAGTTCACCCCTTCCATCCCACGACTCAACAATTGGTTTACCAACATCCTTCCAAACAATTTGCGAGATTCTCTCGAAGTCAAATAGCAGTAACCCGCCTACTCGAAGCATAGATTGAGCGTTGTCAAGAAAACGTTTCACCTCACCGTCTCTTACAGGAATAGACCAGTTCAGGCATAGAGCCGCATCGACCTCCTCATCAGGTTGGTAATGATAATAGCTACCGACAACAAAATGGGGCCGCACATTCTCTGCTTTAGCTCGCATCCGTGCGAATCGGATATTCTGCCTTGAAATATCAATCCCAGTTACATCGAACCCGAGCTTCGTTAACGCTCTTGCGTGGTATCCGGTGCCGCAGCCTAAGTCCACTACGGATTTTGATTTGTGTTTTTTCAAGACGGAGGTGAGGAGTCTGATCTCCTGATTCCAGTTCCGACCCTCTACGGACTCATAGTAGGGAACTAGTTGATTGTAGAGCGGACGTTGCATTGGCTCGGAGCTGCGACGGACATCTAATATAGATTATTCCGCTGGCCTATCGCTGATAGGCTATGTCGAACACCGGTCGTAGGGTGTGTTTTGAGAAATCCAAATACATCGTCTATGAGCCTTACCGCGGATTACATCTGGCATATCACGCCAAAAAGTTCTGTTTCTCGGGCCGGTCGAAATTTCAGAAGATAGACATCATCGATAACGACGCTTATGGCAGAATGCTGTTTCTCGATCACAACCTACAACATACAGAATATGACGCGCGAATCATTCAACCAGGCCCTCTGCAGTACTGCGAAGAGGAATGGAGCTGTTCGAATCATCGTCCTCGGAGGAGGCAGCGGACAGACGCTATTACAACTGCTCAAGTCTCCTACAATTGCACACGTCACGCTCGTTGAAATCGACGAATTACTCGTTGAAGCCTGCCGAAAGCACATCAAGGGAGCGAATCGGGCCTTCAAAGACCCACGAGTCAGAGTCGTGATCGCCGACGCATTTAGCTACCTCCATTCAACAAAAGAAGAGTTCGATGCCGCAATTATCGATCTTACAGAAACACCATTTGGGATGAGTAAAGACTCGACTACGTTAAATCAGGTCTATCTCGATATCAAGGATAAGTGCAAAGGACGCTGTAGCCAATATCTTGGGTCATCAGTCGCACTCGCCAAAAACCGGCGACTGACAGATATCGCGTATAGGTCGTGCAAGAAGATTCTCTCCAAGGTAACGTTGGAGGATGTCTTCATTCCCTCATTCGGTGCACCACATACGTTCATGCATGCAGGATATGAGAGCTGACTGAACGATTTTGGATAGTTTTTCTTACAATTGTTCTAACTGCATGGGCCCCTCTCTTTCTAATTTTGAGAGACGCAGCATCGTACGGTCTAGAGTGGTTTAAGTTCCGCCTGCTGCTGACAAAGCGCCTGACAACGCGTCGGCTGTTTGTTCACCTGTGAGCTGGGTTGAGACGGTTCCATCGGTATTGATGATATAGAAGGTAGGGGTCGAATTAACGCCGTACTCGCTGAATATCGTCCCTGAAGAATCGTAAACATAGATCCAACTAGTCCCACCATACCCATACCCAACTCCCCCCGGTGCAATGAAGGCAGCCGCGTCGTTAGCAGTTGCCCCATTCCAAGGCCCAGCTACAGACAGGAATACCACGTTTCCTTTACCATACTGCGCGTACAGACTACCTAAGATTGGGGCCATGTGCTGGCAGTGTATACACCATGGTTCCATGAACTCCAACAACACAACCTTTCCGCGAAATGATGACAGCGCCACCGTTTGACCCGTAAGACCGCTGGAGCCAACTACGGGCAAGGTGAAATCGGGCGCCAGACCGGACTGCGAAACTGAGGTTGTCACCGAATTCGAAAGACTACTCGAATTTCCGGCAGGACCAGGGGTTAGAGCTGAGTATACCGCCCAAACCGCAATTATCAGTATGATGGGAATCGCAATCTTCTCTGCCTTGCTCAGCCCGTGTCCTTTCTTGGCCACGATTTCTTTTCCGTCTTTGGTCTTGTTGTTTTTGGACGCCATCTGGGCTTCACCTTACGATTACGATGCATTGGTGGCTAACGCTTAAGCTTTCGCTCAAACTGCGTCACCTTTCGTGTCGGATCGGTACATGATTATGAATAGTGCGAATAGGATTAGGCCGAGGATGTGGGCTAGTTCGCAGTCGGAGCAAATGGCATGTATTACTGCAATCATTATGTAGTCCAAATAAAGAATCGTTGGGATACATAGAGCTGCAATTACTAACCCAATTCGTGAGGCGCCTCGTACTCCATATGCCCTAACCCCGGCAATTATGGCCAATAGACTGAACCATCCGACCGCGAGCAGGTGAATGGGGGTACCATAGAAGTATGAAGAGGCAGAGGCAAAGACCGACGCGCATTGGGTACCCAGAACGCAGTAAAGCACAGTGTTCGCGGAAATGTACCATTGGAGCAGTTTCCAACTCCACGCTGCACCAACAACCCCGACTAGTATGGCTATGAGCGCAGTTAATCTCAATGAACAGCCCTCAATTTTGATTGATGGACTCCGTCTGCAAATTTGTCACTAATAAGTCGAACCTTCAGAACAGCAAGCGCGTGGCTGGACTTACGTATCATTACCTCAATTGATCTGCTACGATTTCTTAACTCATTTGGGCGCCGTTGAGTTAGATAACCCTCGGGTAAAGTCTTGCAGCGATAATGACCAAAATCACCGTCGACACAATTAGCGCTGTTATATCTACTAGAGTTCCGTAGACGCTAACGCCCCCAATCACCATGAGGGAACGCAGTCCGTCAACTTCATACGTTAAGGGATTGCCCCGCGAAACAGCCTGCAACCAACCTGGCATAATCGAGATCGGGTAAATTGCGTTACTGGCAAAGAAGAGCGGCATAGTGAGAAGTTGGCCTACCCCCATGAAACGCTCCCGAGTACGGACTAGGCACGCGATGATCAAAGAGAACGTAGAGAACAGGGCGGAACCTAGAATCACCACTAACAACACGCCCAGCACAGAGACTACAGACCAGTTGATGTGGACGCCTATCAGCACCGCCAACACGTAGATAATTAGAGCCTGCGATAGTCCTCGCTCACTAGCCGAAAGAGCCTTTCCGAACACTAACGCAGTGCGCGGTGCCGGACTCGCCAACATCTTTTGTAGAATTCCTAGATCACGTTCCCAGATGATGGCTATGCCATAGAAGATGGCGATGAAGAGAACGCTTTGGGCTAAGATGCCGGGGGTTATGAAGTCCAGGTACGAGATTTGCCCAGTGGGAATAGCTCTGAGTTGAGCGAGCACTTCCCCGAAGATCAGGAGCCAGAGTGCTGGTTGGACTGCACGCGTGATGAGTTCTGTGAAGTCGTGATGAAGTTTGCGCGCTTCAAGCTCGGCTATTGTGAACGTGTCAGTCGTGAAGTTGAACGCCGCTGTGATCGCATTTCCGATTCCTAGTGTGGGGAGCCTATGCAAGTCTACTTGCCACTCTCCTTGTTCTCGAGACTTCGCGGAAGTTCCCTACGGTATCCACTTCGTACCCTGAGTAATGTACGAAAACATCATCCAGCGTCGCCCCCTCACCAACTGTCGCCTTGAGCTCAGTTGGTGTCCCGATCGCTGCGATTCTTCCCAGATGCATAATCGCCACCCTGTCACACAGTTCGTCCGCCTCATCCATGTAATGAGTTGTGAGCAGAATTGTAGTTCCGAAGTCCGTACGAAGGCGTTGAATATGGTCCCAGACAGCTTTCCTCGCAACGGGGTCAAGCCCGACGGTTGGCTCGTCAAGGAAGAGCACTCTTGGTCTGTGTAGCATGGATTCAGCGATTTCTAAGCGGCGGATCATTCCTCCAGAATACTCCCGAACCATTTTGTCGGATACTTCGGCGAGTCCCATGAATGACAATGCGTCATGAATTCGTTTCTCGCGTTCTCCGCGAGGGATATGGTATAGCTTTGCGAAGATCAGCAGATTCTCATAGGCTGTAAGGGAGCCGTCCGCGGAAAGCAATTGCGGGACATATCCTATAACTCGCCTAACCTGAGCTGAATGATGAACCACATCATAGCCCGCAACCCACGCGTTTCCGAGCGTGGGGGTCAGGAGGGTGGTCAGCATTTTGATCACAGTTGTCTTACCGGCCCCGTTGGGTCCCACAAGACCGAACATCTCGCCGGGTGAGATTGAGATACTCACTTGATCGACCGCAACGAGCGATCCGAACCGCTTTGTCAATGACTTGGTTTCAAGGATTGACTTTGCTTCCACCTTAGGCTCATTGACGAGATCTGTTTGAACTCTCGACATCACTCAACCTCCTCTGAGAATACTTGCTTGAGAATCCGCATGGCTTTCACAACCGTAACCCGTTGTGCCTCAGGTAATGGCTTAAGCCGTTCAGTCAGGTATGCCTGGGCCCCTGCCCGGGCCGAACGCAACGCAGTATCTCCACGCTCGGTGAGTGTTAGAGTCATGCGCCTTCGATCATCCTCATGGGCCCTGCGCAATACGTAGTTGCGCGTTACAAGCCCGTCAATGAGGGTTGACATGGAGGGTAGGGTTAATCCTATGTGATCGGCGGCTTCGGAAATCGATGTTCCCTTGTGACGGTTGATGAATAGAAGCGTTCGGAACTGGGGTACCGATAGTGAGGAGTCGCTATGTCTCCTGAGCTGGGCTCTGATGGTGCGCATAGCCACAGGGACACCATCAAGTACCTCCCTAGCACATTCCTCACGTGCTGTCTCCAATCGTTGCATATTACTTCGCATTTCTAATAGTTTGAATTACTAAGTATTTACGGGTTCTGCTTGAGCCACAAGCCGGAAAAATAGTCTCCTTTGCCCAAAATCTTCCTCACGGAGTATGCACGTAAATAGTCCTGCTTCTAATTTAGCCTCAGTTTCTCAGCAACTGTATGGGATTTAGAATGGTCAAGATTCCTGATGGAAAGAGGAAACTTACCGAACGTGGAGCCATCGTCGATGCGGCCGCACCGTTGGCCTTAGGGTTCGCCGCGTATATTGTGGCTGCGGTTTCAATATTCTCAATCCCTCAACTCACTCATGTTCATCTAGATCAGGTTGAAATCGCAATCCTGACCTCAGTAGCAGGGCTTCTGGTCATAGGCCTAGGTTATGGGTCAATCGTACTCCTTGGCGGCATATGCTCATTGAGTATAGCCGGATTGTTTTCGAAGCTCACTAAGACGAGGCAATTGATCGATCCTAAAGAGGAACAATCATTGAAACTCAGAAAAGTCCTCATCGAGAAATCTCACCTAGTCTACCTTCCACTAGTATTGTTCTTCACGTCGATTGCAATAGGATGGGACATCTACAGCATTATTCCAGCAAGAACCACAACCACCACAGTCACAACCGTAAGACCCGGTACCCTAGGGATGATAGTGCGCTCATTGAACTTCCTCGCCACCCCCCAGCGTGCGAACGCAGTACTATTTTCACTCCGGCTGACACCAGGGTTGATCATGATCACCCTGATCTCAGGCTTCGTCCCATCCATCGCCCTACCATACTTTAGGCGCTTCAAGATTGTCGGCATCAATTCAGGCCCATTCCACTCAACCGTTCTCACAGCCGTATTCGGTTCGGTTGTTGGCCTCAGCATACTGGTGAGCCTGTTTGGGGTTTTTTACAAGGTTCTCTGGGCAGGAGCACCTACTTCCTACCATTATGCTCTCTTAGTCTTGATCGGTTTCAGTCTGCATTACTCTGCCGGCACCTATATTGGCCGAGGCAAAGCCGAGTCAATAATTCTCAAGAAGCTCGCGAATGGTAAATACGACCGGAACCGAATAGTGGTCTTGGATCGGACGCTAAACCCGAATGCTGAAGATATCGATCTTCGATCGCTCCTGCGGCCACAGCTTGAAGGTTGATTATTTTAGATGAATTTCTGACAGAATCGTCTCGTCGTGTAGTACGCGTAGATTTGAATTGTAGTACACGTAGTTTGTAACGCGAGTGTGTGAATGATTCGTCCATTCCGATTATAGGCAACTACATATTGTAGTTAGTCGATGATAAAAATTGGTTCAAACATCCGCGAAAACGCGTAACTATGCCATGATCGCCATTGTCTTAATCATAGCAATCATCGCAGTCGGAGCGAACACCAACGCTGTCTGGGCTGATGCCTGTATGGCCCAACTGAGCTACCCCGTCATGCCCGCAGTGTACTCTTACTCTAACGTTCCAATCGTAGTGCCCATGTCAGCAACCTGCACGACAGTTTACGGCAACCAACTATACGTAACAGGAAACGCCTACGACGCAACGTCAAACGTCGGCTTAGGATCGGTGAACACCGTTCTACAATCCTCAAACGGCGGTACAACGTTCAGCGGGCAATTAGGATTCAACCTTCCACCAACGACGCAAGACCACACAGTCACAATCTCCGCTTCGATCTACGCCAGCCAATACGGGAGCCTAATAACCTCAACCAGCGAAACATTTCAAGCCGTGTCAGGAAACCAGCTAGTCTCCACTACCACAGTAACTCAATACCCATACCAATATCCAAACCAATACCCCAGCCAATACCCAACACAGTATCCGTACCAGAACTCCAACCCATACCAGACTCCTCCATATCAGCAACCCTCACAGCAGCACCTGTACAGAAACCAATCGCAATACCAGGCTCTGCACCAGAATAACTCGAACCTACTTGGGTACGTTGCAATTGCAGCAATCCTCGCAGCCGTCATAATCACAACTGTAGCTCTGGTTGTTTTCAGCCGAAGACAGCAACCCCAGCAACCCCCTTCAATAACCTGGGTTCCAGTTCCTCCTCCACCTCCGCGTTAAGCTCAGAAAGAGACGCCATCGAAAACCCCTAATTTTTGACCGTCTTAGAAACTCTGCATTCCCTCAATTTTTCAAATCGTCAAGCGAATGGTGGGGCGGGAGGGAATGTCATGACTTTTTCAGTCATTTTGAACCCTCGATCACCGGTGTTCCCGCCGTTCAGTTGTGGTCCCGAGACCGGTTTTAAGGCGAATCGTTATGGTCGCTATCTTAGACCAAGTTGTCCCCACGAGGGGTTGACTCGCGGTCTGGACCACCGCCCCTGAACCCACTACGAACCGAGCACTAAGTTAAATGCTTCACAGCCGAATCTTCGGCTTCACCGCCATGCTCTCGGCGGCAACGCTACGTTTTTTCTGCAAGTATGTCAAATACTCGAATGCTATCAGAGCAGAGTTGCGAACATCTTCATCCTCATCCTCAATCGCCTTCTTCAACTCCGGGACAACTTCATCGTCCCCGATCGAACTCAAGGCCACAGCTGACTCATGCCTAACAATCGGGCTCTTATCATGAAACATCGCATCTACCAAAGCGGGTACCGCAGAACGATAACCCAGTTGGCCCATCGTGAAAGCAGCCTCATGCCTGGTCAGCGGGCTTTCATCTTCCCTCAGGACCTTACACAGAGGACCGATCATGCTCTCGTCTCCAATGTGTTCGAGCATGCAGACTGAATGTACTCGGAGGAGAAGAGGGTAATCCTTCGATCGTTCGAGAAACGACTTGAAGAATTGAAGATCTTTCCTTTCGAAAGCCTCTTCCAGTTTCCCCAACGCATCGTAATCGTCTTTTCCCATACGCAGATGGTTCAAGATCATCACAGCTCAGTTGATTGCGACGTCTTCATGGTATGAATAGAAAATAAAGATTACCAACTCACCAGAACAGGTACGGAATGTTTCCAACTACAGTTTTTTAAACATAAGAATATGGTAGTGTATCCTAGTTGCTTTCTTGGCGGTAAGAGGATTGCTTCGGTCATCGGAGAGGGTCGGTGCTGGAATCTTCGACGCGGCATCAGCTCCGGTTAGACTACAAATTTTACGACTGCTCTCCACGAAGGGCCCACTTCAATATACGGAATTAATGTTCCAGCTAAAACTAGACCCAGTTCGAGATGCAGGAAAATTCGTCTATCACCTGAGGAGCCTAACCGATACGGGGCTGGTGATGCTTGAGAAGAAGACGAAGCGGTACGGAATCACAGAATTAGGTTCGATGATCGTCTCGTTTGCGAGGGACTTGGATGAGTATGTTAACGTAAAGCGCGGCAAATTGTACGTCAGAACATCCAAACTTGCAATAGAAGAATTTCACCGCAACAAAATTGCACGATCCCTGGTAGTCGAGGCTGGTGTTCCGCAAGAGATGGCAGATGAAATTGCTGCGGAAGCAGAGGACAGATTGGTCAGGCTCAAGACGCTATACCTAACTGCGCCGCTAATACGCGAGTTCGTCAACGCAATTCTCATCGAGAAGAAACTCGAGGAGTATCGTCACAAGCTTACAAGGGTCGGGATGCCGGTTCACGATGTAGCTCAACTCATCAAGACCGCTGGGGAGAAAGGGCTAGACGCAGACTACGTCAACCACGTCTCATCGAAATCTGTTCTTTCAGAATATGTTCTGCTAAACTGTCTACCTCACAAGTTAGCGGACGCACACCTTTCAGGAGCAATCCATATCGCTAACCTCGAAAGTTGGATTCTTACACCCAACGAAGTCATCCACGACCTGAGATACTTCCTAAAGCATTCAGTGTCCGGTACGCCGATTCCAGACACACTTGAAGCGGCACTTGGCTTGGTTAATCAAGTGATAGCCGTAGGCGGCCCCGAAGCCTCGGGAGAACAGACGTTTGACTCCTTCAACATCTTCCTTGCACCCTTCGCACATGGCATGAAAAACGAAAATATCACGCGAGTGCTGTACTATTTTTTTACTTCCATTCTCCGAGAGATGCCTCCCCGCAATCCTCAAGCGAGTATCTCGATCGCAATAGAGCTGACAATCCCCGAGTTCCTTGCACAAGAGGAGGCGATAGGCCCGAACGGGAAGACATCGGGTAAATACCGAGACTTTTCCGAAGAAGCCCTCCTCATCGCGGAAGCGACGATCGAAGCATTTAGAAGGATCTCGTCTGCGAGACCACCAGTCACTCCCCACCTTCTTGTAAAAGTGAGACCCAAAGCCTTACTCAGTGATAGAGCGCGAAGGATCTTAGAAAGAGCACATGAATTGGCAGCTCAACGAAGCATCCCCTTCTTCGAACTTCTTGGAGATGAAGAAAAGAGCAGTTACTCGGCTACGGGGCTAAGGTTGGGGGACGAATGGACGGGACACTGGGACGCTGACTGCATGAGAACGGGCAGCATGGACACAATATTCCTCAACCTCCCCCGAATAGCATACGAAGCGAAGAAGAGTGACGACAGATTCCTCGCGCTACTAAGAGAAACGGTCGCTCTGACGGTTGAAGGGTTCAAGGCTAAGAAGAGGTTCATAAACGAAAGGCTAAAGCAACCATTGCTCCCGATCCTCTCGGGCAACAGCGCGGCTGGGCCGTATTTCTATGAAAAGAACGCTTCGTACAATCTGGCTTTCGTTGGTCTGAGCGAGGCAGTTGAGACTCACACGGGAGCGAGGCTAGACAAAACTGCCGGAGATTTCGCACTAAAGTTGCTTCAAGACACATCAAAACATTTGAAAACGGCTTCTCAGGAAGGGGAAATGCGATTGACAATTTCGCAACGCCCTGCGGATGAGGCGGTTGAGAGACTGGCGGAATTGGACATTCAACAATTTGGAAGATCGGTAATGGTACCGGGTAGCGGAAGAGCCCACGACTATTACACGGACATACCAACTTTACCTCTCACAATGAACGTCTCCCTCGAGAATCGAATCACGATCGAATCCAAGTTTCAAGCAGCGACGCCAGGAGGACACCTAAACGTAATTTGCATCTCGGCGGAGTCCAGACCGACTGAGCTCTTGAAGCTCACAGAAAGAGCGCAGGGTGCCGGCTGCAAATTCCTCACGTATTCCTCAAACTACTCCTCATGCAATAATTGCGGGCGAACTGATGTTGAAATTACGCCCAAATGCATGCATTGTGGGTCTGATAGGTTAACATACATTGGAAGGTCTTCCTATGGTCTTCTTCCCTTCAGCCTCTGGCCTGATGCTAAGAGGAAGAGTGTAGATGATAGGGTCGTTTACTCGGTAAGTGGTTCAGATGTGGCGGCTTAGCTGATGTAACGCTGGCTGCTTCTTTCTAGGTCAGGAATCACTTCAAAGTCTGGTGTCGCGTTCGGCGTGTCTTCTGGCACAATGTTAGGCAAGATTGCGCTTGGGCCTTTCGAAGCAATCTCTGTCGCAGGATGCTCTGGCCCAAATGCGTCCAATGAAACGTCATACACGAGTTTCCTGACTTCCCGTTCCTCCACGTATCCAAGAGCATGCAGATACTCGTGAAGGAGAATTGAGTAGACGTATGAATTTATTTCACGCAACGACCGGGCGCTGTGGGTTATCACGTCCAATGTCGTTCTGTTCATAACGATCCCATTAGTCCCCATCGTGTGGAACGCACCAATATGACTAGGCAATTTCGCCAAGTAAAGCATCAACCCAGCCCTACGTCTCCCCAATGAATGTTCAGCAGATTTCTTCACTAACTCAAAAACGTCGCCGAAGTCTTGGCATTGGTCTAAGCGTTCCGCGTTTGTGCTCATTCCAGTTTCCTCACTCAGTCTTCCTCTTTAGCCGATTTCTCGAGTAGGTCCTGTACCTTCTCAACAAATGCGAGATATTCGCCCAGGATTGTCTTGCCCATCGGAGTCAAGTCGTAAAGGTCGTCTGAAAGTTGACTGATCAGTTTATGCGTTCTCAGTAATGGGACATTTTCGTAGATGAGCTTCGGGTTGATCTCCTCCCGGAAGTTCTTTTTCCCCTGCGGATGCTCCAATAGCGGAAGTAGCATCTTGACGCGTGTTTCGTTGCAGAGCAATTCCATAAGCTCTAACGCTTGTCGGAACGCCTTTTCCAAACCTCTGTCGCGCCAGTTTAGATGCTCAATCGTCAACCTACCATTTTCTACAGCTCGTGGAAACCTCTCATCAATAGATTCCGAATTGACTCTGAAAGGATAGACGACGACAGTCTTAGAGTTCTCCGCCCCATCAACCATTTCAAGCTCCCTGAGAAGCGAGTCGTCTGGGGGCTTAGTCTCACAGAAGACTGCGGTTAGAGTTTCACCTTCAACGCCAGCAAGATCAGCAGTAAGTCTCTGCGAATGTTTCTCGGTATCAAAGAGTACCGGATCGACAAAGGTCTCTACGTCTCCTCGTTGGGATAGGATACGGGCTGCATGGAATTTCTCCAGGAGATGAAGTTCGCTCTCGTCTACTTGGGTATGGAAATCTTCGCGGAAAGCGGTGTAGTTTACAACGTGCATAGGAAGAACTCGTCGTTTTCTAGAGGCCGCTTGAACTTCTAATCGCATCTCTTTTCCTGATTGAATATTCCGTCTGGTGACAATATAAGCGTTACCTTAGGTAACAAAAGACTTGGTCAATGCATGTAGAACCAGGCAAATTCATTACTGTGCACATGGCTGTGGACTTGTCATGGAGAGGGAGGATGTCCTGAATTGGTTTTAGACACATCTTACCCGAACTGAGCGCGAATTCCAATGGGCAAAATTGCTCTAATCTCTGACAGAGCCACGTCCACTTACTTCAAGGTAACAGGGATCAGTAGCACTTACGCAGTAAAGGACCGCGAAGACGCTGAGAAGGCCCTTCGCAGGGTACATTCAGATGAAAACATCTCTCTCGTCATGGTAACTGAACCTGTCTTCGAATGGCTACTGCCCATGATGGAGAGAACGAAAAAGGAATTCCCCCTTGTCGTATCTATACCTGCCAAAGGCGGATCTAAAGCACAGGCCGATGTTCTCGCCCAACTAATCAAGAGAACAGTTGGAATCGATCTCAAGGTGAAGTGAGATCAGAGCAAGTAGTCGAAGTGATGTTTGGTAGCCCGGGGGAGAATTTCGGGCAACTCAGTGCCTTTCGAACTCCCGTCGGAGGGTCCAAAGCCCTCTATGCTTCTGTGGGTAAACTGTCCACTACACCACCGGGCTACGGATTCTGGAAAATCTGCGCGAACTATGTAACCTTTTGTTCTTCTGCTGCATGCATTGGTACTGAAAACTACTCCACAAAACGAAAGACCTCCAATGAACGCCCTCAAGCCAATCGGATCCGAACCTGCCCTACTGTTGAGGCATAAGAGCGAGAGGGTAGTGGTTCTCGGCGACCTTCATATTGGGTGGGAGGTCACTCTCGCACAGCAAGGCATCCACATCCCATCACAAACCGACAAAATGCTTCGAAGGTTACTCGCAATCATCGACGAAGTTGAACCTTCACGCCTTCTCATGCTGGGCGACGTTAAACACAGCGTCACCGGTGCCGAACTCGAGGAATGGCGCGATGTTCCAGAATTCTTCGAAGCATTGCTCAAGCGTGTGCCAACTATCCAAATCATTTTGGGGAATCATGATGGCAATCTCGAACCATTGACACCATCGAAGGTCGAGTTGATCCCATCAACTGGCATCGCGTTGTGGAAACGATTTGGGTTATTCCACGGCCACGCGTGGCCCGCCCCTGAGATTATCGGATGCGAGACCTTGATTCTCGGCCACCTGCACCCTGCAGTGACATTGCGCGATGCTTTGGGTTATAGGCTCACGCGCCCAGCTTGGGTTACGGCTCAGTGTGACCCGATGAAGCTTCTCAATGGTGTTCTAAAAGCGGCCGGAGATCACGTTAAGGGTAACGCTGAGGAGGTGCTCGCGAAGAAGTATCACGTTAAACCGACCGCATCCAAGTGCATTTTCGTCCCGCCATTCAATGATTTTTTGGGCGGTCGGCCTGTGAACTCGAAGAGGATTGAGGAAACTCATGCAGGAGAGGGATTGGGTCCCATTCTTAGGTCGGGTGCGGTGGACATCGACGATGCTGAAGTCCACCTACTCGATGGGACATACTTGGGGCACGTGAAACAATTGAAGGCCTTTGGATAAGGCGGGCTTAGGATCGTCCGCCGGCATCACACGTTTGGCAGTACCAGCGTCGATGATTTGCAGCGTAATAGAGGTCTCTACCGCAAGTGGGGCACTGTGGCATCCTCGATGTCGTGGCTTGGGGCTCAGGCATAGGTGGCGGGCTTGGAGCGGTTGGTGGCATCATTGGCTGCATCATCGGACCACCCATCGGGCCGCCCATTCCGACAGGTCCTGGAGGACCAGAGAACATCGGTGGACCAAAGGCCTGTACAGGCGGAGGTGGTGGTGAAGGTGCAATCCCCATACCCGGAAGAGCCTCTCCAAGAACAGCGACTGGGCCATACTTCGCGACTACCTCTCCTAATCTGCCATAGGCCATGAGGAAGAAGAAGGCTGGGAGTAAGAGGAGTACTGCTGGATAGAATACGGTTGGGCTGACAAGAATTGCGAAGACAGGGATTATGAATAGAATTGCCCAGAATAATGTCCCGCCGCGGGCTCTGGCATAGCGACCTTTGCTAATTGCTCGAATCGTTTGGAAGTAGACTAGAAGCAGAAAGATGATTCCTATGAGTAAACCTCCGGCGCCGAACCCTAGATACACGAACCATGACGCGGGTAAGCCGACCCCGGGGAAAGTGAGCAGTGTCAGAATTGGGCCTATGAATGGGATCGCGGCCAACCATGCAGGCAACGCGGGGGGCAGGATGATTGGGAACGGAAGGTAAGGAGACGCAAGTGCTCCAAAAGCCCCTATGGTTAGGACAATGATGAACCAAGGAATAGACATTAGCAGTACGAGTATGTACCCGATTACTGCGTAGTCATGTGCCCCATTGACTTCTGCAGGGCTAATCAGTACGGGTTTACCACCAGGTCTCTCTACGATTACAGGCGCGGGAACACCGGGGATTAAGGCAGGTTCCATGATAAGTCCTCAATAGACATTAACCGTCAGCCTAAGAATCACATAACGATTGCCGCAAAACGGGTAAGCTGAAAGCCGCTAAGAAGTGGGCCTACGATTCCTTTAGGTTGAGTTAAGCAAGCATTTGTTAGTCAAAACCCGTTGACACCAGGATGTCGATTTATACAGGTCAGGTTAAGATGAAACTCCCATGAAGGTTAGACCGCGCCACACAACGTTTATCACGTCTCCGACGGTTCGCCATAACTAAAGGCGAATACAATGGACTATGTTTACTTCCTATCTCCGGTAATGATGCCGGCTGAATGCCAGGTACAACCCTCCACGCTCTACTACCCAATCAAGCCAGCGATGTACAGATTCCCGATACCGATTTGGTACTCGGAGCCACCCATCGCCGTACTGTAGGGTCAGATCCCGCGAAAATCGTCAGTTCGAGGCCAGACTAGCGTCTGGTCCGCCTCTTTTCTCTAAGCACCTAATTTAGAAGTTTCAGAAGGCTCCTCAAATCAGGAGCGACATACGTCGGATTGAGGTCTGAAGGTTTAGCGTCCGAGTACCGATTTATCCAGGCGGTAGCAATACCGATACTGCTGGCGGGTCTAATGTCGTGGTATATGCTCTGTGCCACGTGAAGGGTTCCATTCTTCGTAGCCTTGAACTTGTCGAAGAAATGATTCCAATGCCCAAGCGCAGGCTTGTATGAGCCAACATCCTCTGCGGTAACGTATCCGTCAACCTCCAAGCGGTTCCGGTTAATTGTATCCGTTAGCAGGTCCCGGTCGATGTTAGAGAGTATGACACGCTTGTACCCTCTCTCGCCCATCTCCTTAAGGGATTCCAGCGTATCGACAAATGGTTTCCAAGAGGGAACACTAGCCGCGAACCCTCTAGCCTCATCTTTCGTTATCGAGACTTTGAAATGATCTGCGGATCTTATCGCCGTATCTGTCAGAATATCCTTGTAGGACTTGTATCTGCCCTCTTCTTCAGCTTCGAATTTCAAGTAGATTGGGTAGACGCTGACTCCAGGCGCTAACCCGTTCTTTCGGAGTAGTTCCCCAAGATGAACCTCAATCCCATTCCTCCAATCAATCAGCGTTCCGTAGCAATCAAATGTAAGATGCGTGAACTTCATAGCCAACAATTCTTAATGCGTTCTGCTGCAATTCATGCCAGCTTTCGTCTGACAGTGCTCGATAGAGCATGGGTCATTCAAGTTTAGTTCCGCATTTGTCGCAGAACTTATTGTCTTTCCGATTCTCGGCTCCACATCGCTGACAGTACTTGACGGTTTTCGATGGCAACTCGGTCTTGGAAACATTGGATCGACCCGCCCTGCCTTTTACAAACAGGAACAACATAGCAGCCACAACGGCGGCCACCACCAGGAGCGCGATTAATCCAAACTCTAAATCGCTGAGGCCTGCCGCCGCGTATGGCGGGATGGTCTGGTAGTTGGTCTGTGTTGAGAAGCCAGTGAATTGGCTCGTGTATGTGGATGTTGCCTCGCTGTTCATGGTTACCTGATATGTGTAGGTTGCCGACTGAGCGTAAACGAACGTAGCTGTTGGGGTTGGGTATGGCGTGCAAGCGTTTGATCCTGGATCGCAGATTGGGTTGCCTGGGTACCAGGCTGTCGTTGTCGAGTAGCCAGCCAAGAGAGTTGACGCCGACACTTGTGGGTATCCAGTAGTGTATTGGTTCGTGTAGGTTGCAAAGTTTGGTATGGGTTGGGTACTCGTGTTCGAGACCACGACTGACGGATAAGTAATCGACAGAAGGGCGATAATAACTGCCACAACCACGACGACGGGAACAACTATGCTTCGTAGAGACAAGCCCGATCAACCCAACCTTGGGACAACTGAATTTAATCCTTCTTGGGGAAGAGGCATCGGTCCGATGGAGTGAGAAGCGCTGGGACAGGAATGCACTCTTCGATCAAGCTATCCGGGCAGACGACTTGTGGTCTGAGTGAATTCGAATTATTTGTTTGGCCATACGAGGGATGCCGATTTGTGGAGTATTTCCACCAACAGCTATAGTCGGCGGAGATCAGTCGTAGTCGTCGTAAATGGTGGACCGGGCGGGATTTGGACCCGCCCCTACGCTACGCTTCAACTGCATCGACTGAAATGAAGCTGCGCTCCGGGCAGGCCAGTCCACCATCTCTGTCCGCAAACCTGGACCTTTCCGGACACCTGGGCGACATTCTAAACTATGGATTATTCTTGAAACGTGAAGGGTATAGACAAGCGACAATCGAATCTGCAGTCCGTTCGCTCAAGGAAATAGCCAAACACAGCGATTTACTCAACCCAACAGCAGTCAAAGAATACTTAGCCACAAAACAAGTATCCGAATCAAGAAAAGAACGGGTAACCATCTATCTCTCAGGGTTCTACCAATTCAAACAACTCGAATGGACACCCCCAAGATACAGACGCATTGAAAAAATCCCCTTCATTCCGCAAGAATCAGAGGTTGAGCAACTAATTTCAGGGATGGGAAAGAAAACTTCCTGCTTCCTGCAATTACTACGTGAGAGCGGTTGCAGACCTGGAGAAGCCTGGAATATTCGATGGATAGACCTTCGACTCAGACAAATGCTTTGTTAACATTCAACCAGAAAAAGACAGTAGGCCCAGACAATGCAAATTATCCAATCGGTTAGTAGCTATGATAAACGCTCAACCCAAGAGGTGGAAATATGTTTTCAGAAATCAGGACATAGACCCTATCAAGAGCCTAGACCGATTCAGAGCCGTGTTCGGCAGACAAAGGAAGAGACTTGCAGAGAATCTACAGAATCCCCGAATCCAACAAATCTCATTCAAGACACTAAGGCATTTTCGAGCAACGATGTTCTATCACCAAACAAGAGACATTCTAGCCACGATGCAACTGTTAGGCCACAAGAACATTCAGAACACTTTAGTCTACACTCACCTTGTAAGCTGGGAATCAGACGCATTCGTATCGAAGGTTGCCACAAGCCAGAAAGAGATTAGCGATTTGATTGAGGCAGGGTTCGAGTTCATTCTTCAGTAGGACGGATTAGCGTACTTCAGAAAGCGAAAGTAAAATGGCAAGGAAGCTCTTTCGTAAGTGAGACAATTTAGGTCAACGAATGTGCTTGCTTCCTTCTCTTTAGTTTAAGGAATGCTAAGCAATCCGACCACAACGGCCAATATTATGCCAACTAACAAGTACGGCACGATAGTTTCTTCAGAACCAACCGTAGCTGTGCTCATTCCTGGTGAGGATATTTCGACGAGACTGCTTGTTATTGTTGCAGTGGCGAGAACGTTTTGCGATTTGCCAATCAATTTTAGCTTAATCACAGGAGAATTTTGATGTGAATGATTGATGAATAGGAGAATATACTTACCGTGTTGGGGGACTATCCAATTGTGGCGGAAGGACGAGACGTCTCTCTTGCCGAGCAAATAGCCAGTAACCGTACAACTAGCAGTTCCGCTTACCCACGTCTTGAAAGACGTATCCTCCATGATGTAGAAGTTAATCGGCGCATTCGAGACGAATTCGATGGTTACATTATCGCCACTAGACGCAGTGTAAGGACCTGACGACCTATAGATGCAGCCGTACTGCAGACTTGGTGTTCGCAGGGTAAACGTCTCTGAGTAGCTCACTCTTGTTAGATAATTCGTTACCGTTGTGACTTGTTGAGGTTGAACTGGAATATTGTTAATACCGTTAACAACGCCCGTAGCTGCTGACCATAAGAGGAAGACGGAGAACAGTACCGCTTTTCGGAAGACGCTGGTCATCTTTCATTTACTCCCCATTTGAGGTGTTTCGGAATCCGGCTATATTGCCGGACCACAAGGAGGACAGGTGTAACAAGGCGGAGGAGGGCAGGTGCACGATTGAGGTGGACAATAGCAAGGTGGACAAGGGGGACCAGGGCATGGTTCACAAGGGGAAGTGCAAGGGGTGCAAGGAGGACATCGAGGACAATTAGGGATACAGCCTCCCGGACCACAATTACCGCCACAATTACAACAAGTCGGGGATTTATCGTCCTCTCCGGGTTTTCGAGAACTAGAAGATGGCCCGATGTCTTCAGCTGTGCTCTGGGGGGTCTGCGTAGAATGGGCATCTTCATCTGAAGGCTTTTTGAACGCAGAAACGGGTTTAGCTGAGTTTCCGAAGATTGAAAGTGTGATAACCGCAATCGCAGATTTCAGCATCAAACGTAGAAAGCCTCGGCGAGAACGGGTCTTCTTCTGGTCTGAGTCGGGAACATTCATGAAGCTAACCCGTTTGGCCGTGACAATTTTAGCATATGATAATTCACCTTTTATCTTCTTAAAGCTTGTAGTTTTGGCATTCCAAATCAGCTACTTTGAGAATGCCGTTCAGTCAATATTACCTATTCAATTCGATTGACAGCGTTGAACAAACAATTCATAACCATACTCAGCTTCATCACATTATGATTCGATATGTCATCTCCCGAAGTTCGTCAATCGGACCCTTGGCACTGGGCCGACGTAGGGTTCGATACAACGAAGAAGCTCTGGTTTGTGACCTTGCTCAATAACAAGGGCACCGTGCAGACATATCTTGCCAGGAACATCATTCTGAAGAATGGTTATGGTGCACAATATCATTGGCCGGACGGCAGGGGGCAACGTGACTTTTGGCATGTTCGTCAGAGAATATTCGCAAACGATGTCAAGAGCATCAACTACGACGAGAGGGGGAACCTGGTCGTAGACTCTGTCAGAACTGAGGCACTAGATGAGGAGGTGCCACAGAACTACTCTTACATAGCCTACGCCTACTCCTTGCAAACATCCAGAGGCTTCGTCGAGTTCTACGACAAGAATGATAAATTGCTCAAGAGGATTAACGAGAGATGGATATTGATAGAGGATTTAACCCGTCATACCATTGGAGAGTTTCCTAAGATACGTTTACGTGTGGAACGAGAGGACGTGCGAAAAATCACTATAACAAAAACTGCGATTATAATCAACGGCTAACCCAAACGAGCTGACGCAATCACGCATTAGCCGAGTAACATAGTCCATTTTGTTTACGGAATAGATGCCGATTACTTCGCCGAATATGACTGAACACTACAAGTTGCTAACAACACTTGCGTTTGTCTCACAACTCCTAAATTGACCTTGGCTCTCCCTCGAACATTCGTTGTCTCGCCCTCTTTGCGAGGCGGGACACGGTAGCGGTTTATGTGGGCCATTTCGTGTCTCGTCGGTGCGTTTCCAGCCGATTTCTTGGGCACACGTTAAATATCAATTAGCTTCCAAAACTATCTATGAAGCCCCGAACTCGGAAAATCATTACTGTGGCGGTTTGGATAGCAATTGTGGCCCTAATCGAACTTCCAATCATCACTTGGTTTCTAAACCCGTCAACGATGCTTTGGATTGCATCTGGCGGCTGGAACCTTCTGGGTACTCAACCTGTGGCGAATTTGATTCTCCTTATCATTGCAGTATTGACAGCAACGGGAGGACTAACTTTTTTACCCGTTGGTGGAACCAACCCGAACTCGAACATAAGGGAGATTTTCTCTACCGAACAATAAACGTGAACTTTGAAACTTCAGACGGCCGTCCAAAAACAAAAGAAGTTCACCTAATTGAAATCAGTGTAAGGAATACCGGAAATGAGGATGCGTTCGAGCCGGAAATCCACGCTGTCCATTGTTGCAAGACGCAGAAATCTGGCAAGGAAATTAGTCACAGCATGCTTACGTTTAGGAACTCTGGGGTTCTCCTTTCGTATCTAAACCTTAAGACTCGCTCACAGGAGCCTGACGAGACTGAACTCGCAACTTTGTTCGTAAAGAATGGACTTCAACCTACGCCTTTCATTGCGGGTGGTACTTCACAGTTCATAGTGTTCGGCTTCACATTCAAAGATGGTTCCTTCTTTCATTTTGCGTCCACAGATGTATTCGCCTTCGCTAGTTTCCCATTAGGGGTAGGACAGCCAGATTTAGTATTCGAGCTAGGTGCTAAGGCCCGAAATTCGGGAAAGGCATTGCTTTGCAAGAGAGTGACTCTTGCAATGTCGTCACCACCTGAGGAACTCAGGTTGATTCGCTCTTGACCTTGAAGTATTCTCCTAGTACGGCTCTTACTGCTTCGGGGGTAGATTCTAAGTTTAAACTAGCTTCTGGTTGTCTTACAGGGTTCGGTTTCAGGTGTTACAGGTCGGGCACGACGGAGTTTCACGGTCAATAGTAGGCCAGTTATGATAGCCACAACTAGAATCAGAGCTGGATTCGGAAATTCAGTCACAACGACTAGGTTTGGGTTCCACTGCATGTAGGGTATTTGTGTTAGAATCACTTTGTCTGCTGCTGTGTAGCATAGACATTTGGCTTGCATGTAAACTGCGTACAGGTTTAATGTGGATGGATAGGGTGAGAATACATTGCTGGTTCGTTCTAGGTCGCCGTTGATTGAATTATCGCCAAGTCCTAGAACATGGCCGAGTTCGTGGGCTGCCAGAACTGTATTCTGGTCTGAGTGGGCGATTACTATGGAAATCTTCGTTCCATATTGGCTTGTTTCTGCCCACCATCCATCGTGTAAGTAGCCGATATATTGGACTGTGACTTGAGGCACTTGTCCTGGCCTTGCCACTTCTAACCTGAAGACATAGGTTGGATAATTGTGAGGAAAGTAGCTCTGAACGAACCATATCTGTGCTTGGTTCCAAATATCCATCGCTTGAATGACGCTCGCGTTGGGGTCAATGATGTTACCGGAAAAACGTACAATGGTGTTAGGAAGGCTAACTAAGATTGTGTGGGTTTTCCAGTGGGTTTCGTACATGGGTTGAACGTAGGTTTGCTGAGCCATCGCTAGGGACGGAAATATGAGGCTTAGCCATACAGCTACGATTATCGGGATAATTATGTTTCGTTTGGAATTATCGTTAGCCAATTGCTTTTACCCAGGTTGTTTCGTCCCACATTTATTGAAGAAATCAGAGGCAGGAGGCAAATCGGCTCCACACTTTATGCATGAGGATGAGGTGTTCGCAAACTGAGTTAACCTCGCTTCTTTTGGTTTGACTTTCCGTCTCGACTTCATCCAAATTACAAGAATCACCAAGGTCGTAACTATTGCTGCGTCCAGTAGCCAATTGCCATAGGCTTGCGTGGAAGGAGCCTGCAGCTCTGTTGTCGAAACGATGGTTGTCGTTGGAGTAAGTGTGCCAATAATTGTAGAGAACCCGACACTTGATAGAGTTGAAATAATTGTGGAAGTGGAAACGATTGATATTGGCCCGATTGTTACGTTGATAAGGGGGCTAGAAATTTCGTAGGATGGAGCAGGGACGAACAGTAGATAATACGGATTATCCTCTGCACCCAGATAGAGATTGAAATCGCCTATCGAAGAAGGAGAGCCATAGAGAGGATTTCATTCAGCAGTACAAGAGTGTTGGGACACATAGCTTACGTCGGAGCTGTCCAAGATATGCCAGTACGTAGGTTGCGCAGCTTCATAGTGAATGTGAAGCTTCGGGCCAACATAATCGAAAGCACCCGTGAGGAACGTGTAGCAGGGAGTGGGGAAATGGAGGGTAGGTGTGATTGTGCTTTCACTAAGAAATCCAATCAGGGTCGTCGTACCATTAGACATTGACGTCACTGTAAACGAGGATTCGTAATCGTAGGTGCTACTCTGAGTTTGCACTATCGTGTAGCCGATATTCGTGCCAGTGACCCAGCTCGTAGATGTGGTAAATTGCTGACTTGTAGCTGATGGAATCGAAGCCATTGCAAGGGTTGTGATTAGAAGTAAGAGAACTGTCGAGCAGATACCGTTGGCAGGTTTGGGTGTTAACATTTTCACAACTTAATGATGCTTGGTTTTCATAACAACATATGCCGTCAAAAGAGCTAGGATACTGATTACTACAGCAGCCAGCATTGTAAACGAACCGTCTGTTAATCCGAGAACGGTCGATTCGGGCACGAGGCTAGTTGAACTCTCAGTGGTTGAACTCGTCCCTGTTTGACTGTATGGAATAGTAGCAACATTTTGAAGCACGGACATTGATTCAACTGTTTGAGTAAAAGCAGGGCAGTCTAACTCGTTTGCGTGAGTGCAAGTGAACGTCTCCACTCCAACGTGCGGAGGGAGGCAGAAATAACTTCCCGGTGTACTTCCAGTAAAACAAACCTGACCTGTCACCGTATTATAATGGAACGGGATAAAGCCCATAGTTGTGTAAGCTACCACATTGACCGTTGCGTGAATTGGTGGACCGGGCGGGATTTGGACCCGCGACCTTCCGGACCTTAGGCCATGGTGGCTTGCAAACCGGACGTTCTTCGGCCCTTTCTTAGATTAGGTATACCAGGCTGAACTACCGGCCCACACGGCCCTACACCCACATCAGCGAACGTTTAACCCTTCGGTCCCTCTTCACTTAAGTGCGGACGACACCGAACGTTACGCAAGGGCTCAATGATGGTGCGCGCTAAAACGCTACTTAGGGTTCTCCCTTACATTTTCGGAATTCTGTTCGTTAGTGTTTTTCTCATTGGGATTGAAATTTCCTCTGAGACCGCGGCGTTAGCAGACGCGCGCAACCCGTGACTTACTTGGACACGGTTGATGTTCAGGTGTTTTGGTTTCAGAGTAAAGCGTGTGTAATTCTCCCGCCCGACGGTTCAATCGGAAACTGCATCTACCTGCCACTAGTTAGCGTGATGGTGGGTTTGACAATCCTAATGGTAGCCGTAATCGTTGTGTATGGCCTTCTACGCAAAAGAGTGAACCTGCTCCAGGAGAAACGAACCCACTTTTCCTTACATGATCGACGTGATCCTGAATCAGAATAGTCCCTAGCACCACGGATATTTCCTATCGGTTAGAATAAATTACACCACAGACACCAATCTGGAAAATCAGGAACCGTACGACACTTGACGAAAGAGTTCAGCTCTCCCAGACGTTGAAATTCCCCGGAAGGTCCCTATTGCGATGCACAACTTCACAGACTTCTTCAAAGGTTTCGAGAGACTGCCTGCTGTTAGATCAATTTTCGGCAACGAAACCGAGAACGTGCTAAGTCAGTTGAAGGTGGAGTTCTTTAGCTCTAAGTTTGGTTACATGGGTGTGAGCGATGAGGACGGCCATTTAATCGTCAGCGCATACTACCTGCGGGAGGGCGAACCCGTAAGCAAGTACCTAGACGTAATCCACGAACTCGTCCATGTGAAACAGTTTATGGACGGGAAGGCGCTTTTTGACGACAATTACGAGTACCACAACCGACCTACCGAACTAGAAGCCTATAGACTCGCTGTAGAGGAGGCTCGAAAGGTAGGCATGTCGGAGAGAGAACTGTTCGAGTACTTGAAGGTGGATTGGATGAGCGAGGAAGAGGTAAGAAAGCTCGCTAAGAGCCTAGGCATCAAGGTCACACCCAAACGAGCCCAAGAACGAGTACGCTGATTCAGTTGCATAAGAGTACGGAATCAAAACTCTTATTGAATATACAAGCGCCGTTTCACGAGCGTCTTACTCAGACGACTCAGCACGCAACTATCGTAATCCCAGTCCAGCCCTCAGCAGCCCAAACGGCAGCCATCCTCATTGCTGCTGCTCTGCGGTAAAAGTAGGCAATGTACGTAACACCATTTGGAGCCGTCCCCACGGACGCGAAACAAGTTAGAAACGGCGGAGGATTCCTACGGTAAGCCGAAACAGGTAGGATCAGAGGCATTGCTGTTGCAATGATGAGTAGCAAGAAACCGAAGGCGACTGTTCGTCTTACCACAAGCTCACCCGATTCTTAACCTAAGTTGAGGTCTCGAAGATTATTCGATATGCTGCAATTAAAGCAATACTCAGCTCCAAAGCCGATCGATCTCAAATAACCGCATAACCCCGTCACATCCTCTCACGGTTATTAAGACGGCAACTTCGTAATCGAACCGTGTCATAATTGCAGACCAAGTTCACGTACGTGGGGATCAGAGTGAGAGACCTGGACAAATCGATTGAATTCTACACTAAGGTTCTAGGCATGAAGGTTACGGGAAGAGGCAAGATTGAGAAGACGAAAGGAGAAACTGTTGGCTTGCAAAGCGAAGAGAACGGGTTTACGTTGGAACTCAACTACTACCAATCAGAGAGTGCATACGCTACCGAATACGTTCCTGGAGAAGGCCTCGATCACCTGGGGTTCAAGGTGGACGATTTGGACAAAGCGCTCCGTGAAGCCGATGCCTTGGGCTACCGCACAAAATTAGAGATGCAGGTCGAAGGCGGAAGGTGGGCTTACATCGAGGACCCGAACGGAATATGGATAGAACTCTTCGGCTAAACATGATCTAGCAGTACTTTTGCTACAACCGTTCGAACGTCAGTTCTGTAACGTTCTTAGCTTCCTGCAATTTCTTTAGACAACCCTCACATATCCTCTTCATCATTTCAACGTCGACGAGGCTTTCCTCATCGAAGACCGCAGCTGATGTGGATTGAAGGTATTGTGCCTTGAACTTGGCCTTTCTAGTAGCCGGTTCTCTCTCACACATCTCGCATAGGCCAGGACCCGATCTACGTTGCATTTGGTCGATCACTGAAATCACTTGTCCCCCGTGAGGTCCCACGCCTCTTGAGAGAGGTAGGGTTATTGAATTTGAAGTTTAGTACATCACAAGTCGACTGGTCTCGGCTCTGACCGCAATCCATTTCTCGGGCGTAAACTTGTTCTGAAATTCTGATCAGATCGTTCGGTGTGAGCTTCACAATTCGAAATCCTGTTAATACGAGGTGATGAAGATTGCCGATATCCGAAAGTTTGGTACTGCTGAACGCGTTTCTCACAATTATGGCAGCAATCTTCGTTGCCGAGTTAACGGATAAGGATGCTCTTCTGCTTCTTTCACTTGCTACGAAAGTGAAGCCATGGGTCGTATTCGCTGCGGGTTCAGTAGCATTTACAATAACCAGCGCCATCATAGTGACAGTAGGGTATTTTCTAGTTAGCTTCCTTCCAGTCTCTCTAATCAGCCTGGTCGGTGGGTTGGTAATGATTTCGTACGGTATTTGGAGTTTTTTCGAAGCAAAGAAGGAAGAGGAGGAACTCGCCAAGGCGGAAAGAAAGCTATCGCTGAAAGCGTCCAAAAGTTTGTGGCTTGTCTTCCTAAACGCAGTCTCCTTACTCATATTACTTGATCTGGCGGGTGATGCGACTGAAGTGTTAACGATACTGTTCGTAGCCCGCTTTCAGAATACGCTTCTAGTCTTCGCAGGAGCAGTCATCGCTCTCGTGTCCGCCACAGCGGTAGAGACGATGATCGGAAATCGGCTAAGCAAAATACTGTCACCGAGGAGAATCCGAATCTTCTCACTCATCGTGTTTCTCATTATTGGCACCACTGCTATCTTGACCGCGGTATTCCACGTCTGACGTGCCATGCCGGCCCGGTCATTACACTTCACGTGTGGAGACATAGACCCTTACTCCCCACCTCATGTCTTCCTGTACATATTCCGTTAGGAGTACAGGTGGCAGGCAACATAATGTCCTGGTTCATACTCCAGTAGCGGCGGCACTTCAGCTGAACACTTGCCGAAAACGCGTGGGCATCTTGGGTGGAAGACGCAACCGGTGGGCGGGTTCATGGCGCTGGGAATCTCCCCCTGTATTATCATCCTGGTTTTCGCCGCTTCGGGATCAGGGACTGGGACGGAGGAGAAGAGCGCTTGGGTGTAGGGGTGCATCGGATTCCTGAACATGCGTTCCCTGTCGGCCCTTTCCACAATCTTGCCCAGGTACATTATTCCTATGCGGTCAGCGAAATACTTCGCGATTGCGATGTCGTGAGTGATGATGAGCAGGGTGAGATTCATCTCCCTCTTGAGATCCAGGAGTAGCTTCAGAATCTGGGCCCTAATGGAGACGTCGAGCATGGCCACCGGCTCGTCGGCCACCACGAACTTCGGGTTAAGGATCAACGCTCGGGCAATCACCACCCTCTGTCTCTGGCCTCCACTCAGCTCATGGGGGAACCTGGAGTAGATCTCCTCCGGGGGGTCGAAGCCCACGCGGCTCATCATCTTGAAGGCCCTCTCCCTCTGCTCTACCTCAGTTCCGATGCTGTGAAACTTCAACGGCTCCGCTATAGCGTCCCCGATTCTGACCCTAGGATTGAGCGCTGCCATCGGGTCCTGATAGACCATTTGCGATGTCCGCCTGAACTTCTTGAGCGCTTCACCGCTCAGCCCAGTTATGGCCCGGCCGTCGAAGAGAATGTTCCCTGCCGTAGGAACGTATACCCGGAGGCTGAGCTTGCCGAGAGTCGTCTTCCCGCTGCCGCTTTCGCCTACGAGGACAAAGACCTCCCCCTCCTCGATGCCGAGGGAGACGCCGTCCACTGCCCTGACGTACTTCGTCTCCGCCCCGACCAGCCCCTCGAGGAAACTCCTCCTTACGGGGAAGTGCATCTTGACGTCCTGGAAGAGAAGCAGAGGGTCGCTCATTTTCGACCGCCGTCGTACAGGTGGCAGGCCGCCCTGTGGCCTGGTTCGATATCTCGTAGGCTCGGCCGTTCTTTCCTGCATCGGTCGAAGACGAAGGGGCATCGCGCCGCGAACTTGCACCCCGATATTGGATAAGAGAGGTCCGGGGGCGAACCTGGAATCCACTCCAACGAGGTGGACTCCGAAGCAATGTTCGGAACCAGCTTCAGGAGCAACTGCGTGTAGGGGAAGAGCGGCTTCTTGAAGATGGCCTTCGTCTCTGCGAGCTCGTAGATCTCCCCGCCGTACATTATTGCTATCTTATCTGCCACTTCTGCGACAACCCCCAAATTATGCGTGATCAAAATCATGGACAGCTTGAGGGAGGACTTTAGCTGGCGGAGCAGGTCGAGAATCTGGGCCTCTATCACCACATCCAGGGAGGTGGTGGGCTCGTCGGCAATCAGGAGCTTGGGATCGAGGATAAGGCTGAGACCGATCATAATCCTCTGCTTCATGCCTCCGCTAAGCTGGTGGGGGTAGTCGGCCATCCTGTCCGGAGAGATCCCAAGTTCGCCCAAGATCTTCCCGGCCTTCTCCAGGGCCTCGCCTCGCCTGGCGCTGGGGTTGTGCGCCCTGATGGCCTCGACGAAGTGCTCCCCTATCTTCTTCACCGGGTTCAGAGAAGTCATAGGGTCTTGGAAGATCATCGAGACCACCTTCCCCCTCGTCCGCCTCAGCCGCTCGTTGTCGAGGGACAGTATGTCCTCTCCCTCGAGGAGTATCCTGCCGTCGGTAACCCTCCCCGGCGGAGGCACGAGGTTCAGGAGCGCAAGGCCGAGGGTTGACTTACCGCATGCAGACTCTCCGACGATACCCAAAGTCTCCTGCTCCTCGAGCTCGAAGTCCACCCCCTGGACGGCCTTCAGTTCTCCCTTCATGGTCTTGTAGCTGACGTTCAGTCCTTGGACTTTGAGTAGCGTCATCTCACCTCCTCAACCTCGGGTTCAGGACTTCGCTCAATCCTTCCCCGATGAATGTGAACCCGCCTGCGAGGAGGACGACCAGCAAGCCTGGAAAGAGCACGGTCCACCAAGCGCCGGCCAGCATGGATTGGTATCCGTAGTAGATGTCGAAACCCCAGTCCGGAAGTGCCGTGTTCACTCCGAGGCCGATGTACGTGAGACCCGCCTCGGTGATGACGGCGTCAGCGACATTGATTGACGCGATCACAGCCACGGAAGCGAGCACGTTCGGGAAAATCTGCCTGAATAGGACGTTCAGGGTTCCGCCGCCCTCCACCTTGACCGCCTCCACGAACGGCATCTCCTTCAGGGTCAAGACCTGACTCCTGACGACCCTGAAGTAGGTAGGGATGTACACGACGGCTATGGCTATCGCGAGATTCACGACACCGCGGCCGAGGACAGCAGCTATGGCTATTGCCAGGACGAGGCCCGGAAAGGCGTAGAGAGAGTCCATCAGTAGCGAGAGGGGGCCGTCAATCAGTCTCCTGGAGTAGCCTGCGAGCAGGCCGAGGGGAACGCCTATGAGGAAGCAGATGGCAACCGCGAGGCCGGCTACCTCCATCATGGTCGAACCTCCGGCAATCATCCTGCTGAAAATGTCCTGGCCGAGGCGGTTGGTGCCCATGGGAAAACTCAGCGACGGAGCTGCGTCGGCAGGGCCGACGGAGAGTTGAATCGGGCTGTGAGGTGTGATGAATGGGGAGAGTATAGTCATCGCCATCAAGATGATTACGATGACGGCTCCGATGACCACCATCATTCCGCCTGTCCCGAATTTGGGCAGCGTGAAGAAGAAGTTGATTGCAGGTCTAATCCGCGAATCCGATTCTTTCTTCATGAAATCACCTAGTATCTTATCCTCGGGTCGAGATAGGCGTACAGGATGTCGACCACTAGGCTCACAAGCGCAACCAGAATTCCGAAGAAGACCACGGCGCCCTGAATTGCAATGTAGTCCCGGTCGGTGATGGCCGTGACTATATAGGTCCCTATTCCATTCCAGGCGAAAGTCGTCTCGGTCAATATGGCCCCTCCCAGCAGGCCGGCGAACTCAAGGCCCATGATCGTCAGCACAGGAAGCAAGCCATTTCTGAGGCCGTAGCTGTAGAGGACGGTCCTCTCTTTGAGCCCCCTCGCTCTGGCTGCGGTGACGTACTCCTGGCCGAGCGCTTCCAGCATGTTGCTTCGGGTTATCCTCAGGAAGACGGCAGAGATGTAAAGCCCGAGGGCAGTGCACGGAAGTATCAAGTGCCGCACTGCGTCGACGAACTCGCCCAAGTTTCCTGCCAAAAGAGAATCAATGGTGTACAGCCCCGTCTGGATGTGCACGCCGAAGACGGTCCCGCCGATCGGGATTAAAAGGGAATACCTTCCGCCCGAGGGAAGTATGTGAAAAGCAATCGCGAACACGCCGATGAAGATCAGACCCAGGAAGAAGACCGGAATGGAGTAGACGACAGCGCCGAAGGTCCTGATTATCTTGTCCTCCAGCGAACCGTATTTCCTCGAAGACCTGACGCCCAGGACCACGCCCACCAGCACCGCCACAATCATCGAACCAATCGAGAGCTCCAGAGTGGCCGGGAAAGCCGAGAGGACCTGCGGGGTGACCGGCTCTTCGTTCGAGAAGGCGATGCCCAAGTTCCCATGAAACAGACCGATGATGTAGTTGTAGTACTGGACGTAGATGGGGACGTCCAGGCCGAGCGAATGCCTGACCGCGGCCAAGGCGGTGGGATTGACCTGCTTTCCGAAGTGGAGGAGAACCGGATCCCCTGGAAGCACCCGCACGATGAGAAAAACTATCGTTACTAGAAGGAACACAGTCGGAATTGTGAGGAGGGCACGCGTGACGATGTAACTCTTTAAGCTCAATTGCTCATCCCAAAAATAGGGAGAGGGGGAAGCTCTGCAGTAGACTTCCCCGCTATGTTATGTTGTCTCTGTTGTCTCGTAGATTGTCGAAAGCCTGAAGATCAGGGTAACGTCCAAGTAGACGCCGCCCACCGAAGTCTTAGCCACCGCACCGCAGCAGTTGGAGCCGCCTTGGTACAATGGAATCATCGGGACATCGTGAGCCTGCAGTGTCTGAATTTGGCCGTAGATCGACGCGGCGTTGGAAGGCGTGGCTGAGAGTGACTGGGTCAACAGGGAATCCATGGCTGTACTGTTATAGCCGTCATTGAGCCACGAAGCGCCCGTTGAGGATAGGAATGGTGTGGTGTAGTCGAAGGGGTCGATGAAGTCAGGGTACCAGCCGTAAATGAACGTGCCCATGCTGCCCGCTCTTACGTTCGAGTGCATTGTGGGCCAGTCAACCCCGTTGAGCGTGACGGTAATCACACCGCTCGCCTCTAAGTCCTTCTTCAGGACAAGGGCTTGGTCTGAACTCTGGGGATAGTGCCCGGTGGTCTCGTACCACAGGTCGACCGTTAGCTTGTTGTTGGCATTGTAGCCCGACTTCGCCAAAAGCTGCTGAGCGAGAGCGTAGTTGGGGCCGGCGCCATATGCCGTTTCGAAGGCATCTGTGTGGTACCCCATGCCAAGAGGTATTTGCGAGTAGAGAGGTGTGGCTGTGCCAGCGAAGACGGTGTCGATAAGGTCGGTTCTGTTGATGGCTGCGGCTATACCCTGCCTAACGTTGATGTCATTGAACGGAGCCTTGTTCTCGTTGATGACGAGATACTGGATGAAGGCACCGGGGCTTGAGTACACCTTAAGCCCGGGCGTTGTCATCAAGCTCCGGATGTCGGACGTTGTGAACTGCCTGTAGGCAAGGTCAACGTCGCCTGACCTGATGGCGGCTGCAAGCGAGGTGGCGTCAGGGTAGAATTTGATTATTATCGTCTGGGTCTTCGGGTAGGCTGGATAGTTCCAATAGTTGGGATTGGCAGTCAGAACCATCTCCGTGTCCTTGGTGCCCGATCTGGTCCACGTGGTCAGAGTGTAGGGGCCGAGGCCGTTGGGGTTGCTAGCTGCTGCGTTGTTGGCTGTGAAGTTGACTATTCCAGTCATATCGTTGCAGGGGTTGCATGTCCCTGCGGCACCTTGTTCGGGTTCACTGGATACATGATGCTGAAGGTCATCATGTTTAGGAACCCCGAGAACGGTGCCTTCAGGTGGAAGACCACCGTATTAGCGTCGGGTGTTGTTACCGAGTCGATTATCGATGAGACGCCGAGACCGTTAAACGCGCCATTGGGGTCGTTAATGGCTATTCCTCTTTCCACGCTGAACTTGACGTCGGTGGAGTTGAACGGGGTGCCGTCATCATACTTCAGCCCTGAGCGGAGGGTGAAGGTGTAGGTCAGGCCGTCCGAGCTTTGTGACCAGTTTGTGGCTAACGCCGGCTGAAGGCCGGACGGGCTTGTGTTGTTAGTTCCGGGCCCGAAGTCGACGAGCGGCGCGCCTAGGTTGTTAATCATGTTAATGCCAAAGTAGTCATAGGCGTCGGCGGGGTCGATGGTGGTCTGGACGGCGTCGGTCGTTCCCATCACAATTGTGTCTTTGTATTGTGATGTCGAGGTCGTCATGGTGGGGGGTACCGTGGATGACTGGTAGAAGTAGTATCCAATGCCGGCCAATATGATAACTATCAGCACGGCTGCTGCAACATACTTTGTGTTCTTCTTTGATGTGGTTGACATTAAGATATTTTCCTCCAATATTCGGAGTGCTCACTGCACTCTTTGCGCAATATAAAAGCTCCCACAAA
>CAWHWX010000011.1:0-19462 GCA_963833125.1 Candidatus Bathyarchaeota archaeon | reverse complement strand
AGATGTAGCTCCCTTCCAAATTTCTGATGGAAAACGCTGAAGACTAGCCGGAGATGTCTGCTGGATGTGATGCCGACAGACGCGATACTTATGCGGATGTTAAATAGTGGCGACGCTTGCAACTTTTGTTAGCAGAGAAAACTTGCCACATTCCTATCTCGTGAAGAAGGAAAGCTCCCACTACATGTGGAACAAAAACCATAAACCCGTCCTAGAGATCGATTCGGGCGACCGTGTTACCTTCCAGATTCATGAGGTTACGTCGTCCCAATTAACTCGGAAAAGCACGAGCAGTGAGATCAGCAAACTTGACGTGGCCAAGTTCTATCCTCTTACTGGACCAGTCCGGCGTGAAGGGCGCTGGAAAAGGCGACGCGTTGATGGTTGACATATTGAAAGTCGATACTGCTGATTGGGGCTGGTCCGCAGTGATTCCCGGACTTGGAGCGCTCGATGGATTCAACGAACCCTTCCTGTGGACGTGGAAGATCAGTAAGAAAAGTTGGGTGGATTTCAAGAACGGGTTGAGAGTCCGGTATAGGCCGTTTTGCGGAGTGATGGGAGTGGCACCGGACCTCGACCAGCCCACGGAGGTCATGCCCCCTGGATTTCATGGCGGCAATATGGACATACGCCATCTGACCGCTGGAAGTAGACTCCTGCTCCCAGTTCAGGTGGACGGTGGCCTGTTTTCAGTCGGCGACGTTCACGCAGCTCAGGGGGATGGGGAGGTTTGCGTGACGGCCATCGAATGCCCCGGAGCAGTCACCGTGCGAATCGGTTTGATTAAGGGATGCAAACCTTGAGGCCCCACACTATTTCACAGCGGCCTGAGGGTACCGGTTGGGAGAAGTTACGTGACGACGGGCATAGCGACCGGACCTGATGGATGCGTGCAAGCAAGCAATTAGCAGAATGATTTTCGAACTAACTGAAAGCGCCGGGATCAGTAGGGAGGAGGCGTACATATTCTGTAGCGTAGCCGGGGATCTAAGAATACACGAGATTGTGGATAAGCCCAACTGGGTCGTAGGCCTCATGATACCCCAGAACTGTTTTGGCCCAGTCTGGAAGAAGTTGGTCAATCGTAGAACCCACTGAGCCTCAGATGATAGGTACTATGAATTAGAACAGTGATGCGACCATGTTCTATTGCCTAGACTATTAGGTCAATTAGAAGTATGATAATTCGATCGCAATGAAGAAACGAATGATAGGCATAGGATTAGTTGGCATAGTTATCCTGGCGTCTTTTCTGTACTTCGTCGCGGTGCCGAGAATCAGCGTCACCGGGACAGGAACCGTAACAGCGTATCCCGACGAAGCGGACATAATGTTTTCAGTTCGCACGCAAGACTCATCGGCAGCCAAAGCGGCGGCGGAGAACGGAGTTCAGGCGAATGCAGTCTTTGTTTCGCTTGCCGCTCTCGGAGTCAACAAGAGCGACATCAAGACACTCTCTTACTCACTCTCGCCTACATACGATGCATACAATTACAGTGAGGTCGTCGGTTACGTTGCCTTGAATTCAATGGAGGTAATCGTTACTGGAACTGAGAATCTACCGAACGTCGGAAGAATCATCGACGCGGCAGTACAAGCGGGAGCAAATGAGATAGACGGAATTTCCTTCACGTTCACCGACCCGAATTACAACACCCTGCAAGGCCAAGCGTATCATAAAGCGGTCCAGGACGCCAATTCACAAGCGTCAGCGATAGTTAGCGGATTAGGAGGCGTGATTCTCGGAGTTGCTTCTGTATCGACCAACTACGGCTACGGCATCGTCCCACAACCAATCATATACGGGAACACTAGTGGAACCAAACAGCCAACGCCAATAAACTCCGGACCACAACAAGTCACTGCAACAGTGAACATCACGTATCTCTACCTTTAACAAAAGGCAAAGAAACGACCTCCAGACCAGCCCCTCTACCAAGTGAGTTCAAGAGGATTTCATGTTGCGCGACGAATATTGGGGGGGTTGTCTTGCCGTGTAAAAGTTGGTTGTTCAACCTACTGCAATAGTTGCAGTGGGTGGTGTTTGCCCTTGTCCATCTCTTGTGGCAACGAAAAGTCCTTACCGTCCAATCTTCACAGATGCTGCTAATCGGTGGAAAACATGGTAGTGGTTGTTCGCGACAGAGGGTCCTGTAGGCATCATTTTGCTGGTAATCTCGCTCCTGAGCCTCATATCGCTAGTAGTCATAATTTTCTTGATCATGCAGGGTAGAGGAAACGTCATGGTGGTTGCAATACCAGGCTTTCCCCCAGAATCAGTACTGGCCGGCTTAGTGTTAGGGAGTTTCATCGTGGTGGGACGACGATTCGCCCGCCGGAAGAATGCTAAGTTTCGAAGTCAGGAATCTGTAGAGTCAGCTTACGCGTTACCGGCTAGCTCTACATCTCAGCTTTGAGGTCCCAGTACGGGAGCGCCGAGTCGTCGCTTTCTCCACTATCCAGCCTATGGGACGCCCGGGAACATTCCGCCGAGTACTGTGATTCCAATCGCCGCTAGTACGAAGAGCACTATGATCAGTATGATCACAGCAAGTATTGCGATTACAACTCGCCTTAATCCAGCCAACACCGAAGAAGTGCTTGATCAAGCAGTAGGATTATGACGATTTCGATGATTGTTGTAATCCATCCCTAACCCGCCGATGAAATAGCCTATGATATCGGTGAGTATGATCGCACAGACAACCGTCAAAATGCCGTGCCAGTATGACGCCCGAGGTGCGCCCAGTGCTTTTGCGGCGAGCCAGACGAAAATTCCGCCGATGATACCAGCGATTACTAGGTGAATGATCGTGCCGACTAATGTCCACTGAGGTTGCCTCAGAGTCGGATTAGTCCGTTTGGAATATAAAACTTTGGAGAATTCTTTCACTTATTCAGTGCCTTTTCAGGATCGTCTTCAGTTTCTCTAAGGGCATTGTGTTGATCACGTCGGCTCGGCTCAACCAGCCTCTTCGAGCTACACCAATTCCGAATCGAATATTCCTCAACTCATCCTGTGTCGTGAGCATCTGTGTTTATGGCGAGTTTGCACCCTGCTTTCAAAGCCAGTCTGGCGTTCGCGTCGTCTAAGTCGAGTCGATGTGGAGATGAATTTATTTCAAGATAGGTTCCGGTTCGTTTTGAAGCTTCGAAGATTTCATCGAAATCCATTTCACATGGATTCTTTTCGTTTATCTTTCTGCTCGTTGGATGGCCGATGATGTTAACGAGGCCGCTTTCCATTGTCGTGATTAGACGTTGAGTCATCTGCTTTTTCGTTTGTTTGAAAGTTCCGTGTATACTCCCAACGACTAGATCCAACTCTCGCAAGACAGATTCTTCGCCTTTCAATTCGCCGTCGGGTGCAATATCCACTTCAGCGCCTTTGAGAACTGTAACTCCTTCTAACTGTTGGTTTACGTGGTCTATTTCCTTCATTTGCTCGTCGCAAGCGCTGTTCGTTGAGGCCGTTGACGATTGGCATTGTGCTGTAATGGTCGGTTATCGCGATGTACGAATAGCCCAAGGTTTTTGCGGCTTGAGCCATCTCCTCGATAGTCCTCTGCCCATCACTCCACTTGGTGTGCATTTGTAGATCTCCCTGTATTGCGTCGTAGGGAATCAGGTCGGGGAGTTCATGCTTCATTGCCAGCGTCCACTTCTCCTCTGTCCTCCCTGAGTTCGGGTGGAATGTAATCCAGGCCGAGTTTCTTGTAGACTTCCTCTTCGGTGCGCCCCGCCACTGGATGCGTCGCCTTTGAACAAACCATATTCGCTGAGCTTGAGGCCCTTGGATATGGCGAGTTTTCGTAGCGCGATGTTATGATCCTTCGACCCTGTGAAGTACATCAATGCCGAGCCGAAGCTCTGTTCTTCTACGATGCGAAGATCGACCTGAAGGTTGCTTTGTAGGAGGATTGATGATTTGGTTTCTCCTTTTTCAAGAACTTTTCGAACGTCTGACATTTTGGTGAAGGTGTCAGACAATTGAGTCGGGTGAGGCGAAGTTGCGAGTATGTCGATGTCACCGATGGTTTCCTTCATTCTTCGCAAGGACCCTGCTGCTTCGACCTGGGTTGCTTCCCCTTTCTTGTTGCCGCGTAGGTGTTTGCATATTTCTTCAGCAACTGGGAGCGCGTCCCCTAGTAGTATGCGGGCTTTACTCTTCTTGGCGAGTTCGATGCTGCTGAGTATGTTCTCTTCAGTCTTCGGTCCCAACCGCTTGATCTCTCTGATTTTATGTTCTTTTGCTGCACGTTCGAGATCATCTAGCGACTTTATTCCCAACCTCTTGAAAAGCACGGCCGCGGTCTTTGGCCCGATTCCTTCCACCGCCAGTATGCCTTCCAAATCCATTGGTGTCTTTGCCTTGAGTTCGTCACGGTACTTGAGTGAGCCAGTCTCGATTATCTCTCCGATTTTCTTGGCGATGGCTTCGCCGACACCCGGCAGCTCTTCGAGTTTGCCTTTCGTGTACACCTCTTCTATCGGTTCTCCAAGCGATTCTATGGTTCGTGCGGCCCTGCGATATGCGCGTGGTTTGAACTCGACGCCCTGCATATCGAGCATGTCCGCGACTTCGTTCAGAATCTGAGCTACAGTTGGTTCTTCATCTCCGCGATACGCCTCGTCGAATTGTGGTGAGAACACCGTTTTTTGTGTTCCGTCGGTAGAGATGAGTTACTCTAAGAGGCAAGGCAGAAGTAAGCGGCGTCTACATACGGTGCAAGTCAACCGTGGGGATGGATCTTGTATTCTGGCCCTGGAGACGTTAGAGGCGTAGTCAAGGCGAGAGGCCGGTATGCGTCTAAGAGAGATTTCGGATGCTTGCTAATCATAGGGGGTAGTGATGTCTATTCTGGCGCTCCAGCCTTAGCCGGAATGGCCGCTCTCAGAACCGGAGTAGGCCTGACGATCATTGCCGCACCGAGATCCGTTGCTCCGACCATTCGTGGATATTCCCCAAACCTCATTGTACATTCACTGCGCGGCGACGTAGTCAATCCTGAGCAGATCGACCAACTCTCTGGGTTACTTGCAGCCTCTGATGCCGTTGTGTTAGGTCCCGGAATCGGACGTCACGCCGAAACTATTCAAGCGTTACCGCTGATCATCAAGGAAGCGCAAGCTAAGCAAGTTACTCCTAATTGACGCCGACGCCATCCGAACGCTCGCTGACGCAAAGGAATCGCTCAAAGGCGTTCTTATCACACCTCACGCGGGTGAGTTCAAGGCAATCTCCGGTGTGGAAGCGCCTCAACTGTGGCGGGATAGGTTGCCTATTTGCAAGAATTTCGCCAAGGAACATGGTTGCGTGCTTCTCCTGAAAGGACACGACACTATTGTTACAGACGGAAGCCAGCGAAGGTTAACCATACTGGGAATCCTGGAATGGCTACCGCCGGAGCTGGCGACGTTTTATCAGGAATAATCGGGGCTTTTCTCGCACAAGGTGCCGAACTATTCTCCGCAGCTGTAGCGGGAGCGTACATTCATGGCGCGGCGGGGGACATCGTTTACGAACAGAAAGGATTCCACATGGTCGCCTCCGACCTTACTGAGGCCATTCCAAATGTTCTAAGAAAATATGATCGCTCAAGCAGATAGCATTCTTTTTCAAACATCCATGGTTTACCCAATGCGGCACTGTTTTCAGGGGCAACGGCAGCTTACCATGACCAGAAATGGAATCAAAGGTTATACGCCCGCATCCTTATCCCCGAGAATATGGTCCTGACGATCTTTCACGTTGACGCCTTCACGGATACGGTATTTGCCGGCAACCCAGCCGCCGTATGCATCCTGCAGGAACCCGTAGTGAGGGGTGGATGCAGAAGGTAGCTCAAGAAATGAACCTGTCCGAAACGGCATTCCTCCATAAGAGGGAGGACGGCCATGGTTTGCGCTGGTTCACGCCGTTAGTCGAGGTTGACCTGTGTGGACACGCAACCCTCGCCAGTGCTCATATCCTCTGGGAAACCGGATTACTAGGCATAGAGGATCAGGCCAGGTTTCACACGCATAGTGGCCTCCTAACCGCCAAACGGCGAGACGAATGGATCGAACTTGATTTCCCATCCCTTCCTGACAGACAAGTTAAGGTTCCCAAAGGATTGTCAAAGGCACTTGGAGTCAAGCCCAGGTACATGGGAAGAAGCAGGTTCGATTCTATTGTCGAAGTCAGTTCAGAGAATTCTGTTCGCAACATGAAACCCGACTTGACCTTGCTCTCCAAACTTCCCATCCGCGGACTCATCGTAACCGCCAAAGCAAAAACAGAACCATACGACTTCGTCAGCCGCTTCTTCGCCCCCCGAGCAGGAATCAATGAAGACCCAGTAACAGGATCCGCCCACTCAGTCTTGGGACCGTTCTGGCAATCCAGGCTTCACAAGAGTGAACTCTTAGCCTACCAGGCTTCGAGGCGAGGCGGTGTAATCCGGGTTAGAGTGGGGGACAGGAGAGTTTTCATCGGCGGCAAGGCGGTAACAGTCTTCAAAGCCGAACTAAACTCTTAGCCCGCAGATCTCGCGAACTTATTCCGCCTTGAGCGCTTCTTGGTAAACTTCATAGTCGGATTGGGAAAAACATACGAAGAGAACGGTTTGAACGTGGGGTGTTTTATCGAGAGATTCGCGGACGGTGGCTACAGCGATTTTTGAGGCGCTCTCAACCGGGAATCCATAAGCGCCGGTGCTAATTGATGGGAACGCGATTGATCGAACCCCATTCTGCTCTGCGACTTTCATAGAATTCAAGTAGCAGGCACGTAGCTGTTGATCTTCCTGATTCCCGCCCCCTCTCCAGATCGGGCCCACGGTATGAATGACAAATTTAGCGAGTAAATTACCTCCCGTGGTTATTTTCGCTTGACCAGTTGGACAACCTCCCAGCTTGCGGCATTCCTCAAGCAGTCTAGGACCCGCAGCTCGATGAATCGCTCCATCCACACCACCGCCGCCGAGCAGACTTGTATTCGCAGCGTTCACGATTGCGTCTACCCTCTGCCCTGTGATGTCACCAAGGATCAGTTGAATGGTTGCGATTGGAAACTACCTCTCAACGGGACCAACACTGATCAGACTTGGTTCAAACTCTATCGATTCCGTATCTCAACATTCTACCGAAGCGAAAACAGCTAATTATCATTGGCGCACCAATTAGCGCTGGAGCATATGAGCCTTGACTGGGAAAAACTCCGACAGCCCAACTCTCCGAACGAAGGTCAACATTATCGCCCTATTGCGATTTGTGCACGACCTACGAGGCGATTTCTTTGAGACCGCCGCGAGTCTTGGTTGGAAGGAATCTACGCGGAACCGCGAAGTCAGCCTCAACTCGTTCCGAAATCTATTTCTCCATCTCGCCTACATCGAGGAGCATCACATCACGAAATTCTGCCAAGGCCGAGCAGCGCCGTGGCCTAGTTTCTCAGCTCAACTGTCAAGGCGACGGTACAACGACATTGACTCCGTCCGAGAGCGTTTGCGCAGCATCACAGACCTGTCCGAAGAATACTTGTCACGATGGGACAACGACCGAGCGCTTCAGAAAGTCGTCCGTTGGGTTCGGCTCGGGCACCCTCTGAAAGTAACTCGCGAGGCAGCCCTAGCGCAGTGCACGACGGAGCACCTACTCCACCTTGGCGAAGTAGAGGCAATGTTGTGGCAGCCGAATATCGAACCACCCACGACTCTTTGGATTGATCGAATGGTCTTGCGAGGCCGTCCACCTGCGCCTCCACCAATCCGAATCATGCGGAAGCTCGCACGCGATTCGAATACCCTACTCTCGAAAACCTCGCGCATCGGCTCTCGAGCGAAGTAGTGAATACTCGAAGCCAATTATCCTACTTTTTCTCGGGCCGCTGCGTGTAGATTCCTAGACCGTATGATCTCAACAGGGCTGAAACTCTTTCAGTTGAGAGTGCAAAGAACAGTATCGATCCGAGCACTCCAATTGCGATTACGCTTCCTAGGAAGACCCCTAGCCAGCTGATTTCTATCGGCATAGCGAGTAGGTAGCTCAAGTAGGATCCAACCACGAGCGTGACGATAACAATCTCTGCCCCAACTCCAACCAACGCCCAACGCCTTCCCCTGCTGGCTACCAATCGCCAGGCGAGGAACGTCGCTATGAAATTCGCTACTGAACCTCCAACCATATCGACTGGCCCAAGGCCTCCGAATATGTTTGCAACGAAAGCACCTAGTGATAGTCCTAGAACGGCAGGCCAACCGAATAGCATAGCGAGAGGCAGCAGGGCATCTGCTACTCTAACTTGGAAGATTTGAAAACTGATTGGGGCAAGAAATACTACGCCTAGGGCGTAAATTGCGGCGAATACTGCGGTCAATGCGATATTGATTGAACTCTTAGCTTTCATCTAATTACCTCCCTACTCCGGGGTTTCTTTGGCGCAATCGGGTGGGAGGCCCCACTCACGCGCCCTGATTCCAATGGTAATTCGGATTGAGAATTAAGCTTTCCTAGAATCCTTCTGAGGCCAACACCTTAGGATTGTCCCAGGAAAAGGCGACAAAGGATCAGACTCGAACTTTAGAATGAGAGGAAAGGAGCGGTTTGTTTACCGCCCCCGTGTGGGTTGTTTACGCTAGGTCAGCTGCCTTAGCTCTCTTAGCCAGCTTCTTGCTCGCGACAGCGATACGCTGACGTGTTCTCGGGTTTCCGAGTACTCCGGCGACTACGGCGCCTATCGCGAATGAAGCAAGGGCTACAGCAAAGCTTCGCTTTGAATCTCCGTTCATATTGCAACCTCCTCTAAATTTCTAAGAGAGATTAGTCACGGCGGTATATTAACGTACCATAAATGAAACATTAATATACCATCAAAAGTGTATGGACCGTCCATGGCAGTCAGCGTCGTTGGACACGAGGATAACACGCACCCAATGACGCCACACCCCCAAGCCAAACCCAAGTGGCGTCACCATCAAACGTGCTCCGCACCTCGTGTCCAACATCCGACTGCCGACCCCATCGAGGTGAAGACTTCTTGGTGAAATGTCTCAAATGCGGTGGCGAAGTAATTGGCCCAGCGAAAGAATGGGATATGCATCCAAAGGACGGACGTGGCCCCGCCCTACACATCAAACACTTCTCCTGCCCATCATGTGGAAAGAAATTCCGACTGGCGACAAAGCTGGCAGGCGCCTAATCCGATCAGATCCTTTGCGGACCCTTTTTCGGGTCCGGTCTTTTCCCCCGTCAACTGCCCTAGACTGGAGGAGGCTGTAACCGTTTTTTCTCTCGATGAAGCTCAGTCCATTTCATGAACTCTGGCGATGGAGCCTCTTCCTCATACAACTGCTCCCGCTGAGACTCTAGAAGCATGTTTGGGGTTTTGAGGTATTCAGCCGCAGTCATGACCTTATGCTCGGCGCTTGAGGCGGCATCATATACCGAGTTTGATTGCTCCCTCCATTTTTCGGAGCGGAGTATGTGATGTTCAAAGATTATGATTGGTATCTTACTTGCAAGTCTAGAGGCGTTCTCGATGCCTGCCTGAATCGGCGCTTGAGCCACTCTCACCCCTTCGAGATACGTGGGTGGGCCTCCAAGCACAAGACAGTCTGGCTTCCCTTCAAGTATCAGTTTGGCCGTTTCCTTGGACATCGGTCCTTGAACGTCGGAAGCGTGCAGGAAAGTTTCCTCTCCTGACCTAACGCAAGTCATAAGGACCCACCCCAAGCCGGAACTCTCCTCTCCATGAGGCACAGGCTGCGAGAGCGTGATCTTGGTTGCTCCAAAGTCAAACATTTTACCGTCAGCTATCTCACACTTACTGCCGATCCGTTTCACGAAGCGTTGAAACATCCAGCCCCTCCTCCGCTGGTTGAAGTTTATTGCGTTACGAATATCCTTTGCAGAACAGTTTTTTCGCGATAGATCTCTTCCGCTTCATCTGCACTCGATCCGAGCCAGACGTTTTCCGTGTAGTTTGGTGTATGGTGGTCATTGTGATAGTGTGAGATTACAATCGCATCTGCCTTCGCCGCGTAGTTTCGAATTCTTGCACGGCATTCATTTCGAGCCTTGTACTCTCGCGGGTGCGGTAACCTCCTAAGACGAGGCCCCAACGCTACGCCCGCGTCAATCAGTATCCTAACGTCGGGCGTCTCAACAAAGGTACACATGGACCTGACGCCCAGGCTTTCGAAGCCCACTGGCGTGACATGAATAATGGGCATATCTCCGCACTTTCAACTTTCGTGGTTGGCACGAGAGTAGGCTACGGCGAAATAAGCATGCAAGTCAGATACGCAAATTAGCACGTAAGAGGAAATGATCGGGGCGGGCGATGACGAGTCTGGCCCAATCGACCTTACTGTGAGATGGATCTTGAGTGCTGAGCCTGCAAATGTTATGTATCTTTAGCGTGTCGTGGTTGACTCTAATCCAGAATGCAAGCTAAAAGAAAGAACATGCTAAGAGGGTGTTTTGATGTAGAACGCCTTTCTGAACCAATCGAGGAATCTTCCATAAGCTCCACCAAACACTATCACAACTAATGCTGCTGAGCCAAGACCTACTAACGCAAGCTCTACTGATCTTGATGTGTAAGCAAAGACAGGGATGTACACCAGAGTCCAGAAGATTGCAGAAGCAATGGAATCTATCACGAATTTCTTTCCATTAACTTTCTTCATAATCACATACCGTAACCAATACTAAATTAACCTGATTGACTAGCAGATAATATTGAAACGCGCCCTGCGTCACCCGCCTTCGGAAGGCTTTAATGCAATGAAAGTGCTGACTTCAGTGAACAATTGTGTCGGAACTCGTTGAATCTGACGAGCTCAGTTCGATTATGAGTGCTAAAGTTGAAACAGTCAAACCCAGTATGCTTCTCAAAGACGCTTTGAAGAAGATGGTGAAACGCAACATTGGATGCGTGGTCGTCGTTGACAAGGGGACGCCTGTAGGAATAGTAACTGAACGAGATGTTTCAAGGCAGGTAGCGAAAGGTCCTAAGACGCTTGGCATTCAGGTAAAGCGTGTAATGTCAAGCCCTCTCATTTCCGCGTCTCCATTCACTCGTAATCCTGAAGCAATGGAGCTCATGCTCAGACACGGGATCAGGCGGCTTCCAATAATTAGCGGGAATAGGCTAGTTGGGATAATAACTGAACGGGACTTACTGCGGTGGGTGGTTAAGATAACCTACGAAGGTCATACACCTCCTGAGATCAAGGAAATCCTATCCAGACCAAATATCTCGAAAAGTTAGAATCCAAAACGGGTTCTGTCACACTCTGACCGGAACAGATTTCGAGAAACCGCACCATGTACTTCTTGAAACTGCAAGACGAAGAAGGTGGGCGATCAGCTACATCGTAGCCCTTACATTCGTGAGCACGTTTCTCTTCTCTTACATAGAGAACCACACACTCTTCGACTCACTCTATTGGACAATTACCGTCTTCAGCACAGTTGGATTCGGGGATATTACTCCTCACACAATGATTGGAAAACTACTGTTCATGTTCTACGCGGTCTCTGGCATAACCACGTACATCTACCTAATTACTAGCTGGCAAACCTCAGTAATCGAAGCTAGGCTTGAACGCAAGTTGTGGCGAATCGCCGATGCCGACTTCAAGGAACAGACACGGAAATCCAAGTCACAATTCCAGAACTAGCCAGCAACCGATTTTTGACAGGCACAAGAAAACGAACGATGAGGAAGAGGAACTCGTTACCAAGGACGAGCTGGATTCTATCTTAGATGAACGTTTCGAGAAGTTTTTTGATGAGGAATTTGACGACGCTGACGACGAGGACGAGATCGACGTGAACGAGAGCAAAGCTGATGTTCGAAAGGAATTGGAGAAGAAGATTTCCTATCCTCTTGATTTCTCTACTGTCAGTCTGTTCTTTCCCTTGTCTACTTTTATAGTTACAAGGTCATTGGCTTTGAAAGGAAAGGCGCTGTCTCTAGCCACTTCAACTGGAACATAAATGAAGAATCGGTCGTAGTCTTTGCTGGCGGTTCTTGTTCTGCGATTGATGAACTTCCCTTTGCCTTGAAGCATTCTAATGCTACCCGTTTGGTAGCATAACCCATGGAGCATAGGGCATAACTCGCTTATCGGCTCACCTAATAGTAGCAAACATTAGTATACTAAGCCCATGTTGTTGACAGTGTGGGGGTGGATGGTTCTTCATAGGTATGGTCGGTTAGGCGTGAGATCGTGGGAGATCAACAGTGTCCGAATCCATAAAGGCGTCTGGCTGCTGCGAGGCGAAACTCAGCCTGCAAGAGGCTAGAATTTGTGAATGTCACTTCGGCCTCTCGTCGGGGTAAGTGAGTTGTAATTGGGAGAGCAGCTTTGTCCTCGATGTTTGAAAAGATCGCTGAAACAGGGAGAGGAATGCGAATGCGGTTACGTGAGAATGTGGTAAGTAATGGGTGATTGTCTAGTCTAGGGAAACCCTCTACGAAAGGCGATCATCGCAAGTGTCGAAGTATCAGAACTAGAGATTGAATCATTGCCTTAGACCCCACAGAGAATGGTCTGCGTTAGCTCATACCGTAGTTCTTTTTTTGCGCACCAAAAATCTCACACACACTTTTCAAACGATTAACAACAAAGGTTCAATCACCGATGCTCGCACCATGAGACCCACACACACAGAAGCCGCGGCCATCAAAGTTCAAGGAAAAGATAAATGGCTAACTATAATTCAGAATTCCGGCAACTCAAAACAGTCTTAAGCTTTGCTTAACGGACGGTGTGTATACGTGATCGCGTCATCTAAGACGTAGTACCTATTTTCATGCTTAATGACTGGCTTGTGCAGAATCGAAGCGATTACTACCAAGTCCTCTTTGTTCTTGACATGTTGTTGACGTGAGTCACCAAGATTCAACGAAGCGCACTCTATTCGCGACACCCTCCACGCTCTCCCCACGTTCTTTAGCCCATTCCCTCTCTGACAAACGAATTTCACTTTTAGTAGCTGCGTTGAGCATAGATAACAGTTGCCATCCTACTTCCTTAGATTATGCGACTTGAATTGACCAGTTTAGAAATAGAAATTATTTTTCTGTCGCTTCTTTATTTTTCAATATCATCTTTCATTATTACTGTTATTATTTGGAAATTAGAATCCGCGAGGAGCGAGCGACTTGCTGCTCACAAAAGCATTCGAAAAACTTCCTCCAGGATGGCTCTTGGCCAATCGAACGCATTCAGCTGCAACAAGACTCAATTGAACTAGAGAAGCGCACAACAGAAGCAAGCGCTCTTATGACCAGGTTTTGAAGAAGACAGAATTCAGATTAGACGAACTACACGAATGAACTGCAGCGACACTGGTATCACTGGATTCTACCAGCCAATTATTATTTTGCAACCTTACGGCTAGCATTGCGAATCAAGCTTAGCCATTTATCTCCGGCCTCCACGTTGATTGCCGGAGCCTCGCTCGGAGTCTTTACCATTCAAAGTCTCGTGTGGTCGAACGTAGTTGTGGAAGATTTGCATACCTAAAAGGATCGGTGTGTCTGGTTTCTCTAGGGTTTGCATTACTCGTTCCGATCGCGGATTTCTCCGTTCATGCATTCCACCTTGTTTTGCTAGCGTTAGCCCTTGACCGTAGTTTTTGTTGTTGGTTCTAGTGGTGCGTGCGACTGAATTTGAACCGTCGTCATAAGCCGTCAGAAAGTGTGTGTGCGCACCAGTGGTACCACCCCCACAATTACCGAAAACTTCATTCGCTGATTACGTTAAAACGCAGTAACTCGGCTGAAAGGTCCATGAATAATGCTGTATCTTGACAGTGACCCTGCTAGATTCCTTCAACGTGCGCTACTTTCTTGGAAGCATTCGAAGCGGAGAACACTCTTCTACTCGGTATCAGTTCGGTTTTGGCAGCCCATCCCGAACGAATCGAACAGCCCCCGTACTTCATCACCGTAGAAGAGAACGGTAAGGTGCAAGCAGCTGCCATGATGACCCCTCCACACAACCTTGTTCTGACCCGAGCTAAGAGAGACGCCCTGGTGGAAATTGTAGATCAGATGCTGACTAAGAAGATTCATCTTCCAGGCGTGAACGGACCCACTGAGACGGCTCAAGCTTTCAACGAACTGTGGACGGACAAAACGGGTCGGCCTTTTCGAGCACATCGTTCGCTGCGACTATACCAGCTTCGACAAGTTATTCCTCCACCAACTGTCAACGGTCGCATTCGTTTAGTAGCTAACAGTGATGCGAATATTTTGTGCGTTGGATTCACAATTTCAACGCTGACATTGGAGAACCACAAACGGAGGGAGACGCATCGAAGACGTTTCAGCTTTTGCTGGCTGATCGTCGTCTCTATGTTTGGGAGGATAAGGGCTTGTGCTCAATTGCTGCATGGGGCAGTCCAACTAGCCACGGAGTAAGGATTAGTCTCGTGTAGACTCCACCCGAACTGCGGCAGAAAGGTTACGCGACTGTTTGCGTTGCGACTTTAAGTCAATTGATGCTTGATTCTGGGAAACAGTTCTGCTGTCTATTTACTAACCTAGCGAATCCGATTTCTAACCGTCTATCAGCGTGTTGGGTACGAGCAAGTATGTGACTTCAATGAATATCGGGCGTAACTTTCGTGTGTGGTTAGGCTGGTGCGCAAAACCAAATTTGAACCGGGTTATATGTACCGGTAAATTGGGGTCAGAATCCCCTGTCCCATCGCTGAACGCTGGAGAGTCCAGGGAAACCTCTTTAACGGTACGTTTCGACACGATGGCCATGTCAAAAGCAAAGACAAAAGGAAACGGATGAATGAAAATCCCTGGGTTCTCAAGACACCTCCAGGAACATCAGAGTTCACCGCATATCGTGACGAAACACTGACTCCACCTGCCTTGGTGTGTAAAGTCGGATCAACAGAACTTCGCTACAATCTACGCTGCCTAGAAGACCTACCAGCCATGCTCAAGAAACATGGCGATTGGATGGAGCTAGGGAGCGCAGATGAACAAAAGCCCGCGAGGAGGGAACTGTTGAGGCATGGGCACGTTCACCCAAGAACTCCGTTGGTGGTTGGTATGGCTTGAAGAAAGGGGACGGGGACGATTTGGAATGTATGTGCCGCCCGTAATGGAAGCATTAGGATTAGCAGAAGTAGAACATAACCCGAAAAATAACCGCATGAGAACCTTGTAGATTAATGCTCCAGAATCTATCGTTAAGTAAGAGTGGACGGCAAATCTCATTACACCTGGTTTACTCATTCCTGACCCTTTCGGTTCAAATCGCTCCGACTCTGACCCTAATTGAGTTCAAGTCCATAATGTGAAAGACTAGTTGTTAGAATGGTTTCGTGTTTTGGTGTTTAACGAAACCGTACCCAATTATGATGAGGATCGTGAGAATTGATAGTCCAAACGGATATTCACGGATAGGCGGAGGTGTACCTGGGACAACTGTGCGGGTCGACGCAGCTGCTTCTTCTCTCCCAAGGCAGGATCGGACGCATGGGCCATATGTGCCAGCACTCAGCCCTCCAAGTAGCGTGACCATGTAAATCCCGGAACCATCTGCGTTGGTGAATAATCCCGACATGAGATTTCTGCAACTCGAACCTGTAAAAATGAAGACTTGAATGAAGTCACTTCCAGTCACTGAAGGCGCCGCTGGCTCCCGAGAAGTTCGCGTCGGAGGCCTTCAAGCGGGACGACAGGCTTCGGTACGTAGGCATTGTAGACAACCAGTTTCATAGATCCTCTTGAAGATGAAAGAAGGAGTCCAGAGCGTATCTGCTGAGGAAGACGACCGCAGGTTCATTCAACTTATGCCGCCCATTCTCGTCGACGCCTGCGGAGAGGCTTCAAGGGGTTCTTGATGGGTTGGACTCAGTGACGGTTAGGTATGAGAAGGTCCTCTCTGGTATTCTTGAGAGTCAAGAAACTTGTCGTAGTCCTAAGCTACGCCCCGGGAGTAACGACACCTTTCGTCAGTGCGGTTTCAGACATCATACGAATGCTGGATCAACCTATCTTGGCGAGTAAGTCCAAAGCAAACCTACCCACTAAGTCACTTCCACAACACACTTCATCGCTAAGAGCGACCATTTCTACGTAGTATATTGCATATGTCGGTGTAATTCCAACATTGCAAACTGACTCTTCTTTCAGCGAATTATCCTTGCTCGAATATTGAGATATTAACGGCTGACGGTCAAAGGTGTAGTATACTATTTCGAGGCTTACTTCCAATGGGTGGAGAGTACTGTAGGAAACGGCAGGATTCGTACTGCTGCTGCTTTTGATAATTCTCCAGCCCAGGCTCAGCGCGACTTCAGCGCCCTCGGATTTGCAGACTGGCTCTGAGGCTTGAAGATTTCTTGGCGGCACAATTCAACGGCACTGTGGGGTTGGTGAGGGAATCACCCTGATAAGCCATTCACACAGCATTACTGGCTTCTATCCGACAATCTCATCGCAACGCACGTTCTAGCAGCAGACTACCCGAACATAACGGCGCGGATTATTCAAACCATGCAGAAGTACGGAATTTTCACGGATGGTTTACATGAAGCCCTATTCGGCATGGTAATTCAATTCCCACCCTACACACCCATCGTCAAGGTTGTCGAGAACGACTCGTTCCTCGTGCAGGCTGAAGCGAGAGGTAACGGGGCGGGTAAGTTTCAACCAGACTGGGTTCGCTATGCGGATTTGCTTTGTTACGGAGCATTGAAGCGCAGAGCACCGGCGACTACTGGCGCTCGGACTACTACTTCAACCAAGCCTTGCAGATGTGGAATGGGGCGGGGTTATGGGATTGGCCAACGCAGCAAGATGGTTTCTACAGCATCTACAAGCTGGCTCTGCTCATGTATGCAGCCGACAAACTCAACCAGACTATACCCTACCGACCGGAGCTTGAAGCTCGAATATGGCAGTTTCAACGTGAAGATGGTGGGATCCGAGCCTTTACCTTGGCAATATGACTTCAAACAGGGAAGCAAACTCGGGAAACTGCGGGTCTAGCGCTTGTAGCCTACCAGTACAACGCATGGAAAACCGCTCAGGAAGAAGCGGCGCTGAACCATCAAGCCTGCGGAGAAAGAACGAATTCTTCTGACCGCCATGGCTGTGATAGTGGCTGCGACTGCGGCTTTTCTTTTTCGGAGAAAAGTGAAGAGAACCCCAGGTGAGAGGTCGGAGTAGTAATCTTCGCATATCTCAAAGGAAGCGATTCGTCCACAAATCTAAGTATCAAACAGATGGAAGAATGAAAACAACCAAAACTTCTGTTTCGTGACGTTCTTCGTTTTCTTATCACTTTTTAGCTTCGAATAACAATCGCCACAATAGCCCGAAAATTCCGCCGGATTCTTATGGCAAATCTTGCAGATAGTTGGCTCTGTTTCTCCCGTTTACGCTCCTCCAGCAATGCTTCGCCTAGATTAATACTCCATTGTGTTTGTGGGGATCCACTCAACGGAAGCTGCCAGCTTGCTCTGCTTTATGATGACTTCTGTAATTATCTTTTACTCACTATTCTCTCACTCCGTATCCTTGTTTCCGCTAAAGGTCTAACTCTTCGCACATGGAAGATTATTACCCGAATCATACTCGCTATTGACTTGTGCATTCGTTTGGACCAAGCTGCCGAGAAGGGAAGTTGTCCTTGAATCCCCAACGAGCTCTTCTCTTTAGGGCAAAGAAGATTACGCCAATAACGACGAAGAACACGATCACGACAGCCGCTATCGTCATTGATTCCACAGAAACCAGTGATGTTGTGCCAAACTCACTTGTGCTTTTTGATGAGGTTGTTAACGAGATTGTTGTGGTGGCAGGCAAGTCGCTAAACCTCACTACCCGATTCGACATCAATTCAGCTACGTACACGTCTCCAAGAGAATTCACCGCAATACCCTGCGGGCTGGCGAAATCGTCGTTCCCTAACTTCAGAACCCCATCGAGCAAGGTAACTGCCCGAACCATTGAAGACCAACACGATTGTTCCCAGTATCGGTCACGTAAACGTTCCCCGAGGCATCAACGGCGACCCCTTGAGGATGGTGGAATTCCCCGTTACCAGAGCCAGACTCACCCCAATAAGTTACGAAGATCCCTTTACTGGTAAACTTCACAACTTCATCATTTCCTCCGTCAGTTACGTACACGTTACCTGACAAATCGACCGCAACGGATTCCGGACCATTAAATCGGTGATTACTGGAGCCACTCCCCCAAAAAACAAAAAGGAAATGTCCTGAGTCGTCGAATTTCTGAACAAGGTCGTAGTAGAAGTCAACTACGTACACATTTCCGGACGAGTCGATGGCAATACCGGTTGGGCCTGTAAACCCTCCATAATAACCGGAGCCTGAACCAAATTGAGTAACATAAGTGCCCGTTCTGGTGAAGACTTGAACGCGGTTGTTTAGATAGTCGGTGACGTACACATTCCCCGATGAATTCACAGCAACACCATACGGGTCGTAGAAGTGGCCATTGCCAACCCCGCTCGAACCCCACTGTGTAATGTAAGTGCCTGTTCCAGTGAACTTCTCAACACGATTGCTCCCTTGGTCCGCTACGTATACGTTTCCAGATGAATCAATAGCAATACCTTGCGGGCTGTTGAATCCTCCCCACGAAAGCTGAAAGTGGCAAGATCTTACACGCTCGCACCTGTGCTGTTGCAAAGAAGCCATGAAGTGTTGGCAAGATTATGAGAGCAAGCGTGAAAGAGGCCCTGAAGATGAGTCTAGAAGAAAACGACTCTCCTTCCTCAACTACGGCCACCAATTCGTTTCATGGTTACCCGATCTTGAACTTCTGTTTCCTATAAAGCAGCACAAGTGCGTGGTGGGTGTGGGTATGTTGAACCGTTAGTTCAGCTCCCTCTCCCGGCGCCACACCTCAGTCTCGAAAAACTGCGATCGATTGTTCTCACTTGCTTGCTTTGCGTTGTCGTTTTTGTCCTATGGACAGCCGCGCTGAACTCCTGTTCGATTATTCGGGGCTGCGGGTTCTACGTTTGAGCGTGGCTGCCGTAGTGCGCGACTCGGAATGTAAGTAGCTTCGCAGCGTGGTTCGCCATTCGGCATCCTTCAAAGGTTCAGGAGTCAATCCCTTGTACGTCTCTAAACTCCCGGACATCCCGTCAGTTACCCCGAGATGGTAGAATATACAGGCGGTTAGTCGGTCGAAGGCGGCCTCATTAACTCGCGAATCCAAGACACATCGACTCGCCCGAGACAACTCACACCGATTCAGCGACTGCTCGGCCTTACGTTCTCTCATCCACCAACAGTGGAGACAACCCTACGGAACAAACAATACTTACGGCTACTCCACGCCCCAGGTTCCAGTGATATGCAGGAGGGGTGGGTTTGCCCCATCAATCCACCGGCGGCGGAGAATAAGGAAACATATCACTTCGAGAGTCCGCATCTTGAGTGCGCCGAGCCCGCG
>CAWHWX010000010.1:0-18424 GCA_963833125.1 Candidatus Bathyarchaeota archaeon | reverse complement strand
CTCAGAAAACAAGAAGAATCTCTTAACAACCGTTAACTTGACGTTACCCTTTTCCGGCGCCACCATAATCTGCTAACAGGGCGAGTTAGTAAACTCTGACCTTGTACTGACGAAGTTGCTGACGCTCAGATTTTCACGTGAACTTTGCCAGGTTGCCGGGCCAGCCTGGCTCGGATAATGTATTCTTTCGTTAGGCTGGTAAGGTTCTGAACGTGGGCCGGTTTCACCCAATGATTTGGTGATTTCACCCTGCAAATTTGGGTTCTATATCGAAGGCCTATCAAATGACCGCTTTTTGTCGTCAATATATGCGGGTTACGGGGTCTTTGTACCTGTGGGTCTAACAAAGGGCGAGTTCGATGCCCTCAGGTCCTGGATAGCCGATCTGCCTGATGTTACTAGTGGGCCGCATAGGTTTGGCGGGATCGAATTCAAAGTTCATGGTTTGGAGTTCATGCACTTCCACTGCCAAACGCAACTCGACATTCGACTGTCGATTTCCGACCAAGCTCGTGTTTTAACGGAAGGAAAGGCCGAGAGACATCTCTACGCTCCCCAGGCGGGCTGGGTCACGTTCAGAATCAAATCAAACGAGGATGTCGATAAGGCGAAGGAGATCGTGCGGTTAGCTCACAACCATGCGTTAACCGTGATGGAAGAACATCTAACGAAAAGAGAAACTGCGAAATAGGTTCGAACGTCTCAAACCATAAATCTCTTTCAATCTCGATCGATTGATAACCTCTCTTTCTGTATCCAAGCGACCTATCAACTCCAAAATACTGGAAAAAGCCATTGATCTCGTTGGAGATAGAGAATTAATAGTCGAAGAATTTCTTGTTACTTGTAGAGCCATGCCTATGAACCTCCTTTTGCGTGTCACGCTGTTGAGCATGTACGTAGTCCTGTTGCTTCCTTACGCCGCCTGCGCTGGGCGCGACAACCCTCCCACGTGCCTCCGACCCAGAACTCACATTGTCAGCCAATCCTTCAGCCGCAGTTATCAAAGTGGGGGATAATGCGACGATCAACCTAACCCTCACAAGTTTGAACATTCCGGGGTCGGCTTGTTTTGAGGAGCAGGGCTTTCCTAGTTCAGGGTTCACGCTTACCTTCCTCCCGCAGTGCACACAGTTACGACCACCGACGACAATTACCCAGCTCATCGTTGTTGCTACGCCCGCTGCTGCGCCACAAAATTTCACGGCAACCATACTAGCAACGATTGGAAATCTAACCGCTTCGACCCAATTGACTATAACGGTCATCCCAGCAATCCCCGCCTGGATTCCTTGGCTAGGAATCCTCCTATTCTTCCTGGTAATCGGATTGGCTTTGACGGTGAAGCCTCGGAAACTAAGGAAAGGGAAGGGTAAAGGAAAAATGGGTGAATGAATACCCGAATGGGGCTAGAAACGGAATGTTCCCCCACCTCAAATTACAGACTGCCGCAGGAACCGTACTGACTGTTGTTGGATTAGTGGGAATGCTCATCTCATTTCAAGTACAGAAATCAGATATCGATCCCACAGCCCTAATGATTGCCTTTGTATCCATCTCCGTCTCAATAATTGGCATCTCATTGATAATCGAAAACCCAGCCTCACCAAAGAACAGCGCCTCGAAAGCAACAATAAATTGAACGAGCACCGGTAAACCTACATCACTCCCTGTTCATTCTTAACTAGATCCAACTGGAGCATTTAGGGAGTTCCAAAGAAAACAGACTCTGTCTGAAAACGGGAAAACGAGAAGACACCACAACCGATGGCATGCACTCTTCCACCATCAATTAGAACCAGAGTAGGCAGCATGAAATGAAATTTTGCGATAAGTGCGGGGGCTACATGATGATGACTAAGGAAGGGTATGTTTGTTCGAAGTGTGGCAATCAAATGAAAACTGAGATAGTCGACGTCGTGAAAATTAAGGCAGCCGATAATCCAACTGAAATCCTAGACACCTCGAAACTGGAATACATGAAAGTAAATGAGCCATGCCCTCTCTGCGGCAACAACGAAGCGTTCCACAGTTTAGGCTTCGTATCTGGCGAACACGCAGGCGTACGACAGGAGAGAGCAATGGAGCGATTCACATGCACGAAATGTGGTCATTCCTGGAGCAAAGAGTGAAGCGGAGAGGGTCCCCTGCTAAACTTTTCTTTCCCAGGACGAGCGCAACTGTATAGTCGGAGAAGCCAGTTTCGAATGTTAATCAAATAGGCACCGCAAATTGAATTTTCGAATCTGGACCACGAATCGTGCAAAATCTCTTATAATACATGAACCAAGGGCGACTGGATACGATGGAGACGATTAAGCCCCGCGTGAAGGAGCGTGACGTTCTGGTTCTAAGGGAGGGTAAAGGGCAGTCGATCTGTACGTGTGACGGCAGCCTCCCTCAGACTGATGGCAAGAATATCGTTCCCACCTGCGCCAGATGCGGCGGACGTATTCTCCAACTGCGCTAAGCAACTCTACGAGATTTTCCTGCTGTTATTCAGTCGCTTTGGCTTAGTCCGCTGGCCGCGAATCTTCAAGCAGTTTGGAAATTGTGATTTCTGGGGTATAGATCAATCGGCGGCATGATTCAGATTAACGTCTCCAAGTTTGCGCCCCAAGAAATGAAGTGCAGTTGAGGCAGACCGTATCCCCATTGGAGCCTGCAAGGAATACGCATCCGCACTCTGAACAATTGACGTGGTGCAAGGAATCGCCAAGGTTAGCTTACGTAAGGTCGTTCACGGACGTATATAACTCACTTTACTCGCGATTGCCCGGTTCTTTGAAATAACTAAACAATCGGAGGTCTAGATTTGGTGAACCTAATCAGTAGTGGTCCGGAACCGGACCATCGGGAGATTCTTCCGGATGATCATACAACTCGATAAAGTTCCCGTCAGGATCTTTGATGTAAGCAACGTGATGGCCGCTTGATGTAGTCCAAATGTCTTCAGTTGATGCAAGCTCCTTAGTGGACGGTTGGATCCCTAATTCCGAAAGCCGCTGCAAGGTCTCGGCGACATTACCTACCCTGACGCCGATGTGATCGAGACCCTCACCTGGAAAGTAAGGGGTCGCGTAGGGTGAGCTTTTGGCGTACCAATTCAATTCGAGCCTCTGCCCCGATTGCCGATCCTTGAAAAGAACATACTTCGACTCCTTACCACTATAACCCGCTAACTCCACTAGATCGAAGAGCTTCATGTAGAAACGTTTGGAACGTTCAAAGTCAGTTACTCGAATTCCAAAATAACTTATCCACATGAGATCGCAGCACGACTGAGCGCGGTAATAAGGAAACTGATAACTCTCGTCCTCACTTTACCACGTAATGAAAGCTGTTCCGTTTATTGTGACGTTATCATTTCTGACGCGACTTCTTGCGTGCGAAATCTCTTTCGAGTGCTACCACGTATTTGTCCCAGACTTCGTGGGTGCTTTTCACGTCTTGTGCTTTGGTAGGCGCCCTGCTTATCTTGTAATGCTCCTTGAACTTCATGTCAAGCCTAGTCTTTCGCGGTCCGAGTGAGGTAAGAGCATAATCCCCTACTTCGTCGTCCTCATCACCCGTAAAGTCGAGGTGCCACGCCTCTAGGAGGGTAGAGCGTAACGACATCCACTGCGCTTCTTGGCGTACCTCGACTCTTATAATTGACAACGTAAACCACCCGATGTTTGTTCTTTAGCAGTATCTTGCGTTTTGACTTTGAACCAGTTAGCTTTGGATCGCTGTCCCTATAATCAGTACACCAATCATAGACAAATCGAAGAGGGGCTTTGATTATCTTTGAAACATGTAGAGAATGACTCTCCGTATACGTTCTTCTTGCCAAATTGAACACTTTCGATCAGTGTTGGCGCCTGGATGCTTAAGTTTCTTTTGCACCTGTTAGATAGTCTCCCAAAACTACGGGGAGATGTGGGTTCGTTGAGTAATGCGATTCAGTAATCTCTGGTCTGGACTCAGCTCTTTCCTAATGAGCACAAGGGGTCCCAGAAAGACAAAACTACGGGTTCAGTATCGAGGATTTTCAGCAATTCTGGGGACAAGTACTCTTTTCTGACAACAACTTCGTAGAGATATTGATCAAACCACTCATCCATCATATACATGAACCCTTGATCTCCAACGGCGGCTCCCCAACTGTTTTCAACTCTCCACTTTCTCGATTTGCCTTGCTCATCGAGGTCAACCCCAGTAAGGACCATGGCGTGGGTCATTTCACTGTCTTCATAATCCAATCTTGCAGCTTTGTCGAGTAGGAATTTCGTGCCATAGACCGATTCGTAATCGTATATGCTCAGATCCATTGCCCCCATGTCCGTCTGAAGCATCTTGGCCACGTCGCAGCCGAACCATACCGCACGATTTCCTTTGATCATGTCTATGGTTGCCTTCTTCATGGTCTCCAAGTCGACGTTTAGATAGCGGGTATCTTGTCCGCCGACCACATTACCGACATATTGAACAGTGTATATTTTGTTGAACGGTTTGTTGGGAGCGTTTATCAGAGTTACGAAATCGTCGAGCGCTACCCCGACGTACTCATTGTAGAACTGAACTGGGGTAATGTTTCCCCTTCTGTGGAAAAAGCCGTCCTTGTCACGCCACTCCCAGTCGAATGTCTCTTGAGGGACACCCAGGTTGATGCACAGCATCTTGTAGAATTCTTCCATGAACTCACTCTTCTTCTCCCTTAGTTCTATCTCAGAGGCTCCACTCTCATTCATGTCACGGAGTACCTTAGCGTATTCTCTGAGTTTGGAGGCGAGTAGAGCGTTCATGGGGTCGGAATTGTTGCTGTTGGCTGTTTCTGGCATGAACGTCTTTGGTATGACGCCGTATTTCTTTATGAGATTCACAAACATATTCCATTCGCCACCGTCTGATGTTGGATCGGAAAGAAGTGAATTAACCAGCCTCCCGTCCAGGGGCTCTTCCTTTGTTTCAATAATGGTTTCCAGGAAGTAGTTGGCTTTCTCGAGTTTGTCCCAAAACATCTGGTATATCTCAGAGAGCTCAAATGTCTTCAGGTTCAACTTTTTCATGGCTTCAAGAGAGAGCACACTTAGCCCCGAGAAAAGCCAGCATCTCCCGGACCTTTCTTGGTTGGCTGCATCTGGGGATTCGATAAGATTGCTGAACGTGAAATTTTGCCTATCCACCTCCTTTCTACTCAACGCAACTGCAGCTATTCCATTCTCTGTAACAGCATTCAAGGCAAGTGTGTTTCTTGGGTTCTTGTTGAATGCTTTCGAGAAGCTCCTTATGTCATCAAAACTCAAGCCTTTCTCCAAGAGCGTTTCCAACATGAAGTGTATTTTCATGCATAGCTAAAACGTGTTGTGCCTCTGTTCCGGTTAGGTATGCTACGAAGAGAAGGGTTGTTTACTGTTACCATTCTTCGCTTATTGCGACGATACGCACGGGTTTTACTTTGATCAGATATCTTTCAATGGTCAAAAGCTTTGACACAAGCTCAACATTTTCTGATTCTTTCCCAAGATACCGGCGGTAGATGCTGATTGTTCTTGATTTAGATGGATTAGTTTCCAGATCGTGGTCTTTGATTAGTTCTGCTTCTCCTTTGACCATCACCTGCTTTACATTGAATTTGCTGATTGGCTCCTTGTAGGTATCAATTATCAAGCTGACACGCGTTTATCTCTCCTAACGTGTTCGACTTTCACTGTCTTTGCCTGAGCTGGAATCCAGAAATTTTCTTTGTCAAATTCAAACCAGACCGGCACAACATGGGGCCAACCTGCATCGCTAGTAGCCAGCCGCGCTAGCAGCGGCTTATCCAGATATTGACGAATTTCATCTGACTTCATAATTCGGCGCATGACAAGAAATTACGTCTACGGGTCATTAATGATTCTAGCTTCAACAGTGGGTTTACTGACGCGTCTGGGCTCTATGCTTCAATCACCGTTCGCAAGTCGAGACACATTTTTAGGGAGTCTCTCTCAAGCCCCCAACATACAGGACGCCTATTGCAACTGTTACGTACCTCGCTGAGAGTGGCGTGATTTAGTAGCAGCCGGGCCTAGCCTCGGTATGAACGCTTCAATCACCCAAGAACACGGCCACCACCGTGTCAGAGTTTAGTCAGACTTGCCAACGACTAGACATTCGCATCCTCATACGTAAGCCGCAACGGAGGCTTCGCTGAAAGTGCGGTGTGATTACTTGCCGCTGTTTCTTTTCTTGAGCAGCATGTAGATCGGTAGCATCAGGATCATGAGCAGCACCACTCCCAACGGATACTCCGGAATTACTATCTGTGTTATGGTAGTGATGATACTGCTGGTGAATGTGGTGCCGCCGCTAGTGATCGTTGTGAGAATGGTAGTGACGATCGACGTGGTAACGATGGCGCAGTTCGGTCCGGTCACTTGATTACTGGTTAACGTAACCGACCCTCCAGATTGTGCGAAGGCTCGACCGTTCAAGACTGCACCGCTGTTCAAGCCGACGCTGCCAGTGCCAGCGATAACATTCCCTATCAACGCACTGCCTGAACCGAGAGTCGCGGAGCTGCCCACCCGCCACCACACTCTACATGGGTCGCCACCTACAACCTGAGAACCGGATCCGGTAATGAATGTGCTAACGGTCTTGAAAATCCAGTCGCCCGTCCCAGTGAGCGTGAGTGTTCCCGTCAACGAAAAGGAACTGGTGGAACAATAGACACCCGGCCCGAGACTCAATCCACTGAGATCCTGAGCGCCGAAGCTTTGAGTGCAAACCTGGTCGAGTTGGCCGAATGCAGTGCCGACCGCACCCTGAGCCGCAATCGCGGCTGCATCATTGCCTTGATTCGCGCCTGGAGGACCGATAGTACACGGTGACGGAAAACCAGTGATGAAAGTAGCAGCTGCTGGGGCGATACCCACATCCCCACTCACGTGGCTTGCGCCAGTACAGGTCACTGCCTGGCCACCCAGAACCGAGAAACTTTGTGCAGCCCCCAACGATGGCGAGAACGCTGCTGAAACAGGGTTCACCGCGAAACTGTTGGCCGCAACTATGAATACTGTGAGAAGCAGCAGGGTTGAAACGAAAATCGTTGCTCTACCGTTCTTAGTCCCAACTACTCTGTTAATTATCTTTTTATGAATCGCCAAGAAAATTCGCCAGATTATTTAGAGTTAACCGTCCTCAGGTAACGTTGCTATTTAACGCTTATTATAAGCTTCGTAATTGCTGCCAGCTTTGAGCTTTCACCTCATCGCGCTGGGTTTAGGATGAAACCTAAGTACAGTAGTGTTTCAGTAAAGGAACACATCGAGTCTGATTACTTATTCTTGTTCTGTTCCTTGTATCTTCTTGAGGATTTTGTCAGTCCTGACATCGAATTTCCATTTTTAGGGGTCAATCGCTAGTGCACTCTAGTACTCTTGTGCACTCTTAGTGCACTCTTGAAGATATCCGATGAATTGGCCGTCCGAATTCTCTGAGTTTGAAAACTTCCAGGATCCTAATCGCTCTCGCATGCGTCCTTCTCATAATCAACCTAGCCGACGTCATATCCACGTGGATAGGAGTCAGCAGTGGGAAAGCGGTTGAAGCAAACCCATTCGTGCTGCTGCTAGGTGGCCCATTCTCCCCACTCTCATTATTTATGAAACTAGTCGTTGTCCCCGCGGCCATCCTGGGTATTGTTTAGTGGATTGCACGCCGATCGAACTTCAGGCTTGCCCTGGCCACGCTCATCGCGCCAATCTTAATGTTCGCAGTCGCGGTGGCCAACAACGTTGTAGTTGCAGCCAAGAAAGTAGAGAAGACCGCAAAGAAAGTCGTGAAAGTTGGTTCCTGACCAGGTAGTTAGTCGCCGGCGACCAGCTACATGGTCAAAAACACGAGGCTTGCGGCAACGCAAGCGTGTTCGTGGCCATCCCCGGAAGTTTCGCCTGAACATGAGCCACCCGGGAACAGCGGACCTGTTCACGCGTGTGATTCAGGTTCACGAGAAACAGGAATGGTTTCTCAGAGAATTCCTAAGAAAAAAGATGGACTGGTAGCCTAGTCTAATGAAAAGGGCGGAACGTTTGTTTAATTTACTCGGAACGAGTTGTGGGATCATATTTCCTCTCGATTTTGGATAGGCGCTTGTAATTATCTCCATAGCTTGCCTCTACTCGACTTCGTCCATCTTTCATCATGAAATTTACATACGACCCTCCTGCAGAATATGGATGCGAGGCTTCGCAGAACGTCGTCGCCCCATTTTGTGATACGTTCCATCTTTAACGAAATCTCCTTTCCAGTACCAAGCAAGCCCGGAGGAAAGGTTTTGGTCGAAAAGCCCTTGCAAAGTAGGATAAAGAATCGGTCCGACGAAATCGACCACATCTGATTTCCACTTATCAATTAAACGTAGTGGGCCAGGCGGGTCATTGTGGCTAATGAAACGCTGAACTCAAATTCCGAAACACTTCTGAAAGCAGGTGAGTAAGGCTGCCGGGCAGGCGCCTCCTCATGGTAGGAACGAATGACGCAAACTATGCTTGGTTCGGAAGTGGTTGGTCTACTAGATGAATCGCAAGTGGCTTCTGGCTAGAGGTTACATGATCCGTTTGAGCCTTGCTGCGGTTGTTGCGGCGCATTACATATCCGCGGAAGTTAAGGTACTGCATATAGTCATCTAGGACCTCTGATGCATCGGCGTTTCCTCTTTCACGAACGTATTCGACTACGAAACTTTTCAAATTCTATCTTCCTTTACTATCTTGATAGATAACAATACATAGAGATAACGATTCATCCCTAAACCGTGTCAATTTAGCCACCTTACGCAACAGCAAACATCCCGTTAATCCTTTTCCGCCAGACTTCTAGGCCTAATTCAAATCGACGGGGCGCCATACGCCCCAGTTTTGAGGTTAATTAGAGATTTCAACCATGAATACCGCACATCCCATGCTGAGCTCATATACCTACAACAAGATGGAATGCATGAGCGAGGAAAAGTGACCGAACTCAGGAATAGACGGCTTTGCGTTTGACTAACCCATACCCGACAATCATGAGGATCACTAGCAGCGGAATGCCCAATGAGTATTCTGGAACAATAGTCGCGGCTGGTGTGAGTAGGACTGCAATCAACGACCAACTGGAACTTGGAGAAATTGACCATGTCGTGGTTACTGGCGGTGAATCTGGTTCATCGCTTCCAGCGCCAACACAAAAAACGTGCCCATCAGTGATTGGCCCTGAATTCCACCGTTGAGTCTGACCCGAACCAATCGGAGAGACCGTAGTCGCCGTGACAGTGTTGAGCACTCCTAACCTGTCAACAACCACGTCACCCGTGTTACTACTGCTCACCGTCACCGAAGCAGCGGTTCCAAAGCCTTCGGCTGAGACAACGGTTCCTGTGCCTGCGACGTTGAAGTATGAGACCGATCCCCCCATCACGCAAGATATGGTAACGCTAAACGTGACGGTAATTGTTGCAGCGCCGCTTGGCGGGTTGAGAAGAGACCACAACTCGACATTAACGCCCCCAGCAAAGTGGCTGCCCAAGGGAGAGAGTGACGCAGCGCCAAACTTGACGCTAGTTGCCGGAGCATTATTAGTATCGGAGACTGCTACGATGAGAATCCCGTTAATACCCGACCCTACCGTATGCGACCATGTCAACGAGCTACAACTCGTACACTCAGAGGCGGCAGATGAGTCGAACACTATTGGAGTACTTGCATGAACAAGTGGTTTCAAGATGAAGAGAAACATGAACAAGACTAGCAGTAACTCCAACCCCAGCTGTCACATTTCTCAAGACTTGGCACTCTATTCGCGGAGGTCGGTTACTGAACTTAATAAAACTGCTTCGCTCTCGATTCAGAGTTCGAGTGGGAACAACAATGTTCCCTTAAACAATGCGAACCTTGTTTGATCATTCATCAATGCGTAATGGTAGTTCATGTTCCCTCGCACTTTCAGAGGTAGTACTTTGGACGAACCGGAAGAATTGAGATCTCTTAGACAGAACCCCTAGAAACTTTCACAAACGAAGAAGCGGTCTCCGGTAATAATTGACAGAAATCCAGCAATCGCGTGTGCGGTCACAAACGGATTAATGAAAAATGAACATGTTAGGCCTTAAGTTGGGTTGAGTGGGCTCCATTATGTCCGGTTTGGGTATTGCAGATGAAATCTGATTTCGTGAGGTGTGAAACGGCTTGGGTTGGGCTATTCTTACTCTTGCTCGTGTTCCTATTGGTCTGGGAGCCGTTGACCCTGCCAATAGCTAACGAACAAGTGGCTAACGAACAAGCGTTGACATCATGGACGATTGTAACAAGTCCAGTACGCAACACCCTCGACTCTGTTTATTGTGTCAGTGCTAGTGACTGCTGGGCTGTAGGCCTTTTTCCCGGTAGGATTATTCAGTGGAATAGTGCATCATGGAACGCTTTACCACCTTTGCCAACTTCAATCAGCAGCTATGGCCTCTTCTCGGTGTTTTGTGTTGGTGATAGTGACTGTTGGGCTTTAGGTCGTGACGGCACGATTATTCAGTTTACTGGAGCAGCGTGGACGACCGCAACCATCCCAACTTACGAAGAACTCCTCTCCGTGTTTTGTGTTAGTGCCTATGACTGTTGGGCTGTAGGAGGGTTAGGTACGATTATTCATTGGACGGGTTCATCATGGGAAACCGTAACAAGCCCAATCAGCAGCTATGCTCTCTTCTCGGTGTTTTGTGTTGGTGATAGTGACTGTTGGGCTGTGGGAGGATTGGGTACAATTATTCAGTGGACGGGTTCATCATGGGAAGCTGTAACAAGTCCAACAGACCAACCTCTGAACTCCGTGTTTTGCGTTAGTGCCTATGACTGTTGGGCTGTTGGCTGGTTGGGTACGATTATTCATTGGACGGGTTCATCATGGGAAGCTGTAACAAGTCCAACAGACCAACCTCTGAACTCCGTGTTTTGCGTTAGTGCCTATGACTGTTGGGCCGTAGGAAGGTTAGGTACGATTATTCATTGGACGGGTTCATCATGGAAAAACGCAACAAACCCGGTACATAACACTCTCCAGTCTGTTTACTGTATTGGTGCCAATGACTGTTGGGCCGTAGGCGATTTCGGTACGATTATGCATTATACCCCCTGAATATCCATAGGCCTGCCATTGCTCGCAATCTTCATGCACAAACTCAGTTACTCAGATCAGTTACCTTACGAAGATCCAGACGTAGTTCAAAACGGTTTATCTGAAAACTCCCGCTGCGTGGGAACTCGACAACTAATTCGCGGCACGAACGTGAATAGAGTGAGTCGAGGCGGGGCCTTCGCTGAAGGTGTCGTATGGTTAGTGGTCGCGGGTTCTTCTCTTGAGTAATATGTAACCCGGTAGCATGAACACTAGGAGCAACAACACTCCCCACTCGTACTCAGGTATTATGATCGGAAAGACAATGGTTGTAGTAACCGTGGTGATACCCGTGCCATTCGTGAATGTGAACGTAGTGACGACCGAGGTGAAGCCGCTGGAACAAGCGAGATTTACGTGATTCGTGTCTAATGTAACCGCTCCAGTTTGCACCAGGGCTCGACCATTCAACGTTGCGCCGGTGGCCATCGTGATGCTTGTGAGAGCGAGAATGTTTCCTGCCAACTGAGTGCCTGTACCGAGAGTTGCAGAGCTGCCCAGCTGCCACCACACGTCACATGGGTCGCCGCTCACAACATTGGCGGCGCCTGACGTAGTGAGGGTGGACGCTGACCTGAAAATCCAGACGCCTGACCCACTGAGAGTGAGGGTTCCCGACAACGTAAAACTATCCGCACAATAGACGCCTGGCACGAGGCTTAACCCATCCAGGACCTTATTCCCACCGCCGAAGCCGAAGCCTGTACACGGTTGGGTAAGCACTATTGTACGCGGTGGTTTCGTCGTTTTTGGCAAGAGTCAGGAAACCAGGGTTTGTCACTCTACAGGGAGGACCAGCAGCGTCGACTGAATATATTGTCCCAGTCACTTCTGGGCACGTTAATCCGCTATAAAAGGTACCAGAGGCTGGACTCAACCCGACGTTCCCTATTATCGAGGAAGGCGGAGTGTCGGAGACTGCGCTTGCGCCTAGAACCGCGAAGGTGCTCGCATTCCCCAATGACGGCGATGTCGCTGCTGAAACAGGGTTCACGGCGAGATTACTGGCGGCGACTACGAATATCGTGAGAAGCAGAAGGGCTGAAACGAAAATCGTTACTTTACCATTCTTATGCCCGACTACTCTTCTATTATTAATCATCTCGCGATAATTCGCCAAGAAAATTCACTATTGCATTCGTTTCAGAATGAGATCATCGCTACCTAACTTAGCTATTGACACGTAGAATACGCGTAGAATACTCTTAGAATAACGAAGAATTGACACGTTTAAATTCTAAGATTTCAATGCCCTCCTCTTTGGGTTGCAAAATCTTGTCCCTCCCCTTGTGAGCCGGCTCATGTTAACTATGCCTAATGGAAGGGAGTTCCACAAGTTCCAGTCTTGCTGAATCCTTTGCAAGACTAAAGTCGATTTTCGGGTTGGTTACGGATACGGGAATGTTTTCCGGGGGGGTCTAGTGGTGCCGCACATACAAGCCTTACGACGACGTTGAAGTTCACGGATGCCTTGATTTTTCTTCAGTTCGTCTTCTTCTGCGGAAGTAGTTTGAGTGCCATGACGATATCATCCGTGTGTTTTGTGATGTCAACGTTCGTGAAAATCTTAGCAACCTTGCCTTCCTTGTCGATTATGAATGTCATTCTTTTCGCACGTGAACCGTCTTCACTTAAGACTCCGTAGGCCTTCGAAATCCGCTTGTCATGGTCGCTGATTAACGGGAAGTTCAGACTGTTCTTCTCGGCGAACTTTTTGTGAGATTCAATGGTGTCCACGCTAACGCCTACAACCTCTGTCAAGAGAGCTGCTATGGGTTGGAGCTTGTCTCTGAAATTGCAGGCTTCGATAGTGCAACCTTTGGTATCGTCCTTCGGATAGAAGTAAAGTATAACATTCCTCTTTCCAATGTAATCTCTCAGACGAACCCGTGTGTCTTTGGACGTTTGGCCTTCGAAATCAGGTGCCGTGTCACCAACCTTTGGCCTTGTTTCCACCGGTAATCACTTCTCGCTAATTTGTTGTCTTCTGTGGATCATCTCTTGCCAAGTTTATCTGCTTTGGCTTTGAACCAACTTTGCTACCAAACATCACCGTAGTTCAATTTCAGTTGTGTGTGTGCGGCCTAGTGGTGCAACTGAATTTGAACCTGGAACCGCACAACCAATTTTCCTGATTATCTAACGAGGCCCGAACCTTGATGGTCGGTCTTCGTATCATGGACAAGTCGGACGCCAAAAATGATAGCCATCACGTCACCACGGAGAAACTTGGACAACACTTGTGCTATTCGTGCACATTTGCCAAGGCCATTCGCTTAGTTTGTTGAAAAAAGGAAACGGGCTCTTGAAGGCGTGAAAGTATGCCTAGAGAGCTATCACTGGACCCTGTACGCTTGCGGTTGATACGAGTACATCTGAGGGCCGGGCTGATATGCGTAATATTGGGTAGCTGGTTGATAGGAGTAATACTGGGTAGCTGGCTGATAGTAGGACTGGGTAGCTGGCTGATAGGAACGCATCTCAGCGGGTGGTTGATAGTACTGGGCAGGGGGTTGATAGTAGTAGTATTGGGCTGCTGGCTGATAATATGACATTGACATTCTTGTTTTCGCCTCCTTCTACTTCAATTTTCGTTAGGTGCTCGCGGCTTCGTGCTGGTTTCCTCTTTCTTGCCGCGCGAGAATATGCTCCGTAGCTTTGACGTAATTCTCTGTGTGACGGAACCACTTTGAAAACGTGTTTTCTCGTAGTCCCTGACCTCGCCCGTCCCGGAAACGGTGACGTTGGCGTATTGGGTTCCGTTCGTTTCTTTTGTTTGTGTTTCCATTACCCAGATGTCTTGCCGTTCTGCTGATTTTATTTCCGTCTGTGCGCCTAATTCCTTAGTTTTTACAAATTCGAGAGCGATTTGCTTTGCTTGAGTTTCATCGATCATTTTTTGCATGTTTGTTTCCCCGTACCTACCTAGATGTTACGTATACGCTCCGTCAGTTTCTCGAATTTACTCTGCTTCTTAGTAGAGAAATGAGCTTTCAGTTTTTCAAATCTACTCTTTTCTGTACCGAAATACTTGCTTAGTTTCATATCGATCTACAAGGCATCATAGTCGCTTTGCGGATATAAAGCTATGTATATATATTGTTAAATCTACATGACCGCCCAGTTGTGGTGGAATGAGACTACTTGACAGAGCGATGTGCCATAGTCCAGGGTTAGCATTTGTTCCCTTCTGGTTCGGGGTTCTAGCAAGTGGCTACTTCGAATAGCGTTGTTTCAATCTCGACTCTTTGGTGATAGCTACAGCGATCGTTCCCATGATTACCCATACTTGGAAACATCAGGCCTTTGTACGGTCGATATGGATATCCGCACTTAATACTCAAGCGTAGAAACTAAATCGAATAGACCGAGCAATACGGGTGCTCGGCCTCTTTCTCAGATTAGATTGTAGGCGTTGAAAACAGAGACTGGTAGTTCAAAGAGCAGGGGGGTTCAGATCGCTTTCATGACTTCTTTGATGTGCTGTTTCGCGCTGTCCTTGATTTGCTGGAATTCTTGGTTCTTGCCGAATTCTCCGAGACTTCGTTCAACCAAGTCGAAGAGTTTGTCGATATCTTGCATAAGCCCTGTCAGTTCTCCACGGACCTTTCCTGTGTCCAATTTTGATCTGGATGGTGGATTGATTTACGCCTAATAATCCTTTTCGAGAGATGGGAAGGGAGGGCGAAGTGTGCGCAATATTACTCTTAGTCAGCTTTGAAGTCCTGTCTCGCGGTGTCCATGATTTGTTCAAATCCTTGGACGAGTTTTCCACACAACTGATTAACTAAAATACTTAGCATCAACTGGATTAGGAAGGATAGCTTTACATATAGATGTATACACATATCGATACCAAGAAGGTGAAAGAAGTTATGAATGGCAAAGAACAGCAAGTAAAGGGTAAGTTTCATGAAGTAGAAGGCAAATTGACGGGCAACATAGGAATGCAGGTCAAAGGCGAAATTGAACAAAAGATAGGAAACGCACGCGAAAAGCAAGAAAAAGCTAGGGCGTCAGTTTAAAGGTAAGTTTCCAAGTGACGATTAAGCAATCACCTTAATCGCACATTCTTCCTTTTGGACCGCAAACCTGCCACAGTAGACTAAGCGATGCTGATGGACACCAAACGGTCAACTCCTGTTGCAGCCATTCGGGACTAACTTTACTTTGTAGGCTTTCAAATCAGTGATGCTCTAACTGAACCTTCAGTACCCTGTGCAGGTTCTCGGCTCCGACGATTTCGGTTGCACCAAAATCCCATTCTGATGGAGTCATTAAGAAAGGCTTAGACTGATTGCCCCCTAATCCTCCGTGGCTACCGACCAATTCCTCGAAAGCTGCCACCTCATCACTTTCAGGGTCATAGAAGCTATTCACCAGGATATCTGGTGCATACTTGAAGCTGTCAGTTCGGCGGATGTGAGCTGCAGCGTGGGGACCGAAATCTGCTAGAGGATTCTCTCCTTCAACACTATCATCGGCCAAGTGGTATATGCCCTTGGCTCCGATTGCCAACGGACCGTATTTTTCAGATCGTACGAGGATGAAGCCGATGCCTTCGTGTTTTGCTAGCCCCGGAATGAGGTCTGGGAAGGCTTCGTTCAATTGTTCATATGTCATGCGTTCTTTCAATTGGGTGAAATATACGAGGCCTAGATTACCGGACGCGAGCACAATAACAGGAGCGTTCTTCGACGGTTTTTTCTCGTCCAGTGTTTCACTAGGACGATGCTCTGCGATATCCTTGAATAGCCTTCCTTTGACCCTCTTTGTCAGTCGCTTTCCTCCTTCACGAAAAACTCTCTGCCCATTCTCAATTGGTGCGGTCACGATATGACCAAAGTGATCTTGGTTCGTATCAAGGTGGCTGTGTATTGTGAATGTTTCTGGCAAAAGTCGCTGGACAAGATCCTTCAGGTTTAATCCGTAACGTTGCCTGAATGGGGCGCCGTTGCTTTGGCCATGATCTGACAAGATTACAAACTCGTATTTTCGTGAAGAGAACTCCGCCGCTTTCTCCAAACGCACGAAATGCCTGTCTAGTTGTTTCAATGCGAGAAAAGCGTCATGATCGGCCACGCCGTTGTGATGCGCAATTTCATCATAGCCCATGTAGGTGGCGTAGAGTGTGTCCACTTGGCCGGCTATGATGTCGCCTACGATCGTGTACGTTGTTATCTCTCGCATGAACACGTTCGTTGTCGCGCGCATCGCTAGGTAAACTGGGCCGCGGTGTATTCTCGGCTGAACGTTTCCCATCCGATGTCGTAGTTGACTCCTAATCTCGCTGAGAATATCCCAGCAGTACAGAGAAAAAGTTCGCGGAAAGTTGTAAGGATTCGAATAGAAGAAGTACCACGCCTTCGTGTAGAACGCTCTCGGATCCGTGAACTTACTGTAGGTGAAGATCACGTCTTTGGCGTCGCCGGAGAAGAGGTTCGAGCGAGATGCTCCGTTCGTTGCTAGTAGCCCCTTCCCGTTTGAGATGCGTTTCTCTAGCAATGGAGCGTCAGAGGGGCCATTCGACACGATCATCTTGTTTTCGTTCTCCTTCTCGACCCAGCGAAACGCTGGCATATTGCTATTATTGCCGTGCAGAATACCTGCTTGGGAGGCACCTGTCTGTGAGGAGAGGTCGGTTTCCCATTGACGCAGCTTGTGGCTGCCCCTCTTCAACCAACCTGCAAGCGTCGGCATGTACCCTCTCCGCATGGCCTCACGCAGGATAAACTCAGAGCAACCGTCAATCTCCAAGAAGATGACGCCAGGTTTAGTTGCCGCGGAGGTCTTTGAGGAACGTTTTGCGTGTCGCAATAAGACTGCGCTGAAATATCGTGCGTCGTCGTCAACTGTTAGGACGCCTGATACCGCCGTGTTAATTATTGCTATAACGATGGGCACTAGAATCAGAGCCCAACCTTCAACATGAAATCCAGGAACGATTAGGCTTGACAGCCATACGATCAGACCATTCAGGGCTAGAGCGCCTATCCCAAACGTGAAGAAAAGAAAGGGCAGTGCAATCTTGGACAAGATAGGCCACAGGATCGCGTTCAGCAGCGCGATCACTCCTACAACTAGAATCCCGATTCCCCAAGTATCAAACCTCAGACCTGGGACGAAGTGTGTCATGAGTACGAGTGCTACGGCTTCGCTTATCCAAACAACAATCACACGCGCGACCGAGCGTAGACTTGGGCGTCTCTCGCGGTCCATCTAGTGTGCCGCCTGAAGCGTCAGAACTGTAATCTCTGGAGGACAGTTAATCCGGAGCCAAAAGGTGTTCGTCCCAAGCCCACGGTTCGTATACAAAACCATATCCTCCACCTGATATCTCCCCAGAGGATATTTCTTGGCGTGAGGACCACGAATAGGAGTTCCGAGCTTTGGCAGCACAAATTGGCCGCCGTGCGAGTGCCCTGAGAGTTGCAGCACGAAACGGCCAGTCGCCGCAACGACATCAGCAAAGTCGGGTTCGTGGACAAGCAGCACCACCGGATCTGAAGAGGGTAACTTCTTCAAAACTCGATCAAGGTCATGCTCCTGAGCCATGACATCATCGATACCCGCAAAGTGCAGTACGGCTTCTCCTCTATGCAGCGTGTAAACGTCGTTGCTCAAGTCGACGATGCTACTTTCACGTAGAATGCGACGAACCTTCTCCGCCCCCATCCAGTGGTCATGATTTCCCAACACTGCAAGAGTGACGATTTTGGCACACAACTGAGAGAGCGACTTTACCAGGTCGCTAGCAACTTGGTCGACGGCAAACGAAACGAAGTCCCCCGTAATCGCCACAACATCAGGAGACTGCTCATTGACAAGACCGACAACACCTTCCAACCGCTCCGGCGACATCCACTGACCAAGGTGAATGTCACTGATATGCACGATACGAAACTTGTCAAAACCCTTCCCAAGGGTTCGAAGAGGAATAGACAAATGAACGATCTCAAAATCTCTTGGATCAAATCGTAGTCCTCCAATCTTCTTCATGAACGAGGTCCGAGCAAACTGCAGTTTCTGCCGAGGAGTCAACAGCCTCGCACCAAGTGAAGTTGGATGTTTAGGGCTCATTCTTCTAAGCATCCATCAATCCTTTGTCTTTGTAAATCCCCTTTAGGCATGCTCTGATATTCCAACGAGTTCGGTACCGCAATTCAAAAGTGCGCCGACCTTGATTAAGCAAACGTAGGTATTGCTATGACCCACAAGCCCCGGAACTATGAGATTAATCGGCCTATACGGG